>CAZCUN010000102.1:0-1562 GCA_964502215.1 uncultured Rhizobiaceae bacterium | reverse complement strand
ATAACGCTAAAAACTACAAAACCAAAACGTTTCCACACAGCCTCGGCCAATAGCTACCATACTAAGAATATAGCCGAATGGCTGGTTTGAGTGCTAAGAACAAGTGTGTACTAATACGTAATTATAATAAACAATTCACTCATATGGGTTTCCAAATCGGGTAAACTTCCAATCATCAGCCATGCATTCAAACGTATTATCTCTCAGATAGAATAAAAAATGGCGATCACCACTCCCATTTTCTTTTGAAAACTTCCAATCAGATGGTTGATCCTTTAGTTCGTCATGACCAACAATCTCATAAAACTCACCCCATTTTGGAGCTATGCCACTATATCTACATTGCCCTAGATACCATCCTTCATCATTAGTACTGCCCAGACGCCACTTTGAACAATTCTGGAAGACTACTTTTGCTCTTTCATCTTCGTAGGCATCGTAAGCGAATGGATTGAGTGAAAAATGTAATTCCACATCAGTATTATTATTGGATATACTCACATCAGGAGCATTTGGCTCAGCATTCCAATTTTCATTAAGTTTTTGAAAAGTTCGAATAATCATTTTAGCAAATATTAAATCTTGATAGCGTTTTCTAAAGACTAGACTATATCAATATTTGCTTCGAAGGGCAGCTTTATTCCGTTAGTACCATTGAATAATAAAAACTGAACGGCAATTATGGGTCAAGTGCAGCCGTTGGTGAGTTTTTAAAGTGCTGTCGCTAACTCCCAACACCAGACCTTCATGGTGGCGTTGCAAAAAGGATCGTTTTTGCAACGCCAATCCAACCACTAAGCCTGCGTCTTCAACATACTCTCACGCTCACTAAACGTCGCCAACATTTGCGTAAGCACCGGCCGTCCTTCTCTCCAATTAAAATCTGGTTGGCGGAAATCTAAATAACTAAGTGCAGATGCAACGGAAATCGAGCCAAGGTGAATGTCTTGCAATCGCCCTGCCCGCCAAGTCTCTAATACATCCAGCGCTTGTACGATTTTCTTCTGCTGTGCATCCATCCAAACATCATATTGATATTCTTCAGGGCGAAGTGCTTGTTCGTAGCGGATGCCAACGGCTGTTTCCATGATGCCATCGCCCATCGCCTGACAAACAAGCGTGTTGTAGCGATCCATGCCCTCTAGCGGCAGCATCTTTTTGCCGTCGTGAAGGCCGTCGAGATATTCGCTGATTACACGACTATCAAACAGCGTATGGCCATCCTCTAAGATAAGCGTTGGGATTTTGCCAAGCGGGTTCAGCTTTGCAAGTTCAGCGTCTGGTGTGAGTGCGGTATTGGAAACATCAATCAACTCAAGCTTATCAATTTGACCTGTTTCATAGGCCAGCATAAGCACTTTGCGGACAAAAGGTGACGGCGGTGAATACCAAAGCTTCATGGGGATCTCCAAGTTAAATTTATGGTTGAAGTGGAGCATAACCAAATTCACATAGCAACCAAAGAAAATCGTCATCCTAGGGCTTGTCCCTAGGATCTAACCCAGTAAAAAATAAGGGGCTGTCCCAGATAACTCAAAAATGGGTTATCAATATGGGTATGA
>CAZCUN010000101.1:0-1662 GCA_964502215.1 uncultured Rhizobiaceae bacterium | reverse complement strand
CACCTGATAAATTCGAAGAGAAAATCAGTAAGTGGATGAATGAGGCTGGGAAGAAAACGGCTTGATTCATTTGAATGTATCCCCCAAAGATAAAAGGGATATACTTTATAATGAGACTAGCAAATGCCTGCCAAACTTTCTGTCAATTTAAATGCTGTTGCGCTTCTTCGAAATCGCCGTGATCTTCCTTGGCCTAGTGTGACAGCACTTGGTAGGATTGCTCTTGAGGCTGGTGCGCATGGGCTTACAGTACACCCGAGACCAGATGAGCGTCACACTAGGTTTTCTGACTTGCCAGAATTACGTGCTTTGATTGATGATGATTTTCCTGATGCTGAATTTAATATGGAAGGTTACCCTGAAGAAGGGTTTCTCAAGTTATGTGAGCTTAATCAACCTGAACAAGTAACACTTGTGCCGGATGATCCAGCGCAAGCGACCTCTGACCATGGTTGGGACTTTGAAGGACAGGGGAACTTTCTGAGAGATTGTGTTCAGCGCTTGAAGAAAAATGGCTTTAGAGTTTCTCTTTTTTGTGACCCAGATGCTAGTAAAAAAGCGATACGTGCAGCTGCAGATACAGGGGCTGATAGAATAGAACTTTATACAGGCCCATATGGTTCTTGTTACGATGATGTTGCGAAAGCAAAACTTGCTTTGGTGGCGATGGCTCAAACAGCTAAGATTGCGGAAGCTATGGGTATGGCGGTGAACGCTGGGCATGATCTTACTGTGGCTAACTTGCCAGCTCTGGTATCAGCAATTCCAAATTTAGCAGAGGTTTCTATTGGACATGGACTAACCGCAGACTGTCTTGAATTTGGGATGGCTGGATCTGTTAAACGTTTTGTGGAAGCGTTGAAATAATGAAGAGAATACTTGCTGCTTTTTTTAATTCAGTTGCGGGATTAAAGCATGGATTTGCTCAAGAAACGGCAATCAGAGAAGAACTTATTATCTTTGCTATTTCGCTACCAATTGCACCATTTATTGCAAAAGATGTTTGGCATTTGTTGCTTTTATGGGCGGTAATTTTATTTATTTTAATTGTAGAATTACTCAATACAGGGATTGAAGCTTTAGCTGATGAACTGACCCTTGAACGCCGTGAGCGCATTAAGGTTGCAAAGGATTGTGGATCTGCTGCTGTTTTGTTCGCCACATTAATTGCGGCTTCTGTTTGGGCTATTTCGATCTGGGAATATTTTATCTAAACTCGTTAAATAGTCTGGCATATTCAATTTTTGGACAGCGGTTCATAACAACTTGAATGCCCTTAGTTTCTGCTAATTTTGCGGCTTCATCGTTGCGGATATCTAATTGCATCCATATGACGTTGGGAAGAGGGGATAATTCAAGTGCTTCTTCAACAAACTTATAAACTGCCTTTGAATTTACAAAATAATCGACCATATGAATTGGTTCTGGAATGTCGCTTAAACTGCCAAAACATGTAACGCCGCAAATTTTTTTGCCAGCTTGACCAGGATTAATGGGGAAAACGGTGTAGCCTGCTTCAATTAGATATTGCGTAACACGATTTGACGCACGCTCTGGTTTTGGGCTGGCGCCTACAATTGCGATTGTTTTAACATCTTCCAGAATTTGTTTTAGGGGCTGTCCCAGATAACTCAAAAATGGGTTATCAATATGGGTATGAGA
>CAZCUN010000100.1:0-1696 GCA_964502215.1 uncultured Rhizobiaceae bacterium | reverse complement strand
ATTGAACCAATGGGTTAAACAATATTTATCGTAGTTATCTGGGACAGCCCCTTAAGTTTTTATGTGTCATGCTATAATCCAATCACTCACTAGTAGTTTCTTTGCTAACATAAAAAGGATTGAATAGAATGGATACTCAATTTTTTGTTAGCGCAAATTATAAATAGCAAAGTTTGATATTAGAATTTTATGTTTTTGCACTCTTACGTTTGATTGAGATAACAGGCTCTTCTGAAAGGACACGTACTTCACGCTGAGGGAATGGGATTTTTATATTATTGTCACGAAGTGTTTGCCAGATGATTGTAAGAACATCAGCCGAAATTCTATTTTTACCATCATCAACGCCTTCAATCCAAAATTCTAAACCAAATTTAATGCCACTTTCCCCAAATGCTCTTAGCTCACAATCAGGCTTTTCTGGCTCTTGAAGAACTTGTGGGTGCTTGGAAGCAGCAGCTACAATAAGCTCTGGTAGGCCAGTAATGTCTGTGTCGTAGCTTACAGAAAAATCAACTTCATAGCGTTGTCGCGGGTCGTCTCTTGTCCAGTTAATGAAAACGCCTGTGATGAACTTTTCATTGGGTACCATGATTTCTTTGCCATCATAGGTCTCCACAGTTGCAGAGCGCATATTAAGTTCTTTTAAGATGCCGCTACGGCCATCCTCAAGTTCAATAAAATCACCAACGGTTAAGTTGCGTTCGAGTAATAAAATGATACCTGAAATAAAGTTTGATGCGATCTGCTGAAGGCCAAAACCTATACCAACCGCAATAGCACCACCGAATACTGTAAGGGCTGTTAGATCAAGTCCAAGAACTTGGAGCATCAATATAAATATGGTTGCAAATAGAGCAATCTGAAATAGTTTTGCGATCAATTCTTGTGTCGCAATGTCTAAAGACTTTTGTGATCGGATCATGTTTTGACCCGACTTATTAGAAGTTGACCCAAGCCAGAAGAAGAAGCCACCCACAATTGCTGTTTTGATTAAGAAGTATAGCGATAGTCTTATGTTGCCAGCTTTAAACTCTACGCTATCAAGAAACGCTATTGCATCATCTAGCCAACCAAATGCTTGAAGTGTTGCAATTGGAATGCAAACATAAAGCAATAAAGTGCGGATTGGTGGATTTGATATAAATAGAGTGATTACTTGGTAAATCAGATAAACAACCGAAATACTAATCGCAATTCTAATCAGCCAATCGACGCCGAAAACTGAGCTAACTACTTGTGCGGCGACACCAAGAAATATGTAGCATAAGGCTGCAAAAATCAAACTTCGTACAGCGTAAAAATATCCACGGACTTTTGCTATTTTAGATTTTGGGTCAGGTGCCTCAGAAAACCAAGATATTTTGCTTCTGAGAATTCCTGCAACAATTTTAGCAATAAAAATTGCACCTACTATTGCGCCAATTTGCGCATAAAATTCGGTACTAGTGAACCATGCTATTAATTTTTCAAATATAGCTTGGCTTTGAGCTAGCCAAAAATCTTGATCGAGATATTTTTCCATTAGTATTTACCAGCCTTTTGAAATTCCTGGGACAGATTTTCAAAACATCCAACTGAATTCTTACAGTTTTATGTCATATTCCATGTATTACTGAATTATACGTGATTCTCAATATATTATTTGGGGCTGTCCCAGATAACTACGATAAATATTGTTTAACCCATTGGTTCA
>CAZCUN010000099.1:0-1863 GCA_964502215.1 uncultured Rhizobiaceae bacterium | reverse complement strand
AACTTGAACAAAGTACTTGTAAAGTGGTGGTTCAAGTAAAAAACAAACCCTTATCGTTCTATGCTGTTCCGCTCATGTGCTTATTCTAAGGTTTGACGCGTTTTAAAACCTGCATCAGCGCGTTATAATTTTCACCCAAGTGAAGCACTATGAATTCAACCATTCCACAATGTTGTGGTCGGATAAAACTGTGACCATGCGAACCAAAACGCTTGATGGCTACCAAGATCTGAGCCATTCGCGTCAACAGCTTTAATACCATCTCCTGCCAATCTAAGGCGGATATTTTCAAAGGCTATTTCCTTACCCTTTTTCAATGCAAGGAATGCTTTACTTCGCTGAAATGCAACAGGCTTACCAGAAGCCGTTATAACGCCAATAATATCCTCGTGAACAGACAGCCTTGGATCAACATTCCCAACTGGAAAAATTGGACCATCTGAGTCACGGTTGTTACGAAAATCAAAATCACGACCTAATGCGAGTGCCTCTTTAAGAACAGTTGTTTTAGGGTGCGCTTTTTTCCATGCGCCCCAAGTCGATGTAACAACGCTTGCTTGTTTGAGTTTAATTCCCTTCTTAGCAAGCGGACCTGTCACTGCTTTGCCTAAAAATGTATCGAATACTGAATACGTATTTATATCGTACATAACTTTATTCGACCGAATTAAAAGTCCTGACGTACGTAATATTGGGCGCTTTACACCTTCGGGCATTTGATCTGTAAAATAGGCTTGGGCAGCACCGCACAACGTGCAATATGGTATTCCTAGATCTCTGCCACCTAATGTGTCATTGACCATTTCACGCACTTCCATAATGCGCCTTGGATAAGCTCTATATTCTCCGTTCACTTCAACACCGAACACGATATCATCATCTTTAAGCCAGGCTGCGTCTTTTACATTACTTACTTCAGGGTTGTCTGCAGCAGGGATGCAATTACATCGCTCGTCCGTAGTGTCATACTTTCGATCATCGATTACAACACCCCCCCAAGAAACATGCCTCCAATCAATCTCACCTTCGACAAATATTTTGTCCCATCCTGGAATAATAGTCGTAAAAATTGTGCGCTTTGCTTCCAAATAATTAGGCGGGGCAGGAATATTCCAAGCGATAAGATGGTCGGTTACGACACCCCATTGATTTTCTATAGGTATTTTCTTTTGTAATAATTTTGAAGCAGCATCACGAAGCTCCATGTCTAGTTGATGCCCAGAAGAAAACCGCATTAAATCACTAATGATCCAAACGTATCGAGGGTCCTTAGAATTAGCAATTTCTTCTAACGCCAAAGTTTGATCCCTGCCCCAATTTGATTGCCGCACGCCATCTATGAAAGCAACTTTCACAGCGGACTGTATGGATTCTAAATTTTGCGTAGTGGGTATTGCTGGCGGCTCCCCATATTGTTCAATCACATAGTTTGGCAGTTTTGTCTTTTCTTGAGCGTGTATGGAATTTGAAAAATACAAAGATAGAGCTACAAAAATTGCAATAAAGTAAAACCAGTATTGAGAACGAACTATAGATAACATGTTGGTGCCTTCTAGATGCTTAAGTTACGATCTTAGCGAATAATGATTACTTGCTAAAAATAGTAACTGACATCAAATTTAAAATTTATGTATTTACATTTTTAACGATTAGCATTCAGGTATCCAATCAAACTTAAATCAGCATTTTGTGAACACGCGCTTAGTAGCTATTCATACAACTCAAAAAGCTTCAATAGGCTAATTTAATTTTCGTCACTTAAAGTTTATACAAATATATGATTGCATCTTATTTTGTCTTCAGATTAAAATTAGGGGCTGTCCCAGATAACTCAAAAATGGGTTATCAATATGGGTATGAGAA
>CAZCUN010000098.1:0-2970 GCA_964502215.1 uncultured Rhizobiaceae bacterium | reverse complement strand
ACAGAATCATAAGTCGCTGAAATCACTCAATTGTAATTTTGAATTGGGCTCTCATGACATCAAGATCTGCAGGTTTTGAGTTTTCATACAAATATTGATGATAAAGCGCCTGCCTTGATAATTGAACTATAAACCACAACAGAGCACACACGCTCCAAAGCAAAAAAACTATTTGAGCAATGGTAAAACCCTCATGTGCCGGCGTTGATATCGCGGCAACTTCAAATGTTGACTGAGGCATCAACACAACAGCATTTTGCTGTGAAAGTACCGTATCAGCAGGTGGTTGCAAAACGGCAAGTTCAGGGAGAAAGAAACGCCCAAAGGGTAATAACCATAGTCCGTATGCGGCTTTCGCGCCGAAATTGCGGGCAACAGGCTTACGAATAAGCAAAACAAATATTGTCAATAAGCCAATAATAAGGCTTGTTTCTACTAACCATGCCAATTTCAGGTGTGCTATGCTGGCATGTTTTAAAAATTCAATATTGGGAAAAAATCGAGCAACAAAAAAATCAGCCATTTTCCTTCAAATCCTCAAGTAAGGCTTGCAATGCATCAATATCATCTTCACTGAGCCCACCGGGAGCTTTAGCAAGATGCGCGACCAACGGGGCTGCACGCCCGCCAAATAATCGGTCTGCAAATTGGCGCGTTTCACTTTTTGCATGATCCTCACGACTAATCGCCGGACTGTATAAATATCGGCGGCCATCTTGTTCATGAGTCAGTGCACGTTTGTCGGCAAGGCGTGCCAACAATGTTTTGACTGTATTCAGGCTCCAGCCCGTCATCGGCGAAATCACCGCCGCTACATCAGCTGCAGCAAGAGGAGCTTCCTCCCACAGCACTTCCATAACTTGATATTCAGCATCAGATATTTTTTCGGGCTTTTGCAAGACAGGCTTGTGAGTCGATGAATGAGGAGCCATTTTGTTACCTTACATTAAACTCTTTGATTACATCTGTAGTCACGCCACACAACTACAGGTGTAGTCAAGAGAGTTGCGCCATTGACTACATAAAATTAGATGAAACGAGACGGTTATGCGCTACCCCGAACTTAGTTAATCAGCTACAATGAAAAGAAAGAGATATCGGAAAGCTCAATTTCGGCTTCCGGTGCCCACAAAAAATAAAAAATAAAAAAATGAAGCCTCACAACCAAGGCTATAAGAGTAAAGGGTCTGCAGACAGTGTCCAAATCGATTATCCAAAAAATTCTCACCGCCTTCGCAATTGTTACATCAAGTTTTTATTTTTCTAACCCTATTCTTGCGCAAGACTATGTCGAGGGATCGTTTGAACGACTTGTCATTCGCAATGCCATCATGATTGATGGAACTGGTGCCCCGCCGCAAGGGCCAATGGATATTGCAGTAGAAGATGGCCGCATCACACAAATCGTAAATATTGGCGCGCCTGGTATTTCTCCTTTTGAAGACCGTCGCCCTACAAAAGGAACAAAAGAAATCGATGCCAGTGGAAAATATGTGCTGCCCGGTTTTATCAACCTGCATGGCCACATTCATGATAGCAATAGCGGGCAAGGAGTTCCCTACTCTTATATATTAAAGCTTTGGCTTGCTCACGGCATTACTTCCGTACGTGAACTAGGTAATGAACAAGGGGCAAAATGGACTTCTGATCTGGGTATCAAAATTAATAATGGCACCGAACATGGTCCACGGATTTATCCTTATCCTGTATTTCGAGGTTGGAGCGCAGGTCAGGTCGATACACCTGCTCAGGCAAGAGCCCGCATTCGGTCCTTAAAGCGTGATGGCGCTATTGGAGTTAAATTTTTTGGCGCGCCTGAAGAAATATTATGGGCCGGTCTTGATGAGGCAAAAAAACTTAATCTCAAAACGACAATGCACCATGCACAACTTGATGTCGCCCATGCTAATGTTCTTGATACGTCTGAGCGCGGCCTGAATTCGATGGAACACTGGTATGGATTGCCCGAAGCGCTTTTTGAAGATCGCGTCTTACAAGATTATCCCCTTGATTACGTTTATCACGACGAACAACATCGTTTTGAGGAAGCTGGAAAATTATGGGAACAAGCAACCCCGGCAGGTTCAGATCACTGGAATAGGGTGATGGCGACATTGCTGGAACGCAATTTTTCAATGATTCCAACATTTTCAATTTATATGGCAAGCCGAGACTGGATGCGTTCCCGCCGCGCTGAGTGGCATGACGAATATACCCTACCTTCACTGTGGAAATTTTACGCCCCGGATAGAAATGCACACGGCTCATACTGGTTTGACTGGGGAACAGAGCAAGAGATTGCCTGGCGAAAAAACTACAACAAATGGATGCGCTTCATAAATGAATATAAAAACAAAGGGGGACAAATCGGCGTTGGTGAAGATGCGGGTTATATTTATTCAACTTACGGCTTTGGTTATGTGCAGGAGCTAGAAATGTTGCGAGAAGCTGGCTTTCACCCGCTTGAAGTTATTCGCTCTGCCACTTTGATTGGAGCCAAAATCTTAGGTGTTGAAAATGAAACGGGATCTATCCAGCTTGGTAAAAAAGCCGACCTTATCATAACGAGTGAAAACCCGCTAGCAAACTTAAAAACTCTCTATGCGACCGGTCACATTAAACTCAATGATGCGGGAAAACCTATTCGCACCAAAGGAATTGTCAAAATTATACGTGATGGCGTGGTTTATGATGGAGCAAAACTACGAGAAAATATTCAAGCGGAAGTCAAAGCGGCAAAACTAGCGGCCGGCATTGCAGAAGGGCCAATGGATATTGTTGACTTTGATTTAAAACCCTGAATCATTTCGACTTGCACTCCAGCTTACGCGGCCTAAGAGCATTTGATACGAAAAGGCAAACCGCCTTGTTAGCGCTACCTTTTCTCAGACGGACCTAAAAATCCGTCAATGGAGTTTAACAGGCTGCTGAAAAAGTCTCCAGATTTAGGGCAAATCGTGATTCACTGAT
>CAZCUN010000097.1:0-3133 GCA_964502215.1 uncultured Rhizobiaceae bacterium | reverse complement strand
CGCGAAGGCGGAAGAACAGTTGGCGCGGGTATCGTTGCAACTATTATTGAGTAATTTGAATTAACGGGTAAGGGCAAACGCTTCTTACCCGTGTTCTTTAAGGAATTAACTTATGAACGGCCAAAATATCCGCATTCGCCTAAAAGCGTTTGACCATCGTATTCTGGATACTTCGACAAAAGAGATTGTCTCTACCGCGAAGCGTACAGGTGCGCAGGTGAAAGGACCAGTACCTCTTCCGACTCGCATCGAAAGATATACTGTTAACCGTTCGCCACACGTGAACAAGAAAAGCCGCGAGCAGTTTGAAATGCGTACGCACAAACGTCTCTTGGATATCGTAGACCCTACACCGCAAACAGTAGACGCGCTTATGAAGCTTGATCTATCTGCAGGTGTGGATGTCGAAATTAAACTTTAAGACTAGTTGGTCCATTAGGGCGGTTAGTTAAAAATTATCAGCGGGAACTCTGGGCAAAATAATAACAAAGCCTATTTCCCATAAAGGAACAGAACAAATGCGTTCAGGTTTGATAGCACAAAAGCTGGGTATGACCCGCGTCTATAATGACGCTGGTGTACAGATCCCTGTTACGGTGCTGAAGGTGGATAACCTTCAGGTCGTATCCCAGCGTACAGAAGAGAAAAATGGCTATACAGCTGTTCAGCTTGGTGCTGGGCTGGCTAAAGTCAAAAATACAACAAAGCCAATGCGTGGCCACTTTGCAGTTGCAAAGGTTGAGCCAAAGAGAAAACTGGCTGAATTCCGCGTTTCAGTTGAAAACATGCTTGATGTTGGTGTAGAGCTATCTGCAGAACATTTTGTAGAAGGCCAGAAAGTCGATGTGACAGGGACTTCAATCGGTAAAGGTTTTGCCGGTGCGATGAAGCGTCACAATTTTGGTGGTCTACGTGCTTCTCACGGTGTCTCAATCTCTCACCGTTCGCATGGTTCAACAGGTCAGTGTCAAGATCCTGGTAAAGTCTTCAAGGGTAAAAGAATGGCTGGTCATATGGGTTCAACTCGTATCACCACTCAAAACCTAGAAATTGTACGTACGGATGCTGAACGTGGTCTTGTGCTCATAAAAGGTGCTGTTCCTGGTTCGAAGGGTGCTTGGATCCTTATCAAAGACGCAATGAAAATTGCACGTCCTGATAATGCGCCATTACCTGCTGGTCTTAAAGGCGGCGCAACCGCTGCTGAGGCTGCCCCTAGCGAAGTAAGTGAGGGAGCAGAATAATGGATATTAGCGTAACTACTCTTGAAGGTAAGGCTTCTGGCAAAGTATCAGTCTCTGATGCAGTGTTTGGTCTAGAGCCTCGTCAAGATATTCTTCACCGTATGGTTCGTTACCAGTTGGCAAAACGCCGTGCAGGTACACATGATGTGAAAAATCGTGCTGAGATTTCAGCAACAACCAAGAAAATGTATAAACAGAAGGGTACGGGCTCTGCACGTCACTCTACTAAGAAAGCCCCACAGTTTCGTGGTGGTGGTCGTGCATTTGGTCCAACACCGCGTGATCATGGCTTTGATCTTCCTAAGAAGGTTCGCGCTTTGGCTCTTCGCCATGCCCTTTCTGCAAAGAAAGCTTCTGATGGCATTGTTGTAATGGATGATCTAGCAATGAAAGAAGCAAAGACTTCTGCGCTTCGTGGTCATCTGGCTAAACTTGGTCTAGAAAATGCTTTGTTTATTGGTGGTGCTGAGTTGGATACTAATTTCCGCCTTGCTGCACAAAATGTACCTCATGTTGATGTGCTGCCAATTCAAGGTATCAATGTTTATGACATTCTGCGTCGTGAGAAGCTTGTGCTTTCCAAGTCAGCAGTGGAAGCATTAGAGGAGCGTTTCAAATGAGTGATGTAAGAAATTACGATGTGATCGTTTCTCCAGTAATCACAGAAAAATCCACAATGGCTTCAGAGTCTAATCAAGTGGTATTTAACGTTGCACGTAACGCAACTAAGCCTGAAATCAAAAAAGCAGTTGAAGCTTTATTTGGTGTTAAAGTGAAAGCAGTAAATACATTGCTTCGCAAAGGTAAAGTAAAGCGTTTCCGCGGCATCAAGGGTAAACAAAACGATGTCAAAAAGGCCGTTGTGACACTTGACGAAGGTCAGTCCATCGACGTGACCACAGGGCTTTAAGGGACAGGATCATGGCACTAAAGAAATTTAATCCACGGACACCCAGCCAGCGTCAGCTGGTGATTGTAGACCGTTCAGGTCTTTGGAAAGGTAAGCCAGTCAAAACGTTGACAGAAGGTCTTACCAAGTCTGGTGGTCGTAACAACACAGGTCGCATGACTTCTCGCCATATTGGTGGTGGTCATAAACGCTCATATCGTATGATCGACTTCAAACGTCTAAAGCGTGATATGATTGCAACTGTAGAGCGTATTGAATACGATCCAAACAGAACTGCATTCATCGCTTTAATCAAATATGATGACGGCGAACTATCATACATCATTGCGCCTCAGCGCTTAGGTATTGGTGATAAGGTTATCTCTGCAGATAGCGCTGACATCAAGCCTGGTAACTGTATGCCAATGCGTTCAATCCCAGTGGGTACAATTATCCACAATGTTGAAATGAAGCCAGGTAAAGGTGCTCAGATTGCACGTTCTGCTGGTTCTTATGTTCAGCTTGTTGGTCGTGATGGTCCATATTCAATTCTTCGTCTTAACTCTGGCGAACAACGTTTAATCCATGGTGAATGTATTGCAACTATTGGTGCAGTATCTAACCCGGATAACTCTAACACCAACAAAGGTAAAGCTGGTCGTAATCGCTGGCTTGGCCGCAGACCGTCAGTTCGTGGTGTAGCCATGAACCCGGTTGATCACCCACACGGTGGTGGTGAAGGTCGTACTTCAGGTGGTCGTCACCCAGTGACACCTTGGGGTAAGCCTACTAAGGGTAAACGTACTCGCGCCAAGAAAAAGGCATCAGATAAATTAATTATGCGCACACGTCATCAGCGCAAGAAACGATAGGGAGCCTGCATAGTGACACGTTCTATTTGGAAAGGTCCTTTTGTTGATGGCTATCTTTTGAAGAAAGCCGAAAAGGTCCGTGAAAGTGGCAGAAGTGAAGTAATCAAGACTTGGAGCAGACGTTCAAC
>CAZCUN010000096.1:0-3522 GCA_964502215.1 uncultured Rhizobiaceae bacterium | reverse complement strand
AAATGGCCCATTGTTACGCCGCGATATGGACCCTTTTTAGTATGCGATTGACACCATGAAGGCTTGTAGATAAAATTTCAACGCCTGGGGCGCAAACCGTCGGGTTTATATTGGAGAATGGGGCGATACCAAGATAGTTACCATCTTGTTTGGTTGCTCCCACAGAAACAATTTGTGAGGAACTCGCTGCAGGTACCGAAACATCAATTACAAAATTTGGATCTTCATCTCGCATACAGTTTTCTACCAAAACACTTATGGAAAATATGTCCGCAAAAGGTCATGAGTTGAGAGTGGTGGCAATTAAAACAGAATAAGCTCTTTGGGCGATAAAGCCTTACGCTCTAGGTGTAAATAGAAACTACTTTTTATATATAAAAATCAAAATTAACTAATTATGAAAAATATCAATTCCTATTGCTTTTAGAATTATTGCAGCTTCATTTATTAAATGAAATTGTTGAGCTCTACCTATAGGCCGACTGTGGGCAAGTGGTAGCCGGATTGGATGTAATCTTTCCATTGCAACAATAAAATGTTCTTTTCTCTTAAAAATAATAACAAAAACCTCCCGCCAGTTCTTTTTTGAAACTACAATATCTTTAAGCTCCATAAAATTAGAATACTGAAGAAGCTCAAATGGTGGTTCACCATCAGCTATTGCTTTGTCTTTACGCTCTTGCCAATCCTTAATTAAAGTTGCACTGACGCTCTTTTCTAACCAGTTTGAACCATAATGAGATAACAATAAACTTGAAATAAGTTTTCTTAAATTTTGTTCTACTGAGCTAATAAGCATATTGTGACCAGGATGGAAAAGGTGTCCCGGATCACTATCATCTTCAGTGTTTGGTAGGGGCATAAATTCTGCTTTAAAGTGAAAACCAGTTTCTATGAGAATATCATGAAATGCAGGTGGATTGATTGCTACTATGCTGGGATTCATACCTGCCTCAATATGAGCTTCATCACGCTCATCAGCATCAGCGTCACTATCAATAATAATTGGTGGTCCTAGATCTTTATCAATAATCTCTCTAGCACGATCACTAAATGGACTTTCAGAACGAACAACTTTGTTCATCCTTGAAATGACAGCAAAACCTTCAACTGAAAGGTTTGAGAATTCTGGATGGAGCCATGGACGGTTAATGTTCTTAATTTGCGAAGCTAGTGAGTTTGTCCAATTAATTTGGCTTGCCGCTATGGTATCAAATGCCTTAACCCTCGATGACATTAATTCTGCAAGAGCAAAAGCTTCTTGTGCAGGTAATCGAACATGTTCTAATGCTTTAGACACATCAGTTGCATGTCTAGAAAAGCTATTCATCTCACTGAAAATATCATTCAAGTTAGGGATCGATGCAAGTTGTTTTGAAAGCTGTGATGCAGCGTTTGCATGTTTAAGCATCTCAAAAATATGATCCTGCCGGAGACTAAATGCATTTATTTGCTTAATTGTATCTTCTAGAGGATTGCTAATTTTAGCTAATTCGCTCATCGTTTTCGTATGTTGATAGGTGCCATCTAACGAAGGCATATTACTTTTCAAAATATCACTTGCGAGGTTGAACTTTTTTGTCATGGATAATGCTGGTAAATTTCTTAGATTTATTACATTTCTAGTTGTGATAAAAAAAGAGGCGCTCGTGCGCCTCTTTTAGGTTGCAGGTTGAACCGCTAAGTGAACACCAGTTACTTTTTGTAAATGGCTAATGACAGCAAATAAATTTACTGCCGTTGGATTTCCTTTTTCGCCAAGCATACGCATTAGGCTTTTGGGTGATTTACCTGTGTCATCTGCTAACTCATCAAAGCCAATTGTTGCATTGATATAGTCTCGTAGTACTGCTTTACCTGTACTCACATCACCTTCGAGCAATGCTTCGACTGCTTCTGACAAGAGAGCGGCACGAAAATCTACATCTACATCAGCGCGGGCTTTGATCGTCTCCTTAAAGTCACGTGTCAGTGGCATCATTTGCTCTCCTTCTTTCTTTGTTTATAATCTGCCCAACATTGTTGAGCTCGTTCGATGTCTCTTTGCTGTCGGCGTTTAGTGCCACCAGCGAGTAGAATAACTAAGGTCTTTCCATCTTGACCAAAATAGATACGATAGCCAGCACCCCAATTAATACGGTACTCAGCTAGACCACTGCCGATACCTTTTACATTTGAGGTGTTACCACCTTCAATACGGGTAAGGGCGACAGTAACTTTTGCTGCTGCTTGCGCATCTAAGCTCTCAAACCAATCCGCAAACGGACTGTTATCTGATTGGTCAAGGTATTCTACTATCTTCATATATTTTTATAGTAACATATAGGTTACCACATTAGCAATATTTATTTTTAACTGACATATTGGAATAATGCCATTCACCAAAACCAACCCTCAAGGCTGCTGCGCACCGCGTGGCGGCTTTGGCCTTGACCGATGGTTTGTGGTGTGGCGTGGGCTTGGGAAGAGGATTAAGGGAAAGTCTGGTTATGCTTGTCGCATATAACGTTGACGGTGGTAGTGATCCCATGCATTTGCAATGTCTTCAAAGCACCACTCTTGCAATCTGCCATGGTCAGGTGAGGGGCGATTGACACAATTTTTAAGATTGCTTTCTTTCTTAAACGTTTGAAACCATGCAATGGATTTTGGTTTGCCATTTTTAGTAGGGGTAATCAGTCTAATATGACGACCATTTGACCAAAGGTCTCTTGGGTTATCTATTAAACTTCGGTTTTCTATGTAGCTTCTTAAGCGGTCTGCATGCTTTAAAACTGGGTCTTGATTCAGCTCTTGGCGAAAATCTTCTAAAACTTCTAACGCAGCAACTTTTCCTGCTTTAGTTAAAAGTTCAGTCAATTCATGTTCCATGATGACAAGAGCCTGCATTGCTTGCATTATTTTAGCTTTCATTATTGTAGGGAAGAGCAACACAATTGCCGCTACTTCATTCCGACATAGCCCTAAAATGATGTCAAAACATTCAGTAAAAATTATACACCTAAGAGGTCACCAAGCTTCTGAGCAACAGGGCGCATAGGGTCTACAAAACCCAAGTCATAGATCATTGTTGTTTCCAGATTGCCTTTGTGATCAACGTAGTGCGATACGTCCTCCCGTCGGACGCCTTGGCCTGTGAGCATTAATGAAATTGCGATACGTTTAATGTCATAGAGCTGAAAGTGAGAAGGCACACCTTCAAGTTCCTTAAAACGCTTTATCACTTTCGCAAAGTTGTCTCTGGGTTTTGTTTGGTCAGTTTGTGATGGGAATACTAATTCAGAGTGAGGCCAACGTTCTCGTTGCTTTTGTACAAGTTCAGCAACTTTTGGATGTATAGGTACAGATCGGTAAGCGTACTCATACGTGGCTTTGGAGAGTTTTAATCCCTTGGTGTTATGTTTATTCCAAATAAGCCTAGAGATGTTAAAATGATCAAATCGCGTTTCTTTTAGTTCTTTAGGTCGAGTGTAAAACGCAGTGCAATATTGGGCCACAGAAACGATCACATAAAGTGATTGT
>CAZCUN010000095.1:0-4146 GCA_964502215.1 uncultured Rhizobiaceae bacterium | reverse complement strand
GTTCCCCGGTAGCTCAGTGGTAGAGCAGTTGACTGTTAATCAATTGGTCGCTGGTTCGAATCCGGCCCGGGGAGCCACTTTCATCAATAAAATCAATGTAATAGAGTTTGAATTGCATTTTGTGCTGTTCAATTTTAGGCTTACACACAACTTACACAAAATTACACAGTGTGTGTGGAGCTATTTTAATGTCAGAAAAGCATTCGATTCTTGGTGGTAAAGCTTATGTCTACCTGCGCTCAGGTAGCCCTATGTGGCAGTGTTCAGCATATCTTGCAGGTAAGAATAGGCGGATTAGCACCAAAGAAAGCAATTTAAGCCAAGCTAAGAGGTTTGCAGAAGACTGGTACTTCTGTTTGCGTGATAAAGACCGTACAGGTGATCTTGAAGAGCATAAGACGTTTAAAGACGCAGCAGACAAGTTCATGCAAGAATATGTTGTGATGACTGCGGGTGAGCGTAACGCTCAATACGTGAAGAGCCACGCAGGGCGTATCAACAATCACTTAATGCCTTTCTTTGGTGAAAAGCCGATTGGGAAAGTGAATAGCGGTGCGATGCAGGAATACCGCATGGTGCGGATGACACCAGATGAAGAAGGTAAAATACCGTCACGCAGTCAGTTGCATCATGAAGAGGTCACTTTACGCCAGATTATGAAAACGGCACTGCGCCATGGCTGGATAGAATACCTGCCTGACTTTTCTGCGCCGTATAAATCTTCTGGCAAAGTTTCGCACCGTGGATGGTTTTCTAATGAAGAATACAAGCAGCTTTATACGGCGACACGTGAACACGCTAAGCAAATGGAGAATACGCGTAATGCATATGCCGCTGCACAACTCCATGACAAAGTTCTCTTTATGGCAAATACAGGTCTAAGGCCAGATGAAGCGAATGTGCTGCAATACCGTGATGTTGAGGTGATAGAAGATGAAGGCACGAATGAAAGCATTCTCTTGATACAGGTGAGGGGTAAACGCGGTGTTGGGTACTGTAAGAGTACCAAAGGGGCTGTGTTCCCGTTTAAACGGCTTACAGAGCGTAATAACCCTGAGCCAAGCGATTTAGTATTCCCACAAGATCACACGAAGCAGTTTAATCGCTTATTAGAAAAGCTAGACTTAAAGTTTGACCGTGAGGGCAATCGCAGAACGATGTACTCGCTCAGGCACAGCTATATCTCGTTTAGACTGCTTGAAGGAGCAGATATTTATCAAATCGCCAAAAACTGCCGGACGTCAGTCGAAATGATTGAGAAGCACTATGCCGTGCATTTGAAGAACTCTATTGATGCTGGGGCGATTAATGTGAGGCGGTGATATTTCAATAATATGGCTTTATTATTTAAAAGATTGCAGTTAGTTGAGATAATAAAAGCATGTTTTGCAAAAATGTTGTGATTATTTTTTTTATAACGATGTACGGCTTTACTCTCATACTAATACTGGTCAATACTGGAGTTAATCAGAATCATACTGGTCAATAATAAAGAACTACCAGAATCACGATGTTCATGGTATGTTCTATTATCTGTAACATTTAACAGGATGTATCTATGGGACTTCAACAACGTTTACATAAAGAAAATAATGCTGAATTAGCACTGTCAGAAAGAGCTTTAAAAGTAATTGAATACTCAAAGCAGTGTGAAAGAGAACGACCAGATAAAAATGCTGAGTATTGGTTCTATACAGCTTTAAGAAGAATAGAGAAAGAATTTGGTGGCAGTGGTGTAAAAGATTTAACTGCTCATGAACTTAGTATCTTTATGATTTTTGGAAATAAATAAAATAAGCTGGCTTCAAGCCAGCTTATTTTATAGATATACCAGTTAAATTTTTATTATAATCGTTTATATAGCTGTCGGTCATACCACTTATAAAGTCTACAATAGACATCAAAAATTCGTAACATGCAGTCTTATCGTCAATTGACTGGTCTTCATACCTTCTTTTTAGAATATTCCTTATATATCCACTTTTTCCAATTATGTGATTAGGCATATTGTAATAAATTTGTGCGTCTTCTCTGGAAACAAAATTATCAATATTTAAAACTAAATAATCTATATACTGCTCATCAGTTGAGCCATTACCAATGTTGGTTAAGGTTTTTGTTTTGTAATCAGAGTCATTTAAGATTTTTTCTTGAAATGACCTGTAAAGTTTGTCGAGCATAGATACATGCAATTCCAACATTGATTTAATAATTTTTCCTCCGAGTACTTGTAATTGCATTTTCCTTTTGCCGCGATATAGACGAATATTGCTTATTTCTCGAGTAAATTTTTCTGCTCGTTGATTGCTAGCATCGAGTGCATCGATATCGCTACATGCGGAATATAATTTCCTATCACTAAAGGCCTTTACTAGATTTTCTTGAAGTATTTCTACTCTTGAAGATACTGCTGCAGACCTCATAAAAGAAACTTTTCCATCGTCATCATATTCAACTTCGTCAGGTATTGGGTATTTATCTGTATTTATTGATTCTAAAAGTAGAGAAACAACATCTTCTAGGTCGATGTCGCCATTCTTAAATGCATCTTGTAAATCGGAAGTTAGGTATGCAGTGTCATCTGAAACTTCGACAATTTTAGCAAATGGATGTACGTAATAAGATTCGTCATTTATGTTTTTAAGCCCGCACTCTGTAAATACTTTATCAAAATATTCAGCTTCAGTTTGTAAAAATCCAAATTTGCCTTTTGTTATTGCTACATCATGTTCTGAACTCCATGGGTACTTTACCATAGATGCGAGCGATGCGGCTGATAGTCTAAGGCCGCCTTTTAATCTCCATCCTGCAAGCGATGTTGCAACTCTAAATCCATGTGCATTACCATCAAACTTTTGAAAATCGTTTTTATATGCATTATTTTCGAATGCTTTAGACAGTAAAGCATGTTTTTGAATATTATCTTTATCACTAAAAAATTCACGGATTGAACTTTCACCTGAATGACCAAAAGGTGGATTGCCAATATCATGCAAAAGGCATGCAGTATTCACTATTGCTTGAAAATCTTCGCTTTTTTTATTATCCAAATTTAGTCGATTGTGGATGATAGCTATGAGAGTTCTACCAAAGTATGAAACTTCTAATGTGTGAGTGAGGCGGTTTCTAATGCTATCCGAATTTGGAAATGGATAAACTTGTGTTTTGCCTTGTAATCTACGAAAAGCAGAACTTGTCAGAACTCTTTCTATATCTTTTTGAAAAACATTTATTACTGAGTCAGAGCTGTTCGGGTAGTCATCAACTTGACCAAACCCTAGCCTTTTCGGGCTGCATAGTAAGTCCCATTGAAATTTTACTTCTTCTTTATTCATTAATTTATCAACAATATTTCCATCTATTTTTATGAATACGATATTTTTATTAAATTGTATAGAATGTATTTATTTGCAATATTTAACTCCCAAAACTCATAAGCCCAGCCGAAGCCCATGGCTTGTAGGTGGGAATGAGTTCTATTTCTGCTGGTTCTGGTTCAGTGGTTGGTTCAATCTTAATCACTTCATGCTCTTTTGGTATATCAACTTGTGCTGACTCTACTTTGATTTGCTGCACAGCCTTAATGCGCTCATTGAGTGGTGGATGGGTAGACATGTATTTGCTGTTGAATGATGCAGAGAACTTAACCAGATCGAGGTCGTTAGATTTTTGTTGGTTGGGTTTTTCATCTTCTAGGCGTTGAAGAGCACCAATTATAGCATCAGGGCTCACAAGTTGTGCTGCAATGTTGTCTGCGCTGAATTCTCTTGCTCTTGAGAAACGCAATATTTCTAATTCTGAGACTGGTGTAAATATCCATCTTGCTGTTTTTTTCAGTCCGCGAAAGAGTAAAAACCAAGTCAATGAACCTTGAATGCCACGCGCAATGGTCATTCTCTCCATGTCATTATTGGCAACATGACCAAGTTCATGGGCGATCACTGCGTCAAACTGATCTTTGGTGAGTTTTTCAATAGCGCCTTGGCTAAATGCTAAGAGGGCATTGTCTTGTGATTGCCCCATGGCAAAGGCGTTGATGTTTTCATTTGGGAACCAACCCACATGAGCAATGGTTGGTAGATTAATTTGTTTGTGTAAAACGCAGTGCAATATTGGGCCACAGAAACGATCACATAAAGTGATTGT
>CAZCUN010000094.1:0-4341 GCA_964502215.1 uncultured Rhizobiaceae bacterium | reverse complement strand
CTTCTCATACCCATATTGATAACCCATTTTTGAGTTATCTGGGACAGCCCCAAATCAATAATCGTAGTAGGGGTATTGCGATGTTAAATGCTGGTAAATTAATCAAAGTCAGTCTTGTTTTGCTGATTGGTGTTTATCTTTGTACGCTCGGGATACTTTATGCAGTTCAGGATAATTTGCTTTTTCCTGCACCCTCGAAAATAGTAGAAAACTTACCAGATGGTGCTCAGTTTGCTGAAATGCAGACTGAGGATGGTAAAACGCTTCGCCATGTCAGATTAGAGGGTGATGAAGGTGCACCTAAGGTTATGTTTTTTCATGACAATGGTTCCTTGGCTGCTGCAGAGCTAGAGCGTGGCCGTATCCTACAAGAAAATGGTTTTGATGTTTTATTAGTTGAGTACCGTGGATATGGCGGAAGCGATGGAGAGCCTAGTTCTGAAGCTTTTTTAAAAGATAGTCTCGCTGTTTATGATTGGTACAAGTCTGATGATAATGATTGGATGTTTTTATACGGGCATTCATTGGGAACGGGTGTTGCGGCTTATGTATCAGCTAATCGCCCTGTAACGTCTTTGGTGCTAGAAGCACCTTATACGCGACTTTCTGATATTGCTGCGAGTAAGCATCCAATCTTTCCAGTTCGAATGCTTTTGAAGCATGAGATTGATACGGTTCAGGCTTTAAAGAGCCATAAAACACCCACGATGGTGATACATGGTAAGCTTGATCAAGTTATTCCAGTTTCATTTGGTGAAGCGCTTTATCAAACCCTTGATGCTGATAATGCCGAACTCAATATAATTGAAGATGCAAACCATAATAACATGGTTGCAAAAGGCTCTGTTGATTTAGCTTTAGGTTATTTTAGTAAATCGTTTTAGATTTTTATCGTAATAAAAAAAGCGTATTACCCGCGGGTTCTATTAACGCCATCTTTTGCTGGGCTGTAATTTTTATCAAGTGCGACGGCTCTTGAATACGATTTAAAAGCGTCTCTACGCTTGCCTCTTTGTTCTTCTATAAGGCCACGGTTTGTCCAAGCTTCTGGGTAACGGCCGTTTAGATTGAGCGCTTTATTGATATCGGCCCATGCATTATCACTATCATTTGTTGCGATATAGGAAGCGCCTCTTGCGTTATATGGTTCTGCTGCATCGGGTGCTAAAGATATTGCAGAAGAAAAATCTTGAATTGCTTGATCGTGTTGGTTGTTTGCTTGTAGCATTAACCCGCGGGAATGATAGGCACGCGGGTTTGTTGTGCCTAATTGTATAGCGCGCTCATAATCACGGAATGCTTGTTGAGTTCTGCCGTTGAAACGATAAACGTTTCCACGCCCAATATAAGCATCATCATATTGAGGATTGATGCGAAGCGCTTGTGTGTAGTCTTGTATTGCTTTTTGCGGATCGCCAGTTTGACGATAGATCAATGCGCGGTTTGCATAGGCTTGATAAAACCTTGGATTTAACTGGATTGCTTTTGAGAAGTCATTAATCGCTTCTCGGTTTTTTCCCGCTTGTCCAAATGCACTTCCACGTACGTTGTAAGCTTGTGGTGAATTTGGATTTGCATTTACGACGCGTGTAAGGGAGGCAATGTTGTTGGACGAACCTTGCGCTGGGTCTAAATCGACAGCGAGTTCTCTTGGGCCAGAAGTTGCACAGGCAGATATTAGTACTATCAAACCACATGCTGTCGTATGGCGTATGCGTCTCGATATATTACTTTCTACCAAAAAGCGTCTCATCCATTTATTCCCGATCGATCTTTAACTCTATAACAAAAAGGCGAAGCAGCCTTCAAGCTTACCTCGCCTTAAATCATACTAAACTGGCAAAAAAAGGGCTGAGTTTAAAAACTTAAAATACTCAGCAAAAATCAAATTAATTCAATAGGCCTGTACTAAGAGGCAAATTGAATTAATTAGCGACCGTTTCTGCCTAGAACCATACCTTCGCGCTGAGCTTTTTTACGAGCTAGCTTGCGAGTACGGCGAATTGCTTCAGCTTTTTCGCGAGCGCGTTTTTCAGATGGTTTTTCGTAAAAGTTACGTAGCTTCATTTCACGAAACACGCCTTCACGTTGAAGTTTCTTTTTTAAAGCGCGTAGCGCTTGATCAACATTGTTGTCACGTACAAGTACTTGCAAGTTTCAAATCCGTTTCATTTGAATAGAGTTAGGCAATAATTCACAACATCCGCAATGGATGTTTGCCGATTAAAGAGACGAATAACAAAAAAAGAAAAGTTTGTCTAGCTTTGGGTGGTGTGTATTAGCGTAAAATTTGCGGTATTTAGCTCGTTTTTTGAGAGATTTTTGTAAAATGTCCCATTTTTCGTTCAGCACGTGTTTCGGCTTTACCATATAAGTGCAGTAATGTGTTGTGGTCATTTAGGATATTGGGCACTTTGTTCATGTCATCCCCTATCAAATTTTCCATCACACAATCACTGTGGCGAGAAGCTTTTCCCAGTGGCACACCTGCTACGGCGCGAATGTGTTGTTCAAATTGTGAGATCGTGCAAGCTGCCTCTGTCCAGTGTCCAGAATTATGAACACGTGGCGCAAATTCATTGACCAATAAATCGCCATCCGGATTTACAAAAAACTCGATACCCATGATGCCGGTATAATTTAATTCATCGAGTGTTTGATGAGCGATATGAATTGCTTGTTTAAGCGTCTTGTCATCAATTTTTGCTGGCACTGTTGAGGTATGAAGTATGCCATTGGTGTGAACATTTTCTGCAACGTCATAGGTTTCTATTTGTCCAGATTTTGAACGAGCTGCAATAATCGATATTTCCCGAGTAAAGTCTATAAAGCCTTCTAGAATGCAAGGTGTCTCACTGCTTAATTTTTTAGCTTCTTCAATTGTTTCTGGTTTAGATATGTCGACACGACATTGACCTTTTCCATCATAACCGAATCGTCTGGTTTTGAGGATTGCTTTTCCGCCAGACTTTTTAAGCGCTTCATCAATTAGTTCAGGAGAGGTGATATCAAACCAAGGCGCTGTTTGGATGCCTTGGTCATTGAAAAAAGATTTTTCTGCTACCCGGTCTTGGCTAGTTGCAAGTGCTTTTGTATTTGGATGAACTTCAACTTTATCAGATAGATTATCAAATGCTTCTACGGGAACATTTTCAAACTCGTAAGTTATAACATCTGTTTGTTCGGCCAGTTGTTTTAAGGCTTTTGGGTCGTCATAAGCTGCAATAATATGTTTGTATGAAAATTCAAAGGCTGGAGCATTTTGCTGAGGGTCGAGAACAATTGTCTTAAAGCCTAATTTACCTGCTGCGATGGCTAACATACGACCAAGTTGTCCGCCGCCAACAATACCAATTTTATCGCCCACCTTGAGCATTGTATTATTCTCCATCAATTGGCTTTTGGCCAACATTATTAGTTTGGGTTTCGCGATATAGGTCTAAGCGTTTTGCTAACGCAATATCGTTAAGGGCTAAGATAGAAGCAGCTAAAATTGCAGCATTTTTTGCGCCTGGCGTACCGATTGCCAATGTTCCTACGGGTATCCCAGCAGGCATTTGAACGATTGATAAAAGACTATCTTGGCCTGACAATGCTTTTGATTGTACAGGAACACCCAAAACTGGAAGTGGGGTCATTGAAGCAGCCATTCCTGGCAAATGCGCTGCGCCACCAGCACCTGCAATAATAATTTTAAAGCCTTCATCTTTTGCGGTTTTTGCAAATTCTACAAGACGCTCAGGTGTACGATGAGCTGAGACAATGCGCGCATCGTTGGATATGCCTAATTCATTGAGTATATCCACCGTGTTTTTCATGGTTTCCCAGTCAGATTGACTGCCCATAATGATGGCGACGTCGCTTTGCTTGTTTATCATTTTCTCTACCGTTCCAGCCTTGAGAATTGCCGTTTGGCAAAAAGGAAAGCGCAGTCTTTAGCATCATAGAAACAAAATGTGAAATGGTTCATGCTATTTAACGTTCATAAATATTTAATTATGTTCATAAATTTATATCACGGCATTCGACAAATCATAAGAAATATGGTCAACTTGATTCACCCAAGATGTGAGCAGGGACATTCGTTTAGCTTAAGAGGAGGGCAAAATATGCCAGTTGAATCTCATATTGATTCTTTAAAATTGCGTCACCAAGAGTTGGATTATCAACTTGATAAAATGAAGGTGGCAACTAGCGTTGATCAGACAGAGTTACGAAATTTAAAACAAAAAAAATTAGCTATAAAAGACAAAATTGAACGTCTTAAGTTACAAAAACTGAATTAAAATTGGGGCTGTCCCAGATAACTACGATAAATATTGTTTAACCCATTGGTTCAAT
>CAZCUN010000093.1:0-4504 GCA_964502215.1 uncultured Rhizobiaceae bacterium | reverse complement strand
CTTCTCATACCCATATTGATAACCCATTTTTGAGTTATCTGGGACAGCCCCAAACATTATTTACATAAAACCTTTTTGAAGTGCGCCAGAAAGCATATTATCAGGCAGAGTATGATAATTATTGAAAGCACAATTTAATATGAAGCCCTGTCACATGAAACAAAAAACACTCAAGATTAAGATTATGCATTGGCTAATTACTGCAATGTTTTTAGTTGCTGTATTAAGTGGTTATCGACAAGCAGATACAGGTTGGTCTGGTATTGGAATTTTTAATCGGAGTATTATCAATGCCGCACACGAAACTACTGGAATTTTAATTGCAATTATTTTTGTGTATTGGGCATTCTCAAGAGCTTATTACCGACTGAATACCAACAACATTGGGTTTTGGAATTTGTCTATTGGACTATTCCATATGTTATTCGGTTCAGTAGGATTTTCAATCGCCCTGCTTGGCTGGATGGGAAGTTCTGCAGGAAATTATGGGCAAATGCTTTTTGGTTTTATTCCTATGCCAAACATCACTCCATATTTGGGAGCAGAAACCTCTGTCTTTTTTACAAGCCTACATAAGATGCTTGTACCTTTTTTTATTGCACTTCTAGTTATCCATGTTGCTTCTGTAATTTTCCATGTTGTTGTACTGCGTGATGACACACTCAAAGCCATGTGGTTTAGACGTCCTATCAAAAAATAAGCTAAACTAAAGAACATACATATCTACCCAAACAACTGTCATAAAAAACAGAGGATCGATTAATACCCTTAACTTTGTAAATTTCTCATTGCTTACAAGGTCATAGTTTGATTTCCTGTAATTTAGATTCAGGAGAATATCATGACGGCTTTAGAAAAACGACATTGGGTTCCAGCACAGTGTGAAACCTACATTCAAGAACTGGCAAAAAAAACTGCTAAGGCTAACAGAGATACGATTGCTGAGCGAATTGATACGCTCATTGCAAACAATAAACAAATTCATGAGCGCGATTGTTTTAATCTCAACCCTGCTACAAACGTAATGAACCCTAAAGCAGAAGCAGCCCTTGCATCAGGCCTAGGATCACGCCCTTCCCTTGGTTATCCAGGTGATAAATACGAGATGGGGCTTGAGGCGATTGAAGAAATTGAGGTTATTTGTGCAGAACTTTGCGCAGAAGTTTTTCAAGCAAAATTTGCAGAAATAAGAGTGGCATCAGGTGCGCTATCAAACATGTATGCCTTCATGGCTATTTGTCAGGCGGGGGATACGATTATCGTACCACCCGCTTCCATCGGTGGGCATGTTACACACCATGATGCAGGGTGTGCTGGACTTTATGGCGTTAATATTATCGAAGCGCCCATTAATGCAGATGGCTTCACAGTCGATATTGATGCGCTTCACACGCTTGTGCAAAAGACCAAGCCGAAGCTTATTACCATTGGCGGTAGTTTGAACCTATTCCCTCACCCAGTAAAAGAGATCCGTACAATTGCAGATGAGGTTGGGGCGAAAGTTCTTTTTGATGCGGCTCACCAATGCGGAATAATTGCTGGTGGCGCATGGCCTAATCCGCTTACCGAAGGCGCTCATATTATGACCATGAGTACTTACAAAAGCCTTGGAGGCCCTGCTGGTGGTTTAATCGTTACCAATGAAGCAGACTTGGCAGAGCGTCTTGATGCGATTGCCTTCCCTGGTATGACGGCAAATTTTGATGCCGCAAAATCAGCGGGCCTTGCGATCACCATGTTAGATTGGAAAACCCATGGCAAAGCCTATTCAGATGAAATGGTAAAAGTATCAAAAAGTCTTGCAGAGGAATTGGACAAAGCTGGCATTCCTATTTTTGGCAAACAACACGGTTTCACCACCTCCCACCAATTTGCGATTGAAGCAAAACAATACGGTGGCGGACACGCCGCTTCCAAGACTTTACGCAAATCAGGCTTTTTGGCATGTGGCATCGGTCTACCCATAGCGCCTGTAGAAGGTGACATGAATGGCCTGCGCATCGGCACACCTGAACTTGTGCGCTGGGGTGTAAAAGTTGAGCATACCAAGAAGCTGGTAGATCTTATTGCCAGAGGCTTAACAACAAATGACCCTGCATCGCTTGCCAAGGAAGTGGCACAGTTTAGAGGTGAGTTTACGACGATGTGTTATGTGGGGTGAGCACGTAAAAATACTTCGCCTAAACCCCAAATAAAACTTACCCAACCATCCTAATAGTTTTGAGGAAACAAATGGCGTTTAGCGTCTTCATCGACGTTGGGCTTAAAATCATGTTTATCGGCAAGCGCCTTGGCACGTGCAACTGCTGGGCGTTTTTCTACACGATCAAACCAAGCTTGCACATTGGGATAAGGTTCTAACCCGCCATCACCGTCCATTACAAAACCAGCAGCACGTACCCAGCCCCAAGCTGTGATATCTGCAATCGTATATTCATCACACCCAAGCCATTCAGACTTTGCCAAGCGATCATCTAAGACTTGATAATGGCGTGAAATTTCTTTGGTGTAGCGATTTGTTGCATACTCACTATCAGTGTGAAATCTGGTGAAATGCACTGCTTGACCCGAATAAGGGCCAATGCCTGAAGAGACAAAGAAATACCAGCTCAACACTTCGCCTAATGCCGCATCGTCTTTTGGTAAAAACTTATCATACTTTTGAGCAAGCCAAAGAACCATCGCGCCACTATCAAAAATTGTTGCTGCATCTGCTACCATCGCAGGCAATTTTGCATTGGGATTAATTTTTAAGAACGCATCACCATGCTGTTCGCCCTGACGAGTATCAACTGGTATGGTCTCATACTCGGCCCCAAGCTCTTCTAGCATCAAGGCAACCTTAAAAGAATTAGGGGTCGTATGAAAATAAAGTTTAATCATGGCGTGGCTCTTTTTACTGAATGGTTGTTCATTGATAAAATTAGGGGTTTAAACGAAACGATCAATGATTGAATCAACACGGATACAAGTTGTGCCATCAGCCCCCTGCCCAACCAAAATATAAGTCTCGCGCTTTGGTCGTAATCTCACCGATTTCCAGTTCGCGTTCTTCGAATTTAATGGCGGGCGTGACCTTGGAATAATTGCCAGTGAGGAAAATCTCATCCGCGGTGTGAAAGTCTTCTATTTTCAAGACTGTTTCGTGCACTTTTACGCCTGCATCCGTTAGCAATTGAATGACCCTTGCACGTGTGATGCCTGATAGGAATGTGCCGTTAGGAACGGGGGTAAAAACCTCACCGTCTTTGACCATGAAAATATTGGCCGTGGCGGTTTCTGCTACATTGCCCAGTGCATCACAACAAATCGCGTTGGCAAAGCCTTTGGCTCTTGCTTCTTGCAACATTCTTGCGTTGTTAGGGTACAAACATCCTGCCTTTGCATTGACCACTGCTGATGAAAGCATCGGTCTAATAAATTGCGTGGTTGTAAGCGTTGTGCCGATAAAAGGCGCCATGGCGACTTCTTCTATACACAATGCAAAGGCCGTTGAATCAGGATCAGCATCAACCGCCACTTCACTGCCTAAAGTCGACCAACACATTGGACGAATATAAAGTGGCACATCGCCTGAGAACTTTTTCACGCCCTCTTCTGCCAGTTCAATAATCTTTGATGTTTCTATGCAGACATTCATGCCCATGGCTTTTGTTGAAGCGTTGACGCGCTCGCAGTGCAAATCAAGATCAGGCATGACACCATCGAAATATCGTGCGCCATCAAACACCATTGTACCAAGCCAAGTGCCATGATCTGCCGCGCCCATGATGGGTAGATTGCCTTCATGCCACTCGCCTTCAAACCAAGTCCAGATTTGTCTGTTCGCTAGCATGCTCATGTATACGTCCACTTCAACAACGATATAAATTTTACATTTTGTATCAGCTTCTATGGCGTAGCTCAACGCGCGACATCATAAAATTATCACCCAAATGTAACGCTTTCATATGCCTTGTATTACCGTATTAAATTACCTAAAACTGTTAAAGATTTATATATGATTTATGGTTCTGAGGAGAACAAAATGGCGTATGCAATGGTGGCTGACAAAGCGGGTGCAGCAGGTGTTTTTAAAAAACGTGATATCGAACTAGGCAAACCCAAAAAAGGCGAAGCGCTTATCCGCCATACTGCCATTGGCATGAACTTCATCGACATCTACCAACGCTCTGGCCTCTACCCTGCACCGGGTGGTTACCCATGCATTCTAGGGTGTGAAGGTGCTGGTGTGGTGGAAGCCATTGGCGCTGGTGTCAAAGGCATTAAAGTGGGTGAGCGTGTGGCTTATACCATTCCAGGTGGTTCATATTGTACGCACCGTATAATTGCCACTGATCGTTTGGTCAAAATTCCAAAGGGCGTATCTGATGAAACAGCAGCAGCCGCCATGCTAAAAGGTCTAACCGCCCATTACCTCATTCATGATTGTTATAAGCCAAAGAAAGACGACACGGTGCTGGTTCATGCAGCTGCAGGTGGTGTTGGTTTAATCGTGGGGCAA
>CAZCUN010000092.1:0-4556 GCA_964502215.1 uncultured Rhizobiaceae bacterium | reverse complement strand
TTCTCATACCCATATTGATAACCCATTTTTGAGTTATCTGGGACAGCCCCAAAAAGAAAATTAAAAAACATAAAACAAGACACCAAAAACACCCTGAACCTTTTGATTCTAAAAATACAACAGTTCTTCTTAATGGAGAATCTCTTAAGGGTAAGGCTTATATTATCGATGGTGATAGTATTGTAATTAATAAAATTCAGGTTCGTCTATTTGGTATTGATGCTCCAGAAATAAATCATCCTTATGGTCAGAAATCAAAATGGGCGTTGGTTTCTTTATGCAAAGGTCAGATTATTAGGGCTGAGATTTTAGAGCAAGATACTCATGGAAGAACTGTTGCAAAATGTTATTTGCCTGATGGAAGTGATCTTTCTGCTGAAATGGTAAAGCTTGGTATGGCGATAGATTGGCCTAAGTTTTCTGGTGGAGTTTATAAAAAGCTTGAAGTGCATAATGTTCGTAAAAAATTATGGCTTGCTGATGCTCGCCAAAAAGGTCGAATGCACGTATGGGAAAAATTTGAAGCTAATCAAAAAGGACGTAGTTAAAACCTAAGCTCGCCTAACCCTTATCCCGCTCACCCAACGCATGTTCCATTGCTGCAACCAATTGCTCCACAGGTTGTGCGCCCATTACTGCGAATTTATTATCGACTACAAAACACGGGACGCCCGTAATGCCCATTTGTCGGGCTTGGTCTATTTCTGCGGCTACTTCTGGTTTGTCGTTTTCGGTTTTGAGTAAGTCGTCGACTATTTGTCCGTCCATGCCTGCTTCTTGCGCGGCTTTGGATAATACTTCGTCTAGGCCGATGTGACCGCCTTCCAAGAAGAAGAGTTCGAAGAGGCGCTCGACCAGTTTGTTTTGGATTTCATAACTTTGTCCGCCAGCCCAACGGATTACGCGATGTGCGTCCATGGTATTGGGAGAGACTTTCATTGCGCCGAAGTTAAAATCTATGCCTAAGGTTTTGCCTGCGTCTTCTATGCGACCGTAAACCTCTTTTGCACCTGCTTCACCACCAAATTTATTATTGAGATAATCAGCGCGGCTCATGCCTTCTTTTGGTAACGTTCCGTCTAGTTGATAAGGTCTCCAGCGTACTTCGACGTCTAAATCTTTCATTTGCGCAATGGCTGCATCTAAATTGGTTTTACCGATGTAACACCATGGGCACATCACATCTGAGATAACATCGATTTCTAGTTTTTGTTTTTCAGCCATTTTAAAATCTCTTATCTTTAATTTTATTGAATTCGACCGTCCCAAAAAGTTTCTGGGCGAAAACCGTAAAGTGGGGTCTTCTCTGGTTTCTTTATATAGCTTCTATGAGCTAGCCATTGTTGATCCAAATGGTATAGCGGAACAAGATAATCACCTGAAATCAACAGTCTGTCATAGGCACGAACGGCTGTGACAAAATCTTCGCGCGATCTGGCTTGCAACATTTTATCGATCATATAATCAAGGGCAGGGTCATTAGCGCCTGCAAAGTTAAAACTGCCATCAAGGTTGGTTGAAGTTGTTGCCCAGCGGCCAATCTGTTCAACCCCAGGTGATAGCGACGCAGTATAAGTTTGTAGTACCATGTCATAATCAAATTTCTTAGTGCGGCGCTGATATTGGGCATCATCAACATTTCTAATGCTTACAGTTATGCCAAGCTTTTCTAAGGAACGACGATAGATGATGGCTAGTTTTTCCTGCCTTTGACCTCTGGTTAAGATTTCAAATTCTAGTGGTTTATCATCTTTACCAAAAAGCTTACCATCCCGCATGGTATAACCCGCTTGTTTTAATAAATTAGCTGCCTTGCGTAAGAGTTTGCGGTCGCGTCCGCTGCCATTGCTGATAGGGGGAGCGTAAGTGCCGTCTAGCAATTCTGGCTTGATCTGGCTTTTGTATTGGCCAAGCATTGCTTTTTCTGCATCACTAATGGGTACACCGAATGAGGAAAGTTCCGAGCCATGCCAAAAGCTTGCTGTGCGATTGTATTTGCCAAAAAAGAGGTTTTTGTTCACCCATTCAAAATCAAATAGCTGGATCAGCGCCTGACGAACCTTTTGGTTATTAAATACTGGCTTTCTAGTGTTGAAAACAAAAGCAAACATCTTATTTGCATTGCCTGATGCAAATTCTGTTTTGATAACGTCGCCATTATGCACCGCAGGGAAATTAAAATTACGCTCCCACGAAGAAGGATCATTTTCTGCATATGTATCAAACAAGCCTTTCTTGAAGGCTTCGAAAAGGCCAGTTTGCGTGCGGTAGTATTCAACTTTCACTTCATCAAAGTTGGAAAACCCAACTCGTGATGGAATGTCCTTTGCCCAGTAGTCAGAGTTACGTTTAAAGGTGATGCTTTTACCAGGATTAATGCGATCCATCGTGTAAGGGCCACTGCCTATCATTGGCTCAAGGGTTGAGCGATCGAATGTATCAAAATCGATGGCGTGCTTGGGTAGTATTGGTGTAAGCGCCATAATGAGTGGAAATTCACGGTCTGAAAGCTCGTTAAACGTAAAGCGTACTTTGCGTTCGCCAGTTTGTTCAACTTTCTCAACTTTCTTAGCCCGCGCAGCATAGGTTGGGCGGCCTTTTTCAACTAATAATTCAAAGCTGAAAAGCACGTCTTCCACTGTTACAGGCTTGCCATCAGACCATTTTGCTTTTGGGTTTAAGGTGAATTCTATCCAAGAGCGGTCTTCAGGCATCTCCACAAATTCTGCAATCAATCCATAGAATGTGAAAGGCTCGTCTCTACTTCTAAACATCAAAGGTTCAAATACGAGGTGACCGAACAAAGGATCATAAGTACCGCGCGCATTTGTTCTGAAGCTTTTTAAAATAAAGGGATTTACGGAATCATATGTGCCCATTACCCCATGAACTATTTTGCCACCTTTAGGCGCATTTGGATTTGCATAGGGCATATGAGCAAAATCAGATGGCAATGCTGGTTTACCATGCATGGCGATTGCGTGCTGTGGTTCTGCGGCAGCTTTTAGCACAGGTGATAATAAAAACACCATTAATGCCAATAGGCTAAGCCCCATGTGCGTAACGAAAGTAAGTAGTAATGTGCGAATCTTCATAAACTAAATCTAGCACAAGGTTTGTTGAAAGCCGATAAAATAGGTGTTTAGGCTCTAGCAATTTTATGTTTTTACGTTTATTTCCTGTTTGTAATGAGCTTTAGTCCATTGGTCTAATTTTGGGCGTAATTCTCGTGTGAGACGTATGTCTTGTTTTTTAGTGAAATCAAAACGCAAAGGGCGTTTAATGAAAAATACTTTAAATATTAGTGCTTTTGGTTTTGTAAGTAGCGTTATGCTTGCTGCATTACCGTCTTTTGCCCAAGAGGCAGCAACCTCAAATGGTTGGTATAAAGCTTGTAATGACCAAGGTGAAACCAAAATTTGTAACGTGCAATACCAAGCGGTCGCATCTACGGGTCAGGTTATTACTTCTATAAATTTAGCCCAGATAACTGGCGGTGTTAACAGACGCGTATTCCAAGTTACAGTCCCGACTGATCGTCTTATACCCCCTGGTGTCACTATGAAGGTTGATGATAAAAAACCGACACCAATACCACTATCATTTTGTACGCCACGCATTTGCGCTGCGGAAGTAGATCTGGATGACAAACTTGTTGAGGTTTTACGAACGGGTTCATCTTTAGAAGTTACGTCTACAAACTTCCAAGGCAAGCCAAACCCTATTAAAATAACGTTAGAAGGCTTTGGTGCTGCATATGACGGTGCGCCTATTAAACAGTCTGACTTGGTAGAGCGTCAAAAAGCCTTGGAAGAGCAGTTGAAGAAAAAAGCTGAGTCCGCTCAAAGTGAACTTCAAAAAGCACTTGATGCTGCTAAAGAGCAGGGAACTGCGCAGTAAATAATGCTTAATTCTTTATGGAAACGATATAAAATGAATTTTTTTACTAAAACAGCATTAGTTCTTTCAGCTACTTTTGCAATGACATCTCTCTCAGCCAATGCGCAACAGCAAGGCAATATCACTGCTAGCGGTTGGTTTAAAGTATGCAATGATGTTCAAAACAGCAAAGTTTGCAATGTACAGTTTAGAGTTCTTACTCGAGAAGGTAATCAACTGATTACATCGTTAAACCTTATTCAGGTTACTGGTGAACAAAAGCGTAGTGTTTTTCGTGTGCTCGTTCCAACAGGTCGCTCTTTACCTCCTGGCATTCAAATTCAAGTTGATGGAAAACGTGCAGTTAATATTCCTTATGCGTATTGCAGACCAAATGTTTGTGCTGCTGAAGCAGTACTAAATGACCAACTCGTACAAATATTTAAAGCGGGTGGTGGTTTAGAGGTTACAAGCTTGAATTTTCAAAGCAAGCCAAACAAAGTACCCATTACATTAAAAGGTTTTACTTCGGCCTATGATGGTGCGCCTCTTGAACAAGAAACGACACAATCTAGAGAAGAGTTATTGAAACAACAGCTTGAACAAAAACTTCAACAACAATAATAATTTTGGGGCTGTCCCAGATAACTCAAAAATGGGTTATCAATATGGGTATG
>CAZCUN010000091.1:0-5348 GCA_964502215.1 uncultured Rhizobiaceae bacterium | reverse complement strand
CTTCTCATACCCATATTGATAACCCATTTTTGAGTTATCTGGGACAGCCCCTATTTTTTTATGGGGCACATCATTCGGCTGATAAGTCGAACGATGTGCTTTTTCTATTTTGGCGGGTAGCATGCTATCAAAATCTTCACAAACTCGATCTATTTCTTTGCCCCAGAGATGGGTTTAGCTAACTTGGATTTAGTGTAGTAGGTTCTTGTCAATTAAGACCCAGCTTCAAGAAATTGAAGTTGGGTCGTTTTATTTCTTGTTTTAAAAATCCACTTAGTTAATCTACTTTTTCTTGCAAATGGAGAAAGATATGATCTTTGGTAGTGACAATTGGTCAGGAGCTGCGCCAGAAATTTCAGAAGCACTAATGCGCCATTCTGAAGGCCTAGCAGTCGCTTACGGGGACAGTGATCTCGATAAAACTGTTGAAAACCACTTTAATAATATTTTTGAAAAAGAATGTGCCGTTTTTTTTGTCGGAACAGGAACTGCGGCCAATTCTCTAGCAATTGCTGCAACCATGAAACCAGGCGGCATCGTTCTTTGCCATAATGAAGCGCATGTCATTGCGAACGAAGGTGGCGGCCCAGAGTTTTTATCCGGTGGCGGTCGGCTAGCACCTGTAGGCGGTAAAGACTGCAAAATCGACCCAGATCTATTAGATAAATCTGCAAGTGCATACTCGCAAGAGTTTAACCACCTAGGCCAAGCAACGATGCTCACCATTACCCAAGCGACAGAAGCTGGCACCGTTTACAGCTTAGATGAAATTTCAGCACTTTCTGAAGTCGCCAAAAAACATAACATCCCACTTCATATGGATGGCGCACGATTTGCCAACGCCATGGTCAAGCTCGATTGCACCCCTGCAGAAATGACATGGAAACGTGGTGTTGATATGGTCTCCTTTGGAGCAACAAAAAATGGTTGCTGGTGCGCTGAAGCTCTTGTTGTTTTCAATCGTGATTTACTGTCACATTTTCAGTTCATACGAAAACGATCTGGTCATTTATTTTCTAAAACACGCTTTATAAGCGCGCAATTTGAAGCGTATTTTGAAAATGACCTTTGGCAAAAACTAGCCAAACACTCAAACGCAATGGGCGCGCAATTAGAAAAAGCCATAAGAAATTCAAATCATGTTCGTCCAGCATGGCAAAGTGATTCCAATCAGGTCTTCTTTATTGCTGATCAATCAAAAGCAAAAACTTGGCTTGAAAAAGGTGCGCGCTTTCATCCCTTCCCAACTCCTAAAGGTATGGAAGATGAAGTTTCAGAAAATGAACAAGTCTATCGCTTGGTCGCAAGTTTTGTAACGCAACAAAATCATATTGATGAACTAGCCGATATATTCAGCAAGTAAGCATATAAAAAAGGCATCCAGATTGGATGCCTTTATCACGTGTAAAATCTTGTTAGATTTAAGCAGCTTTTTTTACTTTTTTCGCTTCAATCTGTTTTGAAGCAGCGCCAATAGAAATTTTCCTTGGCTTCATAGCTTCGGGAATTTCGCGCACAAGGTCTATATGGAGCAGTCCGTTTTCAAGACTTGCATCCTTAACTTCCACATGATCGGCAAGCTGGAAACGGCGTTCAAAAGATCGCGCGGCAATACCACGGAATAAAACTTCATTTTCAGTCGTTTCTTCTTCATTGCGTTCAGCAGTAATCGTAAGTGAGTTTTGCTTTGCCTCTATTGAAAGGTCATCTTGAGAAAAGCCTGCAACAGCCATTGTGATCCGGTAACTGTCATCGCCAGTACGTTCAATATTATAAGGCGGATAGGCTGGTGTATTCTCTGGCTGATTGACACTGTCCAACAGTGAAAACAAGCGGTCAAAACCAACAGTTGAGCGGTATAGGGGTGAATAATCAAAGTTACGCATAATAATGTCCTCCTTAAAGCGACTTTAGCGTTTGTGGCAAATTTTCCATTTTCTAGCTGTTCCCTACTGGGCAACAGCATATTTTGTTAGAACCCGTCTGGCGTCCTGACTATTATTTGGGTATTGAAGGAGTTGAATTCAAGAATTGGATCATAAAAAGTGCTTCTGAAGAACCCACCATACAACCCGATGCCAAAAGGCGCTGTATCAGGAATTGTGACAACACCTGATGGTAAAGACCTACGTTTTGCGCGATGGGAGGCATCCCAAAAGCCTTCAAAGGGCACTGTTTTAATTTTACACGGCCGCTCAGAATTCATTGAACGTACTTATGAAACAGTAACTGATATACGTGAGCGCGGTTTTGATGCCATCAGTTTTGATTGGCGTGGGCAAGGTGGATCAAGCCGTTTACTAGAAAACAAAAGACGTGGCTACGTTGATGACTTTAACGAGTATACCATAGATCTTGAAACGATTATGAACGAAGTCGCTCTGCCAGATTGCAAAGCACCTTATTACATTCTTGCACATTCAACCGGTTCTTTAATCTCAACTCTTTCTGCGCCAAAGTTTTCTAATTCTATTAAAAGAATGGTATTAGCAGCACCATTTTTGGGATTGGGAAAACAACCCATATCTGCACCATTGGTGAAAATGCTTGCTGGTACTTTATGTATGTTTGGCCTAGGTGAAATGTATATGGCAGGCGGCGCATCTTCTGGTGTAAAGCAACCTTTTGAAGGCAATATTCATAGCTCTGACCCAGAACGCTTTGAACGAAATAAAAAGTTTTTAAAAGAGTTTGAAGATCTAACCATTGGCGGCCCAACAGCGGCTTGGGTCTATGCATCCTGTCGTACAATGGAAGAAGTCAACGACATTGATTTTTGCAAGAAAATCAAAATTCCAACACTGCTAATTAGTGCAGGCAATGATCGGATTGTTTCCAATAAAGCGATTGAAAATTTTAGTCGGAAATTAAGATCTGGTAAGTCGCTCACAATCTACGGCGCTCAGCATGAACTCCTACAAGAACGCGATATTTTTAGAGAGCAATTACTCGCAGCATTTGATGCATTCATTCCAGGCTCAGACGCTTAAAGTTAGGAATTTAACACATCTAATGCTTGCTTATGAAGTTCTACATTGGCCGCAACAAGCACTTGCCCGCCTTGAGTAGCACTGCCACCTTGCCAATTAGTAAAAACGCCACCCGCTTTTTCCACAATAGGAATTAAAGCTGCAATATCGTAAGAATTCAAACCAGCTTCCATAATTATATCAATATGCCCGCTTGCTAGCAAACAATAAGCATAACAATCCGTACCATAGCGCGGCAACTTACAAGCCTTCTCAACTTTTTTATAATAAGGAAATTCAACATCGCTAAAAAAAGCAGGTGATGTAGTCATGAGTATCGCATCACTTAATGCTTTATTGTTAGAAGTTGCAAGCGACTGCGTATGGCCGTTGTGATGTAATACGCTCGTATTACCATCGCAATAATAACGCTCGCCCGTAAAAGGTTGATGCATAATACCAGCAAATGGCTCACCCTTGTGATAAAGCCCAATCAAAGTGCCCCAAGTTGGTAGCCCCGAGATAAAAGCTTTAGTCCCATCAATTGGGTCTATAATCCATTGATAGTCAGCCTCAGGATTAGTCGCGCCATATTCCTCGCCCAACACACCGTGATCATTAAACCGTTCAAGAATAGCTGACCGAATAACCCGCTCAGCTGATTTATCAGCCTCAGTAACAGGATCAAATCCATCTTCTAACTTGTTCGTTATTTCAACGCGCTGCCTAAACCTGCTTAGTGTTTCCACTTGTGCAAGGTTACAAAGCTCATTTAAAAACGCTATTAATTCTCCTGCATCATCACGCACATTAAAGGCCATTACTTACTCCGCCGCCAAGGGTTGTGATCCTTGTAAATCACCCCAGTGCAAGCCCGTTAATTGCTTAAAGAATACGGTTAGATCACTAGCAAATTCATCAAAGCCAGCATTTGGCAACATACGAATTTCATCCATATACAAGCTTCGGTTTATTTCAATTTGTAAGGCATGCAGTCCATTTAAAGGTCTGCCATAATGCTCTGTAATAAACCCACCTGCATACGGTTTATTGACTTCAACAACATACCCCATCTGCTGCAATAAATTTTTTGCAGTATGCGTTATGTTTGCACTGCACGAACTACCAAATCGATCACCCAAAACAAAATCTGGTTTTTTCAAATAAACACCCTGCCCTGCATTAGAAGGCATCGAATGGCAATCTAATAAAACAGAGTAGCCAAATTTAACATGCGTTTTTGCAAGCAAGCGCCTAAGACATCCATGATAAGGGCGATAGAGCTTTTCAATCCGTGCTAGCCCATCTTCAACCCGCAGTTTGTTTGAGTAAATATGCTCCCCTTCAGCAACAATCTTGGCAATCGTACCAAGACCACTTGAAACTCTGATGGAACGATCGTTTACATAATCAGGTAATTTGTCCTGAAACATTCGTGGATCAAGTTCATAAGGTTCGCGATTAACGTCCAAAAAAGCGCGGGGGAAATTTGCCTTTAACATTGGAATGCCGTGTAACATACCACCTGCAACCAGCTCATCCACCAAAAAGTCTTCTGATTTTCTAATCGCCAAATTACTTAACCGCGATTGCTCAACAAAACAACTTGGATAAATTCGCCCACTGTGGGGTGAGTTTATGACAAATGGCGAGCGATAATCTTCTGGTTCGAAGAATTCAAATGCAGGATTTGTTTCAAGATCAAAGCCAAAAGCCATAAAATACTCAATGTTGATAAAAGAATCTAAAAATCATATATATCATTCAAACACATATTTTCGATGTATTCACCTGATGTTTACCAAAATATTGTGAAATGCATAGAATCAATTGACTTATGGAAATCAAAAAAATCCAATGACAAAAATTTTGCTTGCAGAAGATGACAACGATATGCGCCGCTTTCTTGAAAAAGCGCTGGATTCAGCTGGATATAATGTTATCGCATTCGATAATGGCGCCAGCGCATATAACAGATTGCGCGAAGAGCCTTTCACACTCCTTTTAACAGATATCGTGATGCCAGAAATGGATGGGATTGAGTTAGCAAGACGTGCAACTGAAATTGACCCAGACATGAAGGTCATGTTCATCACAGGCTTTGCAGCAGTAGCACTCAACCCTGACTCTGACGCTCCAAAAGATGCAAAAGTCCTATCAAAACCTTTCCATCTGCGCGACCTAGTAAACGAAGTAGAAAAAATGCTGGCAGCTGCCTGATAAGCAAACTATTTCAAACTAATTCAGTTTTATATGATTGACGACACCGTTACTTTATGGTGTATGCACCAAACCACTTAGCGTGAACAAAACCCACGCCAAATGGGCGATTAGCTCAGCGGGAGAGCACTACATTGACATTGTAGGGGTCACTGGTTC
>CAZCUN010000090.1:0-5571 GCA_964502215.1 uncultured Rhizobiaceae bacterium | reverse complement strand
GCGCAACAGGCGCACAGGGTATCCAAGGTATCCAAGGTCAAACTGGTGCTACTGGTGCTAAAGGCGCTACTGGTGCACAAGGTATCCAAGGTATCCAAGGTATCCAAGGTGAAACTGGCGCAACAGGTGCTAAAGGTGAAAAAGGCCATGATGGTGCTCAAGGCATTCAAGGTATTCAGGGCGTCCAAGGCGTTCAGGGTATCCAGGGTGTTCAGGGTATCCAAGGAGTTGCTGGAAGTAATAGCGGCGGAAAAGGCCGTGATGACGCAGCACAGACTGGTGTTCAAACTAACGTAAACAATGCGATTAACACAGTAACTACAGCGGCAAACCAAAACATTGGTCTAGGCGCTGGTGCAGCGGCATCAAATGATGTGTCTGCTCTGTTAAATCAAATTGCTAGCGTACTTCAACAGTTGTTGAGCAGTCTGAGTGGTGGTTCTTCCGCTTCACCAAGTGGATCGACTAACTCATTACCACAAGGTGGTATTGCACAACAACTACCTGGTCGACCAGCAGGAGCCACTACAAACAGACCTGCTAGTATTTCTACACAAGCTCCTAGCTTGCCAGAAGGTGTTACAAACAGACCTGCTAATGACGTTCCGTCAACAGCTAACTCAGGAGCTAGTTCAACAGAAATAACTGCTTTATTGAGTGATGTAACTGCATTATTGAATACAATCTCAGAGTTAATCTCTGGTGGTGATTTTGGTGATGCAAGTGCAGCAGTTGATGAAACATCTAGTGTTGTTGAGCAAGTTAAAGCATTCGCTAACGGCGAATTCTAAGATAGAAACAAAAGCTAGCGGGAAAGGCCAATAGGCCTTTTCCATCTCAGTCGAAAAGCTGAAATGATTGGTCATCGTTGAAACCTCCAGAAGTAATTCTGGAGGTTTTTTTATGCCTTAGTAAGATCATTCTACCGCAGAGTGTTGTGCAATTAGCCTGGAGCGTATGTGGTGGGTATCTTGTTGGTGATACAGAGGTATCATATCTAATTAGCTTTTCTATAAAGCCATAAGAGGTCACCATTCTATTCGATGGGGAAAAAGCCTTTCACAAGCTTTATACAGATCAAAATACAGATCATAATACAGAGCGGTATGATGATATGATGTATGAAACTTTATCACATTCAATTAAACTTGAACTATATGTGTAATTAAATTTTATATATATAAAACAATGACTTATAAATTATTTTTCACTACTATAAATTATTTTTCACTACTTAAGTAGTTACTGCCTATAGGTTATTCTTAAATTGTGTAGTAAGTTTCTAACATGCGATGACCAACCGCTCGCTTTATTTAGAGTTAAAAGGAAAAAATACTATGGAAGTAAGCACAACCCCTACAGCAGCAAGTAATGCTGGTATTACAGAAGGTTCTGTTGGTGGTGGTAACTCACAACTAACACAAGCTTTTGATCGTGCAATCGCTGAAGCTCAACAGACTTTGGCAACTACTACAGTTAAAGGTGCTGATTTGCGTGCTCTACAGCAGAGCGCTCGATAATAGCAACATAACAATAAATAAATGCAGAAAGCCCTACGTTTTACGTGGGGCTTTTTTTTGCGTTAGATTTTAGCTTGAATTAGGCGCATAAAACCTATTCCTATCAAACAGGCTTTATCTGATTGTTTTTAACAGTTAAGCAGAACCCTAGCGACGATATGCAAATATAGCTAGTACACTTCAATAGGCTTTGGATAAGCTTTTGCTATCATGCATTTGTAAATGTTAGGGATAAAATATGCTGAATTATCTTACCTTGATTTTTGTTTGCCAGCTAGTTGGTGAGTTTATCATTAGTGCGACTGGGCTTCCTATGCCAGGGCCGGTTATTGGTATGGTTTTGCTTTTTTGTTATTTGCTTGTTCGTGGATATATTCCAGATGACCTTGGTGCAGTTGGGGATGGGCTTTTGAGCCATTTATCGCTTTTATTTGTGCCCGCTGGTGTTGGAGTTATGCTTCATTTCAAGCTATTGGGCGATGATATGTTGGCGATCGGTCTTGCACTTGTTGTCAGTACAACTCTTACAGTAGTCGTTACTGCGCTTTTGATGCGTAAGCTTGGAAATCTTCATGATCATAGGATGAAGCCAGGTGGGGAGGGGCAGCGCGATGAATAATAACCTTCAAGATATATGGGTTTATTTAAGCGCCAGTCCGCTTGCCCATTTAACGCTTACGCTGGTTGCTTTTCAAATTGGGTTTTTTATCTACCGAAAAGGTGGTTTTCAGCCGCTTCTTAATCCAGTTTTGATTGCGGTTATTTTGGTGGTTGGCTTTTTGTTTTCTACAGGCACTTCCTATCAAGATTATTTTGATGGTGCGCAATTTGTACATTTCCTGCTTGGGCCTGCAACTGTTGCCCTTGCGATACCGCTATATCGTCAGTTTGAGCGCGTTAAGCGATCCGCTTTGGCAATTTCGGTAAGCATTATTGCGGGATCTATAACCGCCATGTTATCTGCTGTTGGGGTAGGGTATTTATTATCAGCTTCTACGAATACGCTGATCTCGCTTGCACCGAAATCCGTCACCGCTCCAGTTGCCATGGGTATATCTGAACAATTGGGTGGGCTACCTTCACTCACGGCTGTGCTGGTGATTATTACAGGCATCATGGGCGCAATGCTTGGTCCGCTTATACTCAATTTAATTGGCGTAAAAGATATGGCTGCAAGAGGGCTTGCGATGGGGACATCTAGCCACGGTATAGGAACGGCTAGGGCGCTTCAGGTGAGTGAATTGGCAGGTGCATTTGCAGGCCTTGCCATGGGATTAAACGCGCTCGCGACTGCCATTTTATTACCGCTGATATGGCAATGGCTGTTTTAAAAAGCTGCAATAAAATAAATTGTAAGTTAAGCATACAGATTTTCTTGACAGCGCGCGTTTATACACCTAATAACCGCTCCAGATAGCATTTTTTGAATAACTCAAAGTGCTGTTTTTTCATAGATCCTTAAACAGATCTCTCGGTTTGGCGGGGTAGCTCAGGTGGTTAGAGCAGCGGAATCATAATCCGCGTGTCGGGGGTTCAAGTCCCTCTCCCGCTACCAACAAAATCAATGACTTATGTAGCGTGACGCGCGAAACTGGATTTTTGACATTAGGATTTAGAGCAAAATAATTATTTGAAAGCCACTTAAAGTCTATTCAAATAGCTTTCAAAGATACTTAAATCACTAACATGGGCAGCTTTGAGAGTTCGCCACGCATACGCTGCAGCCAAGCTTGCCACTCCGTTACCTGCTGCTCTGGATCTCTCCACCCGACTGGCCATCCCATCATCCAATCCGAAAAGTTCGGGTTGAAGATCAGGTCTCCTTTCGAGTATCTCGCTCCAACGTCCAAATTGATATGGAGCTGGCGGGTAAATTGGAATTTGAAGTCCCCTAGCTGGGTTGCGTTCGTCGATTTTACCATGAGATAGATCAACGTCCACTGTCGGGCAGCTTTCCCTAAACCAATCTGAGAGCCATTCTGCGTAGGGTCGTTTCGAAACTTTAACCCTTTGTTTGATAACTCTAGATGCACCCTGCATCCACATAGAACTGTTGTTGGAGTAGGCCATAATGAAGAGACGGCGACGCTGCTGTGACGCTCCTGTTTCGAGCGCTGAAAACAATCCTGCTTTAACTTTAAAGCCCATTTCTTGTAATTCTTCGATGACTTCGGAGGCTTCCAAATCGAGGTGCCCTTCAACGTTTTCAAAGAAGCAGATTTCTGGTTTCGCTTCCTTAATAATTCGAGCAATGTCAGGCCAAAGATGGCGCTGGTCTTTTTTTCCTTTACGCAGCCCTGAAAAAGAGAAGGGTTGACATGGATAGCCTGCAGAGAGGATATGAACTTTGCCACTCCAAGGGTGGCCGTCGAAGGTTTTAACATCGTCCCATAAAGGCGCGTCATCCAGCGCCTCGTCTTCCATCCTCGCCACGAGAGTGGCTGCAGCATGTGCTTCCCGCTCGACGAAACAGATAGTTCTATATTGGGGTTCTGCGATTGTGATACCAAGCTCCAATCCGCCATATCCAGCGCAGAGTGATATTCCGTGTATTGTTTTGGTATATAGAGCCACACCGTGTCTCACCTTTCTTGACGCTCCTTTGGGCGTTCTGGTGGGGGCTCTGTCGGCCTCAATATATTCAATGAACGGCATCGCCGACATTTGATTTCTATTACATTATTTGTTTCTTCTTTACTAGACTTAAACAATAATGCGCGACATGAGGCGCATCTAATATCTTTCATTTCATTCTTTCAGAGAATTAGTCACCATGCCCCATCTTCTGGCTTCAGGAGATAAATGGGTGCGGTGGTTATTCTTGAATGTCTGCTGGTTGGGCTTGGGTTCAGATACTTGCCCATCGTCTGGTGTTTGTGCACCAGACCACTCTTTTAGGTGGTGTTGTTTTGAGCCTTTCTTATGTTCATGATTGCTTCATCAGCTGCTGCATGTATTGCTTCCATTGTTAAGGCTAACTGCTCTTTTGTTTGTGCTGCTGCAACGGCTCTTTTTGCTTTAGTTCTTAAGCCTGAAGCAATAGCAGCAAGATAACGAAACTCGCCTGATTTTTTTAAAATGTAATTGGCAAATATTGTAGGGTCGTCACCTGTAATGCTCGTCTCAACTAAGAACATTAGAACTCTTGGATCAGCCGTATTTCCTGCAAGGAACATCATGGCAGGCTCTTCTTTTAAGAACCATGTATCGCGTTCTTCTGGTTCTGCATCATCCGTTAATTCTTGAAGCGTGTCCTTGTGGATTAACTTGATTTCACGATTTGCTTTCAGTTTTAAGTGTTCAAGCGAAGGCATTATTCAACTATCCATCCATAGGTTGCTAAAAAATATCTTCTGGTAGTTTGCTGGGCAGAAGGACGCACATAAATACTAAGTTCAGTTGGCATTGTTACTGGGTGATTAAAACTCCAAACACGCCAATGATCATGCGTTTGATTACCTGTTTTGGGTAAGCCAAAATCTCCTGTGCTGGATGATCCAGCCATCCAAAAGTCATGCCAAAGTGTGTCGTAGCTTACTTCTGTGTCTGAGTTTATGCCGTCATTTGCTAGCGCAATACTACCTGGTCTTTTTGCTACCATAGACATTTCAACATCAGGTACAGACGTATTATTAACTCGGGCTTTCATAATCAGCCCTGTCACCGTTTGCCCCGGTATAACTGGCAGACCTCGGTGTTCCCATTCTACAATTGGAGTGGCGCGATTATTACTAGAAGGTTCTGCAAACTGATAATAATTAGCGCCATAATTGTCATCACTATCAGCTACCCAACGTGTGCCTGTTGTCGTCTCCATATAAAAACGGCCAGAGCTCCATTGAATAAATGGAAGGCGCTGGGCTTGTTCTGCGCTCTCCTTGATGCGATCACCAAGAATACTAGCCATCGCATCAATTTGATCTCTTGTGTAATACTCAGTCATTATGCAAGCGCTGCATCAAGTGCTGCTGTAAATGATGTAATGTCATTTGCTTCAGTGTAAAACGCAGTGCAATATTGGGCCACAGAAACGATCACATAAAGTGATTGT
>CAZCUN010000089.1:0-5650 GCA_964502215.1 uncultured Rhizobiaceae bacterium | reverse complement strand
CAATTGAACCAATGGGTTAAACAATATTTATCGTAGTTATCTGGGACAGCCCCAACTTTAATTATAGCGCAATAGCTATTGAGTATTTTCAATAACTTACTGCACCATATAATGTGAAAAACTTAATACATCAATGTTAATATCTTGAAGATATCGAAGGAGACTAGAAAAATGTCAAGAATAAAATCTTTACTGGTAGGTGCGTCTGCTGTTATTTTTGCAGCCACATTTACTGCGCAACATGCCACTATTACAACAGCTCAAGATAGCACAATTAATCAAGCTAGTTTCAAAGAAGGAAACGAAGTTCTTCAGCCTGTTGGATATCGCGAATGGGTTTTTGTTGGCTCTCCTTTAACACCCAATGCGCTTAATGATGGCAAAGCTCCTTTCCCTGAATATCATAACGTATATGTAGAACCATCAGCTTATGCACATTGGAAAAAAACTGGTACGTGGGCGGAAGGAACACAGCTTGCAAAAGAGCTTGTTTTGATTAGACAAAATGACAATGATGAAATCGGTTCGACTACAGAAGTTTCGGGTCGAGGTTATCAGCAAGGTGAATTTGCTGGGCTAGAACTTACTGTTAAAGACAGCAAAAGATTTGGTGATATGCCGGGCGGTTGGGCTTACTTCTCATTCGGCCATAACGCACCACCGTATGCAGAAACAGCTACAGCTTTCCCTGCTGAATCTTGTAATGCATGTCACGAATCAAGTGCAGCTGATGATTTTGTATTCACTCAATTCTACCCTGTTTTGAGAGCTGCAAAACCAAAATAAATATTAAAACCAAGACTGCCAATAATATCGATTTTTAAGCTTTTACTTTCCCGTACTAAGTTTACTGATTATAATAAGGCAGCATGCACCACCCAATACTAATTTGCCCCACATTTAATTGGATTGGGTGGTGCGTCTTTTTAATAAGAGCCATTCAAGTTTGATTGCAAACGTTACACATTACTTTCAAATGAACATTCGTTTCTAATTCTTGCTTCATATATTTATAGCCCAACTCTACAGCTTCATCGTAGGCTTTCCAGTCTCGTATATCGATTTCACCTAAGGGTGGATAGAAGGTTGCGTAAGAACTTTCTGTTTGCTCCCTATATTGGTCATCACCAGAGACCGTACCCGTTCGCATGAGCAAGCTAATAAGTGGTGGACGGAACATGCGCTTCCACAAAGGTTGTTCTATTTGTTCTGTCCAACTTTCGGGCGTGATACCAAGGTTTCTTGAAACATCAATGGCTAAGATTGGACCAAAACATTCTTGTGCAAGTTCAATTGTCGGTAAATTGTTGATCACACCCCCATCAACCAAAACACCATGTTTTTCTATCACAGGGGGCAAAACACCGGGCAGTGAAATACTCGCACGTAATGCGCGCCAGACTTTTCCGCGCTTATGTAAATGCGGACTAGCCGTTGTTAAATTTGTAGAGACGCAGAAATATGGCAACCAAAGATCATTGATTTCAAGCTTGCCAAAATTTTCTCGCAACAATCTTTCTACCTTTTTGCCTGCCACAAGCCCCTGCAGCGGCAACGTATAATCAGACAAAGGATTTGTTTCAACAAAGCACTTGCGGATGCTTTGCTCCATTTCTTGCAATGTTTGCCCCATCGCTAAACAAGCAGCAATAATAGCCCCCATGCTTGAACCTGCAACAAAATCTATTGGAATATTGGCTTCTTGTAAGGCTCTGATTACACCAATATGTGCATAAGCACGCGCGCCGCCGCCAGATAAAACCAAGCCAACGCCACGCCCATTTATCACCCTGCCCCAGCGATGCCATTCGCTATCGTTTGATTTACGGATATGAAAATATCGATTGGCATCAATCTTGTCGAGATAATCTTGTGTTGCAATAGGACAGGCTTCAATATCATCATGAAGAATGAATAGATCAACCATTTGATGATCATTCTGCACTTCCAAAAATTTACGAGAAATTTCATTTGAAGATTGCGTACTAAAATCAGTTACCAAACAAATACGTTCACTTTGCCTTGCACATGTGCGCATCCACTCTTCTTCACCAAGCTGACAACACAAAAAGATCAAATCATATTGGTCTTCTAACTCACCCAGCTTTGTATTACTCCAGTCAGGTGTTTTCCCTTCCTGAACGTAGACATCTTCACCACAATCACCTTTGACTGTCTTTGCAAGTTTATTTGCAATCTCAACGATATCAATTCCTGGCGAAGCTGCAATAAAAGTCAAAACTTTTGGGCGTAGCCGCAAGCCCTGATTGGCTGTCGTTTGGCGCAGGCGCTCCGCCAATATTTTGCTCATTGTAATAGAAATTTTGGGGTATTTTTCTATCAACCCTTCAAATTGCTCTCGCCTTATACATAATAATTCACTGTCTCTAAGCGCGACAACATCTGCAGATCGCGTATCCCCATCAAGGATAGCAAGCTCCCCCAAAGTCTCGCCTTTTTTTACTAGCGCAACTAATCGTTTTGATCCCTTTTCATCTATTTCTTGATTTAGAAAAATCCCCATAGTTCCTGACATGACGATATAAAAAGCATTTGCATCATCGCCCTGTTGGAACAAATGTTGCCCTGCATTTAAGGCAACTGTTTCTGCTTTTGATCGCAAAGCTTTTTGTTCACTGATAGAAAGGCAGTCGAGAAATTCAATTTTTTCCAAAGCAGCTTCAGTCATCCGAATTGCCCCGCTATTTGTGTTGTTACTTGTTCGAGAAACCTTGCGGAAGCAACTGGTATTGTTCGCCCTTTAAGATGACCAATAAAAACAAACCCCTCCTGTACGTCCAACGTATTAATTGGTATCGCGATCATGCCACGTTCTTCTAAATTTTTGGGAATATTAATTGGTATGTCAAAAGATAGTTGGTTCTTATCACGCTCATAATTTATCAAAAAACCACGCGCGTCAGACTCAATAACAGCACGTAAATTTAAGCCTAATCTAATCGCAGATTGCTCAAGTAAATTACGAACACCCCAGCTTCTATCTGTCAAAAGAAGTGGGAATTCAGCGCATTCATAAAGTCGCAAGCTTTTCTTGGATGCAAGAGGATGTTCCTTCTCCATTATGCAATACACAGGTTGGAGAATATTAAAAATGGTTTGAAAGTCCGCAAGTTTCATCGGTTCATAAACAATGCCTATATCCGATTGGTGCTCTATTAATGAACGCTCAACATCTCCTCTGAATTTTTGCTGAACCTGAAAAGTTACTCCTGGAAATTCTGCCTGGTATTTTTTAACTTCACCAGCAAGAAAACCTCCCATTATTTCTGGGCTTGCAGCGATTGATACATTACCTCTGCGTTGGCCAGATAAATCTGCAATTTGGGATTTAACACGCTCCATGTCAGACATTTGTGTGCGGATGTGCTCAAGTAATATTTCACCAGCAGTATTTAAACGAACACCAACTGACAAACGCTCAAAAATCTGAACACCTAATTCGTCTTCTATTGTAAGCAACCTTCTGTTTAAGGCTGAGGGTGTAATCGCCAATGTTTCCGCAGCTTTTCGTATAGAGCCTGCCTTGGCAATTTCTTCTACATATTTATAGGGCAGCAAATGCCGCATGAATCATTCTCCACCAAGTGAAATTCAAAGTGATGCATTTTTTGCATCACCCATGCTCGAAACTAACAGCAGACAACTCACCGTGTCAAAGCGTAGTTTTATATTGGGTGGGCTGAGATCATTTTTCTTGTCCCAATTTTAACAACTTGCAACTTAGCCGAAGGAAAAACGATGAATATCATCATGGCAATTATAAAGCCGTTCAAGTTAGACGAGGTGCGAAAAGCGCTTAGTGATGTGGGCGTAGAAGGTCTCACCGTAACTGAGGTAAAGGGGTATGGACGCCAAAAAGGCCATACGGAAATTTATCGCGGGACAGAATATGCAATCAACTTCTTACCAAAGATCAAAATTGAATTAGCGGTAGATGACAAGGTCACAGAAGCCGCGGTTGAGGCAATTGCAACTGCAGCTCGTACTGAACAAATCGGTGATGGCAAAATTTTCGTATACGACCTCAAACAAGCAATGCGCATTCGCACAGGCGAGACCGGCTCTGAAGCACTTTAAGCTTACTAAATATTACAGGATAATAATCATGTTAAAATACAAATTACTCTTATTGGGATCGGCATTAGCTGCAAGTGCAGTTATTTCTGATATCGCTGTAGCTCAAGAAGCTACGATCGAAAGCGTTAAGGCTGAAACTGCTTTTGTTTTCAACACAATGCTATTTCTGATTGGCGGCTTCTTAGTTATGTTCATGGCAGCTGGTTTTGCCATGCTGGAAGCGGGGCTTGTTCGCTCTAAAAACGTTTCAATGCAATGTTTGAAGAACATCGCTCTTTACTCAATTTCAGGCATTATGTTCTGGGTTGTTGGTTACAGCCTAATGTACACGGGTGTTGATGGCGGATATATTGGAACGGCTGAACCTTATAGCTGGCCTGCTGCTGGTGCAGTAAATGAAGGCGATTATTCTGTTGGTTCTGATTGGTTCTTCCAAATGGTCTTTTGTGCTGCAACCGCATCTATTGTGTCAGGCACAGTAGCTGAACGAATCAAGCTTTGGCCGTTTCTTATCTTTGTTGCTATCCTTACAGGCATTATATATCCGATTTCTGGTTCATGGCAGTGGGGTGCAGGTTGGTTATCAGAAATGGGTTTCTCAGACTTTGCTGGATCAACAATCGTACACTCAGTTGGTGGCTGGGCGGCACTAACAGGCGCTATTATTCTTGGCGCTCGCAAAGGTAAATACACTGAAGATGGTCGCGTCGTGCCAATGCCAGGCTCAAACATTCCATTGGCAACGCTGGGTACATTTATTCTTTGGTTGGGTTGGTTCGGCTTTAACGGTGGTTCACAACTTGCACTTGGTGATAATGCCAACGCATCTGATGTTTCACGTATTTTCATCAACACTAACCTTGCGGCTTGTGGTGGTGTGATTGTTGCGATGATATTGATGCAGTTCTTATATAAGAAAATCGACGTCACAATGGCGCTTAATGGTGCGCTTGCTGGTCTAGTTTCGATTACAGCAGAACCGCTAATGCCTAGTCCACTACTTGCAATTATCATTGGCGGCATCGGTGGTGCAATCGTAGTCTTCGCAGTACCAATGCTCGATAAATTTAAAATAGATGATGTTGTTGGTGCAATTCCAGTTCACTTGCTTGCAGGAATTTGGGGCACAGTAGCTGTCGTTATTTCAAACAGCGATGCCAGCTTGGGCACACAACTAATCGGCATCCTTGCATACGGTGCATTCACAGTGATTGGTTCAACCATCCTATGGCTTGCCCTTAAAGCAACAGTCGGCATCCGTGTTTCCGAAGAAGAAGAAGCACTCGGCCTTGATAAAACAGAAGTAGGTGTTGAAGCTTACCCTGAATTCTCAAGAGGCTAAATAATTAAGGTGGCAATTGCAAAGCCATCCCTAGGCTAACAACCCTGGATTGCCACTTTACCTAATATCTAAAACGAAAACAGCGCAGGAGACTGCGTTGTTTTTTTATGCAACATCCAAAACTCATATACACAGATTTGAGTATTCCTAATTTATTTGGGGCTGTCCCAGATAACTACGATAGATATTTTTTAACCCATTGGTTCAATT
>CAZCUN010000088.1:0-6250 GCA_964502215.1 uncultured Rhizobiaceae bacterium | reverse complement strand
CTCATACCCATATTGATAACCCATTTTTGAGTTATCTGGGACAGCCCCAAAATAATTTTCCAACGCAAGCAAGAGTTGTCATTGTGGGTGGTGGCATTATGGGCTGCGGTATTGCTTACCATTTGGCACATGAAGGCTGGACGGATATTGTACTGTTGGAAAAAGCAGAGCTTACTAGCGGAAGCACATGGCATGCGGCGGGTCAGATAACACATTCGACCAGTTCATTTGGCTTAGGTAAGTGTGTCGATTATAACATCGATCTCTATTCAAAAATATTAGAAGCCGAAACTGGTCAGTCGTCTACATGGCATGGCTGCGGCTCTTTCAGGCTTGCTTATACCGAAGATGAAATGGATTGGTTGCGTCACACTCTATCTGTAGGGCGTGCACTTGGATTTAACATTGAGTTAGTAGGCCCAGACCGAGTTCAAGAACTTCATCCTTTCTACAATTTAGAAGGCGTAATAGGTGCGCTTCACACACCTGATGATGGTCATGTTGATCCATCAGGTCCAACAAACGCGATGGCAATTGGTGCTCGTCAGCTAGGTGCCAAAATCATTCGTCGTTGCAGAGCCACAAATATTACCCAAGCTCAAAATGGAGAATGGGTCGTTGAAACTGAACAAGGCACAATCACTTGCGAACATGTTGTAAACGCTGGTGGTACTTATGCGCGCCAGATGGGAGAGTGGTCTGGGCTTCAATTGTCAATGACCTCCATGACACACCATTACTTTGTTACAGAAAATGTTCCTGAGTTTCAGAATTTAGAAAAAGAACTTCCTGTTATTCGAGACGATAAAAAAGTCTCTGGCTATATTCGTATGGAACAAAAAAAGGGGTTGATTGGTATCTATGAAAAATCAAACCCTAATACGGTTTGGGAAGATCATTGCCCTTGGGAATCAGAAAACGAATTATTTGAAGCAGACTATGATCGCGTCATGCCTTGGTTGGAAGAGAGTCTAAACCGTATGCCAATCTTTGCAGAACTGGGAATTCAAAGAGAAGTACACGGTGCTATTTCTCATCCGCCAGATGGTAACCCGCTTATTGGTCCTGCTCCTGGCGTTAAAAACTATTGGTGCTGTTGCGGTACACAAATTGGTATTGGTTGGGGGCCAGGACTTACGCGTGAACTTGCTCGCTGGATGGTACATGGGGCAGCAGACATTTCTATGAGGGATTATGATCCTCGTCGTTTTGGCGCTTACGCTGATAAAGAATGGCAAGTTATAAAAGCAAAGGAAGATTACTGTCTTCGTCATGAAATTCCCTTCCCACATTTTAATCGCTTAGAAGGCCGCCCGATAAAACCGTCACCTCTGCATGAAGTGTTAAAAGAAAAAGGCGCTGTGCATGAAGAGGTTTATGGGTTTGAGCGTCCTAGATGGTTTGCACGTAATGGCGTTGAACAAAAAGATCATTATTCTTTTCGCAGAAACGAAGTGCACGACGTTCTTGCTCACGAAGTAAAAGCAGTGCGTGAGGCTGTTGGTATTATGGATGTAACGGCTTTTACAAAGGTTCTGGTAAAGGGACGAGATGCGCATGCACTGCTTGATCGTTTAACAGCAAATAAAATGCCTAAAAATATAGGCTCAATTGGTCTTACGCATATGCTCAATAAGCGCGGTCGGATTGAGTTAGAAACAACAGTCGTTAAAATGGCAGAGGACGCATTTTATCTAGTTTGTGCTGCTTTCTTTGAGCAACGTTTGTTAGATCATCTCAAGCAAAATAGAGAAGATGAAACCGTATCAATCGAAGCACTTTCATCAAGCTGGTCAGCTCTAACGATTAATGGCCCTCGTGCCCGTGATGTGCTTGCCAAGTGTACGGATGCACTGCTTGATAATAAATCATTTCGTTGGCTTTCAGGGCAAGAGATTGAAATCTCAGGTCATAAAATATGGGCTTTCAGAATGTCATATGCTGGCGAGTTAGGATGGGAGTTCCACATGCCAAATGATGCTTGTTTAGATGTTTACAATACACTTTGGAATGCTGGTATTGAACATGGCATTACAGACTATGGTTCATTCGCCATGAACATATTACGAATGGAAAAAGGCTTTAAAGGCGCAGGTGAATTGACCAATGAAGTTACTTTGCCTGAGGCCGATGTCATGCGGTTTGTCGATCAGCAAAAAGAATTTATCGGGAAAGAAGCTACCCTTGCAAAGACTGAAAACCTTCCTTGGGTTTGCGCTTATCTAGAAATTGAACCAGATGGTATTGAAGACGGTCATGGTGGTGAGGCTGTGCTTTTAAATGACAAGGTTGTTGGTTCTACAGCTTCAGTTGTTTACGGTCATAGCGTCGGAAAAATTCTAGCTTTTGCATATATCAAACCAGAAGCAGCAGTGCCTGATACCAAACTTGAAGTGATTGTTGCAGGCAACCCTCGACAAGCAAAAGTACTTGGTGAAGCAGCTTACGATCCACAAAGTTTTTTACCGCGCACAGATAGTTAAAAGGTGTTCAGATCATGAAAATAAATCGTATTTCCGTTTATCAAGTCAATTTACCGCTCGAACACCCATATTGGTTGTCTGGAGGTCGGTTAAAGTTTGAAGTGCTTGATGCGACCTTTGTTAAAATTGAAACAGATGAAGGTCTAATTGGTTGGGGTGAGGGTACGCCTTGGGGGCATACCTATGTTCCCGCGCATGGACCTGGTATACGAGCTGGTATTGAGACAATGGCTCCATTCATCATGGGATTTGATCCACGCAAGGTTCTTGATGTGGAGCGCGCCATGGATATAGCTCTGCCTGGACACCTTTATGCCAAGTCGCCTATCGATATGGCCTGTTGGGATATTGCTGGCAAAGCAGCAGGCATGCCGATTGCAGATTTAATGGGCGGTGGTTCTAGAACGCCAAAACCAATTGCATCCTCCGTAGGTGCGAAAACGGTTGAAGAAACACGTGAAGTGATAGAGCGTTATCGTGCTCGCGGTTACATAGCGCATTCAGTGAAAATTGGCGGCAATGTTGAACGCGATATTGCTCGTGTTCGCGATGTGGAAGCGATCAGAAAAACGGGGGAAATTGTTCTTTATGATGTTAACCGTGGCTGGACAAGGCAACAAGCTTTGCGTGTTATGAGCAGTTGCGAAGATTTGAATGTAATGTTTGAACAACCTTGTGAAACATTAGATGATATCGAAGCAATCAGCCACAAGCATGCAAGCCCAGTTTCACTTGATGAATGTCTGGTTACCCTTCAAGACGCAGCACGTGCAGCGAGAAATGGAGCAGCAGAAGTTTTTGGTATAAAGCTTAATCGTGTTGGTGGCTTAACAAAAGCAGCGCGCATTCGGGATATAGCACTTGCTCATGGCATTGATATGTTTGTCATGGCAACAGGGGGAAGTGTATTAGCTGATACAGAGGCGCTTCATCTAGCTGCAACCATCCCCGATGACAATTGCCACGCAGTATGGGCATGTCAGGATATGCTTACGGTTGATATTGCTAATGGCAAGGGGCCACGAAACATCAAGGGGCACTTACATCTGCCAGAAGAGGCAGGTCTTGGTGTAGAGCCTGATGAAAGTGCACTGGGCAAGCCTGTTGCAGTTTACGAGATGCGTTGATGAAGATAAATCGGCTTACTCTTTGGAAACAACCTTTAACCAGCCATACCAAATATAATATGGCGGGTGGTAAAACCTGCGATACTGTTGATACAATTATTCTTCGCATTGATACGGATGAAGGTATTTCTGGTTGGGGTGAAGTCTGCCCAATACCTCATTATTTACCTGCTTATGCAGATGGCGTTCTGCCTGCGATAAAAGAAATGGCAAGTATGTTACTCGGGCAAGACCCTTTGGGCGCAGAAGCGCTTATGGCAAAGCTTGATGCGTACTTAATCGATCACCGTTATGCAAAATCTCCAATAGACATTGCACTTTGGGATATTACTGCAAAAAAGGCTGGCCTTCCGCTTTATGCGCTCTTGGGTGGAAAAAGACAGGACGAACTTCCGCTTTATCATTCGATTACTTGCGTTGAGCCCAATGAAATGGCCAGGATTGCCAAGGAAGAATATGTGAAAGGCATTCGTCAATTTCAAGCGAAGTTGGGTTCTGATAATGATTGGCAAAATGATGTGGAGCGTCTTATCAAAATTCGTAAAGCTGTTGGCGATGGGCCGCTTGTGTATGGCGACTGGAACTGCGGTGCAACAAGGTTAGATGCTACGCGTGTTGCGCGGGCTGTTTCTGATCTGGATATAATGTTGGAACAGCCATGCGATACCATTGAGCAATGTGCTGAAGTAAAAAGATCTACAGGTCTTCCGATGAAGCTGGATGAAAATGCCCATGATATAGAAAGTCTTTTGAAAGCTTATCAAATGGGGTGCATGGATGCAGTGGCCATCAAGCTTTCTAAGTTTGGCGGAATTTCTAAATCCAGACAAGCTCGTGACCTTTGCTTATATATGGGTGTTCGAATGTGTGTTGAAGATACTTGGGGATCGGACATTACAACGGCTGCACTTTTACATTTAGCAGCTTCGACTGACCCGCGTTTCTTACTGAATACTTGTGACTTATCAGGCTATGTTGCACCTCGTATTGCGCCAGATGCTCCAGTTCGAAGCAATGGAACTATTAATGCACCTAATGGCATAGGGCTAGGCATAACACCTGACCTTGATTTACTAGGCGAACCAATCTCAATTTTGGAATAGGCTAAAAAATGAACCGTATTAATACCCAAGAAGAATGGAAAGAACGTGCAAAAGCAGTTTTGCCCGCTGCTGGATTTGGTAACTTTGATCCAGGTATTATCATTCGTGAAGGAAAAGGTTCTAGAGTTTGGGATGAAGATGGCAATGAATACATCGATTATCTCATTGGTTCAGGGCCTATGTTGCTGGGTCACGGAAACGAAGAAGTTGAAGAAGCAGTCTTTCAGCAAATTCCTAAGGGTATGACCTTCTTTGCTAATAATACGCTTGGTATTGAGTTGGCAGAAGAAATTTGCCGAGCTGTGCCGTGTGCAGAACAATTGCGTTATGTCTCTACTGGCGGCGAAGCAGATATGTATGCGATGCGTCTTGCGCGTGCATTTACTGGGCGGGAGAAAATTCTTAAATTCGAAGGTGGCTATCACGGAATGAGTGCTGAAGCTCAAATGAGTCTCGCGCCTTCAAAACTTGTAAACTACCCCCAAGTTGTTCCCGATTCTGCTGGTATTCCTGAAGCCGTGCGTGATGGAGTTTGGGCAGCTCCTTTTAATGATATTGAGTTTTTGCGTTCATTTATGAATGAGCACGGCAAAAGTATTGCTGGCATCATCGTTGAACCTTTACAGCGCATCATTCCACCAGAGCCAGGGTTTTTGGAGGCTGTTAGAGAAGAATGTAACAAACATGGTGTTGTTCTTATTTTTGATGAGGTCGTAACTGGCTTTCGTTTTTCTTATGGTGGAGCTCAAGAACTTTATGGCGTCACGCCAGACATTGCTACACTTGGAAAGGTTATTGGTGGTGGTTTCCCACTAGCAGCGATTGTTGGTCGAGAAGATATCATGCGCCATTTTGATAAGAATACAGTTGGTGCGGATCATTGGTTGATGCAACTTGGTACGCTTTCAGGAAATCCAGTTGCCTCTGCTGCGGGATTAAAGACTCTCGAAGTCCTGAGACGCCCAAATATGTATGAGACTTTACGGGAACTCGGCACTCAATTGATGGGTATGTTTGAAAAACACCTGTCAAATGCAGGTGTTGCCCATCAGATAGCTGGTGATAAAACACTTTTCGATATCGTATTTACAGATAAAAAAGTTCGTAATTACCGCAACGTATTAAAAGCTGATGCAGATACCAATGCTAAATTTAATAAAATCCTGCGAGCGAATGGAATATTTAAATCACCTGGCAAAACATATCCATCGTTGGCGCTTACAAATGAAGATTTGGAATTGACTGATAAAGCAATTCAAGCTGCGTCTAGAATGCATAATTGAAATGTTTGTCAGTGGTTTATATTCTCATGATAATATACATGAAGAAAGCCTATTAAGAGATCTGCTTTAGATTTTAAATCTCAAATATATACTAACAGTGAACGGCAGCTTTGAGTAAAAATTCTAGCAGGTTTTAAAACTTAAACGACAAAGTTAGCTTAATGCAGACCTTAGATATTTATCTAGATTAGGTCGCTTCTGGCCGAGGCTGTGTGGAAACGTGTGAATCTGTTACTGTCTTCTTATAATGAGGA
>CAZCUN010000087.1:0-6590 GCA_964502215.1 uncultured Rhizobiaceae bacterium | reverse complement strand
GCAATTGAACCAATGGGTTAAACAATATTTATCGTAGTTATCTGGGACAGCCCCCTATTAATTTGTTGAGCTGATGCATTTGTGCAAAAAAATAAAACCATTATTGCATAAAATATATACTTCATAAGAAGTGCCTTTTTAATTAGTTGTTAATTTTTATTTAAAACATACATACATAGATTGGCCTATACTTCAAATTAAATCTGGACGTCTTGCCTTAGTCAGCTCAACTGATTTTTCATGCCGCCATTCATCTACCTTACCATGATTACCAGAGGTGAGAACTTCAGGGATGGTTTTGCCTTCAAATTCGGCTGGGCGGGTATAGTGCGGGTGTTCTAGTAGGCCGTTTTCGAAGCTCTCGGTTTCACCGCTTGTCTCATTGCCCATGACGCCTGGGAGCAAACGCACGATTGCATCAAGCAGAATAGTTGCGGCTGGTTCACCGCCAGATAATATATAGTCACCAATGGAAACTTCTTCGAGTTGACGTGCTTCAATGACGCGTTCATCAACGCCCTCAAAACGACCGCAGATAATTACGACACCTTCACCTTTTGAAAGCTCGCGGACTTTTTCCTGTGTAAGCGGTTTACCACGTGGTGACATAAGCAGGCGAGGGCGGGTGTCTTGTTCGCTTGTTGTGCTATCGATTGCTTCTGCCAAGACATCAGCGCGTAAGACCATGCCAGCGCCACCGCCTGCTGGTGTGTCGTCCACATTTGCATGTTTGCCCTTGCCAAAGTCGCGCAAGTTTGTGGTCTCTAAAGCCCAAGTCTTATTCTCAAGCGCATTGCCCGCCAGTGACATGCCGAGCGAACCTGGAAACATTTCTGGGTAGAGCGTGATGATGGAGGCGCGATAAGTCATATTTTTACTCCGCCCACGTCCTTCGACAGGCTCAGGATGAGGGCTACCCATATGATTAGACACAGGATGAGGGCTGCCCATATTATTTGACACAGGATCAGGGCTGCCCATGATATTAGACACAAGATGAGAGTTACCCATACTATTTGATACAAGAACATAACATCCTCACCCTGAGCTTGTCGAAGGGTCTTCATCGTGCTCACTTACTTCAGAAGGGGGTATGACTGTAAGGCTGCCCTTTTCAAAATTAATTTGCGGCACAACTTGCTTAGTAAAAGGTAGGAAATAAGTTGAACTGCTGTTGGTTGGCTTGATCTCAATCATATCGCCAGCGCCGAAATTTGGCACAGTCAGCACTGTTCCTATATGCTCACCTGCCTCATTCAATACATCCATGCCGATTAAATCTTCAACGTAAAACTCGTCATCTTCTTCGAGTTCAGGCAGTTTCGCGCGATCGACAAATAGCTCAACCCGATTAAGTGCTTCGGCTTCTTCGCGCGTGTTCACGCCTTCGAACTTGACGACCATCATATTTTTCTGCGGGCGCATGCGTTTGATTTTGAACTTTTGCCCGTCCTTGGTTTCCAGCTTGCCATATTGATTTAACATCTCAGGCTCGCCAAAAGGTTTCACGCGAACCTCTCCCTTGATGCCATGGGGTGCGCCTATTTGGGCGAGCAGGATTTTGGTTTCAGTCATATATGTCTTTCAAATAAAAACGGGCAGCAAAACATTGCTACCCGTCTCATATCATAAGTTATCAAAAAGCAATTACTCAGATTTTGCTTCTTCGCTAGCTTCTTCTGCAGGTGCATCAGCTTCTGGTGCTGCTTCTTCAGCTGGTGCTTCGGCGGCTGCCTTTGCTTCTGCTTCAGCGGCTTCTGCAGCATCTTTTGCGTCTTGTTCTTTTTGCTCTTTTTCAGCGATACGTTCTTGCGCTTTTTTGCCTGGTTTAGCTTTATTTGGGTTGTTGCGTGGCTCACGCTTTAGGATGCCAGCTTCGTCTAGGAAACGCATCACTTTGTCTGTTGGCTGTGCGCCTTCACCCAACCAATGCTTTACGCGGTCAAGGTCCATGTTCACGCGCTGCTCGTTATCTTTTGCAAGCAGTGGGTTAAATGTGCCTAGTTTTTCGATGAAACGACCATCGCGAGGTGCGCGAACGTCTGCCACTACGATTGAGTAGAAAGGACGCTTTTTTGAGCCGCCACGGGCCAGTCTGATTTTAGTTGCCATTGTTGGTATTCTCCTTAAAAAATCTGTTGTTTGGTTCGCTCTATTTGCGAGCTTGTTTGTGATGTTGAATAACTTCTGAAATTACAAAGTTCAAAAGCTTTTCAGCGAAGTCTGGATCAAGGTTTGCGTCTGTTGCTAATTCGCGCAAACGTGTCACTTGTCTTTTTTCCCTGTCTGGATCAGACGGCGGGAAATCGTTTTCAGCCTTGAGCGCACCAACTGCTTTGGTTACGCGGAAGCGCTCAGCCATAATATGAATAAGTGCAGCATCAAGATTATCAATCGAGCCACGGTGTTGATTTAGCTTTTCTTGTGGTGTCATCTGAGAGCTCATCGCTTTTTACCCCCGCCCATTGGCCCTTTGCCACCCGGCACTTTAATGCCCATGTCCTGCGCCATTTTTTGAATTTCTTGCGGGCTCATTTTGGAAAGATCAGGCATTCCTGCACCGCCTGGCATTCCGCCCATGCCACTCATTGGGTTTGCGCCGCCCGTTAGTTTGTTCATCATTCCGCCGCCCATTTTGCCAAGTGCGGCTTTGCCCATTCCGCCCATCATAGAGCCAAGACCTCCGCCTCCGCCCATCATGCCACCCATGCCAGATTTGCTCATCTTCTTCATCATGTCACCCATCTGGCGGTGCATTTTGAGGAGTTGGTTTACTTCTTGAACGGTAGAGCCTGAGCCGCTCGCGATGCGTTTTTTGCGGCTGGCATTTAACACTTTTGGTGCTTTGCGCTCTTTGCGGGTCATGGAAGAAATAATGGCTTGTTGGCGTTTGAAGATGGAATCATCAAGGCCAGCTTCATCAATTTGTTTCTTCATTTTGCCAATGCCAGGCAACATCGACATGATGCCGCCCATGCCACCCAGCTTTTGCATTTGGTCAAGCTGGTCAGACAGGTCGTTTAAATTAAACTCACCCTTCTGCATGCGCTTAGCCATTGCGGCAGCTTTTTCTTCGTCGATGGTTTCCGAAGCTTTTTCAACTAGGGAAACGACATCGCCCATGCCAAGAATACGGTCTGCGATACGCCCTGGGTGGAAGTCTTCTAGTTCATCAAGTTTTTCGCCTGTACCAATTAGTTTAATTGGCTTGCCCGTAACAGCGCGCATAGAAAGTGCAGCACCGCCACGTCCATCGCCATCGATACGAGTTAAGACAAGACCCGTAATACCGACGCGCTCGTCAAAGCTTTTGGCTAAGTTCACGGCATCTTGACCTGTAAGCGAATCCACAACCAATAAGATTTCGTGTGGCACGCCAGCTTTTTTGATGTCCGCCATCTCAACCATGAGCGGTTCATCAATGTGCGTGCGACCAGCGGTATCTAAGATAACAACGTCATAACCACCAAGCTTTGCAGCTTGTTGCGCGCGACCTGCAATGTCTACGGGTGATTGATCAGCAACAATGGGAAGCGTATCAACGCTGATTTGCTCGCCCAATTGGCGAAGTTGCTCTTGTGCCGCAGGGCGCTTCACATCGAGCGAGGCCATCAGCACTTTTTTCTTTTGTTTCTCGTTTAAGCGCTTAGCAATTTTGGCAGTTGTGGTTGTTTTGCCAGACCCTTGTAAGCCCACCATCATCAATGTAACAGGCGGTGTTGAGGCTAGGCTAATCGGGTCTGCATCTGAACCCAGCATTTCGACAATTTCGTCATGAACGATTTTGACGACCATTTGGCCTGGCGTTACAGATTTAACAACTTCTGCACCAACGGCTTTTTCTCGAACTTTTTCTGTGAAATCACGAACAACTTCAAGCGCCACGTCTGCTTCAATCAGCGCACGACGAATTTCGCGCAAGGCTGCCGAGACGTCTTTTTCTGACAGCGCACCACGTTTGGTAAGCCCGTCAAATATGCCGCTCAAGCGATCTGATAAAGATTCAAACATTTTTGCCTTGCCGGATTTCCTTATCTTTTTCGCTAATCGCTCAAAAGGGAAAGCCTTTTCTCATTTATTGCGGGCTTTCTTGTCTTTTTCGCTAATCGCTCAAAAGGGAAAGACCATATCTGTCGGGCTTTCTTATCTTTTTCGCTAAACGCTCAAAAGGAAAGACCTTGTTTTTCGGATTTCCTTATCTTTTTCGCTCGCGCTTAAAAGGGAAAGCCTTGGTTGCCAATACATACACTTGATATAGTATCAACTTACCTCAAAACAAACCAAAGCAAAAAACCACCCGAGGGCGCAACGCGCTGTCGGATGTTTGCCTGAGGGAGCTCTTTATACCTTTTCGGGTCCCTAATAGCATTTTCAAATCTGGTCTCTGAATGAGATGAGGCGTATAAACAGCGAAAGAGGTAAAAAGTCAAGAGATATTGCTGTTATTTAAAGTTAAAATTCTGTAGAAAAGAACTTATATGTAATTGAAATTCAGCAACATTACTGAAAAAATACATTAGACTAAGTATAGTTAATATAACGGAATATTATTATGTCAATAAGAACTGAATTAAAAAATAAATATTCAGGAGGTTTTAACCTTAATGAACAAAGTCTTCGACGCCTTATTGATACAATAAAAGAAAAAATTAGGTGATTATCCCCTTTACATACGTAAGAAAATATCCTATATTATTCGTATAGGAGATTAAGATAATGAAGCCTGCTAATGTACGTCAGTTCTTTCAACAGTTCCCAGATGATGAGACTTGTTTAGTTCATTTGTTTAATGTTCGTTTTGGTCAAGGCCATACGTGTTCTAAGTGCAAGAAACCTTCAAACTGGTATCGTATTAAGGCAGAAGAGGCTTATTCTTGTCAGTGGTGCGGTAATCACCTTCACCCTAAAGTTGGCACTATCTTTCAACAAAGCAGAACACCGCTTCAATTATGGTTTTATGCGATATTCCTATTTACAACTACACGTAATGGCGTTGCATCTACTGAATTACAGCGTCAACTAGGCGTTACTTATAAGACCGCATGGCGCATTGGTCATAAAATCCGCGAACATATGACTGCGGTTGATGGTGACGACATGCTAGATGGTGTTGTCGAAGTTGATGAAACTTTCGTAGGTGGTCACAAAAAGGGTGGTCAAGGCGGTAAAGGTAAAGCCGTTTTACTTGGCATGGCAGAAAAAGATGGTGACGTTCACACTGTTGTAGTGCCAAACCGTCATTCTAAAACACTCATTCCAGAAATCGTAGAGAATATCGAATTAGGCGCTGAAATCCACACTGACGAACACCGTTCTTACCAAATCCTAAGTGAGACAGAAGATTACACGCATAAGGCTGTAGACCACTCTAAAAAGGAATACGTAGGCTTTGACCGCGAAACAACAAACACGATTGAAGGTTTCTTCTCACAATTGAAAAGAACAATTGAAGGAACTCACATTTGGGTATCTAAAAAGCACCTTGGCAAGTATGCAAAAGAAGTTGAATACCGCTTTAATCGTCGTCGGACACCAGCTTCGATGTTGCCTGAGCTTTTGACGGCATTTCCGAAGCTTTAATCACACGAGTAACCGCATCAGTATCGCCAATTAATTGCTGGCGTTCCTTGATGAACTTGTCGAGTTGCCCTGATTTTCTAGCTTGGGTTAGGTTCATTTTTTTGCCGCATCCGTCTCTAATATTTTAAGTATCCTGTTTTGATTTTCAGCAATTCCTTCTCTATCTTCTGTTATGGCTTTTAAAGCTTCTGCGTTATCTCTAGCGCTTTGAGCATTGGATTCGATTGATCTACCTAAAGACGCGCCTATTCCAGATGCGTTATCAATTCTATCAAAAACTAGCATACCTAAGCCAAATATCCCAATCACAGTCCCAATTGTAGCAACTAAGAATCGCCAATTAAGCATAGAAGGTAAATTATTAAGCTTATTTTCGAAATCAGCTATACGCTCGTTTGTACGCGCTTCTGATGCCTCAATAGACTTTTCCATATAATCCTTTAATCCAATTTCTGTGTCTTGGGTTGGCGGGGGAGCATGTAAAGCAATATTTATCGGGGGAGTATTTGGCGGAGAGCCAATCTCTTCAAAGTCCTCATTATCACTCATCTCCGTCACGCTCTTCACTCTCAAGACGGTCTAATTCTTGTTGCAATACCATCTTTGCGTGGGTTTGAACGAGTGCGCAATTTCCACAAATTTTTGATAATAAAGGCATATGCCTACCAGGGTGCTTTGCTTTTATTGCCACCTCTGGCTTAACCATCAAAGCAAACTCTCTGCTTTTTTGATCAGGCCATATACGCCATTCATTATTTCCACACGCAGGACATGGAAGATTAGCCCCAACTTTTACAAGCGCTAAACGAAACCCTTCTGCAGTATCTAAATCAATCTTATCCGACAATTCATTCTCCCAAGTATTTGGAAGTATTTATGAATTGAATCTTTGCTTAGGTCAACTACCTATGCTAAGGGGATAACCGCCAAAAATTATAAATAATGACGAAAATAGAAAAAGGGGCTGTCCCAGATAACTCAAAAATGGGTTATCAATATGGGTATGAGAA
>CAZCUN010000086.1:0-6882 GCA_964502215.1 uncultured Rhizobiaceae bacterium | reverse complement strand
AGGATATCGAACAGCTACTGCCATGGAATTTTAGGAATTGAAACAACGCTTACAGAATTTCTTTAGATAAAAAGCCAGGTTTGTTATTTTGCCCGCTGTTGTTATTGGCTTTCCCTAAGTTTAGGCAATGTTGACCGTGCGGATTTAGGACGTGTACCTCCGAGGAAGTACCTTTAAAGAAATTAGCAAAATCAGATATACTCTCATGCGCAAAATATTCAGCCCTTTGAGTAGCTTCTTCAATTAAAGGGCAAATTGTTTCAATAAGTTTGATTTGTTCTTTAGAGATGGGTGGCTGATCATGTTTAAAATATACAGATGCAGACCAAATTCCATTTGGTGTGGTAATTTTCATACCAATAAAAAAGCCAGCGTCATATTTCCATAAAAAATCAGTATAATATGGCATGCTGGCCATTACAGATCGATTATCGAGAATGTCGTCGTCTGTTGCATATCCTCTTTGGGAAATAATAGGTAATGTCTTTTGTCTGAAATCGTTTAAATGCCATCCTTGAGCAATATATTCTTCCATTGCTGGCAGAAGATTACGAGTACATGCTAGCCACAAGCTACGAAAATCGGGGTTTTCTGGAATTAAAGCTGCATTATTACCACCCAATAAATTTGCAATTTCTTGACAAACATCCCGCCAATAGATTGCATTTCTTGTAGCCTTGTCGAGACTTTTTCCCAAAGCACTGGTGTTAAAGCTCATATTCCCCGCTACCCTAATATTATTGCTTGTAGTAAAATTACATAATTTAACTCTTCTAGTAAAGGAACTACCATTTGGTAGTTTTCTTTATTTTTAATAATAAATAGTCTGTGAGCACAAAAATAAATATGAAGCAGGGTATCTATAAAATGAGTAATTACAAAACAAAGCTTATTGCATGTGCAATCATTACATTTGCAACAGTATCACCATTACAGGCGCAATTTACTACTACTGGTGAAGTGCAATTTACTGGTGAAATACAATCAACATGTTCACTTGGAAATGTTTCTAATGGCACATTAACACCAATAGCTAATAATACTGGCTTTGTTACGGCCTCACCTGGTTCTATAGATGTAACAACAAACGGTGGGGCGTTTATCAGCATTGGCGAGCCGAGTTTTGATACTGCACCAAATGGTGCTGATTTGGATACAGCCGCATCTTCAGCTAGTTTACAAGTTGATAGCATAAATATAAGTAGTGGAGACGCACCAGAGCAAGTTAATACCGCAGGAACTTCTACTGCAACAGTTTCATTGTCTTTAACGCCTCTTGATGTTTCTTCCGGTTTTCCAACTGGTTTATATACTGCTGAAGTCGTAATAACGTGTGAATTTGAAGCTACCCCAGGTGTTCTAGCTGGTTTTTAAGCAGGTATTCCAGTGTTTTATTTAATAAAAAGTTTGGTTTTTTTGTTGTCGTTTATGGCTGTTACAAACACCACATTTGCACAACAAATGTCTGTAAAGTCTGGCAAGTTAGTTACATTTGCTGATCACGTCTCATTGGTGGTTGAGCCCAAAAATACGTTCAACCAAAAGAGCAAAATGCAGGTTCGAGTATACGACCATAATTTCAAATTAATAAAAGCACGCGTTTCACCCAAAGAGTTTAATTTACCAAGTGGTGGAATACGTAATGTTAGGGTAGTCGTGCCTTTTTTGGGTGCAACACAAAAGCGCTTTCGCATTTGTACAGAACGTATTCCAACAACACAGACAAGACAGCAAGTAAGGACAAGAGTATGTGGAAGGTTCTACGCAACACGTGTAAAACAATAGTATTTACTTCAATGAGTGCATTCTTTGGAATGAATGCCAGTTTGGCGCAAAGTAACCAGCAAGTTTTTACATCACAACAATTTGGCTTTAATCTTCCCAGGCCTCCGATACCAAATGGGTTCGATGAAGTAAGGGCTTCGGATGGAACGACTTGTAGATCATCCATTGCTGGCAATGGTGCTTATTTGGATTTTGGTGGTATCGGATCTGAAGACACGCCTGGTGGCGGAAGTTTAACAGGTGTTACAGTCTATGGCCGCGTAACTGTTCCCTTAGGGGAGAAGCCCGGCCGTGTTGATTGCAGTTCTCTATATCAACTAGAGCTGCAAAGACTTCAACATGAGTTGAATTTGGCAAAAGCCGCACTGAGAGGTGGAGGCACTATTCAGAATACAGAGTGGAATAACGAATAATAATATCATCATAAATAATATTAATGATGATTAAAGCCAGTATGATTATGCCCCAATCATACTGGCGATTTTTTAATTTGATACGTTTCTTATATCTTTACTGCTACGTCTGTGAGGCTTGCTGTTGCTTTTGATTTTTATATCCAGTTAGCCATGTTTGTCATCAAAACGATTATCATGGTCTACATTAAGTTAGGCATTTATAATCCATTTAAAAGCCTCGCAGTAGTATGTTATATACGCTGCATTAGGATGCGCACAGCAAATTAGACTTCCAAATTGATATGACAAAACAAAGAATCTGCTAAAGCTAATTAAGTTAGATTTAATGAAAAATAAGAACATTAAAAGAACAAATATTATTTATTTATTAAAATCAATAACTTAATGCTATTGACAAAAAGAGAACAAAAAGCGTACAAATGATTATCGGTTTTTAAGCCACAAGCCAATAGTGGATAGAAACATTCGGGGATACCTCATATACAAGAAGGGTGATAATCATGGCACAGAATTCATTGAGACTGGTTGAAGGCAATAAGAACGTGGATAAATCTAAAGCATTAGAAGCAGCCCTAGGGCAGATTGAGCGTGCATTCGGCAAAGGTTCAATCATGAAACTGGGTAAGAATGAGCAGGTTGTTGAGATTGAGACAGTTTCTACTGGTTGTTTAGGTCTTGATATTGCACTTGGAATTGGTGGTTTGCCAAAAGGGCGTGTTATTGAGATTTATGGCCCTGAATCATCTGGTAAAACAACCATGACACTGCATACGATTGCAGAAGCTCAAAAGACAGGTGGTATCTGTGCTTTTGTTGATGCTGAGCATGCGCTTGATCCAGTCTACGCTCGTAAGCTTGGTGTTAATCTTGAAGAACTTTTGATTTCTCAACCTGATACGGGGGAGCAGGCCCTTGAGATTTGTGATACATTAGTGCGCTCTGGTGCGGTAGATGTTCTGGTTGTTGATTCTGTTGCAGCGCTTACACCGCGTGCAGAGATTGAAGGTGAAATGGGTGATTCATTGCCAGGCCTTCAGGCTCGCTTGATGAGCCAAGCGCTCCGTAAATTAACAGCTTCTATTTCTCGTTCAAATACGATGGTTATTTTCATCAACCAAATTCGTATGAAGATTGGTGTGATGTTTGGTTCACCTGAAACAACAACAGGGGGTAATGCATTGAAATTTTATTCATCAGTACGCCTTGATATTCGCCGTATTGGTGCGGTTAAAGATCGTGATGAAGTGGTGGGTAATCAAACACGTATCAAAGTTGTAAAGAACAAGCTTGCACCGCCATTCAAACAAGTCGAGTTTGATATCATGTATGGTGAAGGCGTTTCTAAACGTGGTGAGCTAATTGATTTAGGGGTTAAAGCAGGCATCGTTGAAAAATCTGGAGCCTGGTTCTCGTATAACTCAGAGCGTCTTGGGCAAGGCCGTGAGAATTCTAAGAATTTCTTGGCAGAAAACCCAAAGATTGCAGATGAGATAGAGTTAGCATTGCGCCAAAACGCAGGACTTATCGCTGAAACATTGTTTGATGGTGAAGTTGAAAAGCCAGATCCTGCGGAAGAAACACTTGATACTTCGCTTGAGGATGGTCTTGATAAAACAGCTGAAAGCTAAGTTTCATATGATTGTTTTTCTAAGGTTGTATTATCCTTAGTTCCCCTGAGGGTCGCCTAGACCTTCGCTGTAACACATGATCCCATGTCTCTGGATTATGTTTTCTTGGCCGCAGTTCCCCGCTGCGGCCTTTTTTAGTTCAGAGATAATTCACTTTTTAAAGGCAATATCACTCAAATGCTGGACAGGTCTTTGCCATCGTCGTAAATGATGTTTTCAGTTTTTGATTTAATTTAAACATACGATGCAAATTTATAATTCATATGGCATCTAAATGAACAGGTTCGACATGAGCGGCGTAAACGATATCCGTACCCATTTTCTTGATTTTTTTGCAAGCAAAGTGCATGAAAAAGTAGATTCAAGTCCACTGGTTCCACGAAATGACCCAACGCTTATGTTTGTAAATTCAGGCATGGTGCAATTTAAGAATGTTTTCACCGGTGTTGAAAAGCGTGATTATACACGTGCAGCAACATCCCAAAAATGCGTAAGAGCAGGCGGCAAGCATAATGACTTGGATAATGTAGGCTACACAGCGCGTCACCATACATTCTTTGAAATGTTGGGCAACTTTTCCTTTGGTGATTATTTCAAAGAAGAAGCCATTACCAATGCTTGGAATTTGCTGACAAAAGAATTTGGTCTGCCAGAAGAAAAATTAATTGTCACCGTTTATCATACCGATGATCAGGCTGCAGATCTTTGGAAGAAAATTGCAGGGCTTAAGGATGATCGGATCATCCGCATTCCAACCAGCGACAACTTTTGGTCAATGGGTGATACAGGTCCTTGTGGTCCTTGTTCTGAAATTTTTTATGACCATGGCGATAAAGTTTGGGGTGGGCCTCCAGGTTCTCCAGAAGAAGATGGTGATCGTTTTATCGAGATATGGAATCTCGTTTTTATGCAATATGAACAACTTACACCTGATGAGCGCGTCGATCTGCCAAAACCATCGATTGATACGGGCATGGGATTAGAGCGTATTGCAGCGGTTCTTCAAGGCGAACACGATAATTATAACATTGATCTTTTCAAAGCATTAATTGCTTCTAGTGAAGAATTGACTAGCACAAAAGCAGAAGGTGATAATCAAGCAAGTCACCGCGTCATTGCAGACCATTTACGCGCTGCTTCCTTCTTGATTGCCGATGGTGTTTTACCGTCTAATGAAGGGCGAGGTTATGTGTTACGCCGCATTATGCGACGTGCCATGCGCCATGCCAGTTTGTTAGGTGCGCGTGATCCGTTAATGCATAGACTTTTCCCAACTTTAAAAAATGAAATGGGCGCAGCGTATCCAGAGCTGGGTCGAGCCGAAGCATTGATTACAGAAACGCTTCTCTTAGAAGAAACACGTTTTAGAAAAACGCTTGAACGTGGCTTAGGGCTTCTTGATGAAGCAAGTGGTACACTTAATAAGGGCGATGAGTTGGATGGCGCAACAGCCTTTAAACTTTATGATACTTATGGTTTCCCGCTTGATTTGACACAAGATGCACTGCGCCGCCGTGATATCGGCGTTGATGTTGACGGTTTTAATAGCGCAATGGAGAAACAAAAAGCAGATGCTCGTGCTGCTTGGTCGGGATCGGGTGACGCAGCCGATGACCGTATTTGGTTTGAAATTCGCGAAGCTAATGGCGCAACAGAATTCTTAGGTTACGACACAGAAATTGCCGAAGGCGTTGTTCAGGCAATCGTTGTTGAGGGTGAAAATCAAGATAAAGTATCTAAAGGTACAAGTGTTTCAATCGTCGTAAATCAAACTCCATTTTATGGTGAAAGCGGCGGTCAAATGGGTGATAAGGGGATCATTCGTTTTGAAGGTGGTTCTGTTGAAATTACGGACGTTAAAAAACGTGGTGAAGGTCTGTTTGTTCACATCGGTAACGTGATTGAAGGCGAGTTGGTAAAAGGTGATGCTGTTGAGCTGATTGTTGATCACATATCGCGTGCTGGTACACGCTCTCACCACTCAGCTACTCACTTGATACATGAGGCTTTACGTGAAGTGTTGGGTGATCATGTTGCGCAAAAAGGATCTCTGGTGGCACCTGATAGATTGCGCTTTGACTTTTCACACCAAAAAGCAATTTCAAATGAAGATATGGCTATTGTTGAAGAAATGTCGAACGAAATCGTACGCCAATCTTCACCAGTTGAAACCAGATTAATGGCGGTTGATGATGCCCGTGAAATGGGTGCTATGGCGCTTTTTGGCGAAAAATATGGCGATGAAGTACGCGTTGTCTCAATGGGGACAGCCAAGCGTGGTGATAAGAGTGGCAAAACATATTCATTAGAACTTTGCGGAGGAACGCATGTTTCTAATACTGGTGAGATTGGTTTGATTAGGTTACTAGGCGAAAGTGCCGTGTCTTCAGGTGTTAGACGCATTGAAGCCTTAACGGGGCAAGCTGCGTTAAACTATTTAGTACAACAAGAACAATGTGTAAAAGACATCGCCACAACCTTAAAAGTACCACCGCACAATGCAGTAGATCGTGTTACTCAACTTGTGAGCGAACGCAAGGTACTTGAACGAGAATTAGCAGAGGCGAAAAAACAACTAGCACTTGGTGGTGGAGCAGGCGGCTCATCTGCTATTGCCAAAGACATAAATGGCATTCAGTTCTTAGGGCAAGTGGTTGAAAATATTGCTGCAAAAGAGCTTAAAGGCTTGGTTGATGATGCAAAGCAGACACTTAAATCTGGCATAGTTGCCATAGCAGGTGTTTCAGAAGATGGAAAAGCTGGTGTTGTTGTGGGTGTAACAGATGATCTGACTGATAAGTTCAGTGCAGTTGATCTAGTGCGTGTCGCCTCTGCGGTCGTTGGCGGCAAGGGTGGCGGTGGCCGAGCAGATATGGCACAAGCAGGTGGCCCAGATGGTGATCAGGCGCAAGCTGCAATTGAAGCCATAGAAAAAGCGCTTTAGGAAGAAAGCCATTAATTTCCATTTGCACACACAAAATATCACCTTAATAAATTAGGGGGCTGTCCCAGATAACTCAAAAATGGGTTATCAATATGGGTATGAGAAGAAG
>CAZCUN010000085.1:0-7583 GCA_964502215.1 uncultured Rhizobiaceae bacterium | reverse complement strand
CAAATGGCCCATTGTTACGCCGCGATATGGACCCTTTTTAGTATGCGATTGACATACCAAGGTCAGGAGCATTATCTCGTTCTTGATTGTTTATAAAAGCTTCAATTGTTGATCCATATCGATAGGCACCTATCACGCCGCCAATAGTATGTTGTACTTGATCGCTTCTATCTACATATTGATCGTCGTAACCTGTTGCACCGCGTCTGCCCTCATTTATACTTATTTGATTGCCATACCAGTATTCACCAGTACCACGCCCCCCTAAATTGCTTAATCCGTCACCTATATATACCGCTTGTAAATCGGCTAACACAGTTACGGTAACATCCGCCGCTGCTACGTTCGGATCGTTTCTAACATTTGAAATTGCTAAAGTGGTTGCCTCTACTAGCGCATCTAAATGTGTAGTCGTACCTGCAGCTATATCTGTGTATTGTGAAACCACAAAATCACGTAAAGTACCTGTTCTATGTTCTGATAATTCAGTCATTTATGCCTCCTGACATGATCTAGCTAATGTAGGTGAAATAAAACACCCTAAAATAGGTAAGCAAGAAAGCTCTGAATAAAGGCTTCGAGCAGCAATCTCAAAATCGTTATCTGATATTTTTCCAGGCACGAATTCAAATATATATACTGTACCAAAAAAACTCCTATTACGCACTATGTGACTACCAATCTCGCTTTTATTAGTAACACCTCTAATTATTTTACAATTTTCCCAAATATGATTTTTGTCTATTTTATAAACAAAATTGCTATTTAATCCGTATAAAAAACTAACACTAAAAAAAGCTGTGACTATAATACATATGAATAGTGAAGATTTGAAAATAATTTTTTTACGAAACATGTCTGATATTTATTCTCAATATTATTGATTGAGGTATCCCTAAATATATTTGCAATAGTAGATTAGATGTAACCTGCTGATAAGGTTTCTTGTACAAATTTTTGTTGATGATATAAGAAATTGGATTTTAGCTCAAACTTTATTAGCTTATATGTAGCGTTTTACAACCTTCATTGGTACGGCGTAAAATGCCTTCGCGTTCATGTAAAGTGGCCCTGAAGAAAAGATTTTCATGGCAGTGAGTGCTGCCTGAATGTGCTGTGAATAATGTTCTGGATTACTGTCTCTCATCTCAAGGAGTTGAAGAGCGGTAATTCTTAGTGGTGAGCTTTCATCATCTGCTTCAAGTTCAATAGCTGAATGCCACATACGCGGATCATTCATGAATTTTGCAACACCGCCTAGAGTGGCAAGCATGTGGTTTTGACGGTACAGAATATTCAAAGCCAAATCAATAATATTCCTAGGAGACTCTCGCCAATAGAAATTCTTCTGGTCATCTTTGGGTTCATTAAGAAGTGCGTGCATGAAGTTTTCATTGATGAACATCAACTCTTGCGAATCTGCTATGGATGCAGATACGCCGCCAGAAAATGGATTGATGGAAAGTTTGTGGGGGTAATCTTTCCCCAGCACATTAAAATCATCTACCACACCAAACCTGCGCCCTTGTTTAATGCATAATTCAGCGACTTGAGCAGCAATCTCTCCATCTTTTACATCGTTTATAAATATCGCCTTCGTTGAGTCAGCTAACATTGCTTGAATAGCGGGTACAGCTACACATGTTGTCTTCCCGCCACCAGCGCCTGCAAAAGTAATAGATGAACCAGCATTAAAGGGTTCGTAAATGGGTTTGTCATCAAAAGTCAGGCCAAGAACACGTCTGATTTTAAACGTATGAGAATTAGTCATCGAGCATCCCCGCATTTTTCAAAGCTTCATCAGAAGCCATGCGTGAAGATTTTTGCTCACCACCTTTTTTACGGTACTCTCCAAAGATACTATCACGGCGATAAATCTGCCAGATCAAACGTAAAGCTTGAATGAGGGTGGCAATTGCAGCGCAGCCAAGCAGAAAAGAGTAGATATAAAGCATCCACCATTCTTTTGAGGTTGGCCAGAGCCAATAGGAAGCAAATCCTTGTATTAGACTACCAAGCAGCATCATATTGACCTTGAATATTGAACCACGCGTTTGTTGGTTATTTAAAATGCTCATTGCGTGACCTCATGATCTTTCATGGCTTCGACAATTCGTGCTCTGATGATTTGCAACGCGCGATGTTCGCCCCAGATTGCACCAGAAAGTTCTGTGTTTTTAAGGTCGCGTGATAAGAGTTGAAGCCGTCCTAGCTTCACACCCGCAATAACAGAGACAGAAGCCAAGATGACTGCAACAACTATTTCGTAGGTATAGAGTAAGTCCATAAAGCCTAAGCAGAAGATTGTGAACGCACCGCCCATCAATAAGGCAGGGGCGAGAAATGGTCTGCGAACAGAAACTACTGTGAGGTTTTGAATTAAGTAGCTGTCACGGTGTGTAATGATTGCTTTGTCGTTAATTTCGACAGAACCAAGAATTAAATTTGACATGATTTACTTCCTAATTTTGAAAACTGATTGCGCATTGTGGTGTGTGAAGTGCAGTCCCGAGTTCACTGGTTAGGTTCTTGAAAAGTGGTGGTGTCACCAGTCGTCCTGTTCCTGCGTACAAACCAAGAGCGATCCGCTTTTCACTCAAAATTGAAATGGCACAATTGCAGGCTGAGCCTGCGGCTTGCGCTTTTTTGCGTAAGCGTTCTTCATTCAAACGCTTTACACGATTAGCTTGCTGCTGTGCCTGATCCATGGCTTGCCCAAGAGGTTCCATTAATCTCAATAGTGGTTCAGCATCTTGCCCAAACCACCCTCTTGCCATAGAGCGATAATCAATTTGGGGTACAAATTCAGGTTCTAATTGATTGGACTGCAATTCAGCTCGCACTATTCTTGTGCATTGGTTTTGCCAATTTACTTTTTGACTTTCACGGATCAAGATTTCAGGCCCTGATATGAAAGCGCTAAACAAAGCGTACAAAATAAGCGTGATAGCAAAGCCACCATTCAACCAAGAGTTATTACCATCAAAGCCCATGATTACTCTCCCTTACGCTTATCATGCGCGGCATGATTGCTGCCGTTTAATTTGTTGGGGTTTGCAATATGTTGATGGACTTTATTGCGCTTACGCTGACGCGTCGTGTTTGAGGCAGTCTTTAAAGGTGCGGATGTAGACGGATTGGAACGATGCGTATCACGCTCAAAGATTTCCCAGCGACGATCCATCAGCGTGTAGACCCAAAGTGCCAATGGTAGAACCAGCTCAATACTGACAGTAAGAACCGCAATAGGGAAGAAATGTCCTATAAAAGAGAAAGTTGATGAAACGCCAGCCAAGGCAGGAAATTGTGGTGAAGTAATGCGGTCGTCTTGAAAATTACCAAGCACATTATTCAGGCCTTGGGCGTGCTTGCGTAATACGGCATTCACATTTTGTGTTGCCACAGGTCTTTCAGGAATACTTACACCCGTTTCCAATTCACCAGCATAAGCTTGCAATAAGGCTATGGGTAACGCCTCACTTAACGCATTTGCGCTTTGCTGGATTTGAGCAGAAATTTTTACTAGTTCTTCACGGCGCAGTTTTAAAGATTTACTGGTTTCACCCAAAGTGGATTGATATTCACCAAGCAAGCGGTTGAGCCTAGCAAGAAGTTGACTGCGTTCAGACTTTGCACTTTCCATCTGTTGGTGAATGGTTTCTGCTCGGTCAATAATGACAGTAAGGGTGCGCGTTGTTGGTCCAGCTCCTGGAATACCGCGTGCGTTAAGACAACCTTCTTCAAACTCGCATTGGCGTTTGGCCTTTAAATCAGCAATACTACTATCAACCACAGGAACAATACGTGCCGTTGCCAAGGATTGTTGATTGATGACCGAAATATATCTGCCAAGTTCGCGACCATATTCCTGTAAGCTTAATTCGCGTACTTGATTGATTGTCAGGCCAGCATAGGTGGAAGCAAATAGACCAATGCCTACAACAAGAATTGAGCCAATACTTATCATGGGAGCAAGCAGATAGCCCTTGGCGGCGAGTGGGGCACCGCGTTCAATTGCAAATTTGTTTACCGCAAAACTAACCAGTCCAGCAGCAAGTCCGATTAAACCAGCTTTAAACCAAAGTGATGCACCTTGATCTGTAATTAAATTAAGCATTGCCCAAAATGCCATGCTACCAGTGAGCAGGGCAAAGAGTATCAATAGAGTAATTTCGAAAGATAAGCCTGTGCGTTCTGGCAGGCTTGAGGGCGTGATATAAGTTTGCATGATGCAAAAACTCCGTCTTTTAGGTTCAACACCATCTCGACTGACACGCAAATCCTGTGTATTGCATCAGGTATAAAGCGTGTATTGCGTGTGATTTGTAAGAAAAACGAAGTTATTTGCTGAAAGTGACGGAGAATGACTGGAATTGATTGGCTCAAATCAACGACTGAAATGCGGCAAATCCTTTATCGTTACGTTCAACTAGAAATGGCGCGTAAGAATCTAACGCTTTACAAATTTCTTGAAAAAGTAACCGGCAGATCACCTGCTGGTAAAGGCTATGATGGGAATATGAGAGCAGGTACTTATTCCAAGAAATCAGCATCGCTAATGTTTGATTGGCTTGAAACAGTAAACCCAGCAATCGCTAAAATAGTTGAAAGCGAAGTAGTAGCTATTGATGAAAATATCGATGATGCTTGGAACATGCTTCTTTGCATTGAAAGAAAACCTCTTACAGTTCTTTCTTATGATCCATCGACCCTTGGAGCTGCGCGTTTTCCTTCTCTTATTCCATTGTATGAGATTTCACGTGGTAAGCCATTTTATTTTCAGTTTGTGAATGAAGATGAAGGTTATGCAATAGGTTTTCAAAAACAAAATAATAGATGGCTGTCACTTCCTTTAGATCGTCAACAAGACCTTGTTGCTGTATCTAGTGGCATGGTTGAATTACCCAAAAATGCAGACGGTAGAAATGTTGATCCAATTGTCGAAGAAGAAGCGCGTGATTTATTGGAATTCTTAATCATAGTGTTTTCTGATAAAACCATTAAACTACCAAAAGCTAATAATAATGAAGGCATTCTTGAGCGTAATATGCTCAATGAATTTGCTCATAAGGTGCTAAATGCCAGTCCAAAGCTGTATAATACGAGTTTATTGGTAATTTGATTTATTTTGTTATTAATACTATAATATTAGTAAATGAACTAAAAATTAGATTGTTAATATTATGGTATCACTTATAACGCCAGCAAAAGCGCAAAAGAAACTCGCAGAATACGCCCGTTCGCGTAGATTGCAGATGGAGTTAACGCAAGAAGGTCTTGCAACACGTTCTGGTGTTGCATTGCCAACGCTGCGTAAGTTTGAGCAAAAGGGAGTTATATCTTTAGAGTCCTTTTTAAAAATCCAAATGGTGCTTGGTGGATTGGAAGATATTTTAAAAGCAACTCGTATTAAAGATGCCCAGTTTTCATCCATTGACGAGGTGCTAGAAGCTAACACTGCGCCTAATCGTCAAAGAGGGAAGCGAAAATGAAGAATTATCTTTCCGCCACAGAAGTAAAGGTTGCTCTGGATTTTGGTCAAGAAACCATTTCTGTAGGACGCTTGGCAACGCGTGAGAGCAGCATATATTTTGAATATGACAGCAGCTTTATTCAACGTGGTATAGAAATATCACCTTTGCGGTTGCCCCTGCAAGCAGGCGTTCAAAGCTTTGATTATGATATGTTTGAAGGGCTGCCCGGTATCTTCAATGACAGCTTGCCTGACGGTTGGGGACGTTTGCTCTTTGACCGATTTGTAAGGTCACAAGGCATACTTCCTGCAGATATAACACCACTGGATCGTTTGGCGCATATTGGAAGCCATGGCCTTGGTGCGCTCATCTTTGAACCAGATTATAGTGCAGATGACAAACAAGATTACATTAGCTTGGATAAGCTAGCCACACAGGCGCAAGGGGTGATGGATGGTGCATCAGATGATGTTCTGGCAGAATTGATCGCGCTTAACGGTTCATCGGCAGGTGCAAGGCCAAAAGCGCTGATCGGTATTAATGACAAGCGAGATCATATTATTCATGGCGCACATGATTTGCCAGAGGGTTACACACCTTGGATGGTAAAATTCCCAAACAGTCAAGATGGCCTTGATGCAGGTGCTATAGAATATGTATACGCACTCATGGCAAAAGAGTCAGGCATTATCATGCCTGACGTTCATCTATTCCCAGCGCAAAAAGGTGCAGGTTTTTTTGCCATTAAACGTTTTGATCGCGAAGATAATAAACGTTACCATATGCATACAGCTTGCGGATTACTGCATTCTGATTTCCGCACCCCATCTTTAGATTATGAAGACTTAATAGCCCTCACAGGCATGCTTACGCGTGATGTGCGTGAGATCGAGAAAATGTATCAACTCGCTGTTTTTAACGTACTGGCGCATAACCGTGATGATCATTCAAAGAACTTTAGTTTTTTGATGGAGGAACAAGGACAATGGCTTGTTTCACCAGCTTATGATCTTACGTTTTCATCTGGACCGCGTGGAGAGCAAAGCAGTATGGTAATGGGCGAGGGACGCAGTCCAAATACGAAGCATTTGTTAAAGCTTGCAGAAGAAGCAAACATAAAACATAAGCGCGCTGCTGAAATCATTGAAGCCACAAAAGCAAGTCTTGCCAAATGGCCTGCGCTTGCAAAAAAATACGGTGTGAAGGATGCAAATATTAAACTGATACAAAATAAATTCAGGCAGATAGATGGAACTTAATTTAGAGTAGTTAACTCTTCTCGCAATACTTGCAAAGCGCGAAACCGTTCATTCATGTGCGACACCATCGGCTTAGACTTCACCAGATGAAATAAAGAACGCAGATCATGGAATCCTGGTATCGAACGCTTTATGATTTCAAATTGTTTATAGACATTGATAAATAAAGGCATAGCCTCTTTGCAATGTTGTTGGATAAAGCGGGAAGCATGCACCATCAGCAAGCCTTGTCGTAAATCATTGGGTGGGTGTTTAGGATCATCTAACCCTTTATGAAATTCTTCAAACATCCAACAGACTGTAACAATCGCAAACAGATTCAAAGTGAAACGCTGATTAATATCTTTCTTTGCCAAAACCTTGATAGGTTCTGTGCCACCCAATTGCACCCGAAGCATGGCCTCCATCGCCCAGTAATCGGCATCAATCTCTAACATCTGATAGGTATGATGATGGTCAGCATAATTACTTTTTGTTGGAAATCCAGCAGCAGCTAGTGGCGGCATTCCTTCGCTTAACCGCTCGCCCATATCCTTGCCCCTGATATACTTGATGTGGTTTCTGAAACAGTGTGCAAATTCATGAAGCCAGACAAATCGTGCCATCAAATGCCCCATATGAATTGCAGCAATAGTTCGCGTCGGGCAACGTGGCATTTGTCTACCTGTAATGATAGTCTTGTCATGATGGATTTCTTTTTTAGCAGTGAATAACCCTATGCCACGAGCAAAACCTTCATCAGCTTTTGGTGAGGTTTCTTTTTGTGCATTACCGATATTTGGAAAAAACTCACTTTTGTCAATCGCATACTAAAAAGGGTCCATATCGCGGCGTAACAATGGGCCATTTG
>CAZCUN010000084.1:0-7805 GCA_964502215.1 uncultured Rhizobiaceae bacterium | reverse complement strand
GTTCAATCGCATAACATCAATCTACATAATAGGTGGGGGAAAAGAACCGCTTACGTTTAATTTTCTTTTGCTTAACAGTGGGTAGTTTATCTGAATGCTTTTCATATCGAATTCCCTCAAATACTATAATTTCAGCATTTTGAGATTTATCTGGCAATCCAAGAGACCTGCGCTGAACTTTTTCAAGCGGGAACTGTAAAATTATACTCATACTATTTCTCCACGGCCTATCATATAAAATTATAAGGTGTGCTTCTCAGCAAAATTCGCGATAATTCACGCCATATAGGAGCAGTTGGATGAATCAATAACTCTATACAAACCAATCATGGTTAACAGGTTGTAAAGATTTTTTATGGAAATGTAGGTCATAGCGAATCATTTGATGAGGAATGCGGCCTTGACACAAGTATCAATCGAAAAAAGAACACCATCAAATACTCGAATTAAGCCTATAAGAAACCAATCAAGCTTGATTGATCTTACTACCAACTTTGCCTTACTCCAAAGACCAACAAATAAAGATATTTCATTATATAAAGAGCAATTTTATACGCTTATTCTGAATACAAATAGTAAGGAACGTAAAATCATAAGCGATAAAATTGCTTATAATTCATATACTCCTAAACCAATCATCATTTTCTTATCGATGGAAGAAATTGCAATTGCTCAATTGCCGCTTTTACACTCGCCAGTTTTACAACCCGCAGACCTTAATCTTCTCATTGAAAAGTCTTCCTTAGAATATGCAATGATAATTGCAAAGCGCGATAATCTTGATAGTTCGAATGTTGTATCTTTGCTAAAACTAGACAATGAAGCAGAACAAATTCAAAATACCTTAAGAAGCAATCCTGCCTTAACTGGTAATATAGAAATTCTTGAAGCTCTCGACAAAGAGCGCAATTCCACAAAATGGGCTGATGAACCTGCAACTACCATTACGGTCGCTAAATTAGCAGAAGTTAAAAACCCAACAATTACAAACAAACCCAAAGACCTTTCCGAAACCCTACTCAAGCTTGCTAACAAAGGCGGTAAGCTTCGTAAAAAGCCTATTGGAAAATCGATCAAGACTGCTTCCAGTATGATTACTTTACAAGAGATGGAAAATAGATTGCTTATCAACATTCGTTCTCAGAATATTAGTGATTTTGCATCATCTATCCAATCTTTCTGTGGCTTGAATCATCAAATTACAACGCGCTTTATGGAAGAACAAAATGCAGGCATGCTTGCAACTTTACTTAAAGCCTTGGAGATAAGCGAAGTAACAGCGGCTAGAATTTTATTGATGGCAAATCGCGACATTGGTCGTAATGCCCTTATTTTTAAGACAATTACAGCAAAATATACAAAACTAAATCAAGATGAATGCTGCGCCTTCTTTAGAAGGCTTGGCGCTAACTTTAATCATTCGCATTTTAAAGAAGATCAAAACATTCCAACCACACGCTATGCACTTTCTCTTGCCGCCAGAGCTAGACGTTCTGAATTGCTGATCGAACAAAAGGCAAGTGTTGAATATAGTAAAGATGAAAAACTGACAGCTTAAGAGCTATCAATCCTTAGCTAGTGATAAAGATATTTCACCAGAACCAGACTCAGTTTCTATAATCCACAAATCTGGATCAAAGTTCTTTTGCTTTTCAAGATAGCTATCTACTTCTTGTTGATTAGCCTGCATTAATGCGCATTCAAACTTGCGATCATCTTCTGCGGGTTCTTCGAGCAATGCTTGAGGTGCAGGTGCATATAAACTTAATAATCCATCTAGATGATTGTGCACAATAAAGAGCGCGCCTGCTTGCTGGGCACCTGACTTTAAAACAGATACATAAGCACCCCTTGCACTTTCCATTCGCATGAAGACTGCAAACCACATGGCACTGGTTAAACGCATCTATTTACATCCCTTGTTTGACTATCAAATTACAATCATTAGATTGTACTTAATACCCCCACAGAAACCATCTTGCTCAAAGTTTGGTTATTTAACTCGCCAGTTGGACTTATTTTGAAACGCTCTTGAAAGCGCTTGATAGCATTTCGTGTTTGACTGCCCATCACACCATCTACAGTAATGGTTTCATCACCAAAGTTTTCTCTCAAACCCATTTGAATTCTAGTAACGGTTTGTGAATCATAAACACTGCTTGGAGCAGAAGGTTTTACTCTTTGCGGTTGTGGTTGTTTTGGTGCTGCATATTTTAGACCAGTAACCGCCTTTACAGACTTAAGGTTACGCAATAATTCATAGCTTGCTTCACCATCGGGCAAAATCTCAGCCCGTTCCTGAAAGACCATAATGGCATTACGCGTATCATTGCCGTATATGCCATCTACTTTACCTGAATAAAATCCAATGTCAGCTAAGACAGATTGAATATCCCGTACCAGAGAAGTTTGCGATGAAACGGAATTACTTCTAGCAGGGTTTACTTTTGGAACAGGAACGTTCTTCAAGCTTATGGGTTGCGTTAACACACGACGTGTAATGGTTCCTGGCTGATTAGCGCTGACCACTTGTTGATCAGAAGCTTGAGAAAGGTTGCCTTGTTCTTTGGCTGTTGACCAGATCGGATCAGGATGAGTTCCTTGTTGTGAGTACAATGCATTTCCTGCAACCAAAGCAAACCCTAAACCAAAGACAGCTAAACCAGCGGCACTCCCTGGTTTTTCAATGATCATACGCAATACCAACATTGATGATTGTTTTAAAAAATGCATTATTTTACCCCGTTTTACGTATCGTTGGATTTATGGTTAGTCTTCGCATAAGGTTCGGCTCTTTTACCTCATTCAAAAACACGATCCCCTCGTTAGGATCAGCAGGAATTGGAACTGAATTTTCATTTAATATTGGTAGCTCAACACAAACAGTCGTGCCTTCACCAGGCTTGCTATCAAATGTGATATTACCTTTGTGAAGTTTTATCAGGCCGAAAACGATAGATAGACCAAGACCCGTCCCTTCAAAGCCTTTTGTAGAAGTTTGCTCTGCTTGAAAAAATGAATTCCCCAATTTTTCAAGCGTTTCTGCCCCCATACCAAGGCCGGTATCTGAAACCTTCAAGCGAAGTTTGCGTCTATCGCGTGTTAATTGCACATGCACTTTTGCGCCTTCATATGAGAACTTAATTGCATTAGCGATTAGGTTAATCAAAATTTGGCGAACCGCACGTGGATCAGCACTGATATTTGGCAGTTCTGGCGATATATCTGTCGATACCTGAATGCCAGCTTCATCGGCTATTGGTGCCATCAATTTTAATGTGGCTTGCAGTATTTCACTTGCATCCATTAGTTCGGGTATTATTTGAAACTTGCCTGCTTCAATTTTTGAAGCATCTAGAATATCATTTATAATATTCAATAAATGCGTTGCTGACTGATTGATCAGTTCTGCATATTCGCTTTTCTTTTCTTCGCTAATAACAAGCGCACCCTCACCGCTTAGCATTTGCGAAAACCCAATAATTGCATTTAAAGGTGTTCTTAGCTCATGGCTCATGTTTGAAAGAAACAGGCTTTTAGTATTATTTGAGCTGTTTGCCTTTTCAGCATCCTGGTTTGCTACCAACAATGCTTTTTGCTCTTGTGTAACATCACGAACGACGGCGAGAATTAAAGACTCTCCCTTAAACTCAAACATAGACAAACGTAATTCAAATTGACTTAAGTCTGGGCACTTATCTTTTGAAGGAAATTGACAACGAAAAACTACCGTTTGCTCTTCATAGGTATTTCTACAGTCAGAAAACGCCTTCAAGACAAGTAATTTATCCTGCGGATTTATATCTTTCAAATAGCCTTTGTCGATTAGGTGGTCAAAAGATTGTTTGAACGTAACTGTTGATTTTTCAGAAACCCATACCGCATTGCCATTTGCATAGTGCAATGAAGCACTATCTGGCAAAGCCTGCAAAAGTGCGACCGTCTCATCGTTTAGATGAAATTGACGAGCACCCTCATCGCTTGACGTATGAGAATTTGGTCTGACTACATTTGTCAGCTTATTCATGGATCTTTTAAAAGCGTTACTCAAAACAAACTCGCTATTTATAGTTACTAAGATTGGTTACATAACGTATTTAATGGAATCCTAATGCGAGCAATTTCTGAGCAATAAACTTATAAATATTGGGTTTTTTTAGGGTGTTTCTATCGTCATGGTAAACAAGTTCTTTATAAAATAGATGGTAAACGTGTTCTTTAAAATTTTAATCAAATTTAGTTCTAATCTTAAAATGGGTTTAATATTTTGGTGATACATAGAGCTAGTATCAAATAATAGGTGTCGATATGTTTAGATTAATAATCGCTTTGGGTGTCGCTACGCTTCTTTTACCTGCAGAGGCTATTCAAACTTCGAACAAGCAACAAACTTTGAGCGAAGACACGCCTAAAGTTTCTTCTTATGATGCCTATGCTGCCGTGCAATCTTTATTGTCTGACATTACTTCTTTTTGTGACCGCAATGAAGAAACTTGTCTTACTGGTAAATCTATTGCAACCAACACAATGAATTCTATTCAAAACGGCATTCAAAGTATTAGTCGAGAAAATACAGATGCGGAATTTAAACAAGATGCTGAGCCAAAAGACTCAATTACTACAGGTACGATTCAAAAAAATAATACCAATTAATCTATAACCGTCCTATATACTTTGATGAACAGATATCAGGTAGCATGAAACAATGGACATTGATGAGATAATTGAAAACTTTCAGTTTCTGGATGACTGGGATGATCGGTATAAATACTTGATTGAACTGGGTAGTGCATTGCCAGAGTTTCCTGAAACGTTGCAAACCCCACAGAACAAAGTTCAAGGTTGTGTTAGCCAAGTTTGGGTGACTTTTCATAAATCAGCAGAAGCCGATCCTGTTTTAACATTCTCTGGCGCTTCTGATGCCCATATCGTTAGTGGGTTAGTGGCGATTACTTTTGCTATTTTTTCAAATAAAAAAGCCTCAGAAATAATTGCAATTGATGAAAAACAGATATTTGATTCAATTGACCTTTCAGAACATATCACACCTCAAAGATCTAATGGACTTCGCTCGCTTGTTGAGCGCATCAAACTGCATGCAACACAAGCACTTGCAGCTTAAGCCTTCATGGCTGGTCGATAATCACGACTACCCCATGTTTGAATTTTATTGGCTCTGCGGTTTTCATATCCAACAATTCCATAATGCCTAGCCAAAAGTGAAAGTGCTGTTTTTAACATCAACTTAGCAGAGCGTGGTGGCCAATGTCTTTCACGTTCAACATTTTCCAACCCTTTAAGAAAACAACAAATATCTAAGGTTACTCCAGAAAGTTCTGGACCTAATTTATCAATTGCTTCGCCTACTCTTTTACGCGCATCAAATGCAAAATCGGTAATATCACTTGCATCTCCAAATCCAGCATTACCAGAGGAGCCTACATTACCCAGTAGATTTGCAGATACTTTCGGTTGTAATTGGCCGCGTTCAAAGTCTTTGCGCAAACGTTCCCCTGCTTGGAACTCTTCAAAGGATATGTAAGTTGTGCCTGTTTTAGTTTTACGTGAAAACAAACGCATTAACGGCGATTCATTGCTGTTGATTTCAACTTTTTGGTTTTCGCCATTTATATTGACTGTTTTTATAGCTGTATTACTTTGAGAACTTGCTAATAAAGCGTCTGGGTTTAAAATTCTTTGTATATACAGAGCACCTTGTTGCGTTATTTTTATCTTATTATTTTCACAAACTATAATTCTCTTTTGCGTCAAACTTTTAATCAAACTTAAATTGAAGCTGAAAGCTTTTTCTTTGAGAGGAATAACAATTTTTTCACCCTCATTTTCGTAAGAAAAACCTGATTGTATTTGCTTTGATAATAGTTTTAACAACCTTAAAGCGTTGCGATCATCTGTAGGAGTTTTATTATTTTTCACCGCACGATCCTTTAGTTGGAACGTAAGACGCAAGCTTTAGGACTGTAGCCACTGTCTCTTCTAGTTCTGAAATTCTATCATCAAAAGATGCACTATCGCGCAAATCTTCTATGACGCGGCATGCATAACCAATTGTGGTGCGGTCTTTGTTATAAATACGTGATATTGTTGAGAGCGAAAATGAAAGAGCTGTATGCATCAAATAAATTGAGATCTGTCTTGCTCGCGTAGCCCGAGCATTACCTCTATCACACCTCAACAATCTTTCTGCAGGTAGCTCAAAAGCTGATGCAACCATTTGATTAACAAATTGCGCCAATAATTTTTCATTAGCAGTCTTTAATGATGAAATTCCTTTTAACTGAATTGTTTTCCCCGCCTCTTCTTTTTTGCATAGATTGCTTATCCCCTCATCTTGAGCTGGGGTATGATATACACTTGTACAGTTCATTATTTTGTCTCCCCTAATATGAATATATTCCTATTAATAAAGTAAAGCAATATCACTGGGGAAAACTAATCTTAGTAAAAAGGAGTAAAAAGTATTTTTTCTATATTAAAAACAAAACCTTAAAATAGATAAAGAAAATATTTGCATCGCTTCATATCCCCCACAGGCCTAAATTCAGGCAAAGTGGTTTAAGAAATCAAAGCGTATATGGGGTTTGATGTTTTCAGAAGCTGTTTTCAAAATACTAAAGCAAAGCGCTAAGGAATATGCTTTTATAGAGGCTAACTTAAAGTCTCAAGATAGTTTGAGCACTCAGTACCAACAGGTTATTGGCTATAAATGCAAAGACAATGACTTTGAACAAGTTGATAAGATTAAGCATCTAATTACTCTTTTAGAAAAGCACTTATTATCAGAACGTAAAAAAGCGTCTCTTAACTTGGCAAGCTATAGCTTTCATCAACACAAAAGACTTCATAAACTGTTGAATGAAACAAAAGAAAAGCACGATAAGCTATTAGCTTACCGTGCTTAAAAAATATAAATTTAAAACAGATTATTTTTTCTTTTTAATTTTTTGGCCAGGCTTTCTGCCAAGTCCCATATCACGCGCTAACTGCGAACGTGCTTTTGCATAATTTGGTGCGACCATAGGGTAATCCAAAGGTAGACCCCACTTTTCACGATATTCTTCAGGAGAGATATCGTAATGGCTTCGTAGATGGCGCTTTAATGATTTGAATTTCTTACCATCTTCAAGACAGATCAAATAATCATCTGTCATCGATTTCTTAATAGGAACTGCAGGTTTAGAATTACCAGCACCGCCAATTGTTTTATTTTTACTTGCCTTGTCAAAGGCATCATAAACTTCGCTTATCAAAACAGGCAGCTCAGAAATAGGAATTGAATTGTTTCCAACGTAGGCAGAAACTACTTCGGAGGTTAATTCCAAAACGCCATCAAAATTGTCTTCTATCCGATCTGAAGTATTTGTAATATTTTCCATTCTCAATCTCCAATATTCAAACAACGATTTTATTCATTGTAGCAACCAAAATCATAAAGACAGCTAATAAAACCATATACTTAATACAATCTACGTAACTTATAATTCTATAGACTCAATTATGACTTTATAAAAACGCATATATACTTCTAAAATGTCTTATTGATGTTCAATACTGAGCAAAACCAATTAAGTCAATAATTATTAATGCATGATTAGCAATTCTAATGGTGCCAGTTTCTTTTGGTGTAATAATTATTGAAATATTATCCCAACAGGGCAATATACAGACTTGTAAACAGTGAATATGACAGCGCTGTAATATTCAAAGCAATAAAACCGACGCAAAAAAGTTTAGGGGCTGTCCCAGATAACTCAAAAATGGGTTATCAATATGGGTATGAGAAG
>CAZCUN010000083.1:0-8299 GCA_964502215.1 uncultured Rhizobiaceae bacterium | reverse complement strand
AATTGAACCAATGGGTTAAACAATATTTATCGTAGTTATCTGGGACAGCCCCATTATTTTTGTTCACAGCAGACCTCTTTGATAAAATTATGCTCGACAAATTAATCGTATAAATGTACCATAGTCAACTATGAAACAAACAAATGTATCATCGTCCGTTTTAATGCGACTCTCAGATGAGCTAAATGAGCTCACACCTGAGGTACGCAAAGCTGCAACCTATGTCTTAGAAAACCCACGCGATGTGGGTGTTTCGACTGTTAGAGAAATTGCTGAAGCTGCTAATGTAAAACCCAACACGGTTGTTCGAATGGCACGGCAGGTTGGTTTTGAAGGTTATGAAGATTTTAGAGAGCCTTTTAGGGAAGCAATTAAAAGCGGTAGTGTTGATTTTCCAGACCGTGCGCGATGGCTACAAGACATACGCAAAACAGGTGATATTGGTGGCTTATACGCGGACATGGTTCAAGGCGCACTTCTCAATATAGAAAATACATTTGCAAATACCTCTGCAGCAAAATTAGAAGCTGCAGCAAAGGTGATCTGGAATTGTCAAAACGTATACACACTAGGTGTCGGTGTTAATCACTCTAACGCAAATAATTTCACCTACCTAGCTTCAACAAGCATGGTACAGTTCCATGCAATACCGCGAGCTGGTTCAACAGCAACAGACGATCTAACTTACGCAGATGAACAAGATGTTTTAATAGCGATCACCTGCAAACCCTATCGAAGAGAAGTTGTAGAAGCAGTTGAGATTGCAAAATCTCAAGGCCTCACAATTGTTGCAATTTCTGACAGTCCTGCAAGTCCCATCATTCGACAAGCTGATCATGGGTTTTTAGTTGCAACAGATACTCCTCAGTTTTTTCCATCATCAGTTGCAACTATTGCGCTATTGGAAACGCTTCTATCATTCGTCGTTGCGCATGCAAGCGACAACATCGTGGCGCGAATTGAAAAATTTCACGGTCGCCGCCGTGCTTTAGGTATGTATGAGGCAGAAGATTAAATGAAACCCATCCATTCACTTGAAGCACGATATTATACCGACCCGCAAGTATTTAAAATTGAGCAGGCTGGTCTGTTGGCAAAGACTTGGCAGTTTGGGTGTCATATATCCGAAGTTGCTGAAACGGGATGTTACGCGACTTTTGAAATAGCTGGCGAAAGTCTTTTTGCTATTCGCGGGCGTGATGATGAAATCCGTGTTTTTTATAATGTCTGCCAACATCGTGCCCATCAACTGGTAAGTGGTGCAGGAAAATCCAATGTCGTCGTATGCCCTTACCATGCATGGACTTATGAATTAACTGGTGAATTACGCGCTGGCCCTAATATCAAAGCGGTTGAAGGGTTTGATAAATCAGCAATCTGTTTAACAGAAGTTAGATGTGAAGAGTTTCTTGGGTTTCTATTCGTCAATCTTGATCCCGATGCAAAACCAATGGAAGAGTGGTTTCCTAATGCACGATCAGAGCTAGAAGAATGGGTACCTAACTGGCAAGCATTAAAGCCATTAGAATGGGTAGAGATACCAGAAAATTGCAACTGGAAAGTCTCAGTTGAAAATTATTCTGAATGCTATCATTGCTCACTTAACCATCCTACTTTTGCAAATGGTGTTGTAAAGCCAGAAACCTATGACATTCAGCCACAAGGTATGTGTCTACGACACACAACAGAGTGTCAAAGCATTGAGAGCATGACATATGATATTCAATCAGGCATGCAACATCATGATGAATATTCAAGTTGGTTTTTATGGCCGATGTTTTCGTTTCAAGTTTATCCAGGCAATGTTTTAAATACATATCATTGGCGCGCCTTGGATGCTGACCATGTTATTTTATGGCGAGGATGGTATTCTCAAAACAGTGAAGAAAACGAGACCGTTCGACAATTAGCAATTCAAGATCGAGAGACAACAGTTGAAGAAGATATTCATCTGGTTGAATCTGTTCAACGTGGGTTAAACTCAAGAGGTTATAAACCTGGTCCACTCGTACTTGACCCCAAATTCGGGGTTAATTCTGAACACCCTGTAATGCATTTACAAAAATGGATGAAAGAAGCAATTGATGGCTGAAGTTAAACCTTATTGGCAAAATTATATTGATGGACAATGGGTAGATGGTGGCGCAGGTCGTATCGATATCACGAATCCTGCCACGGGCGAAAAGCTTGCAGAACATGCATTGGCTGATGCTGCAGATGTAGATCGCGCTGTTCAAGCCGCAAAACGCGTTCATCTTTCAGGTGTATTATCTGATCTACGCCCAGTAGAGCGCGGGCGCATGGTGATTGCAATGGGTAAATTTCTTCTTGAGCATATAGACGAGATTGCGCCAATCCTTACGCTTGAACAAGGTAAGCCAATTTGGGAATCTCGTATTGAGATTGAGGGTGCGGCTAGGTATTTTGAATATTATGGCAATCAGGCAGAAACCGTTGAAGGACGTTCAATTCCACTAGGGGCTGGATATTTTGATTTTACAACTTACGACCCTTTCGGAGTTTCGGCTCAAATCATACCTTGGAATTATCCAATAGAAATGACTGCTCGATCTCTTTCTGCTGCACTCGCTACTGGCAATACGATTGTTATTAAAACACCAGAAATGACGCCTATTACCAATGCTTGGTTCGCCTATGCTGTTGAAGCAGTCGGCCTTCCAAATGGTGCTGTTAATATATTATGTGGCCTTGGTAGTGAAGCAGGCGCCGCACTTTCATCACATCCTGATGTTAATCAAATCGTATTCACAGGTTCAGTACCAACAGGCATTGCAATTGCTTCTGCGGCTGCAAAAAATGTTGTGCCTTGTGTCTTGGAGCTTGGTGGCAAATCAGCAGCCATAGTTCATGATGATGCAGATTTAGATGCTTTTGAAAATGATGTGCGATGGGGAATTTATTTTAATGCAGGTCAAGTATGTTCTGCCATGTCGAGGGTTATTGTAAATAAATCTATTCACGATGAACTCATTGAACGTGTTTCAAATATTGCTAAAGGCTTGCAGGTGGGTGCAGGCATTGACCTTCCAGAATTTGGGGCAAATATGGGGGCAATGGTCTCAGAGGGACAGCGTGACCGCGCAGTAAGCATGATTACGCAAGCTGTTGCTCAAGGTGCTAAAGTTCAAGCTGGTGGCCACAAGTTAAATCTGCCAGGTGCTTTCTTAGAGCCAACAATTCTGAGTGATGTGACACCAGATATGACAATTGCAAATGAAGAGGTCTTTGGCCCTGTTTTATCAGTCCTGAAATTTGATAGCGACGAGGAAGCAATCGAAATAGCAAACGGTACGCCTTATGGACTTGTAGGTGGCGTTTTTACAAAAGACATCAATCGCGCAACCCATGCAGCACAAAAAACGCGAGCAGGACAAATCTTCGTCAATGAATGGTACGCGGGTGGTGTAGAAACACCGTTTGGCGGCTATGGCAAGTCTGGTTATGGCAGAGAAAAAGGACGTGAAGCCCTTTGGAACTATGTGCAAACAAAAAACATTGCAATCAAACTTAAAGGGTAACGAATGAGTGCTTTTGATGAAGACCTATTCTTAAAAGGGTTAGAGCAACGAAAATCAACATTGGGCGCAGAGTATGTTGAAAAAACCTTGCTGCGGCTGATGATTTCACACGTCCATTTCAAGAAGCAATGACTGCATGGTGTTGGGGCTTTGGATGGGGTGATGATGTAATTGATGCAAAAACTCGTTCCATGATGAACCTATCTATGATTGGCGCGCTAGGTAAAATGAACGAGTGGGAGATTCATTGCCGTGGCGCTATTAATAATGGCGTAAGCAAAGAAGAAATCAGAGCGATCATACACGTGATAGGAATTTATTGTGGCGTTCCCCAAGCGCTAGAATGCTTTCGTGTCGCCAAAAGAATTTTAGAAGAATAGAAATTTGAGGCTACTTTTTGTTCTTTTGAAAAAATAAATATCTTGATGTCTGCTTTCCTCATTACAAATGGTTTTAGTTGAAAATAGTGATTGTAACTTTGCTTGCAATGTCGCCATTCAGTATTGAAATTTTAACGTCAGCTATGGGTGGTGGTCAGGAGCAGCCCTTAAGTGTAAAAATTGATAATACTAGCTTCGCCCAAACAATCATCACGATTTCTCTCATAGATGCGACGACATTAAGTGAGTATGGAAAAAAAATAGATACTACTTAATCAGAAGTTTGCGTTTGTGATAGGAGCTAAAGTTAAAATAGTACATTTACAAAATTACATAACTACTTGAAATTAAATGGTGCCCGGGGGCGGAATCGAACCACCGACACGCGGATTTTCAATCCGCTGCTCTACCCCTGAGCTACCCGGGCATCGGGTTTTAGGTAATTCCAAATCAGTTACGATTTAATACCTTGGGCTAGCGGTTTATAGGACTAAGCTCCCCCCCTGTCCAGAGGCTTTTATCGTTAAATTACAACTATTCCTGTTCGAACTCATTTATTTCTTCTGTGGGGATTACGTAGCGCTGTGAAAACCACCCATGCAGGTCTTTCTCAGAGCATCTTTTAGAACAAAACGGATAAGTCTCTCTTGTAGACATTGCTTTGCAATTGGGACACTTAACAGGCTTGCGTAAAGGCTCTATCGTCGCATTCATCTTATCTTAGACCTTATTAATCCAACCAAAATGAACAGGGTACCCCTCACCAGAAAGAAGCGACGCAGTTTCATAAAGTGGCAAGCCAACAACATTTGTATAAGAACCAATAAGTTTAACAACAAAACTGCCAGCAATACCCTGTATTGCATATCCACCAGCCTTGCCACGCCATTCTCCAGAAGCAAGATAAGCTTCAAGCTCATCTCTAGACAGACGTTTAAAGCGAACACGAGATTCCACCAATTTATGGCGCATAGCCCCTTTTGGCGTCACTAAAGTAATACTTGTATATACACGGTGATTTCGGCCTGAAAGCAGCCGCAGACTGGTTGCAGCCTCATCCAACATCTCAGCCTTAGGCAAAACACGCCTCCCAAGACCTACAACAGTATCTGCTGTAAGAATGTAACTATCTTGCAATTCTTCCGAACGCTTAACATTTTCAATTGCAAGCACAGCTTTCTCCCGTGAAAGCCGCTTAGCAAGTGATCGCGGCACTTCACCACGATTAGGTGTTTCGTCAGCATCTACTGGCGAAAGGTGGTCAGGTTCAATCCCAATTTGTTGCAAAAGTTGCAACCTTCGAGGCGAGCCTGATGCCAATACTAATTTTGGAACTGTTGCCATTTAAGCGACCAAACCTACTTGAAACGGTAAGTTATGCGCCCCTTAGTCAGGTCATAAGGTGTCATTTCAACAAGCACCTTGTCACCTGCAAGAACGCGAATACGATTTTTACGCATCCGACCTGCTGTATGAGCAATGATCTCATGATCATTTTCGAGTTTAACTCTAAACGTTGCATTCGGGAGTAATTCCGACACAACACCAGGAAATTCAAGAACTTCTTCTTTAGCCATTAGACCTCTTTGGTTTCAGACAGGCTGTCTTATTTCGTTAATCGTACATTTCGTGCGAACGTATAACAGGCTTTTAGCCCTATGAATATAGGAAATGCAAGGTTTTATACGCAGTGCAAAAATGAAGAGCATACCAATTTTTATGATCTTAGGGTTTGTTCCTAGAGTCTAGTCAGCCTGCACTCAGTATGAATTTTAAGTTATGCAATATCTGCAACTTATTCATTTTATGTTCTTTTGTTAGCTAGCTTAAATTTTAGACACAAGCTCTAGAATCACAGATATATTTTTGCAACAACGACTCCATTAGTGAGCTGCTTTATGTAAAGATTTATAGGCAAACAACGCAAAACAGCGATAAGTTTTAGGTTTTGACAATACAATGATATTTTTCAAATAAACAACTAATATAATTAGTTCATTTATTTACTATGGTTAATTTAATATTATTGACTTTATTGACATTGTAAACTCGCAAAGTTACTTAAGGTAATAATCATTCAAGCATTAAATGTCAGACATTTTGAAACTCACAAACGTCTGTCTCAAAAGGGCAAACTTATGGTAAACGAAACTAATCCAAATGATACACCTGCACAAGCTCAAGCACTTAATCTTGGTTTTGATGATGGCGAGGTAACTAGCCTAACTATAAATGGAACTTTAACAGCTGGAGAAACACCGCCTGCTCCGCGCAATATCTTTTCTAGTGAGAACAATAATACTACCAGCAGTGCTGTTGAGACAGGGATAAGCGCAGGCCAAGTTGATTCTATCACTTCAATTGTGAATATTAGTTCTGGTGATTTTAGACCTGACGTCGACTTTTTTAGAGTAAATTCAAACCAGGGACAATTATTGTCTATAGAGGCAACAGGAATAGCTGGCTTTGATACAGTACTAGAAGTATTTAATTCAGACGGTGATCGTGTTGCATTCAATGACGATATATTGTTCCCGATAATATTTGACAGTGCTATTGAATTTTTAGTGCCCGAGGATGGCGAATATTTCATTGCACTCCATGCCTTTGGTGTAGAGGTAAATGACCCTACAACAACATCGGATGATGAAAACCCTTTTGATCTTGGTGGCGATGCAACGCTTACCATTACACAAACCACCCCTGACATAGACTATTATGAAGTAGAACTAAACGCAGGGGATATTGTTGGTACTGGTGTAGACGGCGGCGCAGGTAATATCCAAATATTTGATCCAGCAGGCACTTTAATTTTTGGATCAAATGATAATATTTCAGAAGTTTATGGCTCTGAAACACAAGTAGCTGGCGATGCAGATGATAATGCGACTGCTGCAATAGTAGCTTCTGAAGCTGGCACATACCTCATTGCAGTTACAAATGGCGTTGGTGCGTATGAGCTTGATATAAATATCAACCGACCTGCACTTGAAAGTGAAGCTGCAAATACGGTTCAGTACATATATTTAGATTTTGATGGGCATACGTTAGACTCTTCTATATTTGGTGGAGACTCAGGTAGCATTTCTTTTGACGCTCTTTCTACTTTTATGGATAATTGGGGGCTAACTAATAATGCTGCTAATCGTAATGCAGTCATAGATTCGGTGCTGGCTACAGTTCAAGCTCAGCTTGTAGATAGCATTGCCAATAATGGTCGAAATGATGGTTTTGATATAATTCTACTCAATAGCAGAGACCATCCAGACCCTGACACTTCAGGTTTCAGAGATCATAATGAAAACATTTCACGTGTAATCATTGGTGGCACAATCGCGGATACAGGTTTTGAAACAATTGGATTAGCTCAAAACATAGATGTGGGTAATTTCGACACAAACGACACAGCTTTTGTATTGCTAGATTTGCTTAGTGCAGCCGATGGAGATCCAAATTCAATCAATTCATTAGGGCTTGCACCTGGTACATCTATTATTGATGCAATTGGTTTTGCTGTAGGAACAATTGCAGCGCATGAAGCAGGACATATATTAGGAAACTTTCATACTGAGAATAGTAATACTGAGTTTAATGTGCAGGATCAGGGCGGCGATTTTGTTTCTGCTATTGCGGGTGAGGATGGCATTTTTGGCAATAGTGATGATCCAGATTTGGCTTTTGGAGAAGACGTCTTTGAAAGCGATGAAGGGCTTAGCGGTACGCATGACACATTAAATAACATTGCATTTGCTTCCACTGCAGGGCAGGAAAGCGGATTTGCTTATCGCTATGATTTGAATTCACTCTATTATACGGGTTTTGATGATGATGATGTTGTCGATATTAACAATAATTTTGGTCTTGCTGGCACATCAAACTTCTCAGAATCATTAGAAATAAACGCTAATTCGCTTGATCGATTTACCGAAGTAACGGTTATAATTGAAGCAGGTAATGGTGACAATAATATCACCGCAACGTTTGACTCGTTTACTTTCTATGACACAACAATCACAACGGGTTCTGGTATGGATTTTATCAGCACCAGTTACGGTAGCGATAATATTAATTCTGGTGCTGGCGATGACACAATAATTTCAAGCATTGCCGCTGATATTATTGATGGTGGCTTAGGTTTTGATACAGTTTCATATGCAAATTCAGTTACGGGCGTAACGGTATTTACCAATGGAACAACAAGCCAAGGTGATGAGTTTGGCGATTCTGAAGGTGATGTACTAACAAATATCGAAGGTTTAATCGGTTCTAGCGACAATGATAGCTTTACTGGAGGCGATGAAGATAATGTCTTTAACGGCCGCCTTGGCAACGATACTTTAATTGGTGGCGCTGGTAGCGATACATCAACTTATGTGAATG
>CAZCUN010000082.1:0-8357 GCA_964502215.1 uncultured Rhizobiaceae bacterium | reverse complement strand
CATTCACATAAGTTGATGTATCGCTACCAGCGCCACCAATTAAAGTATCGTTGCCTTCACCGCCAGCAAGAACGTCATCACCTGCACCGCCATTTAGAGTATCAATACCTGCAAGACCATCAAGCTGGTTGGCATTTTCATCGCCCGTTAGTTCATCATCACCACCATTAGAGCCTATTAGGTTTTCTATATTGAAAAATGTTTCAAAAACTGGACCATAAGATGCGACGCCAGTTTCAATGCTGGCTATAATATCAAAACTTGTCAGATCAGAAAAATCGTTTGTATCTATACCATCACCACCATCAATAATATCAGTTGATCCACCACCGCGTAAAATATCATCCCCAAGACCGCCGTTTAAAGTATCGCGCCCCCCATTACCAATGAGTATGTCATTGCCCGCACTGCCAAAAATAACGTCACCACCGCGAGCACCAGTAATCGTATCATTTCCCGCTAATCCGATTAACGTGTCAGTGCCATCCGTCCCGACTAAGACATCGTCGCCTATTGAAGAAAATCCGCCCCCTAAATCGGGACCAAAGCCAATATCTAAATCTGAGACACCTGATATGTCGCCACCTTGGTTCAATAATGTTCTTGAGAAAACTCCATTGCTACTTTGATCACCTGTATAACCTGATGTGCCGCCAAGCCCCACCGATACTTGTGAAGTTGAATAACTAGAAATATTACTGCCTACCACTGTACCGAAATTTGTATTGAGGATGCCGTTTACAGCATCACCACCATCTCCAGCCAAGTAAGCATCGCCACCATCGCCACCAGAAGCCGTGTTTATATTAAAAAAAACTCGATCAGAATTGAGTGAACCTATATTTGTAATGCCAGCTGCAGCATAACCACCGTCGCCACCGCTGCCAAAGCTAGCAGAAGTATCTGTGCCAGCACCAGCATTTGCAATATTACCATTAAAAAATGTGTCCGTAATTGTAAGCGTTGCACCAGAATTATTTAAGATACCCGCAGTAGCAGAACCACCATCACCAGCACTGCCATATCCATTTACAATACCACTACTAGCGTTTGCAACGTTATCAGTAATGATACTATCAGCAATTGTTAGTGTTCCACTATTTCTGATCCCAGCAACGGCATCTATACCATTAGCAACCCCATATGAGGGAGCTGGTGCTTGTGCAAAACCTTCCGTTAAAATAAGAGAGGTAATTTCAACATTAGCATCCGATGTAATTCTTAAAATACTTGTGTCACCAACATTCGAAATATTATCGTTATTGCTGTCGCCTGATATTGCAATATCAGGGTTGCCATCGCCGTCTACATCACCATCGATTGTGACAGTACCAGATGAAATAACGAGTTCTGACTGAAGTCTAATCTCTTGCCCGCTTAGGGAAGCATCAAACGTGATAGTATCCGCGCCACCGCCATTTGCTTCAGTGTCCGCTAAAGCTTGCCTCAAACTTCCCATACCACTGTCATTAGTGTTTGTTACGATAAAATCAGCCATTGAAAACTCCTATACGTCTCTAAAGCGCTTGTTAATTCAATTTAGAAATTGAAATTTCAAGATATGTAAATATGTATATAATTTCGCATAAATAGATTATATGTAAAAAAATTTAATATCAATATTCATTAGTGATTAGAATGTTAATAAGACTTTTTTTATTACCTTAATGATGTCTTTAGTCTTTAATTTTGGCATGAACTAAACTGATCCAAAACTAGACTTCCAACACATGTATTATGTTTTTGAATTGACTGCGTTATTCTCAAAGAGAGTGTAACTTTGTACTAGTAAGGCTAGTGTAACCCAAAACCCTAACCCACTTGGCGTTCTAAACAAACCTTCTCATCTGTATTTTCGCTAGCGTATTTATTTAATATTTAATCCCGCCACCCCCCTTAAAGGCGTCCTTGAATATTTTATCAATCTCCATTTTAGCAACTTTAGCGGGAATATCGCCATATTTATCAAAGTAATAACCACACTTTTTACATTCAACATGATCATTGTTGGTGTAGTTAAAGGGGAAGCTTCAGAATGGTTGGATTAGCACCACATCTATTACATTTAATGTCGATGATAATTCCCTTTGACATTTATAGTCTCCATGTAAAAATTAATGAAGTTCAATTATCTCAATCATGAGAAGCTTTGTCAAAAATGCTGTTTGAGTAAGCGGTATTCAAATACCGCATTTTTAACCTACTGTTTTATATAAGTAATTTCTGCAATAATTTGAATAAAACAACTTGACCCCCTCATCCCGCTCCCTTATAACCGCTTTCAAGACAGGTTCGAATGCTTCTTGGGTATTTCGGACCTGATTTTATATTGAAACCTCTTTTTATTAAGGCTGAAAAAGTATGAAGACTTTCTCACAAAAGCCTGCTGAAGTTGAAAAGAAATGGTTGATTATCGACGCTGAGGAAGTTGTTCTTGGTCGTATGGCATCAGTCGTTGCTAATTATCTTCGCGGCAAACATAAGCCAACGTTTACGCCACATGTTGATGATGGTGATAATGTTATCGTTATTAATGCTGACAAGGTTAAACTAACTGGCAAAAAATACGAAAACAAAAAATATTACTGGCACACAGGTTATCCTGGCGGCATTAAAGAGCGTACGGCTCGTGCCATCATTGAAGGTCGCTTTCCTGAGCGTGTTGTTCAAAAAGCTGTTGAACGCATGATGCCGGGTGGCCCTCTTTCGCGCCAGCAAATGAAAAACCTTCGTGTATATGCTGGTACAGAACACCCTCATGAAGCGCAGTCTCCTATCGTTGTAGATGTTGCTGCTATGAACGCTAAGAATAAAAGGATTGCATCATAATGGCTGAAATCAATTCTCTTGAAGAACTTGGTGGCGCAATTGAAGGCGCTGGCGCAGAAGTAGGCGCAATCGATAACAACCAAGAGCCTGCAATTGTTTATGTTCAGAAATTGGACGCACAAGGCAGAGCTTATGCAACAGGCAAACGTAAAGATGCGATTGCTCGTGTTTGGATTAAACCAGGTACTGGTAAGATTACAATCAAAGGCAAGGATCACACGGAATATTTCGCGCGTCCTGTTCTACAGATGGTAATTCAACAACCAATCGTAGCAGCAGCACGCGAAGGCGCTTATGATGTTGTTGCAACTGTTTCTGGCGGCGGTCTTTCTGGCCAAGCTGGTGCAGTTCGTCATGGCATCTCAAAAGCTCTTACGCATTTTGAGCCTGAGCTACGTGGCGTCTTGAAAAAAGGTGGCTTCCTTACGCGCGATGCGCGTGTTGTTGAACGTAAAAAATACGGTCGTGCAAAAGCTCGTCGTTCATTCCAGTTCTCAAAGCGCTAAACCGTTCATTTCGAACTTACAGAATTTTTACAAAAGCCTGCGATTTTCGCGGGCTTTTGCTTTTTGAGGTGGTTTAAATCTTGGAACGCCCAGAGCAAGGCTCCTCCTCGCGTACCATTTAAACTGACTGCGCGCAGCAATGCAGACTTTTTTTATTTGAAAAACAATATAGAATAAGGTCTGTATTTGATAGGCAAGTGATAAGTAATGAGTTCATTTTCAAAAGCAAAATATATAGCAAGTATTGATAGCCTTCGCGCTATCAGTGTGCTTGCGGTTATTGCTTTTCATTATTTGCCTGACATTACCAATGCGGGATATTTGGGCGTTGATGTTTTCTTTGTTATTTCTGGATTTGTCATAACAGCAAGTTTGCTAAATTACGAACGCCCCACAACCTTAAAAGACTTTTCAATTCAATTTTATCTAAAGCGTTTTAGAAGGCTATTGCCTGCACTTATTGCAGTAGTCGTTTTTACAATCCTTATGATTATGTTGTTAATTACTGAAGGGAAGGATAGCATTAGAACGGGCGCATTATCATTAATCGGTGGTGCTAACTTCTTTCTTTATATTAAAGAAGCAGACTATTTTGCGCTCACCTCTGAACTTAACCCCTTCACGCATATGTGGTCATTGGCAGTCGAAGACCAATTCTATTTACTCTTTCCCTTGCTTATTTGGTGGGGAGGTTATTTCAAGATTGATAACACAACAAACAGCATTGCTAACCAATTCAAAATATTAAGTGCAATCTGTGGCTTATCCTTTATCGGCTTTATTTTTAGTTATAAAATTGATTACGCTTTTGCATTTTACATGATGCCAACACGACTTTGGGAAATAGGTGCCGGCATTTTGATTTATTTGCTCGTATCACACACTAACAAAGTCGCTTTCTTAAAAAACATACCCATAGTTTTACCGAGTATTATTTTAATCAGCATTCTAAGTTTTGGATATCTAGCGCCACTCCTAGCTCATATTTTTGTGGTTTTAGTTACTGCTATTTGTCTTGGTATTTTGTGGTATCAGCAAGACAGGCAAACGCTTCTTACAAGCGCTCTTCCAGTTTATCTGGGTAAAATATCGTATTCACTATATCTATGGCATTGGCCATTTATTGTATTGGCTAAACATACTGTAGGAACATCTCCTTTAAACGTTATCGTCTGTATATTTTTAACATTTGTATTTGCCGTTATAAGCTATCATTTCATCGAGCAGCCATTGCGTCATTATAAGCGCCCACCATCTACTGAAGCACGTTACAAGCAATTTCAAAAATTATTTACGTGTATCATTGCTTCCACTTTGTTTTTATACATCGGGCTTTCTCGATACGCACCTAAACAAGATAACCTTCTAACTTATTTTATAGATGTACCAGCTACCCCAGCCTCTTCAAGACATCCATGCCACGGCAAAAGAACCCTTAGAAAATATGATGATCCATTGAAGTTTTGCCTTGGTGCAAAGCGCACTAACGACAAACCTCAAAAAGTATTTCTGCTGGGAGACTCGCATGCTAATCAATATGCAAATATGATTTCTCAAACCATAAAAGAAACCAAATACCAGCTACAATTCATTAATTCAGAGAGTAAATCAGATGGCATTATAGGGCTTATCAGTAAGGAGGATTATTTACCTGCTGATTTTGACTACATGCTTAAAAATGCCATTGATGGTGATGTGTTTATTTTAAGTTTTCATAATGGCTATCTAAATAATAATCGCGATCAACATATTAACTTGAACCAAGCAATTAAACTGAATGATAGTACAAATAATTTTATTATAAATCTGAGACCTATTCTTACAACGCTAAAAAATCGTGGCGTAAAGGTTATGCTTTTTTACGACTCGCCCTTAATGGCTTACGTTTCAACTGTTAGATCTTGCGTTATTCAACTTAGGTTGGGCAATCAAAATAATTGCCAGGTTTCAAGGCAACAAGCAGAGCATACAAGAACACGCCAAGCTTTGGCTTATTCTATTTTAAAAGAAAACATAACTGATCTAAATTTCTGGGACCCATTGAACAGTATTTTTAGAGGCAGACAATATCATAACGTAATAGACAATGAAGGCCATTACCTGATGCACGACTGGAGCCATATTACAGAAAAACTTGCATCTCACCTCCAGCCTGATTTTGAGAAAACGTTCAATAATATGACCCGTCGTGATGATTAAAAGTGTGATAGTAAAATGCAAGAAGTCATCATAACCACATTGCTCTTCTGGAGTGCCTTTGTATTTTCTGCTGGCCCTTTTTGGATAGCAACGATGGAAGCAGCGCCTGGAACTACGTTTAAGAAACTTTACCTAGATTACTTTCTTTATTTGATTATGGGTTGGCTTCCAGTTTCAGTTTTTTGTGCCATTCTTTCTGATGTCATTGCAAATATGAGTGAAAGCATATTTGCAGCTATGCATTTTTTGGGTGGCGCTTATGTTATTTATCTAGCGATTAAAGTTTTGCGCGCTAAGATTGCAACTGGCAAGCCGTTCGATTTTAATTGGAAGAACATGTGTCTTGTTACCTATTTAAACCCAAAGGTGTATATCTTGCTTCCAGTTGGGTTTTTAACTGCAAAATTGACAGACAGCCTACCGCTAAACATTGCTTTCTTTTATGTTAGTGGCATCCCATTATTTCTATTTGGAGTATATTTCTGGGGTATGATTGGCAAAGCTGGCGCTAAAATATCATTTCAGTACATCAGCTATTTTAATGCATTTTTATTAGCAAGTTTCGGTGCTTATCTTATTTATAACGGATTTATGATGATAACAGGAGTATGAACGGCATATTACGTATTTGCCGTTAGGTTAGCTTGTGGCATAAGCTAAACAACATTGATTTGCATGATTGCTTATAGGAGATCCCTTTATGAAGTTTTCTAAGTCCATTCTAACTGCGACAGCCATGACAATGGCAGTTACTTTTTCACCCTTCCAAACACCGGTGACTGGTGTCACAAATGCAAAAGCAAAAGTCTTTTGCTCCAATGACGGCAAGCGCTTTAATGAATGGAAGTCTGCTTTCAAAAAGGAATATGCAGGTACTTTCAAACAATCAAGCTTGGCAAAGCTTGATGGCATCAAATATGACAGCGGCATCATTAAGTCTGACCGCAACAATAAGAAAAGCTTCAAGGGTACGTTTGATAGTTTTTATGCAAGACGCACAAAAGGCGCGCTTGGTGTTACCTTGAAAAAATGGAAAAATAATCCAAAGCTTTTCGCTGGTCTTGAAAAAAAATATGGCGTGCAACCAGAAGTTCTGCTTTCAATCTGGGTATTAGAAACAGCCTTTGGACGCTATCAAGGCAAAAAAATTATTCTTCAATCTATTGCAACACTTGCTTATGATTGCCGCCGTTCGGAAAGCTTATTTTTTCCTGAGCTACTTGCTGCTATGAAAATCATGGACAAAGGTCTGCTTGATTTATCCAAACGCAAAGGTGCATGGGCTGGTGAAATCGGTCAAACACAATTGCTAGCGACACGTTTTCTACTCGGTGCAGCAGACTGGGATGGTGGCGGTCTTGATGTTTACCGCTCAGCGCCTGACGCTCTTGCTACAACCGCTAATTGGTTTAAAAAACGCGGCTGGCAACGTGGTGGTGGATACCTTCCGGGCACATCAAATTACCGCTTAATCCAAGAGTGGAATCGTTCGGATAATTACCAAAAGACTATCGCCGTCTTTGCTGATAAATTGAAGAAAAACCGCTAAGCTAAGTTTTTCAACTTGCGCATAAAATAAACCCCAAATACTGGGCCAATCGCCATAATCATTATGACGGTTGGCCAGCTTGTCCACGCCGCCACATAGGGGGTTATTTGAACGGTGAAGATCGTCAAAGCAAACCCTATTGCCGTTTGAAAAGTCATTAATGAGCCAGCAATTTCTGGAGGCGAACCATCAGCAACAAGCGCAGAAAACTGCGGGCTATCAGGGATAATGGCAATGCCCCAGATAACCACCGCAATAAAGGTTACCCAAGGTGCACCACCAAAGGTAAGTGCTGTTAGTATCGCACCAAGGAAACTAAATGTCATCGCTATAATAGTAATTTGAGCCTTGCCTATTTTATCTGCCCAATAACCACCTAAGAAACATGCCACGCCACCAAGCCCAATAGCTAGGAATGCAGTAATCTTGGAAAAGGAAACCGCATCCGCTTCTGCCATGGTAGCTGCGTACGAAGCATAGGTAGCAACACCAATCCACGCCCACATGGCATAGAGTTCCCACATATGGCCGAAGTAACCAAGATATGCGTAGCGCACTTTTTTGTTTGTCCAGGCTTGCGTAATAGAAGACATCTCGAACGCAGGTGACTTTGCGTGATAAGGCCCAAGCTTCGCTAATAGAATAATCAAAGCAGATAAAAGCGTAAAACTTGAGACGATCTTTATGGTCGCGCGCCATTCCGCCTCGCCCATCCAAGCAACGAGGTGTGGTGAAGCTGAACCAAAAGTTAGCGCACCAACAAGTAAGCCAACCAAAAGCCCCCTATCCTCCTTACCCCACCCAACCGCTATTTTCATGCCAACAGGATAAACACCTGCCAGCATTGCGCCTGTTATAAAGCGCATTAAAATAGAAAAGTTGCTACCAGGTTCAAATGCTAACAGTCCAAAACCTGATGCTGATGCAATACATGCACAAATGAAAAATAAGCGCCTTGGGTCAAACCTATCTGATAAGCCTAACAATGCAGAAGTAACCGCACCAACAACAAAGCCTGCGGGCACTGCACTGTTTAGAGCGGCTTGCCGTCCTGCGCTAATTGAAAACTCGCGTAGCATGTCTGGTAGAACGGCTGAGGATATAAACCACAAACTCAAGGCTGAAACTTGTGCAATAACGAGAATGATGATGGATTGGCTTTTTGTATTCATTTGAATATCATGTTGTATTTAATTCTACTTTGCTAGGCTTATAAAACATTAGGGGCTGTCCCAGATAACTACGATAAATATTGTTTAACCCATTGGTTCAAT
>CAZCUN010000081.1:0-8580 GCA_964502215.1 uncultured Rhizobiaceae bacterium | reverse complement strand
AAATGGCCCATTGTTACGCCGCGATATGGACCCTTTTTAGTATGCGATTGACAGTTTTTCTTGGCATCATTGTTGTTTGGAGTGGATTTGCTGGCGGAATTTATTGTACGGCGATGTCAATCATAGGCGACAAGTATTCAGGCAAAGATTTAGCCATAGCAAATACGCTTTTTGGCGTAATATATGCGTTTGGTGGTGTCGTTGGGCCTTTAGCAAATGGGTTCGCAATTGATACTTTAAATTCACATGGTCTAATGGTATCTGCAAGCTTAATATTTTGCTTTTTTATAGTTTTTTCTTTGTTTATTCGCTTTAGAATCAATTAGTTGTGATTGTATATGGGGAAAAATCCCCAGTTGTTTTTAACTCTATTATATATATTCTTAATATACATTATATAGCAACAATATAAATCGCCCCATTATGACCGACTTCATTGAATTTATAAATAAAACAAAAGATATTATATGCGTTGAAGCGCTTTGGCGGTTGGCGCGTGGTGAATTGTCTAATTATGGTATCACTAGCCTTTTATATTTAGCCTCTGCTTCTCGTATTGATGCTTCGCAAGAAAAGTGTGTGACAAACTTGATAACCAAAGGGGATCATCCGCAGGAGTATTTTGAGTGCTTCGGTGAGGATATGTTCCTAGATAATTGTGCAAGTTTTGAACATTGTTGTTATAACAACAACAAAAGCCCATTCATTTGGCATGATGTTTCCGAATGGGAAGGTGCTTCTGATGCGCAATTCAAACAAGCCAACATAGAGCGAGATATGGGGCTCTATGTTGGCTTTTCTGTTTCAATAGGTCTTTTTTCACCTTACAATCATGGTGGGTTTGGGGTTTCTATGGCTGAGTTATCGGAAAAAGAATTTTCAAAAATTTGGAATGAAAGTCAGTCTGATATTTTGTCTATCCTTGGCGTATTAGATATGAATATGCGTGAGAAACATCTCTCAAAAATGATAGGACTTGCACCGCGTGAAAAAGAAACGCTCGAATGGTTATGTGCTGGTCTGCGGCCAGATCAAATTTCTGAACGAATGAAAATTAGCACTAAGACAGTCGATAAATATATTTGCAGTTCTAAATTTAAACTAGGTGCAAGAACGCGTGATCATGCGGTTGCAAAAGCCCTAACTTTTAATGCGATTCAGCCATGACCCTCACTTTACAAAAAAGCTCAGAAAATCTAATCCAACTTTCAGAAAATTTGCGTGGAATGGATACTGTCGAGGGAGTTTGGGAGCGCGCTTCTTTAGCGCTAGAGAACTACGGGATCACGAGCCTTCTATATGCGATTGCTCCAACACGTACAGAATTTAAAGTCCAGGGTAGTAAATCTCTTGTCTTTAAAACTAATTATCCTGATGAGTATGTTGATGAGTTAGGAATTGATAATCTATTAGAGAGTGATTTATCTGTAGAGAAAATATTTTTGGATGAAGAAATAGTGTTTTGGCATGACGATCAAGATTGGGAACTGTTTACGCCAGAACAAAAAGAAGACTGGCTTTTATCAAACGAGCTTGGCATGGAGTTTGGTATATCCTTACCATCTACGTACTTCAGTGATCATAAGAATGGTGGCGTTGGTCTTTGTACAGCTGATTTTGATGGTTGTGAATTAACGAGAATGTGGAATTCAGAACATAAGCAGATAAATTCTATACTGGGTTTTCTAGATATAAATTTACGCCAAAAACAAATAGATTGTCGTTTAAAACTCTCGCCTAGGGAGAAGGAAACTCTTGAATGGTTATCAGCAGGGTTTAGGCCAGACCAAATTTCAGAACAGATGAATATTAGTTCTAAGACAATCGAAAAATACATCTGTAGCGCTAAACAAAAGCTCAATGCTAACACGCGTGATCACGCAATCGTTAAGGCCTTGTCATTTAATTTGATTGATCCTTAAATATAATTTTCTCAAATTATTTTGAATGGGGTATTTTTCCCCAATTGCACTAATTTAAAATAAGTATACTCGTATTGTTGGATTAAAGTTTATTTACAAAAGTACTTTTTTTAGCAAGGGACAAAAGTGGGGGATTTTGAAAACTTTAAACTGGAGATTTCCCAAATCAGCGATTTGGAAGCGTTTTGGGAGCGTGTAAATATTGAGCTCGCTAGATTTGGTGTAACGAGCATAATGTATGGCGCAATCGCTACGCGATCTGAGTTAATTCTGGGCGCGCGTACTGAATCCATGATTTGGAAAACTAATCACGGAAGTGAGTTTTTTGAGCGTTTTTGTACGCCAGGGCGAGATGATTCGATAGACAACTGCCTAACATTTGAACATTGCCTTAACAACACATACCCATTCATTTGGCATGATTATTCTATGTGGGAAGGGGCGAGGAAGTTGCAGATGGCACATGCGCTTGCTGCTAGAGAATTAGGGTTGTTTGTTGGCTTTACGTTACCAACAACTTATTTTAGCGACCAGTGTTTAGGCGCAATTAGTGTTTCTGTTGGTAAGCATACTCCTGAGTCTTTTGATGTCATGTGGCAAAATGATAAAGACGAACTCTTTAGTGTTTTGGGTGTTCTTGATTCTGGGATGAGACAAAAATATATCGCAGAAGTTATCGGCCTTGCGCCGCGTGAAAAAGAAACCATAGAATGGCTCGCTGCGGGGTTAAGACCAGTCAAAGTTGCTGAAAAGATGGGAATCGGCTTCAGAACTGTCGATAAATATATCAACAGCGCACGCAAAAAACTCAAGTCTAGAAGTCGTGACCAAGCGATAGCAAAAGCACTTATATTCAAAGTTATAAGTTAAAATAGGGGAAAATTCCCCAATTGTACTATGATGAATTTATTTTTATTTTTCCCTTAGTTTAACAAAGGGATAAATAAAATGAATTTACAGAAATTACTCATCACAACCGCGTCTTTCATCGTACTTGCGGGGTGTTCTTCTTCTGGTGGTGGGGGAGCTCAATTAGGGCAGTTTGGGGCTACTCTTAACCCAGATCCTACGACGCCAGTTGGTAATGTGGCGGTATTTGCTGCGGAAGAACAGAACGCAGATGATTTTCCAATTTTGCTTCAAGGTGCAAACGGAAACTTGATTGGTCGCGTGGTTTCTGAGGATGAAGAGAACAATAGTTTTGTTGCAACAATAGGCAATGAAGAGTTTAGATTTGATGAAAATCGATTTGATGGTGAACTTAATGTATCTGACGATAATCGTGTTGCTTTAATTGATTTTGATGATGACAGACGGCAAATTAATGGAGATAGAGTTACAGGAATTGAGCAAGTATTTGTGATTGGGGAAGACCTTGATAGCTCTGATCCAACACGAATTGATAATGTTGGGTTTCTTGTTGGTGCTGGAGCTAATGATAATAATGACATAATTAATACTCCAATAGACCAATTGCCTGCTCAGGCAACTTATGGTGGTAACTTTTATAGAATTAGTGAAAGAACTGCGACTGAGGGAAGTGATAACCTGCCTGACAATGCTACGCCAACAGCAGAAGATTTAATTGAAAATGATCAATTCACAGCAACTGCTACCTTTGGTGAAACCAATGAGCTTGTAGGCTCAGTCATTAGCAATGGTGATCGTGTGGGTGAAATCGAAGCTGATATTACAGGTAACACATTCGTGGGATCAGTGTCTGGACTTGATGGCGAGGGAACGGCAACTCTGAATGGTGGTTTCTTTGGCGAAAATGGCCAAGAAATCTTAGCTTCTGGCTCAGGGACTATAGATGGGCAAGCATCAGCAGTAGCGCTTATAGGCGACCGCACAGACAACGTTCCTACAAATTAATTTTAGGAAATAATTATGAAAAATATGCTTAAATTAATGGCAACGGTTTCTCTTGTTGCGCTTGTCGGGTGTTCATCTTCTGGTGGTGGTGATATCCCTAGAGAATTAGCACCTAACTCACCAAGTCAAGGCGCAGATCAAGGCGATGAACAACCTTTAGAAGAGGATGGTTCAGTAGCTGGCGGTGGCACGTCTAGTGCAGGTGGTAGTTCTGTAGATGATGAAGATACACCTGGCAATATCGTGCCAGGTGATAATAGTTCAACTGATTTAGTAGAAATTGATTCAGCACCAAATTCTAATGGCGGTGATGAGATCCCAGATCCTAATGAAGAAACCCTTGCAGGTGATACAGCTTTTGAAAATGCTCAAGCTGGCGTTGAATCTCTTCCACTAGATGGCGATGACGAAAGTACAGATAATTTACCAACATTTAATTTGGATGGTAGTGTTGGGCGATCATCTTTTTCAGAGCAACCTGCAACCGCCACTAGCGGCAGAATTGTTAGGGGTACAATTAATGGTGAGACTTTTAGTGTAAACCTTGATCAAAATACGGATGAAAATGGTGGAGTATTTATCTCAGAAGAAGGTAATATTATTGTACCAGATGGTAGGTCGCAGGAAGATATTTTACTTGATACAGCATCTGAAAATACGAATTTGAATATTACGCCATTTATTGTTGGAACAAACTTTGATTCCGATGCTGAACCTACTTTAAGCAATGCAGGCTTTATTATCGAGGGGAATTTACCCCCCACAGCTGATTTGCCTTCTCAAGCAAATTATAGTGGACGGACAGCTGTTATAAGCTTGGAGAGTATTGCGGATACAACACCAGAAGATCCCAATCCCTATACATCAAGTAATTTTACTGCGACTGCAACTTTTGGGCAGACGAATACATTCAACGGATCATTAACAGATCCAATAAATGGTGAAAGTGTTGCCACCATTAAGGCTGACATCTCAGGTAATACATTCAATGGCACAATAACTGACAATGCAGGCGAAGGTTCAATCTCTCTTGATGGTGGTTTTTTTGGTCCGAATGCAGAAGAAGTTGCTGGTGCAGGCTCAGGTGTACTTGATGGTGACCAGTTTAGTATTGGTCTTCTAGGCTCACGCACAGACAACGTTCCTACAAATTAAAGTTTAATTCGCACGGACTAGAAGTTATATCACACCCCAATATAACGACTAGACCGTGCGGATTAATTTCTATGCAAGTTGTTCTTGCAGCCTCAATTTTTTCTAAAGTGGTAATATTTACGTGCGATTTTTAGTTCTTTTTACGACGTTATTTTTTGCCTTGATGGTAAGTGCCTCCGCAAGCCCAAGGCTTTCTGATCTATTTGTGCTTCTTAAGGAAAAGAAGTGGAAAGAAGCGAAGCTTATTGCTGTCGAGCTTGATGCGCTGAACGGTAAAGGCGATGTGTTAAAAGCTTTTTCCAGTTCTGTTCAGGCGGTAAATTCTGACGATTGTAAAACGGCAAAGCAACTATCTGCAATTGTCATAAGAGTAACGCCTGGGTTCTTGCCAGCCTATGAGGTTTTCGCTTCTTGTCTTGTAAGAGAAGGCAAAAAAGTTGAGGCGGCTGATCTTTATAAAAATTTGAGTAATAGATTGCCAGATGGGCCAGAGCGAAAACTTGCACAAAAGCGCTCTGATGCACTGCGTCCTGATCTTAGCCCAAGTCTTGGGTTTGATCTTTCAATTATACCTTCTTCAAATACATCGCGCAGAACGTCACGTTCCAATACTGGTAATGGTGGGGCGTTGAGTGAAGAATCTCGTGCGCAAGATGGCGTTACTTTTATTGGTAATGTCCAGCTAAGAAAACCGATTTTCAATAATGGTAGAATTTTAACGCAAGTGTCATTAAAAGCCGGTGCAAGCTATGACACGATTACAGAAACAACGCGTCCTCTGGCTGGCGTGGAATTGCGTAATACTTGGCTGCTTTCTCCTAAGGCTAGCGTTTATGCCGCAACATTTTTTGATTATACTTGGACAAGCGGAGAGCGTTTTTTCAATGAGACAGGTTTTCGTTTGGGCGGCACTTATCAGCTAGATCCAGCGCGTATCTTCTCCATTGACGCAAGTTTTTCAGACAGAAATTTTGCTGAGGATAGCAGAGACGCAAATGTTGTATTTTTGAAAGGTGGCTTGACCCAAATTATCGATCAAAATGACAAGCTCCAATATAGTGTAAATTATGGAAATACATCTGCGGAAAATGACTTCTTTGATGTTGAGTTTTACAGCGCTGGTATAGAGTGGCAACACTTGTTTGAAAAAGGTTTTATTTCAAGTGTTGAAGGACGGATAGGTGAGCGAAACTTTGAGCGGTTAGCACCTTTAACGACACAAGCCCGTAAAGACCGTTTTAGCTCTGTAACTTTGGGAGTGAGCCATCGTGATTTTTCGTTTCATGGCATTAGACCTGAGTTGACTTATACTTATACTAATCAGTCGTCGAACGATTTATTCAATGACTTTGAAGCCCACGATGTTGGTGTAAGGCTCAGGGCGGAATATTAAGCCGCCACAAGAAGATCACAATTCTATCTCATGTTACTATCATAACAGGGAGACAGAGCATGACTGATTCAAAGAGATCTGCGCCTTCTGCTTCAAGCTCACGGTTTAAATGTGCTGAAGCACCTAAGAAGCGTTCTAACGCACTTAATGCTATGTATGGTCAAAATATAAAACATTTACCGCACCATTTATATGGGGGAATGTTATATCCTTCACGTGTTGTTGCTGTGCGGGAAGTAGAAGCTTCTCGTAGCGAAAGTAAATAAGCAAATTACTGTGATGCTCTTTCGAGATGAATTTATTCATTGTATGTCTTTGTGAATCGAAAGGGTTTTAAGTTCATGAAATTTGCGCGTCTCTCCAAACTTGTTTTAATCAGCTTTTTAACGACGGTATTTTCTGCGTCAGCATTTTCTACGTCCACATTTGCTTTTGAGCTTAAACCCTACAAAGATAAGATATTTAAAAATCGCAAGCCGCTTGAAGTCAAAGACAATGGCGATTTTTTAGTGCTGCCTTACGACCCCAAGCTTGATATTAATAAACGGGATGAAATTCCTGTTCGCAAAGTGAAGGGGTATTATGTCTCTTCTAAGCCTAAGAAGCATCAACAAGATTTAAGCATCCCTTCAGTTGGGGGGCGCGCTGTTACGCATTTTGCTGTTGGGGCGCTCAAAGGTAATGCAAAGATGACAGTTATCTTTTTGCATGGACGCGATGGTAGCCGACACCTTGGGTTTTCAGATGAAAAGTTTGGCGGTAATTTTAACCGCGTTAAAAACCTGATGTTCAGAAATGGTGGCATTTATATCAGTTCAGATTTCACGAACTTTGAAGAAGAAGGGCGCCAAGATATTGAGGCGCTGGTTTCTCATTACCGTTCAAAAACAAAAGGTAAGTTGGTCATTGCTTGTGGCTCAATGGGTAGTTTTTTGTGTTGGCGTTTGATGAAGAATAAAACTTCTAGCGCCATGATTGATGGCTATGTCATCATGGGTGGTTTTCCTGATCCTGCGTTTTTAGGCAGCGGCAAGGTTAGCGTTCCGAATAATAAAAAACCGATTTACTTCGCGCATGGTGGCATAGATTACGTCTATAGCTGGAAAGACGCGCATAATTATTATTCGAGCCTACGCGCTAAATCACCGGGCTATCCAGTTCGGCTTGCTGTTTATGATGGCGGTAAGCACGGAACGCCTGTACGCATGATAGACTGGCGCGCAGCACTTAACTGGATTGCGACGAAGTAGAGAACGCCTTACACTCTTACCACGGCTTTTTATTCTAGGAGAAAACAATGATTTATCTAATTGCAACGCTGAAAATTAAACCGGGCAGTTTTAAAACCATCCAAAAATTAGTCGCCCCCTGCATTGAAGGGACGCGAAACGAGAAAGGCAATATTTCCTACGACCTCTTTCAAAGCGCAACAGATGAAAACACAGTCTCCTTCGTAGAACGCTGGCAAGACCAAACAGCCGTAGACAATCACTTCACCGAACCTCACTTTCTAGCGTGGCGCGAAGCAGGGTCTGAATATTTTCTAGATAAGAAAATTGAGATTATCACACCTGCAACGATTGAGGAGCGGTGATTAGTGGGGGTAGGATAGTTTAGTAAACTGTCACCGTAATAGAACGAGGTATAGTGAAATGAAAACACTAAGTTATTACTTTTCTTATATATTTTCTACAATTTGCTTCTTAATAATATTTACTCAACATGATGTTGTATATAGCAAAACATATGAGAATAATATTTGTAATAATGAAAATATTATGTACAGTAATTTTATACAAAATAATAAGTTAAGTAAAAATAGATTAGTACAATACAAAAATAAAATTAAAAAACTATGGAAAGAAGTTAGAAAGGGTGACGTTCATTCTTTAGCTTTCTTTGGGTTCGTATACTATAGCATACCCAACGGGTTCCCATATATCCATATTAAGAGCGATCAGATAGACAAGGTAGCTTTCATTTTTCTAATGAACGCATATGATCTTGATTTCATTAAAATATATGGCTTTATATGTAATAATAATGGTGAATATATAACAACAAAAAATCATAAAAACTTTTTTTGGCATGATGATTTAGAAGCTTATATTGAAAATAAAAATTATAAATTATGCATAAATAAATATGAATACAATAAATGTTTTAAAAAAATGGTTAGTGATGGCGCTGTTATAAGTTTGAATGAACTTTTAAATCAAATCGAAAGACAGAACA
>CAZCUN010000080.1:0-8780 GCA_964502215.1 uncultured Rhizobiaceae bacterium | reverse complement strand
GGCGGCGGCATAGGCGGCATCGGCGGCATCGGCGGCGGCACTCATATCATCGGCTGGATATTTACGGTCAGCCGATGATATGAAGGTTGCACGAAATGTCAAAAGCGTCAAATTTTCGCGATGTTCTTTTGCCAAGCGTTCATCAGGCAAAGCAGCCACAGACCATGCCATAGGCACAATACGAAGCGCAACTCGTGCCGCTAGAACCTGCGCCCATTCTTTTGGCTTATCTTCAAGCCACGCCCTAAAGCTTTCACGATCTTTAATTTGAGATACTTCCATGCACTCGCTTTCTGTTCATCACGAGCATGACAAAGAATAGGTGAAAGTTCAATTGGATAAAACGATTAAGTTAGATTTGAAGTGCGTCAATATAAATCCTCACCCTGAGCCTGTCGAAGGGTTGTTCAACCAAGGCACCAATGCTTCGACAGGCTCAGCATGAGGAAGTTTGGGATTGGCCTCAGCATGAGGGAATTTGGGACAAGCCCTAGGATGACGAAGCACTTGCCTAACCCCAAAAAACGCGCGCCCTGCTCGTCTATCATTTGCTGGGCTTTGCGCACGGCAATTGTGGAGGCTTCTTCTTTTGAGCCGCATAGGTCTGCGCGTACCAGTCTATGGGTTTTTAGCTCGCCATCAATTTCTTTGCTGACCATCGCACAAACCCGAAACTGTCCGCCTTCATCGATGGGTGTGGTGGCGATGTGGAAGTCTTTGTAGGTCACTTCTTCAATCGGCTTGCTTGCAGCTTTTGGTGCTTTATCACCACCGCCAAATAGTTTTTTTAAGAATGACATCGCGCCTACTTTCTTGCATTGAAATTTTCAAAATCTTAGCACAAAAAAAGCCCGCTACAAATGAGCGGGCTTTTAAAAATTCATATAACGATTTTAGCTATCCAAGAACGAGCGCAGTTTACGTGATCTGGATGGGTGCTTCAACTTGCGAAGTGCTTTAGCTTCAATCTGGCGAATACGTTCGCGCGTAACGCTGAACTGTTGCCCAACCTCTTCCAAAGTATGATCCGTATTCATGCCGATACCAAAGCGCATTCTTAACACGCGTTCTTCACGCGGTGTAAGAGAGGCAAGAACGCGTGTGGTTGTCTCACGAAGGTTTGCCTGAATAGCTGCATCAATTGGCAGGATTGCATTTTTATCTTCGATGAAATCACCAAGATGGCTATCTTCCTCATCCCCAATCGGCGTTTCAAGAGAAATCGGCTCTTTAGCGATTTTAAGAACTTTGCGAACTTTTTCCAAAGGCATCGCAAGTTTTTCTGATAGCTCTTCTGGCGTTGGCTCACGGCCAATTTCATGAAGCATCTGACGTGAAGTACGAACGATCTTGTTGATCGTCTCAATCATGTGCACCGGAATACGAATGGTACGCGCTTGGTCTGCGATAGAACGTGTAATTGCCTGTCGTATCCACCAAGTTGCATAAGTTGAGAACTTATAACCACGGCGATATTCAAACTTATCAACCGCCTTCATAAGACCGATGTTACCCTCTTGAATAAGATCCAAGAATTGCAGCCCACGGTTTGTGTATTTCTTAGCAATCGAAATCACGAGACGAAGATTTGCTTCGACCATTTCCTTCTTCGCCTGACGCGCTTCACGCTGGCCTTTTTGCACTTTGTGTACAATGCGTCGGAATTCTGTTGGCTGAAGGCCAGTTTCCCCTGCAAGATCCTGAATATCACCACGAATTTCTTTAATCGTAGCATTCTCGCCCTTATTAAATTCTTTCCAGCCTTTAGCAGAAAGATTTGCAATACGGCGCACCCAATTAGGGTCCAGTTCAGACCCCATATATTCTGCAAGGAATGAATCTCTTGGTACACCATAGCTTTCAGCTAAGCGCATCAAACGACCTTCAAGGCCAAGTAAGTTCTTATTAATTGCATAAAGCTGCTCGACAAGCGCTTCAATACGATTGTTGTTGAGCGATAGAGATTTTACCGCTTCAACGATGGTGTCTGTCAGCTCTTTGTAGCGTTTTTCTTGCGCTGGTGAGAGCTTCTTATTGCCAAGCGCCTTTTCGACAAGCTGGTCTTGTAAGCGACGAAGCTTTTTATAGTCATTCGCAATGATGTTTAGCGTCTCAAAAACCTGAGGCTTAAGCTCTGCTTCCATAGCTGCAAGCGATAGGCTAGCCTCCATGTCATCATCGTCTTCATCATCATCTTCATCTTCTTGACCTTCAAGCACTTCACCAGTGAGAGGGTCTACTTGCTTCTCAGCCTTTTTCTTTTCAGCTTCTTCTTCAGCAAGTTTTGCTTTTTCTGCGGCAGCTTGTCCCCCTGGAGGGATATGCCCAACAGGTACAACCTTAGCTTCTGGCCCTGCATAGGTTGCTTCAAGGTCGATGATATCACGAAGCAAGATATTGCCTTCGTTTAATTCATCACGCCAAATAATCAAAGCTTGGAAAGTAAGAGGGTTTTCACAAAGCCCAGCAATCATGGTCTCACGACCAGCTTCTATCCGCTTTGCAATTGCAATCTCGCCCTCACGCGATAAAAGTTCAACCGTACCCATTTCACGCAGATACATGCGTACAGGGTCATCTGTCCTATCGGTAGGTTCACGCTTTTTAGTGGCCGTTACTGCCTTACCAGTCGTCTCAACAAGATCGCCGCCTTCGGCCTCTTCTTCCAGATCTTCCTCTTCAACAACATTAATGCCCATGTCAGACAACATCGTCATTACGTCTTCGATTTGATCTGGTGAAACTTCATCAGAAGGAATAGCAGCATTAAGCGCTTCTGTAGTTATGTATCCACGCTTCTTCGCAGCAGCAATCGTCTTCTTGATCGCTGCATCACTCAGATCAAGAACTGGCTTGTCTTGCACTTCTGCTGATTTATCGTCTTTGGATGCTTTTGCTTTAGCTTTAGCTTTTACTTTAGTAGCCATCTGGCTTTATCTCCATAAGGTGGTGACCCACCTTGCAAGTGAATAATTTCCCTGTAGTGACCACAAAAAGCACGACCTAACATCGCAAATTTCGAATCACCGCATTCAACTTTTGATTCTTGAAGTAGCCCTAACATGGTTAATTGACCATTAACCGACTGATTTTGTTCAATATAGAGTGCTTAAAAAGCACACATCAAACAGATTAAGAAACTTTACAAAAATCCTGCATATATATTCTCTCAAGACTGATTCCGCTAAAATCGAGTAGGGTCAAGACAATTTTGAAATAGGGAGTAATAAAATCAAAGCTGTCGCAGCCTTAAAATCCTCTATTAGTGCGCCCAGAAGACGCCCCAAACCCATCAATAAGAGCCTCAATCCCATCACTTCGGGAAAGTTCTTGTTGTATTTGTAGCAATCTTTCAAGGTTATCTTGGCTATCATCATCAGCCAACGCACGTTCTGCTACTTTAAGCTCTTTATGTAGTGTCTGATTTTTGAGATGCAAGATGTGAGACTGCATCCATCCATCACGCGCATCCTCAAACGCTGCATTTGGCAATATTTGCCATAAATTATTGATAATTAAATGTTGTTTCACAGCTTCCAGTAGATTTCCAAGCCCCTTTTCCCGAATAGCTTCCATTACAAAGTCTAGATTAGGAAAATCATCATTTGAATCTGGATTATTTGGCCAATTAGCAAAACAGTCTAAGAAAACAGACTGAAGCATCTTTGCATCATTACTTTGAAGATCAAGTGTCGAGACTTCCTCAAAAAACTCGACACCCAATGCAGGGTGAAAAATCATACCACCAACAAGCGCAGCTTCACGCAGTGGCATCCCCCCGTGACCTTTTTTAACAAGCTTACTACCAAGCAATGACGGGCTTGCAGAAAACTTTTTCCCACCACTCGCAGCACCTTGCTTTTGTTTTGCATATCCACCTTTATAAGAAGACCCTTTTCCACCAGTTCTATTATTATCAGAACCTGACGAGAAATAACCAGAAAGCCTTTCACGCATATTCTGGTCATAATGATAACGAACGCTTTCTTCCTTAATAGAATTTACAATCTGGCGCATTCTAGTTTGCAATTCAGCACGCCGCTCAGGTGTAGTATAAATTCCAGATGCAATTTCACGGTTCCATAGCATGTCCGCAAGTGGCAGCGCGCTATCAATCACCTCACGCATTGCTTCTGGCCCCTCCTCTTTGATGAGGTCGTCAGGGTCTTTACCCTCTGGCAACATAGCAAAGCGAACTGATCGTCCTGGCTGAATATTAGGGAGTGCCATATCGATCGCACGATGGGCTGCCTTCAAACCAGCGCCATCACCATCAAAACATAAAATAGGCTCTGGATGCATCCGCCACAAAAGTTCCATCTGGCGATCCGTTAATGCAGTTCCAAGGGGGGCAACGGCATTTGGAAAACCAGCGGCATTAAGTGCAATAACATCCATATAACCTTCAGCCGCAATAACCTGCTTTTTATCATAAGCAGGCTTGCGTGCCTTCGCAAAATTATAAAGTACATTTGATTTATGAAATAACTCTGTCTCTGGTGAGTTCATATATTTAGCCAAAGCATCGTCAGACAATGCGCGCCCACCAAAAGCAATAACACGCCCACGCGCATCAGGAATTGGAAACATTACACGTCCACGAAACTTATCATAGGAAACCGCAATGCCTTCCCCATGGTTGATCAAACCACAGGCTTCCATTTGTTGAGCGTCAATTCCTTTTGAGGCTAAAAACTCCTTCAAGGCATTTCGACTATCAGGAGCAAAGCCAATTCCAAACTCTTGTTGAATTTGAGGAGACAACCCACGATCTCGCAGATAAGCACGAGCATTTGCACCAACAGGCTCATGTAATTTTGATTGAAAAAACTGACCCGCTAATTCCATAACCTCGAACAGCGATTTGCGCTTTTCTTCCTTTTCCTGTTCGCGCTTATCCATAATAGGGACTTGCAAACCTGCTTGGTTTGCAAGCAGTTCAACCGCTTCATGGAAATGCAGACCATCAAGCTCTGTTAAAAAACGAAAGTGGTCTCCCGATGCGCCACACCCAAAGCAATAATAACGCCCTTTTTGATCTTCGCAGTGAAAGCTTGGTGTCTTTTCACCATGAAACGGACAATTACCCCAAAAGTCACCCTTAGCAGCGTTTGTTTTCTTTTTATCAAATTGCACACGCTGACCCACGACTTCGGAAATTCGAAGTTGGTCTCGTATGTCATCAAGGAAACGGTCAGGAAAACGCATAAAAATGTTCTACATCTTATATTTACGTTTTGAAATTATAAAATTCATTACCGAAGCAACTAATTTAAGTAATCATGAAAAAACTGACCTTAACAATTCTTAGCTTATCAATCGCTGCACTAAGCGCATGTTCAGCAGATGAGCCTACTGTTTCCGAGAACCTTCGAAAAATAGGCGCACCAATAGAGGGCATTTGGCAAATCGCTGACTTTGAAACTTGCAATGCAAATTTAAAAACTCAGTCTGTAATTATATCCTCAGACCAAATTGATTTTTCAACTGGGCAAGATGAAACTTCATACATTATACTTGAAGGCATGAAGCAACTGAAAAGTTCGCGATTTACAATTATCTCAGGTGAGTTAAATGTCAACAATGAGAAAAACTTCAGAACCCTTGCTTATAATGATGAAGGCGACAAACTTGTTTTCAAAGGCTTTCTCGTAAATGGCAAATTATTAAAAAGAGCCGAGCTTTTGGAAAACTATAATGCAGATGGCAATGCAAAAAGAAATATGGAAATGCTAGACTTTAATTTCTGTAGCAAGTCATAGCCATCTAAGTAACTTCTCTATGCTTGCCGCCAAGTGTTTGAAGAACAACTGCACTAAGCACAATCGCTCCACCGATCAATGCATTTATAGTTGTTCCCTCGTTTAAGAAAAGCCAAACCCAAATTGGCCCTGTCACACTTTCAATTAGCACCAAGATACTAACCTCAGAAGCAGGCAAATAGCTAGCAGCCCACGTAACAAGTGCAATGCCAAGCCCTATTGTAAACGCCCCCATAAATAGACTTAATCCCAAATCCCATCCGCTGATTATGAGGCCAGACCCAATCACAATGGCGACCATCGCATTAAGACAACCCGCAACAACACCCCCTAAAAAAGTACCCCCCAAAGCATCTTGCTTGCCAGTGTAGCGAATAACAACCAGCATCATGGCAAAACAAAAAGCCGAGAAAAGCGCATATAGATTTCCTAAAATACCACCAGTATCAAGCCCATCTTTCACCATTAAGCCAACACCAATCATTGCAAGAGCTAACGAAAAATAAGTAATTTTTCCAGGCTTCTCACCAATAAATAGCCAAGCCAAAATAGCCGCAAAAATAGGCGCCGATGATAAAATAAACAAAGCACTTGCAATATTTGTATTTAAAAGTGCGTAGACATAAAAGCTGAATGCAAGCCCCAGTAAGATGCCAATAAACACATCCCATCGGTCAAACGATTTGAGAAATGTTCCCACACCAACTCTACGGCGCAAACACGCAATTAACATAACCATGGCAGCTAGAGAAAATGAGCGGTAAACAAGGATTTGAAATCCATCGGCTGACTCCATCAACCGTAGAATTAAACCTACCATTCCCATTAAAACCCCACCTGTAAGTACAAGTGATATTGCCGTTGGGCGAGTCATCAGATTATTCTGCTCTTATGTCTGTCATTAATGACAGACAGACTGATATTAAGCACCAAGTTTACCTTTAACCAGTCCACCAACAAGCCCCATATCCAACTGCCCACGGTAGCGTTCTTTCAAGACGCCCATGACTTTACCCATATCACGAAGACTTTCAGCCCCAGTTTGCGCTATCGCATTTGCAACAGCGGCCTCTGTTTCTTCTGAAGAAAGCTGTGTAGGCAAAAACTCGCGTATAATATCCATTTCCTCTAGCTCTTGAGCCTCAAGTTCTGGACGATTACCCTCGCGATACATCTTAGAACTTTCTTCACGCTGTTTGACCATCTTAGTTAGAATATCAAGCACCTCTTCATCATCAGCCTTATCTTTGCCCTTACCGCGAAGGGCGATATCACGTTCTTGAATTGCTGCATTGATAAGACGAAGCGTAGATAGCCTGCGCTGATCTTTATCCTTCATGGCTTGCTTCATATTTTCAGTAATATTGCTACGCATTTTTAGCCTCGTTTTTTGATGTCACAGAACTTAACGCTAATCTGAATTTCAATCAATGGTGGAAAAATAGTTTAAACCATTGTTTTTATTGATATTTATATATTGTGACTTCTGTTGACCCAGTACAGACTATCGACTATTTTGCAAATTCAGCCACACAATTAATATAGCCGATTCTATGTTCAACTTCATAGGATTGCAATGCACGAACGTGCTGGGAAACGCAAAGATGACATCAACCACCCCTGCTTGGACAACTGAAAAACCAACTGCTGCAATTGTTCTTGCAGATGGTACAATTATTGAAGGTAAAGGGTGTGGTGCAACTGGCATTGTTCAAGCTGAAATTTGCTTTAACACCGCAATTACAGGCTATCAAGAAATCCTCACAGACCCATCGTATGCTGGCCAAGTTGTAACCTTTACCTTCCCTCACATCGGTAATGTTGGCGCGAATGATGAAGATCAAGAAATGCTTGAAGCAGGAAAGTCAGATGGTGCTGTTGGGGCTGTCTTTAAAGCAGACATTACAAACCCATCCAACTACCGCTCAAGCCAACATCTAGATGATTGGTTAAAAGCACGAGGCATCATCGCAATGTCAGGCATCGATACACGTGCTTTAACTAATTTAATCCGTGAAAAGGGTTTGGCTAATTGTGTAATTGCCCACTCGAAAGACGGCACGTTTGATTTTGATGATTTGAAAAAGTGCGCGCAAGAATGGTCAGGCCTTGAAGGGCTTGATTTGGCAAAAACAGTTGGCCATGGCCAAGACAAACCTTGGTCGCAACAACCTTGGGTTTGGGATGAAGGATATGCTGACAATGGCGAAGAAAACTATCACATTGTTGCAATTGATTTTGGTGTGAAACGAAACATATTACGCCTAATGGCTGGCCTTGGTTGTAAAGTAACCGTAATGCCTGCAACTGCATCTGCTGAAGATGTATTGGCGCATAAGCCAGATGGCGTATTTCTTTCCAACGGCCCAGGCGACCCTGCCGCTACTGGCGAATATTCTGTAAAGACAATTCAAGATATTTTAAAAACCGATATTCCAGTATTTGGAATTTGTCTTGGACACCAAATGCTGGCTTTAGCACTTGGTGCAAAAACCAAAAAAATGCACCAAGGTCACCATGGTGCAAACCATCCTGTTAAAGACCATACAACCAATAAAGTCGAAATCGTTTCTATGAACCACGGTTTTGCAGTTGATGCCGATAGTTTTCCTAAAGGTGTTACAGAAACACATGTCTCTTTGTTTGATGGATCAAATTGTGGCTTAGCAGTTGAAGGCAAGCCTATCTTCTCAGTTCAACACCATCCAGAAGCTTCGCCAGGGCCACAAGACAGCCATTATCTATTTACTCGCTTTCTTAATCTGATTAAGAAAAGTAAAGGCGAAACATTAGTTAACGAATCCTGAACGCATTTCTCACTTTTATTTGTACCGAAGTCATTAGCATTTTAATAAAAATCACTTTATTTCGACCACAATCTACTTACATAAGGGTGCAGTAGATTTTGATTGAAAGACTGATGATGACTTACACAATAGAAAATTGTTCAGACACGAATAGATGGTAAGCGGTTCTTTTCCCCCACCTATTATGTAGATTGATGTTATGCGATTGAAC
>CAZCUN010000079.1:0-9398 GCA_964502215.1 uncultured Rhizobiaceae bacterium | reverse complement strand
TCTTCGTCGACAACCTAACATTGGCTGACTTTGATGCAGGGGATGTGATTTTATAGGCTGGCGGTGAGTTGTTTTTCTAATGATGTCGATTTAAGAGCAAGCGAGTATGATCTTAAAAGCTTGCATTTATTGAAAGATAAAACCAATTATCGACTTTGGTTGTTATAAAATTGTAAGCGTCTATTTCTCAATCAAAGCAATAAAAATTTCACCGAATTTTTTTAGCTTACTTTGCCCCACACCGCGCACACGCTCAAATGCTTCAAGCGTTGCGGGGCGTCTTTGTGCCATATCTTCAAGCGTTTTATCTGGAAAAATCACATAGGCAGGAACACCACGTTCTTTTGCAAGTTCCAGCCGCTTCTTTTTAAGTTCAGCCAGAAGCTTACTATCGCGATCAGACAAATCAATTGTAGGCGTATTGCTTTTGGATTTTTTGCGCGATGCTTTTTGTTGCTTTGAAATAACAACATCATCACGATAACTAAACGTAGCGTTGGTGCGTTGAAACTCTTGCCCTTGTTTTGTGAATAAAAGACCAGAGTAACCTGCAATATCTACCTCTAGCAATCCTTGCGAAACCATCTGGCGAATTAAGCTTTGCCATTCACCTCTAGCAATGTCGGAGCCTTGACCAAAAGAACTGATTTCATCATGTTTGGCTTTTAACAGCTTTTCAGTTTCCTTGCCTATGAGCACGTCAATAATATGCGACTGCCCATAACGCTCACCCGTTTCATAGACTGCATCAAAGACCATATGAGCACGTTCTGTACCGTCTTTCATATCAACAGGATTGATGCAATTATCACAGTTCTTGCACGGCTTTGTTTCTTCGCCAAAGTAACTAAGCAGCGTTTGACGACGGCAAGAAGAAGCTTCGGCAAAAGTGATTAAACTATTGAGACGAGAAACTTCGCGGCGCTTATGGTCTTCACTTGAAGCAGTTTCTTGCTCGATAAATTGATTTCGAAGGCGAATGTCACCTGCGCCATAAAGCATGTGCACATCAGCCTCTTTGCCGTCACGCCCAGCTCGACCAATTTCTTGATAATACGCTTCTATAGAGGAGGGGAGGTCTGTGTGAAAAACATACCGAACGTCAGGCTTATCAATGCCCATACCAAAGGCCACAGTCGCTGCAACAACAAGATCAGGTTCAGTTACAAATCGATTTTGTCGCTCAGTGCGCTCTTCAGATGAAAGACCCGCATGATAAGCAACTGCATTTATGCCTTCATCGTTTAAAATATTTGCCACTTCTTCAGTTTTCTTGCGTGATAGGCAATAGATAATACCACTCACACCTTTGCGCGATTGAACGTAATCAATAAGTTGGTTTTTCCAACTGCTTTTCATCGATACATTCAAGGTGAGGTTAGGGCGATCAAAACCAGAAACAAATGTTTCATGTTTATTAGCAAAGAGTTGAATTTCAATGTCGCGCCTTGTTGCTTCATCCGCGGTCGCTGTCATGGCGGCAATTGGAACGTTTGGAAAATAGTTTACTAGCTTGCCAAGCTCTGCATAGTCTGGTCGAAAAGCAGGCCCCCATTGCGAAAGACAATGCGCTTCATCAATTGCAACCATTGAAACGGTTAAGCGCGAAAGTGCATTTAACATCCGTTCGGTCATTAACCGCTCAGGTGCTAGGTATAAAATTTTGATGTCACCATTTGCTACACGTTGCCAAACATCGATGTTTGCTTGACGATCCTGATTTGAATGAATGGCATCCGCAGAAACACCTGCAAGCTTAAGCGCAGAAACCTGATCTTGCATAAGAGCAACAAGTGGAGAGACAACAATCGTCAATCCATCCTTGACCAGTGCTGGCACTTGAAAGCAAAGTGACTTACCTGCACCAGTTGGCATAACTGCAAGGACAGAAATTCCATTAAGCAAACAATCTACTACACGCTCTTGGCCAGGGCGAAATTTTTCATAGCCAAAGACGTCTTTCAAAACAGAAAATTTGTCAGAAACTTTAGTTTGCATGAAGTTTGGCGCTTTCGCAGATGGGTTTGCTTTATGTTCATTTCTGATTCTGCAAACCCGTACTACCCTAGATAAACCATATTCTCTTGATAGATTTAAACGAGTGATAAATTATTTGTAAAAAAGCTTGTTCATAAAATAGTAACCCGACTCATTCATGCAAGGTTCAATGGGCAAAGTTTAATAGGCGTGATGCAATAAGGTTTTATGCTTTTAGGACGTAGACAAAAAATGGCACAGAAAATTGAATATAACATAACAAAGAAAGTTGCATTGCTATTTGCTGGTGTAATTCTTTCTGCCTGTGTTTCTGATACGCTTTCAGAAGTTGATACATCACCAAAACCACTTGCTGCAGAAAAGCCCGTTAAATATGACCCTGTTCAACGTGAGCAAGCAATTGCTGAAATACGTGAAAAAGCCGCACAAGAAGGAAGTGGTGTAAAAACTAATCCTTTTGCTGAGGCAAATGGCCCAAACACACCTTTAACTAAGCAAGAGCAAGCTAGAAAAATTGCTGAACTTCAAAATACTGCATCGCAAAATGAAGCGGTTGCTACAGATGCGGAGCTAGCAGAGAAACAACGATCTATCCGTGAATTGCAGAAAAAAGCCCAATCCCATTACGGTAATGCAGTTAAACAGATCAAAAACTAATACTTTCATGCGAAATTTGTATGCAAATAAAGTCTAACTGGCCTTGCAAGTGATGCTTAAACATTGCAAAAGAACACAAGATACAGGGCTAGTATTCAGTAACCTGTAATTTCAACCCGAAATCAAAGCAATTACGGAAAATTTTAATGAGCAACCATCCGCTCAGGCTAGGAATTGCCGGACTTGGCACTGTAGGTGTCGCTTTAATTAATGTTCTAAATAATAACGCAACAATTATACGAGATCGTTGCGGTAGGGACATTGTCATTACAGCAGTTAATGCGCGAGATAAATCAAGAGACCGTGGGGTAGACCTTTCGAGCTACACTTGGTTTGATTCCGCAGATGCAATGGCTGCATCCGATGATATTGATGTTTTTGTCGAGCTTATTGGTGGTGAAGAAGGGGTAGCATTAGAAGCGTCCCGCGTTGCGCTGGCTGGTGGAAAGCATGTTGTAACCGCCAATAAAGCGATGCTCGCAAAACATGGCTTGGAACTTGCTAAAGAAGCAGAAGCCAATGGCGTCTTGCTAAACTTTGAAGCAGCAGTTGCTGGCGGCATACCTATTATCAAAACCATGCGTGAAACTTTAACGGCGAATAATGTTCTGCGTGTTTATGGTATTATGAATGGCACTTGTAATTACATGCTAACGCGCATGGAGCGTGAAGGTATTTCTTACGCAGATTGTTTGGCTGATGCACAAGCGCTGGGCTATGCAGAAGCAGACCCTACTTTTGATGTTGAGGGTTTTGATACAGCGCATAAACTAGCTATTTTGACATCGCTTGCATTTGGAACTCAAATTGCCGCTGATGAAATTTATGTTGAAGGCATCTCAAGCATAACAACTGAAGATATTCAGGCTGCAAAAAGCTTAGGCTATCGCATTAAATTATTAGGCGTTGCTGCAAAAACTGAAACAGGTATTGAACAACGTGTTCATCCAACAATGGTGCCGCTTGATAGTGCTATCGCACAAATTTCAGGTGTAACGAATGCAGTTGCGATTGATGCTGATATCGTTGGTAATCTTGTTATGTCTGGTCCAGGCGCTGGAGGGGACGCAACGGCTTCTGCCGTAGCGGGTGACATAGCTGACATTGCAAAATGTATTGTAGGTGAGCAAAAAGTACCTGTGTTAGGTAAACCAGCAAATGAGCTTGTTCCTTATAAAAAAGCAAAAATGCAAAGCCATGAAGGCGGCTATTTTATTCGCATGACAGTTAAAGATCATGCTGGTGTCTTTGCTGCTATTTCTACAGCTATGGCTACTCATAAAATTTCACTTGAATCTATTGTCCAGCATGCAACGAGTGATGATGATTCAAATGCTGATAAAACAATAATACTTATTACTCACGCAACAACAGAATCTGCCGTGCGAGAAGCACTTGAGACAATTGCCAAGGATGATTACTTAGCAACCCAAGCGCAGATGATAAGAATAGAAAAATAGGGGCTACCCAATGACAAAATCTACATCTGCAACATTAGATCGTATCTTAACACTTGAACTTGCTCGCGTAACAGAGGCTGCGGCCGTTGCAGCAGCGAGGCTTCGCGGTCAAGGTGATGAAAAAGCAGCTGATCAGGTTGCTGTTGATGCCATGCGCACAGAATTAAACAAGCTGCCAATAGATGGAACGGTAGTAATTGGTGAAGGTGAGCGCGATGAAGCGCCTATGCTTTTTATTGGTGAAGAAGTTGGAACTAAAAAGGGCCCTAAAGTTGATATCGCACTTGATCCCCTAGAAGGCACCACGATTTGTGCAAAAAACCAACCTAACTCATTAGCCGTAATTGCATTGGCAGAAGGCGGAAGTCTTTTGTATGCACCAGACGTCTATATGGATAAGATCGCAATTGGCCCAGGCTATCCTGATGGTTTAATTAGCCTTGATAAATCAATTACAGAAAACCTGAAGGCGTTAGCTGCGGCAAAGGGTTGTGAAGTAAATCAACTAACCGCTTGTGTTCTAGACCGCCAACGTCATGCAAAAATTATTGAAGAAGTCAGATCCGTTGGCGCTGCAATCTTGTTAATTGGTGACGGCGATGTTGCTGGCGTTATTCATACTACAGACTCAGAAGAAACGGGCGTTGATATTTACTTTGGAACGGGTGGCGCACCAGAAGGGGTTCTTGCCGCTGCTGCACTTCGTTGTATTGGTGGACAAATGCAAGGCCGCTTGATTTTAGACACACCTGAAAAAGTTGCGCGTGCAAAAACCATGGGTGTTGAAGATCCAAATAAAATCTACGATATGACCGAGATGGCAAAAGGCGACGTACTATTCGCTGCATCTGGTGTAACCGATGGCAACATGCTTGATGGTGTTAAATTTGGCAAAGGTGAAATTCACACACATACGGTTGTGATGCGCTCTGCCACAGGTACAGTACGCGAAATCAAAGCGCGTCACCAAGATACAAGTAAGTTTGGCGCTTAAACTACTAAGCAAGAATCAATTAATAAAGCCTCGCTGATTAGTGAGGCTTTTTTTATAGAATAATAAGACATAACACTTCCCTAAGGTAAGTTTTGTGTTATAAGCGTGTGAATCAATCATTTAGGGGTGCCCCATGGCTAAATTTATATCATTTATTTCTGCAGTTCTTTTTACAACATCTATGATGTTTGCCGCATCTTTAGGGCTAGCAAGAAGTGCAAATGCTCAATCGATTTGTAAAGGTATGACACAAGGTGTCTGTGAAGCGACTGAGCAATGTTCTTATGTTGCGGCACATGTGCGCTCTAATGGTGCAAATGTAAAAGCATTCTGTCGTGCAAAACCAGGTGGTGGTGCTGCAAAGCAATCAACCGCTAAGAAGAAGCCAGCTAAGAAAGCAACAACGACACAAGCTTCAACCTCTTCAGGCTCTTCATCAAATACAACTTCAACATCTACTGGTTCTTCATCAAGCACCGCATCAACAGATACTTCTTCGAGTACTTCAAAATCGACAGCTAAGAAAACTGATACTGATACAAAGAAAGCTGCAAAGAAGAAAACAGCTAAGAAAAAAGACACAGCTAAAAAAGAGACGTCTAAAACAGCTTCTAAGTCAAAAACAACTGACACCAAAAAAGAAGCTAAAAAGACAACTAAGAAAAAGACAAAAACAAAGAAGAAAAAGACAGCTAAGAAGAAGAAAAAGAAAGCTTCTACAAGCTAATAGTTTTTTACGAAGGTTTAGCCTTCCTTTTCTTATCTGCTACATCACGTAATCTGCCTTTCAGTTTTTTGAGGGGCAGATTTTTTTTATCCAATTTTGGAGGCAATGGATTCCATGTAATTTTGCCATTGCTATCTCGTGCTGGTTTAGAAATCATCTGATCACGCTTTGCGTTATGAACGCACATGGAAAGCGGGCCATCAGCAGTTGCCACCATAAAGACACAAGTTTCACAGCGTTCACATTCTAACTTTTCTGCATCCATAAAATTATGAATAAAGAAGTTAATACGATGAACGCCATTGCCTCTTAGAATGCCACTTTTTAAAGCCCAAAATTTCTTTGACCAAAACTTCATACCACCCCAAAGTAGCGAAGGAGAGGTAAGTGCGCTTACAATAGCACGACGAATGACAATGCTTGGATCTGCCCAATTATCACCGACAGAAGCAAGCACTGAAAAAAGCTTGTTAAAGAATTTTCGATCATCAAAAAGAGTCGTACGAATATTTCCAGATGTCATAATGCTTGTGTATTTGTTGCAATTGGAATGCCCAATCAGCGGATAATCATAATTAAGTTCCAAGCCAGTGCCATCGCGCAATTGTTGCATGACAGATTCTTGCGTAATAAGTGCAGCATCTCGCTCACGTAATACACCACGTCCTGTATCTGCTTGTAATTGAAACGAGGATAAATCAATGCTGTGTGCGTTGTCAGAAAAGAATGAAACCAACATTGGAATTTCATGAAAATTATCTTCAAAAACTGTCGTATTAAACATCACCCTAAGCGGTAGGTCTTTGGCACACTTGATATACTCAAGTCGAATTTCATTTAACTGCTCTTCGCTTTTATATCCTTTGCGCTCTTGTGTCAGATCAACATGAAAGACAACATCATTTAACCCAGCATTCGACATTGCTTCCAGCATTTCATGACTGGCTTTTATACCATTTGTAAAAAGCGCAGATCGCATATTACGCGCTTTAATCAGCTCAACAATTTTTACTAAGTCAGGAATTGAACGAAGCGTAGGATCGCCACCCGTAATTTGAATATTTGTATTATCACCATAATGCGCATGGATCATTTCTATGCGACGTTCAAGTTCAAATAATGGAACATCTTTTACAGTTTCAGCTAAATCCGAAAGATAACATAACGTGCAATCAAGATTACAACGTTGTGTTATTTCAAGCGCAATGCAAGCAATTGGAAATGTTCGCCCTGCTAATTGCTCTGGTGCAAATATATCATATTTCTGCATGCCATCACGCAGTGGTTTTGCAGGATCATTTGGAAATTCTGGTGTTAATCCAGCAGGTTTGAAATTTTCTATTTCTTCTGGCGATAGATAAAAAGATTTGTTTTGAATATTCATAATTTCACAATTGCAGTATTAGAATTTCTTTCAATTCAAAACCTTTGGAATCTGAACAAGTTTAAGTGAGTGATTACTTGCTTCAAAAATCATATCTGATAGTTCTGAGGGATGTCTGATGATCGCGCCTTCCTTGATGTAACGTCCTCTGCTTCTAACCAACGTTGGGTAGAACGGTTGGATAATAAGTCACGTAATACTGCGCTAGCAATTTCGCAGACACTGGGTATTCCAGAGCTTATAGGGCGTGTAATGGCGGGGCGTGGTGTGGTGCTAGAAGATGCATCAGCATTTCTTGCACCTAGCATACGTGACTTGATGCCAGACCCAAATGTGCTCACAGATATGCAAGCAGCTACAACTCGTATTTGTGATGCTATTCAGGGTAATCAGCAAGTTGCAATCTTTGGTGATTATGATGTTGATGGCGCAAGCTCTTCTGCTTTAATGGCAAAGTTTCTAAGCCACCACGGAATTGAAAACGAGATTTACATTCCAGATCGTATCTTCGAAGGTTATGGCCCAAATCCGGATGCAATAAACACGCTTATTGAAAACGGCGCAAAGCTCATTATTACTGTTGATTGTGGCGCAACCAGTTTTGAGGCTCTTGAAGAAGCTGCAAAAAACAACACAGATGTTATCGTATTAGATCACCACCAAATGGGTGACGAGAAGCCTAAGTGTGTGGCGCTTGTTAATCCAAACCGCCAAGATGATTTATCTGGTCTTGGGCATCTGTGTGCTGCAGGTGTTGTGTTTATGACCTTAGTTGCAAGCGTGAGAGAACTGCGCTCTAGAGGGCTTTATAATGATACGTTCAAAGCACCTGACCTGCTTTCTTGGCTTGATCTTGCAGCTTTAGCAACGGTCTGTGATGTGGTGCCATTAAAAGGCTTAAATCGTGCTTTTGTCGTTAAAGGCCTTCAGGTTATGAGCCAACAAAAGAACATCGGTCTTCGTGCACTAATGCGAGTAGGGCGATTGGATGGACCACCACGACCATATCACCTAGGGTTTGTATTAGGGCCAAGAATAAATGCAGGTGGTCGCATTGGGGATGCAGCACTTGGGTCACGTTTAATGACAACCGATGATGACATACTGGCAGAAGAGATTGCTCAACAATTAGAAGATTTAAATAAGCAACGGCAAGCAGCTGAGAAAATTATGCTTGAACAAGCAATTGCAGAAGCAGAAGCTGAAATGCGTGATGGGGAAGGGCCTGCAATCATGGTAACTGCCAGTGATCAATGGCACCCAGGAATTGTCGGTTTGCTCGCCTCGCGTTTGAAAGACCGCTTTAAAAGACCAGCTTTTGCAATTACCTTTGACAGAAATGGAAAAGGCTCTGGATCAGGCCGCTCTGTTGCAGGTGTGGATTTAGGGGAAGCTGTTCGCGCAGCAGTCGATGCAGGTATCTTAGAAAAAGGTGGTGGTCATGCAATGGCTGCTGGACTAACGGTTGCTAAAGATAAGCTTGGTGATTTACGTGGTTTTCTGGAGACAAGACTAGCAAAGGCCGTTGGTGAAACCCGCCAGAACCAAACCTTAAAAATAGACGGTGCATTAACTGCCAGAAGTGTAACGCTGGATCTCTTTGATATGCTGGAAAAAGCTGGTCCTTACGGACAAGGCCACTCACAACCCATTTTTGCTTTTCCCGCACATCAAATACGTTTTGCAAAAGTGGTTGGTGCAGATCACGTATCATTTTCCGCATCAGCTGGGGATGGTGCTCAATTGCGCGGAATAGCCTTTAGAGCGGCAGAGACAGAAATGGGACAGCTGTTACTCAACACCCAAGGACGCCCACTACACCTTGCAGGAACGCTGAGTGCAGATTTCTGGCAAGGATCAAGGCGCGTGCAACTAAGACTATTGGATGTGGCGGCAAACTAAAACATTTATTAGGAGACGGGGGTAAAAGCTTAGTTTGCCGTCTGGTATTTTATAGTTTTTATAAATACATCATTTTATGTGCGTTTAATTTATAGCTTACAGCTTCTAATTCATATTATTCATAATCATTATGACCAAATAGAATTTACGCTCAGCTGATCTCAATCTACTCGTTATACTGAATACGCTAATTGAAGAGCGGCATATTACAAATGCTGCCAAAAATTAAAGGGGCTGTCCCAGATAACTCAAAAATGGGTTATCAATATGGGTATG
>CAZCUN010000078.1:0-9586 GCA_964502215.1 uncultured Rhizobiaceae bacterium | reverse complement strand
AGATCAATCGCAGGGAAAAGTATCTTGCTCATAATGCATCCTCACCCTGAACTTGTTGAAGGGTCTTTGCCTCAGTCTCGCCACCGTGCTTCGACAGGGTCAGCATGAGGGCTTTTATATTAATCTTCATTAAGCCTTCCACTTCAAAAAATTGCTGATTAAAGCCAAGCCTAAACGCTGGCTTTTTTCTGGGTGAAACTGTGTGCCAACCATATTGTCTCGACCAATCATAGCCGTTACTGCGCCACCGTAATTTGTTGTCGCTAAACACTCTTCTGGGCTTTCACATTCAAGATGGTAGGAATGGACGAAATAGGCATGTAACCCATCTTCACTTGTTTCAATACCGTCCATCAAAGGATGCTGTTGTTGCATATTTAATGTATTCCAACCGATCTGAGGTATCTTCAAACTTTTGTCGTTAGGCTGCATTTTAATAACATCACCTGCAATCCAACCAAGCCCTTCAGTGGTTGCTTTTTCTAAACCTCGCGATGCCATCAACTGCATGCCAACACAAATTCCAAAAAAAGGATTTGCTTGTTTAATTACTTTTTCTTCCAAGACTTCAACCATGCCATCAACTGCATCTAGTCCTGCACGGCAATCTGCGTAAGCACCAACACCTGGCAAAACTATACGGTCAGCTTTTGAAACCCAGTCAGCACTACTTGTAACTTCAATTTCTGATGCAATACCTGCTTCATTACTCGCTCGCTCAAAAGCTTTTTGTACAGAGCGAAGATTGCCTGAGCCATAATCTATAATTGCAATACGCATGATTTATTCCGGAAAAAGGCTTGTGTTATTTCGATCTATATCTAAGCCAGTTGGCTTTTTGATTTTGTTTGTTTGGGTAAATGAAGCTGACATAGGTTTTGAAAATTGATGGTCTTGCTCAACTAAAAATCTGATCTCAGCTTCTTCCTTATTTTCACCTTCGATCACACCAGCATATTGCCAACCTTGGTTTTCAAGATTTGTACGAACTAATTGATAGCCTTCAAGCAATAGATAAAAACCTGGCAAGATGGAAAGATAAGAAACAGCAATTCCCGGACTCCATACTGCTATTAAAATGATTGCAAAAATAACGACAAAATAGGCTAACAGAGAAAGCCAAAGCTTATGCCATGCAAGCCAGAATGGTGGAAAAATCAAGGCCAAGGTTGCTTTCGTATCTGGAACAAGGCGAAAAATTTCTTCAGGATAGGCAAGGCTATCTGCTGGCGGTAGATATACGGTATATGTTGTCATATGAAGTGTTTACCGTTCCTTATTGCTCGTTACAACTGTTGTTTGTAATATCATGTATTTGAAAAATTCTTGGCATCGTTCTTGCATAAAGAAAATAACTGAAAAATGGAGCCCAAATTGATGAGTGATTTTGTAATACCTTCAAAAGAAGAAGTTGCTGATATGGTTGTTGCACATAGCTGCACTCGTAACTGTCTTGGCATTGAAGGTAATTCCGCCGGATGTTGCACAATGGGGAGCCGAGATTATATCATTGGCCCAATTCCTGATGCAAAAGCATTTTTGAAGCGCTACCGTAAAACAATGAAATCAAATGCTAAATACGATGAAATTTTCATTGACTATAAAGAAGGTAGCAAACTATTTCCTGATCTTGATACTTGGCAAAACCCAGATAACTTTCCAGCCATACGTGTCAAAACCGATCAGCCTCACAAACCTTGTATGTTTCTAGGTGAGAATAGTCTTTGTTCGGTTCATGCAATTAGGTCTAAAACTTGCAGCAGTTATTCATGCGACCACGTTAAACACATGTTGGAAAAGCTATCGCTTCAACTGCCATAAGTCTTGAAATAAATTACAAAGAACCTTTAGTTGACGGAATACGGTCTGCTTGACGCGGATCAATTTCCATTGCTGTACGAAGCACTCTTGCAACTGCCTTAAAACATGTTTCTGCAATGTGGTGATTATTATCACCATAATGGTTTGTCACGTGAAGTGTAATACCTGCATGTTGAGAAAATGCCTGAAAGAACTCCTTGAAAAGTTCTGTGTCATAATCACCGACTTTTGGCGCAGAAAAATTTACATCCCAAATCAAATAAGGTCTGCCAGAAACATCAACTGCCGCGCGGGTTAGTGTTTCATCCATTGCCAAATCCAGTGAAGCATATCGCGTGATGCCTTTGCGATCGCCCAAGGCCTTTGATACTGCTTGACCCAGTGCAATGCCCACATCTTCAGAGGTGTGGTGTGCATCAATGTGCAAATCACCATCGCAACGCACTACCATATCAATCAAAGAGTGGCGCGAAAGTTGATCAAGCATGTGATCAAAAAAACCAGCGCCGGTTTTAATGTCATAGTCGCCAGTGCCATCGATGTTGATCTCAACGGAAATATCAGTTTCAGCTGTCTTACGTGATAATTTCGCTTTGCGCATACTCATAACTCATCTGTCATTGATTGAATTTAAAAACTCTATACCAAGACAATCTTACAAAAGCTATAACGCAAATAGTAACAATAATTTCCGAAAATAAATTTGAAATGTGCTTGAAACATCTTACATTGATGAAAACAAATTATTTTAAGGCTACTCAATGTCAAAACTACCCTCCATGCATGCAACAACGATTGTTACCGTTCGCAAAGGCAATAAAGTTGTTATTGCGGGCGATGGGCAAGTCAGCCTTGGGCCAACGGTCATTAAGGGCAATGCACGTAAAGTACGCCGTATTGGAAAGAATCAAGATGTGATTACAGGATTTGCAGGCGCAACCGCTGACGCTTTTACATTGCTTGACCGCCTAGAAAAAAAACTTGAACAATATCCCGATCAGCTGATGCGTGCTTGTGTTGAACTGGCAAAAGATTGGCGCACAGATAAATACCTTCGTAATCTTGAAGCAATGATGTTGGTGGCTGATAAAAATGTTTCACTTTGTGTCACAGGCAATGGTGACGTGCTCGAGCCTGAAGATGGTATTATGGCAATTGGCTCAGGTGGCAATTATGCATTAGCTGCTGCACGTGCACTTTCTGATAGTAAATTATCAGCTGAAAAAATTGCTGAAAAAGCCATGAAGATTGCAGGTGAGATTTGCGTTTATACCAACCATAGTCTTATCGTTGAATCGCTCGATGTTGAAAAATAACTCTAGCAAACTTTTCAAATAATTCTTATTCCTCTTTCAAGGTAAAATTCCATGACTGACTTTTCACCCCGCGAGATTGTTTCCGAACTTGACCGTTATATCATTGGCCAAAAAGATGCTAAGCGTGCGGTTGCTATTGCTTTGCGTAATCGTTGGAGACGTCAGCAATTGGAAGGCTCTCTTAAAGAAGAGGTCATGCCCAAAAATATTTTGATGATCGGGCCCACAGGTGTTGGTAAAACTGAAATCTCACGACGGCTTGCAAAAATGGCTGGTGCGCCCTTTCTCAAAGTGGAAGCCACTAAATTTACGGAAGTGGGTTATGTTGGGCGGGATGTAGAACAAATCATTCGTGATCTCGTTGAAATTGGTATTAGTCTTGTGCGTGAGAAAAAGCGCGAAGCGGTCAAAGCAAAAGCGCATTTAGCAGCAGAAGAACGTGTGCTTGAAGCGCTGGTTGGTGAAACTGCTAGCCCTGCCACTAAAGATAGTTTTCGCAAAAAACTTCGCAGTGGTGAATTAGACAATAAAGAAATTGAAGTTGAAGTTGCTGATACTTCAAATCCTATGGGCGGGATGGATATTCCTGGTATGCCAGGCGGTAACATTGGTGTTCTTAATTTAGGCGAAATGTTTGGCAAAGGCATGGGGCGCACCAAGAAAAAGAAAACCACAGTTATTGAATCTTATGAATTCTTGATTGCAGATGAATCAGACAAAATGCTCGATGATGAAAGCATCGTAGCTGAGGCAATTGAAGCAGTTGAAAATAACGGCATCGTATTCCTTGATGAGATTGATAAAATTGCCGTCAATGACCAACGCTCAAGTTCAGGTGTATCGCGCGAAGGTGTGCAACGTGATCTACTTCCTTTAATTGAAGGAACCGTTGTTTCCACCAAACATGGGCAGGTTAAAACTGACCATATTTTATTTGTAGCTTCTGGGGCGTTTCATGTTTCAAAGCCTTCTGATTTATTGCCAGAACTTCAAGGGCGTCTACCAATTCGTGTTGAGTTGCGGGCTTTGGAAAAAGATGATTTCCGCCGTATCCTGACTGAACCAGAAGCAAGCTTGGTCAAACAATATATAGCACTTTTAAAAACAGAAGACGTTGATCTAGAATTTACCGATGATGCGATTGATGAGATTGCCACTATTTCTGTTGATCTTAATTCAACGATTGAAAATATTGGTGCACGTAGACTGCAAACTGTGATGGAACGTGTTTTAGATGAAATCTCATTTGCAGCGCCCGATTTAAACGAAGAGCTTGTCAAAATTGATGCTAAATATGTGAAGAAGCATCTTGGCGAATTGGCTAAGGATGTTGATCTAAGTCGATACATTCTTTAACTCTGATTTCAATCTCACAAAAAATTTCAAAAGATTCAGTCGACTCTATCCCTCAATATGTGTCATTAGTTTTTCTAGAAACTAACGTAAGGTAGGATATTTTAGTAATGCGCAGGCTTTTATCTGTATTCATGGTTTCAGGATTTGCTTTAGCATTTGGCGCTAGTATTTTTGATAATGCTTATGCAGCAACAAAAGTGCCACCTGGAAATCGCAGTGCATCACAACCAAAAATTCCTTCTTCATCAGTTTCTCGTACCCGCTCTACCAATGGTAGCTTTCAAGCTAAATATATAAAAATACGAGACCTTATTAAAACGAATAAAAAACTTAAAAACGGTATTAAAAAAGCTGCAAAACAATATGGCATTGATCCAATCCATATCGTTGGTGCGTTAGTGGGTGAGCATACTTATAATGTTGATGCGACTGATACGCTCCAGACTTATGTCATTAAGGCAATTTCTTATTTCAAAGAAGATATTGATTTTGAGCACGATGGAGAGTCTGTTTTAAAATTTGTTGAGCGTCCTCAATTTGCTAAATGTAAAACACTCAAAAGCTCATATGATACTTGGGCTTGTCGTGAGAATGTTTGGAAAGCAAAATTTAAAGGAAAGAAAGTCGATGGTGTTAAATGGCCAAATGATCGATTTGGCCGCGTATTTTTCCAACCTTTTTATGCAGGTCAAACGTTTGGTCTTGGACAAATTAATCCACTAACTGCCCTGCAAGTGACAGATCTTGTTTCTAAAAAAAGTGGGAAGAAAAAGTTATCTGCTAAAAAAGCAAATGAGGTTTACAAGACTATTATCAATCCTGATTCAACACTTATTTATATGGCAGCAATTATTCGAACTTCAATTGACTCATATAAATCCATTGCTGATTACGATATATCGAAAAACCCTGGTATTACAGCAACGCTTTATAATTTAGGAGATGTAAAAAATCGTGCCCGTAGAGCAAAAGCTAGCGGGGCTTTGCCAAAAGAAAATTACTATGGCTGGCTCATAAATGATAAACAAAAAGAGCTTGAAGCTATTTTGAAGTAAGCTTTGAAATACGAGCGGTTAACGCATCACATTCTTCATCCGATAATTTGGAAATTTCGCCTGCTAGACAATTTGCTAAATTTGTAGCACTTGCAGAAAGCTTTTCTGTATCCACAATTACACGAGTATGAGAAGTTGCAGCCAATTTTTGCAAATCTTCTGCTTCATCCCAAATGATATTGAAATAACCAATTATTCTTTGTAAAAATTGCCAACTTGGTATGCCACGGTGGCCGCGTTCTAAGGCAGAAAGATAAGCCGCTGAAATTTTTAAATCCGCCGCCATATCTTTTTGGTTTACGCCCTTAGCTTTGCGTAACTCCCGCATCCTAACACCAAAGGGCGTCATTGATTTGCAGCCCGAACAGGGTTTCTTAGTCGAACATATAATGCACCATTGCCACCATGTGTGATGTGTGCCTCATGATAGCCACTTGTATATTTTCTAAATTCAGGTTCTGAAAGCCACCTTGGCACAGCTTGTTTTAAAATGCCCTCGCCGCGAACGCCCTTTCCAGTAATAACCAAAATTGTGCGTCTACCTAGCTGAAAGGAAGTTTCTAAAAATCTTAGTAATCTTGCATGAGCTTGTGCTTGCGTCATGCCATGTAAATCAATACGTCCCTCAATGCCTGTACGGCCTTTGGCAATTTTCCGGGTGAGAGATTGATCTAATAAGCTGGGCTTTGGAGCAAGTGTGATATTGATTGCAGGTTCAGTAGCATAGGGTCGAATAATCCGAGGCTCGCCCCTTATTTGTGCAGGTCGTGGCACATGCATTTCACCCATCTCTGCTTTAAATTCAAGACTTGTACGATTGCTATGCAACGGCTTAGTTGTTCGCTTAACCCGCTCCCAAAGCTCTCTGTCTTCCTTGCGCTTTTTTGACATAGGTCATGCGCCTTTTGGATTTAAAACAATAAAGTCCGTATCATGGCGTACGCTACCAGCTAGAATTCCAGCTTCTGAACCGGAGCCAATGAAGATATCCCCTCTCTGTTCGCCAACTATGGCAGAGCCTGTGTCTTGGGCAATCATTAATCTTTGATAGTTTTGAGATTGACCTGGTAGGGGATCATCGGTTGAAAGCCAAACAGGCGTTCCGTAAGCATGAACTGATTTATCAACCGCAAGACTTCTACCCGCCGTTAACTGCACACCAGCAGCAGCGATTGGACCAAAATCTGGATCATGGCCTTCAAGCTCTGTAAAAAATATAAATGAACGATTTTCATGTAAGAGTTTTGCGCCGCGCTCAAGGTCTTCTTCTAACCAAGCACGAATATTGACCATATTGGCTTTTTCAAGTGGCATAATCTCACGCTTTACCAATAGCCTGCCAATCGATGTATAAGGGTGGCCTGTTTTTCCTGCATAAGAAACACGTGCAGATGTTCCATCACGAAACAACAATCGCGCTGACCCTTGAATGTGTATGTAAAAACCCTCAACGACTGATTTGAGCCAGAACAATTCAAGACCACGCTCTTGCATCGCGCCACTGTCTATTTGACCACGGTCAAAAAACTCTTCAAACCCATCTTCAGTTTTCCTTGCCCATTCAAGTTCTGGATCAAGGTTTGCTGGTTTATTGTCTGGATCAAGCTTTACTAAATCATGAGGGCGGCGGTATAATGGATAAGAAAATTCTTCTGTCTCCACACGAGAAGCTTCCACTTCAGGTTCAAAATAAGCTGTAACAAACCCTTTTTCTTGCTTATATGTATAGGGTTGAAAATATTTCTCAAAAAACTGACGCGCATCTTCTTTGCTTGTTTTTGAAATATCAAGATTTAGAGCCTCAGCAGCAATAGCGCGTAATTCAGGTGATGGATTAACCGCAATGCGGCTTACAAAAGAACGCTCAGCAAATGCTTTTGCTGACATTCGAAAGCAACTTAAAGCAGCAATGTGATCGTCTTTTTCCCAACCCTTTAACTCACTAAAGGATAATTCCTGCCAACCTTTACGCATAATTTCAATTAAGCCCCTGCTTCTGTCGCAACTAATTTCCAATTTGGATTATTAGATTTTGTGTCACGCGCAAATGTCCAGATATCCTTCACACGAGCAATATCTTTATCGTCGCCTTCAATGACAACCCCTTCTTTATCAAGGGTTGCAGAAACAATCTGAGAAATAAACTTAATTGTAATATGCGCTTCTTGGTCTTTTACTTCCGCAGAATGAACATCTGATTCATCTATGCCAATAAAAGTTGATTTAACAGTTTCGCCGCGCGACTCTCGATCATCGATAACAGATTTAAACCCCTCAAACACTTCTTTAGATAATAGATTGCTTAAGCTTTTTGTGTCGCCTTGGGCAAATGCGTTTACAATCATCTCATAGGCCATGTCTGCACCAGCCATAAATTCTTTAGGATTAAAGCTTTGATCTGCTGCTAAAATTTGTTTCAATCCTTTATTGATCTTAGTTCGCGGTTTAGCGATTTTATCAATTTGCGCAATTCTAGGATCTTTTTCATCTGAGTCAGCATTATCATTTTGAGCGCGCGTTGGTAATTTAACAACATTATCAGCGGATGGACCGTCATCTTGATTGCGTCGATTTTGTTTGTCACGATCAAATAAATCGCTCAAATCTTCCTCGTGCCCTGTCTTTTGGCCAAGGATTGAACGGAGTTTTAAAAGTACGACAATTGCTGCTACTAAAATAGCTATTGTAAAAGGATCAAAGTTTTGCATGTTTTTCGCCAGTTGAATGATTTACTACTATATAGTCTTTGAATAAGAACTTGCAAAGCCAACCATTCAAATTCTCTTCTATCATTCCTATATGATAGTAAACTAATTTTAACAAAACAAATTCGCGACATTATTATGCACCTTGGTATTATACCTTTTTTACTTCTTTTCATTCCAATTTTAGAAATTGCCGTATTTATTATGATAGGCGGTCAAATTGGTGTTCCATATACGCTTGGTATGATTCTTTTAACCGCAATTGTTGGTTCTATATTATTACGCGTACAAGGCTTTGCTACGTTAGCGCGCATTCAAGAACAGTCTAAAAATGGTACTATTCCGGGAAAAGAACTGGTTAGTGGTGTTATGATTATGATTGCTGGTGTTTTATTGCTTACACCTGGGTTTGTAACCGATTCAATTGGCTTTTTGCTTTTCTTTCCACCCTTTAGACATTTTTTATGGTCGGCACTGGCTTCAAAGGTTGTTGTGCAAACAAAAGGAGCCTTTCAACAAGGTGAAAATCAATTTACACAACATAACCGTAATTCAAACCAAGATGGCGTTGTTGACCTTGATCCATCAGAATTTTCTGAAAAGCCAAACCCTGATAGCCCATGGAATAAGTTAGACGATAAATAAAGCTGTCCACAAACGCTCTCTTCGCATAGTTCTTGTCTAAGGTTAACGTACGTGCTAGCCAACATGTTGAAATTCCGCAAATTCTTGCGGGTAAATATCTTTATTGAAACATCAAGGTTTTGAAATGGCTAAAAAAGCAGCACCAAAAAAAGAAACTCCAAAAAAAGAAGCACCAGCGGCAACACCAGAAGGCACAGAAATGCAGCCTGCTATGAATATTTTGGCGCAATATGTAAAAGATTTTTCATTTGAAAATCCAAATGCCCCAGGCTCTCTTCGCCCACGTGATAAATCTCCTGAGATCAACATCAACATTAATGTTAATCCAAATGCATTGTCTGACACTGACTTTGAGGTTGAATTAAAACTTGATGCAAAAGCAATGGATGGCGATGAAGTGCTTTTCAATGTTGAATTAGTTTATGCGGGTATCTTCCGCTTTACAGGCATGCCGCAAGAAATGTTGCAAATGGCAGTTTTGATTGAAGCACCCCGTATGCTTTTCCCATTTGCTCGTCAGATTATGGCTGATGCAACACGCAATGGTAGCTTCCCACCATTGATGATTGATCCTGTTGATTTTGCGCAATTGTTCCAACAGCGCATGCAACAAGCTGAAGGCAACGCTTAAATAATTTTAGGGGCTGTCCCAGATAACTCAAAAATGGGTTATCAATATGGGTATGAG
>CAZCUN010000077.1:0-9748 GCA_964502215.1 uncultured Rhizobiaceae bacterium | reverse complement strand
AAATGGCCCATTGTTACGCCGCGATATGGACCCTTTTTAGTATGCGATTGACAGCCTTTCTCATAGTCACGTATAATGTTACATTGCTCTGGTGTTAGCTTAGCGTGAGCAAATTCAACCTCAGCAACAAACGACATTGTGAAACTTGCTAGCAGAGTGAGAGTATATTTAATGCTCAAAGGTCTATTTTCCATAAAAAAGTTCTGAATATCAATAGTGCCATACTAACCTTTTTTTGCCAAGTAAGGGCATATTTAGAATGCAGAAATTTTTAATCTATAGAAAAATAAGTAGTTATAATTAATGATACTGAGTTCACTGAGATCATTTTAACTGCCATCAATTATCAAACTTATCTCTAAAACGTCAGACATAAGCTTTAAATAACGCAGTACGCAAGATGTGGGTTTGTAATACAAACCCTATATCGACAAGGGGGCAAAGGCCCCGTTGCATCCCCATTTTCAAAACCTAAGCTTTATAGAAATAGTATTTTCACGCAAATTTCTTTCGAGAATTTTTGAATGTTTCATAATAGTTACATTAAAAAAGTGCATTTTAACTGTTTGGTAACAACTTCAAGATTTTGATTTATTTATTATTGAAATTCCAAGGTATTGGCGTTGCTATAGGGCAGTTCCCCGACTGAAGGTGTATCAGAATATACCAAACATCTTATTAAAGGGGAGATATAAATTATGCCAAAAACTTCAAAAAATAAAACTAAACTATATACAAGCGTGTTGTTGTGTCCATTACTATGTAACGCAGCGTTTGCAGCAGATCTAAATCCAATTGCTGAGGCAGTGGATAAGGTAGAAAAAGCAGCATCTGATCCGCTTGGAGAACAAGTAGACGTTGACTTTTACGGTTCTATCCGATTTGGCGCGGATTTGATTAATGCAAATATAGAGCAGGATGGTGCAAACGGTAGAGATTTTTTAAGCCGCGTTGGTGTAAAGGCTACTTATAACATCGATGACCGTTTAGCATTCATTGGCCAAATTGAATATGGAACGCGATCAGATGTGGTGGATGTTTTCCAAAATGGTGGGCTTGGCTTGAGACAATTTAATGTAGGTTTCAAGCACAAAGATTATGGTACTGTAAAATTCGGATCACAAACTACAACATTCCACAAATTTGTTAGAGGGGCTTATTTTAGTGACGGATTGGATACCATTCGCTTGGCAACAATTCGCGAAGACGATTACTTATCATATGATTACAAAAGTGGCCCTTTCAGATTTGGTGCAGGCTTGCAGATTGAAGGACAAGATGGGGATAATATTGACCAGTTTCAAATCGGTGCAGAATACACGGCTGGCCCTTTCAAATTACAAGGTGCTTATGTACTAGATAACGAAGGTGATAATCAGGGTGATCTTTATGGTGTTCGCGCTTGGTGGAAAGTTAATGAGAATATCACTCTATCAGCTTATCACCATGAACAAGATGAAGCTTTTGATTTTCCATCTGGCGTTGGCTCAACTGGCGCATTACGTCTACGAGCGCGCGATGGAGGTTTAGGCAACATTAATTTCGTAACGACATGCGTAGGTCAAACGCGTTCAGCAAGTGGTGTTTATGGTAGTGCCCGTGTTGAACAACATCAATTCCATGCGAGATATGCTGTTGATAGTTGTGATACTGCCGGTGATGTAGAATCCATAAAGGCTGAGTATGTTTATCATTTCGATAAAAATTTGCGTTCATGGATTTCTTATGAACAACTACAGACAGACACTGATCGAACCCCAGCAGCATTTGGTGATACATTTAGTTCAGTTCAATTTGGTGTACGTTTGGATTTCTAGAGTAAACTTTTTCCCAAGGTTACTATTTGCCTGGTTACACAAAGTAACCAGGCATTTTTGGTATTAAATTAATTCACTTTATTTGAAATCAGAATTCATATATTGTTCGATTATTTTGAGTTGGAAGTTGGAGTTGTCAATTGATATCAATGACGAAAATTTCCTCACGGAGAGTGGTAGAAAGCGTTATTGTTCTTACTCTAATTTTAGTAGCAATCTATTTCTGCATTATTCATGTAAAAAACAAATTTACCGATAACTATTACAATAACAATGCACATTTACTCACTCTTCATTCAAAAATTCTGAGCGATGAATTTACACGATTTAGAATTCTAGCAGTCAGCTATTCTCATAACCCTGTAATTGAAAGTTTCCTTTCTCCCAGTAACCAAGAGAAATTAAGCTCCCAAACTTCAGTATTGAATAATGATGTCACAAAAAGATTAAAGACCTGGCTACGCTTTTCAGGGCTATTAGATGTAAGACTTTTAAATAAAACTGGCACAATAATATCTCAAGCAAATAGTGATAATACAGCTAAAATCAAGCGGTTTAATTTTGCTGATACCGAGTATTTTTCTGAAGCACATAATGGTAGTTTAGGAAGAGAAATGTCGGTTGACCACATAACAGGTAAGCTAAGTTATTTTATGTCTCATCCAGTCCGATTTAACGGTGAAACTGTTGGGGTGCTAGTGCTAGTAATCTCAGTCGATGAAATCCAACAGGATATGCGTACAAATCCACACGAAATTTTTGTTACTGATCAAGATGGTCTAATTTTATTAGCCGGTCACCCAGGTTGGCGGTTGAAAGCCCTGTCTAAAGATTACATTAGTAAAGCGCTAAATAATAAAGCAGAAAAGAAATTTAAAATTAGCCCACTTCATAAAGCCCCTATACAGATAACGCCTGTAAATGGTCTTACTAAATATACAAAAGCAACTGCATTAGCTGACCGTTCAAATTCTCAGCCTATAGAATTTTTAAAATTATCACGCCCCATGACTGTCGAGGGTTGGATCTTGCATATCATGATACCAATAAATGCAGTCAACCAGCGTCTTATCATTAACTTTGTAGCCGCATTTCTTGGAATTTTAGTTTTGACGGTCATATGTTTTGCTATCTGGCAAAGACGAAAACAACTATTAGAATTGGTTAGAGAACGTGAGAAGGCGCAGCATACCTTAGAAAAGAAGGTTGTTGAGAGAACATTAGATTTGAAGAAAATAAATCAGAAGTTATTACTTCAGATAGATAAACGCAAACGCGTAGAGAAAAAATTACGACGAACAGAAAGTGAGCTTATACACGCAGGGAAAATGGCGTCTTTAGGTCAAATGTCTACCGAGTTGCGTCATGAACTCAATCAACCACTATCTGCTATCCGCAATTATGCCGAAAATATTAAAGTCCTGCTTACCCGCAAAAAATATGCAATGGCAGCCAAGAATATAGAAAAGATTAATTATTTGATTGAACGAATAGAGAAGCTCTCTCAAGCGCTAACAATATTTGCTAGGCGTCCAAAAGAAATAATAGAACGGGTTTCATTAAACAAAGTAATTCATGATAGCGTAGATGTCTTACAGCCAACATTCGAAAAGAGAGAAATTAAAATACAAGTATCAATTCCTGAAAACATTTGGGTTCTCGGCGAAGAAACAATGCTTCAGAATGTTTTTGTAAATCTCTTTAAGAATTCATTGGATGCAACAAAAACACAACCTAAGCCTTTTATTTCCTGCAGTGTAATTCAGGACGAAGATGTAACAAGAGTTATTATTGAAGATAATGGTTCTGGCATTTCAAAAGATTTAATTGACGGGGTATTTGAACCATTCTTTACAACGAAAGAATCAGGAGAAGGGCTCGGTTTGGGATTATCAATAAGCTTTGATACAATCAAGCGATTTGGGGGCAAATTAACTGTAGAAAAAAATACAAATCAAGGAGCTAAGTTTATCGCCGAACTACTGACTTTTGACAATCAAGGGGTAGAAAATGAAGTCATCAAAAAATCTTGCCATCTTAGTTGATGACGAACAATACGTACGAGAGTCAACCTGTCAAACTCTTGAACTTCAAAATATAGATGTGGTTTCTTTTGCACGTGCAAACCGTGCCATAGCACATATTACTCGGGAGTTTTCTGGTGTTGTTATATCAGACATTCGTATGCCTGATATGGACGGAATTGAATTATTAAATGCCATTCAGAATATTGATATAGAAATACCAGTGATATTAATTACAGGTCATGGGGACATCCCCCAAGCTGTACAAGCAACTCAATTAGGTGCCTACGACTATATAGAGAAACCGTTTTCTCCAAAACATCTTACAAAAATAATAAAAAAAGCTAATCAACTTAGACAGCTGGTACTTGAGAAACGGAACCTTCAAGAAGATCTTGCAATTGGAGATCCTTTGGAATTAATTCTTCTTGGTCGTTCAACTTTAATGGAAAATTTACGTGAAAAAATTCAAGCACTTGCCTGTTCAGATATTAACGTACTTGTAAGTGGTGAGACGGGAACCGGAAAGGAACTCGTTGCGCGAACAATTCATGAGCAATCAAATCGAAGTGCCGGACCATTTATTACAGTTAATTTATCTGCTATGCCTGAATTATCACTCGAGTCAGAGCTATTTGGGCATGAATCTGGAGCATTTTCAGGCGCAATACGAGCAAGATTTGGCCGATTAGAACATGCCAAGAATGGCACATTATTCTTGGATAAAATTGAGTCTGTACCACTAAATATTCAAACTAAAATCCTCAGGGTAATTGAGCAAAAGTCTTTTTGGCGCTTAGGTAGTTCTGAACGGGTTCCTCTTGAAGCACGTATCATTGCCTCTTCAAATGCAGGCTTGGAGGAATTGGTAGACCGTGGGGAATTTCGAAAAGATTTATTGTACCGCATTTCAGTAATTAATCTGCTGATCCCACCTTTAAGAGAGCGCAAAGAAGATATCCCCCGTCTCTTTCAACATTTAGTTAGTTTGTCTGCCAGAACACTGAACAAAGAATGTCCATCTGTAGACTCTAAAACACTTTCTGCTCTAATCGCGGAAGAATGGAGTGGTAATGTTCGAGAATTACGCAATGCTGCAGACAGATATGTTATGGGATTTAGCATAACACCTACTGAAGAAGAATATTCATCTAAAATGACACTCGCTGATAGATTACTACAATCTGAAAAATCTGTTATAGCACAAGCGTTGACTGGAAATAGTGGGGATTTAAAGAAGACTTATGAAAGTTTGGGTATTTCAAGAAAAACCCTTTACGAAAAAATGCATCGACATAATTTGAACAAGGATTATTTTAAAGATTGATTTCTTGCTTGGCTATGTCTGAGAGCTTCATTAAATAAAGCAGGTCCAATATCCTTTTTAAATTGTTTCCAAACAGGCTTTAGAGAAAGAAGCCACTTTTCTTTCTCGCTCTTGTTGAGAACAATAATCTTACCATAATCTAAAATGATATTATTTCTATTTTCTAGGTTTATTTTTTCTGAGATAGCATTTCTTTCTATCGTAACTTGATCAATAAGGCGTTTAATTTCTTTTCTTAAAGACGGATTTAAACCTTCCCACCATGTATCAGAAGTTACGAGTAAATAATCAATAATGCCGTGATCGGTTTCAACAATGCTATTTTGAACTTTGTAAAATTTACGCCCATATATGTTTGACCATGTATTTTCTTGTCCATCTATCACGCCGTTTTTAAGTGCATCATATACTTCATTAAGAGGCATTTTTTGAGGAATGGCATCGATTGCTAAAAATTGTTCTGCTAAAACTTCCGAAGTTTGTATTCTGAATTTTAAACCTTTTGCATCAGAAGGTTTTCTTAAAGTACGGGAAGCAGATAATTGCTTCATGCCATTATGCCAAAAAGCTAATCCTTTGACACCGTAATCCAGCATTGCATCCTTTAACGCACTACCAGCTGGTGAATTTTGAAATTTATCGACAGCTTGAATATTCGGAAAGAAAAATGGCAAATCAAAGACTCTAAACTTTTTTGTAAACTTTTCGAACTTTGACAAAGACGGTGCTGCAAGCTGCACATCCCCATGTAACAATGCCTCTAAAACTTCCCTATCATCAAATAACTCTGAATTTGGATAAACCAGCATACAAGCCTTTCCATTCAGTTCTGCATTTACCAAATCAGCTAATCGTGACGCAGCAAGTCCTTTAGGATGATGTTCGGCATTGGTAACATGGCTGAATTTAATGATAACTTCTCCAGGATCACAGTGAGAAATTGCATTGGCTGTAACTATCCCAAACATAAGAGAGATGAAAATCGTGGGTAACAATAGGATATTTCGCATCGCAAAGCTCATGAGAGTTCATAGATAATTATACAATTACAGTTTGTATGCTTTAATTTAAGTAGTCAAGTTAGTGAGGAATGTTGGCAAGACTAGCTCTAACATACCAGTAAATACAGGTGGTAAGAAAAATATTGTATCTAATTATTTAACACTCAAAAAATTAGCAGGCCAAGGTTAGATCTAAGAAGGGTTTAAATTTTAGAACTTATGGGCATTCTTTCTTACCGTGTTATAATCTCAGGCCCCATCATAGTCGTTGGCAACCATGTTGAAATGCTTGGAATATAGGTCACCATGATCAGGAATATGAACATGATGCTTACCCATGGCAGTGCAGCTTTAACGACGTTGGTGACTGACATTTGAGCCACTCCTGCGGTTACGAACAAGTTCAGCCCAACGGGTGGTGTTATCATTCCGATTTCCATGTTTACCACCATGATAATGCCAAGGTGAATGGGGTCAATACCAAGTTCCATCGCGATTGGGAAAACAAGTGGCGCCACGATAATCAACAAGCCAGACGGCTCCATAAACTGACCGCCAATCAAAAGAATGATATTAACCACAATCAAGAAAGCAATTGGACCAAGTCCTGCCGCCAGCATCGTTTCAGTAATAGCCTGAGGAATTTGTTCTTCTGTCAGCACGTGCTTTAAGATCAATGCATTTGCGATGATAAACAAAAGCATGATGGTAAGTTTGCCAGCTTCAAAAAGTGTGTTCTTCGTATCAGGGTGAAACCAAGCGCTGATTAACGCTTGCGGTTTTCTAAACAGTGATGTGTTTGTCTCTTTACCCGTAATCGCTAACGGGCCCATATCACGATAAACGAAGTTAGCGATAATGAATGCATAAACTGCAGCAACAGCAGCGGCTTCTGTTGGTGTAAAGATACCCCCATAAATACCCCCCAGAATAATAAAGATTAAGAACAAGCCCCAAAAAGCATCTTTGCCCGATAACAAGATTTCCTTAAATCCCGCAAACGGTTGCGAAGGAAGCCCTTTTACTTTTGCCCAGATAAAAATACCGACCATCAACATAAAACCAGCCAGCAAACCTGGGAATACGCCCGCTAAGAACATACGTCCCACGGATACATCAGTCGCAGCGGCATAAACAACCATGACGATGGATGGCGGGATGAGAATTCCTAATGTACCTGCATTACAAATCACACCGGCAGCAAATTCTTTTGTGTAGCCAGCCTCGCGCATGCCGGCAATAACGATAGAACCAATCGCCACAACCGTTGCAGGTGAAGACCCTGAAAGCGCTGCAAACATCATACAGGCAAAAACCGATGCGATTGCCAGTCCACCAGAAAAATGCCCGACACAGGCATTTGCAAACCGGATAATCCGCTTGGCAACGCCGCCAGTTGACATGAAGCTGGAAGCCAAAATAAAGAACGGAATGGCTAACAGCGTATAGTGGCCATCAAAGGCCGAGAACAAGGTCTGCGCGATGGAAGCAAGCGAACCATCTGAATAGACAAGCAGAAAAATCATGCTGGAAAGACCAAGCGAAACTGCAATCGGCACACCGATTAGCATCAGTCCAATAACAAGGACGAAGAGAAGAACTACTTCCATTAGTTTTACTCCCCTGCTCTCTTGTTTTCTTGAACAACTTCTTCCATCAACTCTTCTGCTTCATGGGAAGCAATCAGACCAACCTGCTGATCGGTAATCACATACCAAGTTGCCTGGATAAATCGATAAAGCAGAAGCGTCATCCCGATAGGAAGCGCTGCATAGGGAATAAAGCGCGGAAGTTTTTCATAAGCCTCGCCATCGTTAAAAACGTCGCTAATCCAAGTTAGGAAAAACGGAACTGGTAAATCATCGGTTTCATAAAAAGCGCGCTTGCCAATAAAAGGTGACCAATAATCCCAGGCGCCCTTTAATAAGAGCACTGCAAAAAGAAGACAGGCTGCGCAAGCAATCAAGGTTAGAATTTTACGCACTGGCGCTGGTACCATGACCAAAACTACATCCACACCAATATGAAACGTCTGCTTCACTCCATAAGAGGCACCGATTAGAACCAACCAAGCAAATAAAAATACAGTGGCTTCAAGCCCCCATAAAATATTCGAGTTAAAAACATATCGCGCAATCACATTGGCAAAGGTGATGATTGTCATCAGCCCTAACGTAATAGCAATAAATGTTTCTTCCATATTATCTGTAAAAGATTTTTTTTGCGAATTGGAATGCATGATAATTACCCAAAATAGTACCTGCGGCGATGGATGCTCATCACCGCAAGAATATTAATCTTATAATTTAATTATAAAATCAGTTTAGTTTGTGCTTTGAGCCGCATCGATAAGGTCTTTACCAATGTCGCCTTCAAACTTGGCCCAAACTGGCTTCAACGCATCAACCCAAGCCTGACGTTGAGCTGCATCAAGCGTGCGAACAACACCACCTGATTCAATAATTTTGGCTTTGTTATCTTCATTCACCGCAAAAGACTCTTTGTTACGGCTTACAGTTACTTCTTTTAGAATTGTAAGAAGCTGATCACGAACACCTGCATCAAGGCCAGCCAACCACTCGTCTGAGGTCACAACCAGATAGTCAATAATACCGTGGTTTGTTTCAGTCGTACCATCTTGTACTTCAAAAAACTTCTTACCGTAGATGTTTGACCAGGTATTTTCTTGACCATCAATAACCTTGGTTTGAAGACCGCCATAAACTTCTTTGAAAGACATTTTTTGCGGGCTTGCGCCAAGTTGTTCAAACTGCGCAACAAGCACGTCAGAAGCTTGCACACGGAATTTCAAACCCGATGCATCAGATGGATTAACAAGCGGCACACTTGCAGACATCTGCTTCATGCCATTATGCCAAAATGCAAGTCCCTTAAGACCGCGCTTTACCATCGAATCTTTCAACGCATTACCTGCATCCGAGTTTTGAAACGCATCCACTGCATCAATGTTTGCAAACATGAATGGCAAATCAAAAATACGGAATTTCTTGGTAAATTTCTCAAACTTTGAAAGCGAAGGTGCAGCCAATTGCACATCACCATTTAAAAGCGCCTCAAGCACCTTGTTATCATCATACAAAGTCGAGTTCGGAAAAACTTCTATACAAGCCTTGCCGTTCATCTCCTTGTTAACGCGCTCCTGTAAAACAGACGCAGCAATCCCCTTCGGGTGCTTGTCTGTATTCGTTACATGGCTAAACTTGATAACTGTTTCACCTGGATCACATGCAGCATAAGCACCTGCTGTTGTAGCAACAGTCAATGTTAAAGCCAAAGCCAGTTTCTTAATGATTTTCATGATATTCTCCTCATTTCTCTCCACAATCAATTTATTTGCTATGAATATCTCTATTAAATAAAGTTTTAAGGCTACCGAGTGTAATGTTTTTTTAATTCAAAGCATAAAATTTCTGAAGTGAATTGCAAATGTTTCAAATAAGTTACAGTTTATAGTATTCAGACGCACACCAATGATACATACTGGTATTCTTATAATCTCACTCGTGTCAATCGCATACTAAAAAGGGTCCATATCGCGGCGTAACAATGGGCCATTTG
>CAZCUN010000076.1:0-10104 GCA_964502215.1 uncultured Rhizobiaceae bacterium | reverse complement strand
GCAGGCGCTCCCGTACCAGAACTTGATTTTGATCGTGATTTTTATGTTGGGATCAAAGAAGCAGGTATTAGACACATCGGAGAAATTGGTCTTGGTACTGTTGCCAAAGGCCCTGACGCAGCCCGCGTTACTGCTTGGTGCCGAGAATTAGGGATCGAAACAATTATGCATACGGGCGGCCCATCAATTGCCGGTTCTCATCATGTTACAGCAGCAGATGTATTAGAGGCACAACCCGATGTTGTTAGCCACATCAATGGCGGCCCAACCTCTATCCCTCATGAAGAAATTCGCGAGCTTTGCCGCAACGCTACTGGCGCACTTGAAGCCGTGCATAATGGCAATGAGAAGTCAGCCTTGGTTACATTAGAGGGTGCAATGGCTGAAGACCGGTTAGCAGATTTTCTGATCGGAACGGATGCTCCCGCTGGCTCCGGTGTACAGCCAAATGGCATGCTGCGCATGGCGACACTATTGAGCAGTTTTGGTGGGTTACCGGCAGAGCAAGCATGGTGTTGCGGCACCGGCAACGTGACGAAGAGACGAAATCTTGAGCAAGGAATTGTGGAGCCAGGACGGCCAGCAGACCTAGTCTTTATGGATCGACCTAGCGGATCAGCTGGAAACGATGTTCTGGGTGCTATGACTATTGGCAATATACCAGGGATCGCAGCTATTATGATTGATGGTAAAATGCGCACAGGACGATCGCGTTCGACACCACCATCCGCCCGCGTACCAGTACTCTAAGACACAATCAATTAAAGCCGATGTTAGCAGCCACCCATGTTTAGCATGGCTTAGTTGCAGAGCACCATAGTTTTGACCGATGATTAGGTTATCTTCTTCAAAGCCTTCAGGAGCGTTTTTTGCTCCTGAACGGTTAATGGTTGAAGTGTTTCTGACGTAATTTTTTTACCCGCTTTTTTCATATCATTGACAAGCGTCGTTCCGCTGTGTGTTAGAGAAACCAGCAAACGTCTTTTATCTTCCGGGTCCGCGCGGGATTTAAGAAAATTCTTTTGCATTAACCGATCCACAACACCCTTTATAGTCGCAACGTCCATTCCTGAAAGACGCCCAAGATGGTTTTGTGAACATTCGCCATTGTCAGAAATTCGCACAAGAGCAGAAAATTGCGTTGGCGTAATATTATCAATCGTGTTGTTTTGAAAGATTACGCTATGACGCTGACTTGCTAAGCGAAGAAGATAGCCAATCTGCTTATCAAGTTCGTATTGGCTTTCCATTGGTTAATCCCCGTTGCTGCTTTAAATCAGGCAAATCACTATATGGACTGATGCAAATAGCAAATCAAACTAATAATAGCATTATTCTATCTCTGCTAACGCAATCCATCTTTTCCTTCAGCATCTTCATGGGTAAGACCACCAACACGTGGCAATGGGCGACCGGAATCGGTAACGGCAATGGCAACCATGATCTCGTTAGCTCTTGGTGCATCATTGATACGCACTTCCATACCGTCAAAATGCGACCGCACATATGCGGCATCTTTATGGCCAAGTGGAACATCAAGCGGCTGCCCCATAGAACCCATTTTCTTGGATGAAGGAACAAGTGCCGCGCCCTTCTCGACTTCAGCACGCAACGGTTTTCCCAGTTTAGGGTGAAGGATGGCAGCGGCATGTTCAAGCTCGCCATTCTCACCAACCATGGCAGCCTTGCCATAGCTTTCTGCTTCTTCCGGTTTGATGCCAAGTGCCTCAACACATTTCTTGCCAAGAATGCCACCAAGCTCTTCACCTAGATTCATTAGTAGTTCTAGGTCTTCTTCATACTTACCGGCGAATGGGTTTTCAATCACAGCAATAGCGGCGGCGCGTCTTGTTGGTGGAGAAATTTTTTGTCCAATCTCCAGATGCGTATCTTCAACGGTTACAATAACTTTGCGTACTATCATTATCTTTTTCCCTACTTTAATCCATCTTCACCGATGATATCAGCGGAGGCCAGGCCTCCAGCACGATTGTGGATTCTGGCTCCAGTAGTCATTGCAAGAATGACCATCATTTCATTTTTACGTGGCGCATCATTGATCCCTACTTCAAGGGAGTCAAAATGCGAACGCACATAGGATGCATTGGAATGAGTGACAGGCACATCAATCCGCACACCAGGACCACCAACTTTTTTTGCAGATGGCACAATTGCTTTCGAATTAGGAAGTTGATCCCGCATGGAATAGCCACCGGGCGCATGCCAGAGTGCTGCGTGTTCCAGTTCACCATTTCCACCAACAACGGACGCCTTACCATAGGCTTCGATGGCAGATGCATCTCCCCCCATCGCTGTGATCAATCGCTTCGCCATATCAATACCAAGTGGCTTCAAGTCTTCCATGAAGCCTTGGATATCTTCAACATATTCTCCAGCAAACGGGTTTTCAATAACGCAAGCTATGTAGCCGCGCTTGTGTGGCGTGTCGGAGACGGGGCCACCTTCATGGAAAATTTCGTCAACAGAGGTTACGGTTTTTCGTATGATAACGTCAGGCATGAGTTAATCCTGTTTGGTTTTTGATTATATCGGTTGAGATAAATTGATTTAGTGCATCATTTTTCGTGTGCGAAACGATCGCATGACTACCTTGTACGGTTAAATACGCAGAATGAATGAGCCCTTGATTTTGCATATCATTTGCGAGCGCCTCACCTTTCTGCAAGGCCTCTTCTTTTTCGAACTCATTAAGTGTCGCAACATGGGTCGTAACAAGACAACCACCTAGATCACTATCCGGTGCGAGTTCATTTGCAGGCAATCTCATAACTTTATCTGACTTTGGTAAATCGACTGTATTAGCAATTAAGCTTGCTGCCGCGTCTGCCAGTGCCGCCGTCTCAGCAAAGACGGTCACCGCATCGGCAATTCCCAAAGAGTGACTTCGACCTGCCCAACCGCTTGTCGCAACGCCACCTATATTATCGCTCGCGTGAACGGTTGCATGCGTATCAATATCACCGGTCGCTAGATCAGAACATATGCCTACCTTGAAGGTTTTATCGCCTGCTAAATAAAGCGCAATATCCCCGCCATTATTCACAAAGATTTTCTCCGCTGGCACTGCACGGAATATAGTTTCCAGCAAATGCTCTGCAACAGAGCCTGCAACCGCAACCATCGGCGTTACAAAATATTCAGAAGCATGGGAGGATGCCGCTTCGTACATTTTAGAAGCAACGACCCCGCTCGGCTTTCCTCTATATTTTTTCACTGGCTGACGTAGTAAGGAAAGTTCTTCGCAAAGTTCAGGTAAGATCGTTTTAAATGTTTGCGTCGCCACCTTGAAGCCTTCAAGCCGCGCTTGTTGGTCTTGGGTATCGATTTCAATGAAGAGATCAATTGGCCCATGCCGCAAATATAACCGTTCACCGGTTTTTGAAATTATTATTTGCGGGGCATCCTGAAACATAAGCGCTTACTTCCCACCTGCCGCAGGCCATGGATTGCCTATATGGTTTCCGACGAAGCGTTGACCATTCAAAATGTGATCTTTCTGCTTACCAGAATTAGCGGCAATTGCCTCGTCAAGGCTAAGTACATGGTCCATATGGCCGCCCAAAGCTTCATAGCTTTCGAGCGACATGGTAAATTCAATGGGTGCCACCAAGGCAGGTGTCGGCACATAGCCGAAAGAGTTTTCAGGCATGCGCGAAACATCCGCCATGACGGTAATCCCGCCACCGGGCCATCTGTACGCAGGTGCACCACCACAGGTCACATTGGTAATCGTTTCTTGCGCGGAGCGGGTAAGCATGATCGGATTTTCCGTAACACCCGCACGCAATGAACCACCCGCACCGCCCATAAAAACAACGGAGCAAAGCGCAGGCTCGCAATTCTCGTCAATACGCTCAATTGAAGGCTTCAAACGGTCAGGAATTTCCTTTTCAACTGGCGCCAACTCTTCGTTCAATTCATAATAAGCAAAATGCTCACCTGTGGTGGAAACCATCAGCAAGCTTAGTCCTGCCTTTGCCTTTGCAGGGTTAAAATCACCCAGAATGGTAAGCGGATCTGTAAGATCGGTCCCACCCCAGCCTGTGCCCGGATTTGCAACCTGAAAATAGCGCCCAGGCGTAGAGCGACGACCAACAATCTTGATGCCAGTTTCTTCCCAGCCAATTACCTTGCCTGCCTGATGCTCAGACATGACGCCTGTTATATGGTCATCCACAACGACGACTTCATCTACCAACCCCTTCCACTGAGAGGCAAACATACCAACGGTTGCAGAACCACAACCAACACGCATGCGCTGCTCAGACACACCGTTTACAATCGGCGCCTCATTGGCTTGTACCGTTAAGTCAGCCCCATCATCGATGGTGAGATCAACCGCTTCCCCGTTACAAAGTGCCAGTAAAGTTGCGCAAGTAACGCGGCCTTCTTTCTTTCCGCCACCGGTCAAGTGATGAACACCACCTAGCGATAACATCTGCGAACCATATTCAGCGGTGGTGACATGCCCTACCGGCTCACCATTCGCGCGTACCAAACTACGCTCTGGCCCTAGGTGTCTATCGGTATCTATTTTTACCTTTGCACCACAATAGCTGAAAATACCTTCGGTAACGACTGTCACCGTATCCACACCATCAACTTCACTCGAAACAATAAACGGCGCAGGTTTGTAGTCTGGATAGGTCGTGCCAGCGCCAATTGCTGTAATGAAGCGCTCTTTTGGGCGAACAACTTCGCCATCCCAATTCTCACCGCCTTCGAGGAATGGAACAACTGGTGTTCCATCATTGATTTGGCTTTCAATCACCGTGAGTGGATCAAGACGCACCAGCTCGCCATCGTGATTTGCATATCGATCACATGCGCCGGACTTGCCCTCAGCGATGTAACACATGACCGGGCACGCATCGCATCTGATCTTTTCGGGCTTTGTGTTTGGCGTATCAGTCATTCAAATTCTCACTTCATCGCCTTTAATGCGGTCATCACTTTATCAGGTGTAGCGGGCAGGTCGGAAACCACCGCACCCGTTGCATCGCGAATAGCGTTTAGGATTGCAGGTGCTGTCGGGATCAATACATGTTCGCCAAGCCCCTTAGCACCATAAGGTCCTTCCGCATCTTCCACCTCAATTATAAGATTTTCAAACTCAGGCATATCCCCGAAAGTTGGGATCAGATAATCATGCAAATTTTCTGTGCGGCCAGGAAGATAATCTTCCATCAAAGCCAAACCAATGCCCTGCGCAACACCACCCTCAATCTGTCCTTCAACGAGGAGCGGATTAATTGCCTTACCTACGTCATGAGCCGTTACAATACGATCGAGCTTTACTGTACCCAGTTTGGTGTCAACTGTAAGCTCCATCATTTGTGCGCCATAGCCATAAACCGCGTAAGGAATACCCTGCCCTTTTTCGTCCAAGGGCTTGGTCGGTGGATCATATGTTTCTTCAGCCATTAATACGTAGCCAAACTCATTTTCTGGCATCTCTTTTAAATCAATAGTTGCAACTGTTTCACCTTCAGTTGCAATAATTTTACCTGAGTGAATAACCAGCTCTGCTGTTTCGCTGACATTTGCTTTACGAAGGACTGCCTTTCGAAGGGAATCTCCCGCAAGCTTTGCAGCAGAACCGGTTACATATGTTTGCCGTGAAGCAGAGGTTTTTCCGCAATCGGGTGTGATATCTGTATCCCCGTCCAGAATAGTGATTGAATGAACAGGAACGCCTAATGCGTCAGAGGCAATTTGTGTAATGACTGTATTAGCACCTTGGCCGATATCCATCGCGCCTTGGTGAAGCACGACGCTTCCATCCACCTTGATACCCATACGAATGGTTGAAGGATTTGGCAGGGACGTATTTCCGCAACCATACCAACAAGAACCAAGGCCAACACCTTTGCGCAAACCGCTTCCATTGGCTTTTGTATTAAATTCTTGCGCAACTTTATTTGCTTCATCCCATTGTGGTTTTAACGCTTCAAGACATTCCTTGATGCCGACGCCTTTATCGAACACCTGTCCCGTGGCTGTAGGCATTCCGTTTTGAAGTGCGTTTTTAATGCGGAAATCAAGGCGATCTATCCCAACTTTGTCCGCTAGCTGATCAAAAGCTGTTTCTTGTGCGATTGCTGACTGCGGCACACCAAACCCACGGAACGCACCCGATGGCGGCGTGTTTGTATGGATTGCATAGCTCTTCGCGCGATAATTCTCTACAAAATATGGACCGGACGCATGAACCGGAACGCGGTTTGCAACCGTCGGCCCCCAACTGGCATAAGCGCCTGTGTTAAATGTGCCTTCGAAATCAAACCCTGTAATCTTGCCATATTTGTCACAACCAAGCTTTAACGTGATTTCAGACGGATGACGTTTCGTAGTCGACTGCATCGATTCAGTGCGGGAATAGCTAATGTAAGCCGGACGGTTCAATTTCCATGCGGCAAGTGCAATATAAGGTTGGAAGGAAATATCGAGCTTAGACCCAAAGCCACCGCCACAAGCAGAAGGCATAACGCGGATTGCGTCTTCCTCAAGCCCCATAATTTCTGCGAGACTTTCTTTGTCCATAACAGCTGCTTGCGTACAACCAAAGAGTTCAAGTCTATTGCCTTTTGGCGCACAGTAGCCTGCTTCGAGTTCAATATAGGCATGCTCAATAAATGGTGTGGATGTACTCACTTCAACTTGGAATTCAGACGCGCTCAGTCCGGCTTCCACAGCACCCTTTTCGACATAACCTTCTACAAGCAGATTTCCTTCACGGCCTTCATGCAAGTTTTTGAGATTACCGTTCATCGCTTCATGGGGCAGCAGGGCATGGGATTGAGGCTGCCATGAAACTGGAAAATCGTCGTCTGAAAATGCCCGTACCGTCGCCTCGTCACCAACGACAGCAGCCACTGCTTCACCACGCCAACGAGCCACACCTTTCGCAAAGACCGGCTGATCAGCAAAGGGTGGTATCACCCCAAAACAATTTTTGCCTGGGATGTCTGATGCATCCATAAACGCTTCAACACCCTCATGGGCAGAAACGAACGCTTGTTTGTCACCAATTGAAAATTCAGCAAAATGATGAGGACTTCGAATAACTCGGACATAAAGCGCATCGGCAGGAATGGTATCATTGCCGTACTTCAATGTGCCATCTACTTTTGGAACACCATCCAGATGGCGAATAGGAGCACCAACCCCCTCGCCTGCTTCTGGCGACACAGAAACATCCTCAAAATCATTTGCATGCATTACTGCTTCGACAATTTTGCGATATCCTGTGCATCGGCACAGAACACCGCCTAGCGCATCCTCCACTTCCTGCTTTGAGGGAGTAGGTTTACTCTCTAGCAATACTTTCGCCGAGATAAGCATGCCTGGCGTACAAATTCCGCACTGCGCCGCGCCGAAATGCAAAAAACTCTTTTGAAGCTTGGTCAAAGTGCCATCACGGCCCATGCCTTCCAGCGTTTCAACCTTAGTGCCATCGACTTGCGCAGCACTCGTGAGACAACTGCAAGCAATCTCGCCGTCGATTAAAACCGTACAAGAACCGCAATCGCCTGCATTACAACCGACCTTTGTAGCCGAGCAGCCTAAGTCACTACGCAAAAACTCAGATAGGCGCTTTACCGGATCAACCGACGCTTGTTGCTTCCCACCATTCAATTCAAAGGAGATATCCATTAGCAATACTCCTCCACAGCCATATGTAGCGCCCGCGCAACAAGCTCTTTACTGGCATCCATTCTATAAGCTTTCGTAGCACGCACATCATCGATTGGAGACAGAACTGATAAGTACTCATCCGCAATACAATTTTGCAACTGATCCTTTATGTTTCGACCAATCAGCACCTTCTCCAAATCCGGCAAGCGGGTCGCGACGAGCGAGCATGAACCGACGCTCACGGCGGCATCTTCAATCACACCACTTGCATCTGTCACAATTTTTGCCGCAACCATAGAAATTGAGATCACCAGATATTTCCGCGCACCCAATTTCAGAAATGTCGATTGACCTTTTGCACTCGGCGCTGGAATTTTAAGACCAACCACCAATTCATTTGGCTGAAGGTTTATTTTGCGATTACCCAAAATGAAATCTTGCAGTGACAGTTCGCGCTCACCATTTAAAGACCCGATCTTTACCATCGCATCAAGAGTTAGAAGTGGCGGAACACCATCTGCTGCTGGAGACGCATTGCAGATGTTACCAACAACAGTTGCCCGATTTTGAATTTGGACGGAGCCAACCTCACGTGCAGATAATTTCAAACTATCAAACGCAGGCGGCAAATCATGCCTGATAATATCAGTCCAAGCAGCCAATGCACCAATATGCCAATTACCTTCATCATCTTTTTTGATGGCCCGCATGGAGGAAATACGTGACACATCTAGCACGTTGAAATTGACATGCTTCTGCCCTAGAGTGGGATAAAAATCGGTTCCACCAGACAAAATTTTCCACGAATCATCAGATAAAAGTGCGTACGCATCCTCTAGATTTTCTGGACAACGATACAGACTCATTCTCTAAACCTCATGGAAATGCAGACCTTATTTATTGTTAGTGTACAAATAAATATTTTGTTTGTAAATAGCGACATTTATAATCAATTGAGGATCAAAACTGGCTCGAGTTTTTGATGCAGCAAAAAGCCATTGATCAATTATGTAAGGAAAAAATAGGCTTACTTGTTTAGATGTAAATTATTCCCTGTTACATGATTTAGGGAATTTATATCTAGATCACTGAATAGACCCATGATGGGCAGAAAATACTCGTTGCTGCCGAAGTTGGAATTTGCGCGAGGTGGTCAACCATTGATCAAAGTCGTTTTTCAATTTCGCCTACGTGATATATATTTTACCTTCGTTTTTAAGTTTACAGCAGTTTAAAACAGCAAAACTCCGTTACTAGCAGAACACTTATTTCGTAACTTTTAATTCTCATAGAATGCACTAAAAAATTTATATTTATAAATAACATAAGTAAAAAAATACGGGGCTAACATAGACAAAAGTACAACTTTTCCTTGACCCACCATTGCTCCAATACTTTACGCAAGTTTGTAACAGGTCTGTAATTGAACCTTCATTCGCACTCTTTCAGGAACAGATGAAAGTATTTTTTTGGGATGCCATTATAGCGGCGCAGATGGCGTTTTGACTTCCTCTCGGCGGCGCTTCGCTTGCTTGCCTGACAATAGAATTCCAAAAGTTCTCAATACCGTTGATGTGATTGCGATCCTTGGCAAAGAGTTTCGAGTGGTTTATCCGTACATCTTTAAACACCGAAACACCTGCATCCTGTTGTTTTTTTCTATATGAAAAACCGACACGACATGCAAAAATCAAAAACATAAAAACATTCGAAATTTGCGCCGCTACGAACCCGCCCGCTGTTTTTTCTCGCCAAAAGGAACCTTAACGGGGGCTTGTCTTAGCCAAGTTTTACTCTACAAATAGCAGCTGCATGTTATTGTGTGCTTATCGCTCTCTAACCTTAGCGCTTCGGAAGCTTTAACAACTCGCCCTGAGCCTTTAAATAAAGCAAACTAAAAGAAGCCCTCACAGGCCTTTTCTAGCAGTTTAAACAGCAATCAGTTTTCAATCAAAACAATCCCATGACTGCCTTGATATTTTCACTATCCGCTATTCTAGCCAAATATATTTTGCCTTTGTATCGGCCTTGCAGGGATGTTCTGGTGCCTTCCTTGTCTCCAAGGTTTTTGGCATGTCCAGATGCTACTCCGTTCAATGGTGACAGCAAAAGTCTGCCATCATTGCTTTTGCCAAGTGTATAGATAATATATTTGCTAATTTTACCACCTGATGCGTTAAAATAACAGCCTAAATAATGTCTGTCTTTAAGCTCCTCGATACTACAAGACACAGCCAAACTTTTATCATTTACAGCAAATGGCATCTTGATTTCATACAAATTGGCTATGTAAAAATCTTCAAGGTTTTCTTTTGCAAGTTTCGCATCGTCAAATGTTATCCTTGCAGCGTGCGCTGGTGTAAACACATCCCAGTTTTCTTCTGCTGCACGTGTAAAACGCAGTGCAATATTGGGCCACAGAAACGATCACATAAAGTGATTGTC
>CAZCUN010000075.1:0-10130 GCA_964502215.1 uncultured Rhizobiaceae bacterium | reverse complement strand
AACCAATGGGTTAAACAATATTTATCGTAGTTATCTGGGACAGCCCCAAATATAAATAAGAAGCAGCTCTCAAAAACAAGTAACGTTATGTTACTTAAGGTAACAGAAAGGCGCTTAAGAAAAACTTAACCAAGATTTTTTATGAGTTCATTTAATGTACTTATTGTCTCACTATCAGCGACGCCATCAACAATTCTTTGTCTAAAATGCTGCTGAAAAGCGAAAATGCAATCGTGCGTATTTTTACAAAATTCACCTGATATTTCAATACCATAGCCATACAAAGATAGCATTGCCTGAAGTGCAGCAACGGGTTCACCATTGTCACCCATTTGCAAAAACCCACCGCGCAAGTTTTCCGTTGGCTTTACCCAATGGCCAATGCCGTTTTCATGTAATAAAGCCCATGGAAACTTCTCTCCAGGGTCATGTTTGCGCCCTGGCGCTACGTCTGAATGAGCCAAAACATTTTGAGGAATTATGGCAGAATTGCGATTGATAATGTCCTGACAAAGCTCAATGACAGAATTAATCTGCACAGATGGGAAATCTGGGTAAGTCCCAGTATGGCCTGAATTTACAATTTCAATTCCGATGGATCGTGAGTTAGTGTCTACTTCTCCCTGCCAGCAAGATTTTCCCGCATGCCACGCCCGTTTATTTTCGGGAACAAGCTGAACAATACGACCATCTTCGTAAACAAAGTAATGACAAGAAACACCACTCTCCTCAACACAAAGCCAATTTAGTGCTTTTTCATCACTATCCATACCCGTGTAATGGAGAAGAAGAATATCGAGTTTTAAACCTTCTGCTCTATCACCAAAATTAATTGCCGGGCGAACAGTTGCTTTACACTTTGTATCAGCATCAAACATTAAAAACCTCGCTCCAACTTTATCATTCCCCAAGCATTATTAATTTGCGAAAGACGTTCATTGGCAATGGCCACAAACTCCGCAGGCAAACCTCTAGCAATAAATTGATCTGGATGGTTTTCTTTTATCAGCTTGCGGTAATGTTTTTTAAGGCGATTATCATCCCACTTACTATCTGCTTCAAGCAATACATAAGGATTACCATCTTCTGGCTCCATATGACGAAGCCTAATACGCTGATAATCTCTACTCTCTATTTCAAAAATTTCAGCAACATCATCCATGAACAGTATTTCGTTTTCATGATATATCCCATCGGCTTTAGCAATATGGAACAAACCATTCATAACATCTTCTAAAATAACAGGATCGGTTGGGAAAATTTTTTGCACCCGCTTTGCATATGCTTGATAGCCCGCAACATCTTGCTTAGCTAAATTATATAATTTTGAAACGTGGTTGAATTCTTTTTCCGGAATCTCAAATATTTCTTGAAAAGCGACGACTTCATCCTGAGTTACAATACCGTCTGCTTTTGCCATCTTTGCTGAAAGCGCAATCATCGCAACAGAAAATCCAACTTGTTTTCGGGTTTCAGGATCCCCTTCAAAAGCAGTGCGAACAGCTTCAATAACGGTAGAAAAAGCATCTACCACCATCCCAGACAACAATTCACTAAGTTGGGTCCAAATCGACATATCGTATCTTTAGTTGAGTCATGCGCGAGTTAAAAGAAATTCTTACAGCTAGCGACAAATATTTCTTAGTGCTAATGGAGTAAGTGGCCTGAAAATAGAAATAGATGCTAATATGTCTCAACCTAAACATCGCAGTAAGTTAGCAATTGCTTATCTATTAGGAATTCTAGCAATCATTGGTTTTGGTGGCACACTCCCAGTTACGAAAATTGCTTTAGCTGATTTTTCACCAATGTTTATTACTTTAGCACGCTCATTAATAGCCGCAGGTCTGGCAACAGTTTTACTTTTGGTTTTTCATAAAAAACTATACCACGCAGATAATGTTCAAATTTTCATCGCTGGGCTTTTATTAGTTTTTGGCTTCCCTGGTTTTATGGCATTTGCAATTCAAACCGTTCCTGCAAGTCATGGCGGCGTTGTTTTAGGGTTTCTACCCTTATCTACCGCGCTAATTGCGCGCTTGATAACAGATGAAAAACCCTCCCTGCTTTATTGGCTTCTAAGTCTGCTTGGCAGCCTCATTGTTGGTGCATATGTCTATCTAAAAACAGATCTGACAGGCCAAACAGGAATTTCAGTTGGAGACCTCTATCTTATACTAGCAGGTCTTTGCGCATCAGGTGGTTATGTAATATTCGGAAAACTATCAAGAACCACTGCGGGTTGGGAAATAACGTCAAGATCCCTACTTTTAAACCTACCCTTTATCCTAATAGGGTTTTGGTGGTCATACGAACCAAGCTTTGCAAGCCCCTCGCTGAATGGATTGCTTGCGCTTGGTTATTTAGGAACAATCTCAATGTTCCTTGGTTTCTTTGCTTGGAATGTAGCACTTGCATGGGGTGGCATTGCTCGCATTGGCCAGTTACAACTTTTACAGACCTTTGCAACAATATTTTTATCAGCAATTTTATTAAATGAACAAATAGACGCTATTACTATAATCACAGCAATTATAATTACCGTGATTATAGTAGCATCTAAAAAGCTCTAAGGATTATTTTCTTCTAAAAGAATTAATCAAACTACCAGTACTTACCGCAGGCTTAGATGGTGTTGGCGCTTGTGGTGCGGGTTCCGCTTGCCTTGTAGGTTGTGGTGGCGACATAGTAGTTGGCGCCATTGGTGGTGTTTGCTGAGCAGACAAAGAACTATTCGGATTTGAATAAGCTGCATTCAAAACAGAGTTTATTTCATTACCAGGATTATCGCCAATTTGAGGTTGCTGCACGCTAGCCTGTGAAACTTGGACTTGTTCTTCTACTGCACCTTGTGAAGATGGCTTTCGATCTTCCATTCTCATCCTGCGCAATACAGAATTAAGTGAAACCTGCAAACCTTCTTTTACTTTAGCTTGTTGCTCATAAATGTGAGCCCCTGGAAGGTCTTCTGGCCGCATTGTTTCAAACGTCATACGCATTGGCGTTTGAATAGCCTCCCCGAATGCAATACATTCACGGTTTGCGATAGAAGATAAGAAACTGATTGTACTTTTAGCACCGTTAGAAACAGCACCTCGAATAATTTCTTGGTCTTTTTGATTACCCAATCGCATTGCAAACAATGTGTTACACTGAGAAAGAATTGTTGGATCAAGCTCACCAGGTCTTTGCGTAATAATACAAAGGAAAACACCATACTTCCTGCCCTCTTTAGCAATACGCGCAATTGATTGACGTGTTGGCCAGAAACCAGCATTTGGATCAGCAGGAATATATCTGTGTGCTTCTTCACAAACAACAAGTGTTTGAATACCGCCATCACTATGCATCGCAATTTCAAATGCCATGCGAGAAAGAATAGAAACAACAGAGTTTACAACCTCGGTTGGAAGTCCAGACATTTCTAACACACAAATTGGCTTGTCATTATGCGGCACACGAAAAATCTTTGAAATAATATCTTCCATGATATCACCACCGTTGCCGTTGGTTTGGTCAAACATAAAACGGAAACGCGGATCATCAGAAATACTTTGAAGACGATATTCCAGAGATTTAAGAATAGGCTTATCTGACTTACCTTCCAACATACCAAGACGCTCATCAATCAGCTTGAGCAGATCTGCAATGCGATAAGGAACTGGCATATCAGCAGTCAAATTGCTTTTAGATTTCTTTTTAACTAGAGATGGCGAGTTTTTCTCTGCATCGGTGCGATACCGCTCTTTTGCCAACGGAATTAGGTCGCGAAGAATTTCAATTTCTGAATCAAATCCAGCCTGTCCACGGAAAACAACTTCTGAGAACTCTTCTAGTTTAAACAACCAGAATGGCAAAATTAGATTACTTGAATCCACCACAACTGAACTATCAGGAAATGCTGAAGCAAATTCATTATGAGGATCAAGCATAAGAATACGGATATCAGGTCGTGCTTTTATAACTTTACGCAAAATCAACGTCACAGAAGTTGACTTACCTACGCCTGTTGTTCCCACAACTGCAAAGTGGCGCGAAAGTAGCATATCGATTTCGATCTTGGCATCAATTGATTGATCTTGTGTTAGCTGCCCAACTTTAACAACTGTATCGCCCTCACTTTTATAGATAATCGCAAGGTCTTCACCCCGAATTCTATGGGCAATACAGCCCATCTGCGGGTAACTTGCGATACCAGTACTAAACTTATCTTCTTTACCCTCATCTTTGGAGGCAACAATTTCACCAACTAATTCAATTGTAATATGCACTTCATTGTTGGAACCACTTTCCCAACCGCGTTTAGGAAGTTCAACTTCACAAGTAATCCCAACAACCCGGTTTTTGCCGACTTTGATTGAGATCAACTGTCCTACTGACCAGTAGTTTTCTTTTGTATCAGAGTCTGGTTCTATTTCAGCAGATATGATTGCATGTTCCCCGTCACAGCGAATAACAAATGCACGAGTTCTATCTCTCGAAAGCTCTCTTTCCAGTATTGCTTTATTCTCGCCAGACATTTGATCGACGTCTGCTCTGATGTTGTTTGAATCTTTAGTCTGCATAACAGCAGCAGCAAGTGAAGCAGGATTAAATTCTGATGTGGTCATTGATTTTACATGCCTTAGAAAACAATTATTAATTAACCTTGTCTACCAAAGCATCGTTAATTTGATGTTTGGAAACATAGATAATGAATGGTTAATAAGACAATCATTCCATTGAATTCAATTGTATAGAATTTACACAATCGATATAAAGTACATTCTTGTAAGCTGGAGTAGCAAAATGAGTAAGTGGGATTTTTGGATTGACCGTGGCGGCACATTTACTGATATAGTAGGCAGCTCCCCAGACGGATCACTCCACCCTCATAAACTACTATCAGAAAATCCTGATGCTTATAAAGACGCAGCAATTCAAGGTATAAAAGAAATTCTTGGTTTAACTGCAGAAGATGAAATTCCTTCAGAATTAATTGGCAATGTTAAAATGGGAACAACCGTTGCAACCAATGCCTTATTGGAACGCAAGGGCGACAGAACAGTTCTGCTTATCACCAAAGGTTTTGGTGACATGTTGGAAATTGGCTATCAGGCTAGACCCGATATTTTTGCAAAAGAAATTATAAAACCAGAACTATTATATGAACGCGTCGTAGAAATTGATGAGCGTGTCCTTGCTGACGGCACTGTAGAGCAAGAACCCAATCTCGAAACCCTTAAGTCACAACTGCAATCTATCAAAAATGATGGTATCGATTCCATTGCAATCACATTCATTCATGCATGGAAATACCCAAAACATGAAATTAAAGTAGCAAAGCTTGTTCGCGAAGCTGGCTTTGCTCAAGTTTCAGTTAGCCATGAAGTTTCCCCCTTAGTAAAACTAATAGGTCGTGGCGACACAACTGTTGTCGATGCCTACCTCTCCCCAATTTTAAGACGCTATGTTGAACAAGTATCATCGCAATTAGGCAATGGCCCTAAACTATCATTCATGATGTCGTCAGGTGGCTTAACCGCTTCAGATTTATTCCAAGGCAAGGATGCAATATTATCTGGCCCTGCTGGCGGGGTTGTTGGTGCGGTAGAGACTTCCAAGCTCGCAGGTTTTGAAAAAATGATCGGCTTTGATATGGGCGGTACATCAACTGATGTATCTCACTATGACGGTGAATTAGAGCGCGCCTTTGAAACTGAAATTGCTGGGGTTAGAATGCGCGCGCCTATGATGCGCATCCACACCGTTGCTGCTGGTGGTGGCTCCATTCTTTCTTTCAAAGATGGTCGCTTTCAAGCTGGTCCAGATTCTGCTGGCGCAAACCCTGGCCCTGCGTGTTATCGTCGTGGTGGCCCTCTAACTGTAACGGATGCAAACGTTATGGTTGGCAAATTACAACCAGACTTTTTTCCTGCAATATTTGGCTCAAATCAAGATCAACCACTGGATACAAAAGCGGTTCAAGAAAAATTCTCAAAGCTAGCAAATGAAGTTAGTTCAACACCTGAAGAAGTAGCTGATGGATTTTTAAAAATCGCCGTTGAAAACATGGCTAATGCAATTAAGAAAATTTCTGTTCAGCGCGGATATGATGTAACAGAATACGCACTTAACTGTTTTGGCGGCGCTGGTGGACAACATGCTTGTAGCGTAGCAGATGCACTTGGCATGGAAACGGTTTTAATCCACCCCTTCTCTGGCATTCTATCAGCTTACGGTATGGGATTAGCACAAGTCCGCTCTACAAGATCACGAACTTTAATCAATGACCTTTCAGAAAAATTGCAAAAGACACTTGAAAAAGCCCGTTTAGAATTAAAATCAGAAACGGAATCAGAACTTGCAGAACAGGGCGTAAGTGATTCAGAAATCACAACTTTTACCAGAATTCATATCCGTTACGACGGCACAGACCTTGCCCTACCCGTATCTTATTCAAACACAGCACAAATGATATCAGAATTTGAAACGCTTCATAAAAAGCAATTTGGCTTTGTATTTGAAAATAAGAAATTAATTGTAGAAGCGATAGAAGTAGAATCTGTTGGTGGCGGTGCTGGGCTTCAAGAAAAAGAAACACCTCTAGATGAACAATCACATGATGCAACTAAAAAAACAAAACTATTTTCAAGCAGCAAGTGGCATGAAGCAGGTATATACTTCCGAGAAAAATTAAACCCTGGCAACACGATAAAAGGCCCTGCGCTAATAATCGAACCCCACCAAACAATTGTCGTAGAACCTGATTGGCAAGGCGAAATTAACGCTTTGGATCATATCGTATTACGACGCGCTGTTGTAAAGAAAAGAGCGTCTGCAATCGGCACAACTGCTGACCCTGTGATGTTAGAAGTTTTCAACAATCTATTCATGACTATAGCGGAACAAATGGGTGTCACGCTTCAAAACACATCTTACTCCGTCAACATGAAAGAGCGTCTTGATTTCTCATGCGCAATCTTTGCAGCCGACGGTACGCTCGTAGCCAACGCTCCTCATGTACCTGTGCATTTAGGCTCTATGGATCGCTCCGTTGAAAGCGTGATTGAAAACAATAAAAACGACATCAATCCAGGTGATGTTTTCATCTTAAATGCCCCCTATAATGGCGGCACTCACCTACCAGACATTACAGTTGTTACTCCTGTTTTTGATGAAGAAAAACGCACACTACTCTTTTACGTCGCTGCGCGTGGACACCACGCAGACATTGGCGGCATGGCACCAGGAAGTGCTACACCACTTGCAACACATGTAGATGAAGAAGGAGTTTTGATTGACAACTTCAAACTGGTCGATGCAGGCGTGCTTAATGAAGCAGGTATGCGTAAGATTTTAACTGATCACCCATGGCCTGCCAGAAACCCTGACGACAATATGGCAGACATAAGAGCGCAAATTGCATCCAACGAAAAAGGTGTAACTGAACTGCGTAAAATGGTAGATCACTTCACACTGCCCGTTGTGCAAGCTTACATGAAACATGTTCAAGATAACGCAGAAGAAAGCGTTCGCAGGGTGATTGATAAATTATCAAATTGCGAAAACACTTATACCACAGATAATGATCAAAAAATTTGCGTCAAAGTGACTGTTGATCATAAAACACGAGAAGCTACAATCGATTTCACTGGCACATCTCCCGTTGCAAAAAACAACTTCAACGCGCCAGAGCCTGTTTGTCGTGCAGCCGTGTTATATGTCTTCAGAATTATGGTTGAAGGTGATATTCCGATGAACGCAGGTTGCTTAAAACCGCTAAACATCATCATTCCAGATGGCTGCATGTTAAAACCTCAATATCCATCAGCAGTGATTGCAGGCAATACAGAGACAAGCCAACACGTCACCAACTGTCTTTTGATGGCTTTTGGCGCTTTTGCAAATGCACCCGGCACTATGAACAATCTCACCTATGGCAATGCAAAATATCAAAACTATGAAACCATGTGTGGTGGCGCTCCTGCTGGACGCATGAATGATGGAAAACCTTTTTCTGGCGCAAGTGCTGTTCAAACCCATATGACCAATACCCGCCTGACAGACCCTGAAATTTTAGAAATGCGCTACCCTGTTACTGTCGAAGACTTTTCAATCAGAAGAGGCTCAGGCGGAGATGGTAAATACAAGGGGGGTGATAGCGTCTCAAGAACCCTAAGATTTAACGAAGATATGACTTGCGCCATTCTTTCATCCTCACGCAAATTAGCCCCAAAAGGACTAAATGGCGGCGGTGATGGCGCAACAGGGGCAACTTTAGTCAGAAGACTAAACGGTTTATTAGAAGAGCTTGGACATTGCGATCAAACTGATATTAAATCAGGTGAAGCTGTAATTTTGAATACACCTGCTGCTGGCGGGTATGGGGAAAAATAATGTCACCAATCACAACAATTCACGAACTCCAAGCATTAGCAAAACGTCGTGTACCAAAGATGTTTTATGATTATGCAGATAGCGGCTCTTGGACAGAAGGCACTTACCGTGACAATGAAGAGGCTTTTGAACGTCAGAAATTACGCCAGCGCGTTGCAGTTAACATTGATAATCGAAGCATAAAAACAAAAATGATTGGCGAAGATGTTTCAATGCCTGTTGCTCTTGCCCCTGTTGGATTAACAGGCATGCAACACGCAGATGGTGAAATACTTGCCGCACAAGCTGCAGAAGAGTTTGGTGTTCCTTTTACCCTAACAACCATGAGCATTTGCTCGATTGAAGACATTGCCGAACACACAAAAAATCCATTTTGGTTCCAGCTTTATGTTATGCGCGATCGAGGGTTCTCAGAAAGCTTGATGCAACGCGCTCATGATGCAAATTGCTCGACTTTAGTTTTGACGCTTGATCTCCAAGTACTAGGACAACGCCATAAAGACATCAAAAACGGCTTAAGCGCCCCACCAAAACCAACGCTATCCTCTATTGCTAATCTGGCAACAAAACCACGTTGGTGTTTCAACATGCTTCAAACCAAACGTCGTGAGTTTGGCAATATTGTTGGCCACGTAAGCGGTGTCGACGATATGGGGTCTTTAAGCGATTGGACAGCCAGTCAGTTCGACCCTAGCCTTGATTGGTCCTCGATAGAGTGGGTTAAAAAACACTGGAAGCGTAAGCTAATCCTTAAAGGCATCAATGATGTAGAAGACGCAAAAATTGCAGCTAAAATTGGTGCAGATGCTATAATCGTTTCAAACCACGGTGGCAGACAGCTAGATGGTGCACTTGCCTCTTATGATATCTTAGAAGAAATCGTAAACGCTGTAGGCGATAAAATCGAAGTCCATATGGATGGTGGCATTCGTTCTGGTCAGGATGTTTTTAAAGCAATGGCAAAAGGTGCAAAAGGCACTTACATTGGGCGCTCTTATATTTATGGACTTGGTGCAATGGGCAAACCCGGCGTAACAAAAGCACTTGATATCATCCAAAAAGAGTTAGATGTAACCATGGCTTTATGTGGTGAAAACAACATTGAAGATGTCGGTCTACATAATTTGGTAAGATAAAATTACGCAGCTTTTTTTATAGATCTATATTGCTCATAAGCAATATTAATGCGCGAAAGCATTTCACTTGCATATTGTTTTATCTCGAGTGGCATTTCGAGTGAAAATAAATCTGGATGATACATCTTTGCCAATTCATAATAAGCCTGCTTAACCTCATCTGACGTAGCATGTTCAGGCACATCCAACACTCTTGCCCAATTCCCAATCTTCTTTGCCCCAGCATTTAGCTTGGGCATTGTTTGAGTCGAATTCTTCTGAGGAACAACTTTTGCAATGTGTGTCTTGGCAATAAATGACACCGCATTGTTATCGTCGCTGAGTTGAACAAATTGGCTATCATTATTCAACGCAGCTTCGACAACACCCGTAAGACCACATAAAAGCTTCCCTTCAACATCTAAACCATCGACTGTAGTAATGATGACATTGACGTGCTTTTGCTGATCTTGCGAGAACATAATGCTTCCTTTTAGGACAAATTAAATTACCTATTTAAGACAAAGCAAAACCTATGCCATTTAATCATAAAAAAAGCCGACCAAGTGGGTCGGCTATATAAATATAAGGGGCTGTCCCAGATAACTCAAAAATGGGTTATCAATATGGGTATGA
>CAZCUN010000074.1:0-10479 GCA_964502215.1 uncultured Rhizobiaceae bacterium | reverse complement strand
TTCTCATACCCATATTGATAACCCATTTTTGAGTTATCTGGGACAGCCCCTTAAAATTTATAAAGCCCTGAATTCTTGATTGCATTCAGGGCTTGAATTTTATTAGTAATCCTGTGCATCAATTAGGAAAATGCACGAGGATAATGACTTATGGCTAAAAATACGCCTGATAACGAAATTAATCGCTGTAGATTAATACTGGCTGCGAATCCTATTACTATTGATAAGGACGATTTAATCGCAGCTGTTGGTGGTGGCGATGTTGCTAGCGTTATTCTTTACGCTGCTAAAAGTGAAACATATGAATTTGAGACATGGTGCAAAGCGATTACGCCTAGTTTGCAAGATGCAGGCTGTGCCGTTTTAATTGCTGATGATACGCAAGCCTTTGGACGCTGCGGGGCTGATGGACTATTTGTTGAAAAAGAAAAATCAAAACTTGAAGATATTATCGCCCGTTTTTCGCCACAGAATATTGTAGGATGTGGTAATATTAAAGCACGCCACAATGCTCTTGAGATCGGGGAGCTTAAGCCAGATTTCATATTATTTGGAAAACTCTCTGGAGATATCAAACCAGAAGCTCATCCAAAAAACCTTGGGTTGGCAGAATGGTGGGCTGAACTTGTTGAGATACCTGGAATTGTGATGGGTGGAAATAGTTTGGATAGTATTATTGAAGTAGCCAAAACGGGCATTGATTTTGTAGCGCTTGAAAGTGCCGTTTTTGCGCAAGGTGACCCTATCAAGAATGTTGAAAAAGCTAATATGCTTCTTGAGCAGCATGCGCCTGTATTTGATGAGGATAATGCATGAAGCGTGTATTTATAAAACTTGTCTTTTCATTTTTTCTAGTCTTTTCAAATTCTTTGTTTGCTTTTGGTTTAGAGGAAGAAAAGCAATTTGATGAAGAGCTTTTAAAGCAACGCTTTTTAGGAGAAACTACAAAACAACCTCTCGTACCTGATTTTGCTTATGGTGCATTTCAACGGGGGGAATATCTGACAGCATTTGAAATAGCGCTGCCATTGGCAGAAAAAGGCGATGCGGCCGCTCAAACGCTAATAGCTGAACTCTATGATAAGGGTTTAGGTGTTGCAAAAGATACTAAACAGGCAACCAAATGGTATGAGATAGCTGCTAAGTCCGGTAATCGAGAAGCCCAGTTTTCATATGCGCTTAAATTAATTGAAGGCATCGACATTCCTCGCAATAAAGAGGAAGGTGAAGCGATGATGAAAAGTGCTGCAGAAGCAGGTCATCCTATCGCGATGTTTAATCATGCAAATCAAATCATTGCAGATCGCCCAACCAGTAAAGGGTATCGGTTGGCCTTGCCTTTTTATGAAAAGGCAGCAGAACTGCGCTTAGCTGATGCCTATTATGCCCTTTACGTGATTTATAAAGAAGGGCTTACGACAGAAATACAAGACCCAAAGAAAGCACGTGAATGGCTAGAGCGTGCCGCGCGTTCTGGTGTTGATACTGCTCAAGTGGAACTTGGTATTGCCTTGATCAATGGTGTTGATGGGCCGAAAGATGAAAAGCTTGCTTTTACTATTCTTAATAATGCAGCAATTTCAGGCAATATTATTGCACAAAACCGAATTGCGCATATGTATTTAAATGGCATTGGCATTGAACCTTCAAAAATTGAAGCTGCAAAATGGCATATATTAGCACGTCGTGCTGGTCGGTTTGATCTGTATCTAGATCAGTTTTTAGAACAGCTTGATAATGGTGACCGTCAAAAGGCATTGGGATTGGCTAATAAGTGGCCTGGTGTATAGATCTCAAACTGGTGTTTGCACTTTGAAGATATGACATCTGACAATTCCTGCTTGCACTACGCCATTATTTGTGGTCAACCGACGTCACTTCAAAAATTTATAACTTCCGGAGATGGTCATTTCGGTGATCATTTAAGTGACACATGAAAATTAATGGTAATGAAATTAAACCAGGCAATGTAATTGAGCATAAAAATTCGCTCTGGGTTGCTGTCAAAACTAATGCTGTAAAGCCTGGTAAAGGTGGGGCGTTTAATCAGGTTGAAATGAAAAACCTGTTCGATGGTTCAAAACATAATGAGCGTTTTCGTGCTACAGAAAATGTTGAAAAAATTCGCCTTGAACAAAAAGATTATTCGTTTCTTTATGCGGAGGCTGACATGCTTGTATTTATGGATGTTGAAACTTACGAGCAGCTTGAATTGCAAAAAGAGTTTGTAGGCGAACGTTCTGCATTCCTACAAGATGGGATGAAAGTTACAGTGGAAAGCCATGAAGAGCGTCCTATTGGCATTAAATTACCTGATTATGTAACGCTAGAAATTGCTGAGGCTGATCCTGTTGTTAAAGGTCAGACGGTTTCTTCTTCTTACAAGCCTGCTGTAATGGAAAATGGTGTTAAGGTCATGGTACCGCCTTTCATTGATGCTGGTGAGAAAATTGTCGTTGATACCAATGAAATTACTTATATTCGCCGCGCTGAATCATAATATTTTGGAGTTGAAGCTGTGGCTCGTTCTGCCCTTTTAAATGTAATGACAAATACAGCTTTGAAAGCTGGTCGCGCTTTATCGCGGGATTTTGGTGAAGTGCAAAATCTACAAGTTTCTCGTAAAGGTACGGGTGATTTTGTTACTAATGCAGATTTGCGGGCAGAAAAAATCATTCGCGAGGAACTTCAAGAAGCACGCCCGGATATTGGTTTTTTAATGGAAGAAGCTGGTGAGATTAAAGGTAAAGATCCCCAGAACAGATGGATTGTTGACCCGCTTGATGGCACTATAAACTTTATGCATGGACATCCTCATTTTGCAATTTCTATAGCGTTAGAGCGCGAAGGTGAAATTGTTGCTGGCGTTATATATAGCCCTGGGCGCGATGAGCTTTTTACTGCTGAACGTGGTCAAGGTGCATATGCGAATGATACGCGATGCCGTGTTGCTGCTAGAAAAGACCTTTCTGATTGTATGATTGCAAATCATATACCCCATCAAGGAAGAAAGGGGCATGGCCAAGCTTTACGTGAGCAACAAATGATGATGCGTGAAAGTATGGGCGTGCGTTGTTCTGGTTCAACTGCGCTTGATTTAGCATATGTTGCTGCTGGGCGCATGGATGGCATATGGCAACGTGGGCCAGAAGCTTGGGATTATGCAGCAGGTATGATTATCATTCGTGAAGCTGGTGGTTTCATAAGTGACCTTGATGGTGGTCAGGATCTTTTTACAAAAAGAACGGTTGTGGCTGGCAATGAGCATATTCACCGTAAAATCAGTGATGTTATTCGCGCTGTTCCTTTGAAATAAAAAAGGCTTATTTTTTTACCCCTTTCCTTTGCCTTAGTTACAGTCTATTTTTCAAGAAATCTGATTTGCTATTAAAATCAGTTACCTGATCTAGCTTGTACGGGAGGCAACAGCGTGGCACGGGAATACGATCCTCATAAACTATCTAATCCAAGTGTATTCTTGTTCAGTATGATTATATTTTTGATCATTGTTGGATTTCTTGGTGCTGTTTTATACCGACAAATATTAACCGCTTTTGTAACAAATCCAGGGCTTAACGGGCTAATTTTAGGTGTTTTGATTGTTGGTATTTTGCTAGCCATTATTCAGGTTATGCGCCTTATCCCTGAAGTGAAGTGGGTTAATAGTTTTAGGCAGGGTAATGCAGAGCTTGAGACTAGCCGAGAGCCTGTTCTACTGGCGCCTATGAAGGCATTGCTTGGACAGTCTGGGCAGGAAATGAGTATTACAACAAACTCAATGCGATCAATTCTAGATTCGATTGGTAACCGCTTAGATGAAAGCAGAGATATCTCACGATATTTAATTGGGTTGCTGGTGTTCTTAGGGCTACTGGGTACATTCTGGGGGTTGTTGCAAACGATTGGTTCAATTGGTGATACTATCCAGTCTTTAGATCCTAATTCTGGCAACGCTAATGACGTGCTTGATGCGCTCAAGAGTGGATTGAAAGCACCGCTTGATGGCATGGGCACAGCTTTTTCATCTTCTCTTTTTGGTCTTGCTGGATCACTTGTTTTGGGTTTTTTGGATTTACAAGCTGGGCGCGCGCAAACACGATTTTATACCGAACTTGAAAACTGGCTTTCTTCTGTAACTGACCTTGGTTCTGAGGGTGGCATTGCAGCAGGTGCTAATGCAGAAGATATGAAGCTTCATATTGAGCAATTAGGTCAACGATTGCAGGGACAAGGATCAGGCGGGCGCTCAAGTGAAGCGATGTCGAGCCTTGTTGAAAGCATTCAGCACATGGTCAAACATATGCGAAGTGAGCAAGACATTACTCGTCAGCAATTAAACCAACAAGCTGAGCAACAAAAAGATATGATGATGTTAATGCGTCAACTCAATGCATTTTTTGAAAAGGCTTCTAAGTAATAATGGCATCTGTTCGTTCTAGATATCGTGAAAGAAGCGTCAATTATTGGCCTGGTTTCGTGGATGCCTTGGCAACGCTTTTGTTGGCTATTATGTTTTTGCTTTCAGTTTTTGTACTGGCGCAATTTCTACTAAGCCAAGAAATCACGGGTAAGGATCAAGTTCTCAATCGACTGAATTCTCAAATTGATGAGTTGACCTCTTTGCTGGCATTAGAGCAAGCGAATAAACAAGATTTTGAAGATTCAATCGCGACACTTCAATCCTCGCTTAACTCAACAGAGAGTGAGCGTTCACGCCTTGAAGCACTCTTATCGCAAGGCAATAATACGACTGCAGAGACAGATGAAAAAATTGGTGCGCTTTCTACACAGATTGATGAAGAAAAACAGCTAAGCAAGCGAGCATTGAGTCAGGTAGAATTGCTGAACCAGCAAATTTCAGCTCTACGTCGTCAGATTGCAGCGCTTGAAGATGCGCTGGATGCATCTGAAAGTCAGGATCGTGAAAGTCAGACGAAGATTGCTGATTTGGGAAAGCGCCTTAATGTTGCTCTTGCTCAACGTGTGCAGGAGTTAAACCGTTATCGTTCAGACTTCTTTGGTCGGTTGCGTGAAATTCTAGGTGGTCGTTCAGATATTCGTATTGTGGGCGACCGTTTTGTATTTCCATCCGAAGTTTTATTTACGTCTGGTGCTGCGGAATTAAATGCTGGTGGGCAAGCTGAAATGTTAAAAGTTGCTCAAGCTCTTATACAGATTGGTTCTGAAATTCCAGATGATATCAACTGGGTACTAAGGGTTGATGGGCATACGGATAATATCCCACTTTCGGGCAATGGTCGTATTCGAGATAATTGGGAACTTTCTTCTAGTCGAGCAACTTCTGTTGTGCGTTTCTTTATCTCGCAAGGTATTCCTGCAAGGCGGTTGGTTGCGGCAGGGTTTGGTGAGTTTCAACCTTTGAACAATGAAAACAGTAATGAGGCGAGATCGCAAAACAGACGGATTGAATTAAAACTGACTGAGCGTTGATGCTTTTTCAGTTTTAGCCTTCACCGAATTGTAATTTAGCAAGGCCTGCATAGACACCTTTTTTCTTGATGAGTGCTTTGTGGGTGCCTTCTTCTATTATCTTGCCTTCATCCATCACAAGAATACGATCCGCTTTAAGAACGGTTGCGAGGCGGTGAGCGATGATTAAAGTTGTGCGACCTTGCATAAGATTTTCAAGCGCGTCTTGAACCAGCTTTTCGCTTTCTGCATCTAGCGCACTTGTGGCTTCATCTAATAATAAAACAGGCGCGTCTTTAAGAATTGCTCTAGCGATTGCAAGGCGCTGTCGTTGTCCTCCAGAAAGCGTAACACCGCGTTCACCTAATATGGTTTCATAAGCTTCAGGCATTTTTTCAATGAAGTCATGTGCATTAGCTGCTTTTGCTGCGCTAATAATTGTTTCGCGTTCAGCTGTTGGCTTTCCGTAAGAAATATTATCTGCTGCACTTGAAGCAAAAATCATTGTGTCTTGTGGAACGAGTGCAATTTGGGATCTGAAGTCATCTTCGGCCAATTGCTTTATGTCGATGTCATCTAATTTTATCTCGCCATTTGCTGGGTCGTAAAAACGTAATAAGAGCGCAAAGAGCGTACTTTTACCTGCGCCTGATGGCCCAACAATTGCAACGGTTTCTCCTGGCTCAATTTTCAGAGAAAGACCTTCAAGCGTTTTTTGATCAGGCCTTGTCGGGTAGTTGAAACCAACATTGTTGAAAGTGATTTCGCCCCTTGCAGGTTTTGCAAGTTCTCTTGGGTCTTTTGGTGATTGAATAGCAGACTTTGTACCTAGCAATTCAACTAAGCGTTCTGCTGAACCAGCTGCTTGTGAAAGTTCACCCCATACTTCTGATAGCGCACCCATAGCACCAGCTGCAAAAACTGCATACAGTAGGAATTGTCCCAGCGTGCCGCCTGTCATTGTACCAGCTAGCACATCATTTGCGCCAATCCATAAAACTGCGACAACGCTTGCAAAGATTAAGAAGATTGCAAACCCAGTTAAGAGAGAACGTGTAAGGATTGCTTTGCGTACAGCATCAAAAGCAAAATCTACTGCTGAGGAAAACTTACTTCTGACATGTGTGCCATTGGTAAAAGCTTGCATCGTGCGAACAGCGGCAATGGATTCTGATGCATAGGCAGTTGCATCTGCCAATGTATCTTGTGCAGCGCGAGAGCGTTTGCGAACTTTGCGACCAAAACCTACAATCGGAAGAACGATTAAAGGGATCGCAGCAATTACAATAAATGAAAGGCGAGGCGAGGTGATGATCATCATGATTAAAGCGCCAAATCCAAGGATAACATTTCTAAGGGCAAGGGAAGCGGTTGCGCCTACGGCTGATTTAATTTGAGTTGTATCAGCTGTCAGACGAGAAATTATTTCACCTGAGTGAGACTTATCAAAAAATTCTGGGCTTAGTCGTGTCACATTAGCGAAGACATCATTTCTAAGGTCAGCCACGATACGCTCCCCAAGCCAAATGACGAAATAATATCGGCATGAACTTGCAAAAGCTAAAACAGCAGCAATGATGATGAGAACAGTGAAGTAATTATTCACCAGTGATGGGTCACTTTCAGAAAAGCCGTTGTCAATTACGCGTCTAACTGCAATGGGCAGTGTTAGTGTTGTAATAGCTGCCAGAAGCAAGAAAAATATGGCTAAGCCAACCTTTGTTTTATAGCGTGCAATGTAGGGCGCAAGTTTTGCCAAAGGGCGTAGTGAAGAACTTTTAACGGTCTTTTTGGATTCTATGGTCATTGAGGCTAAACTGCACTTGTCTCTTGATTGGTTTTGATGTACTGACTTGCCAACGAAAGCTATGAGCTTGCTGGAAAGTTAGCTCTTGGTTTATTCATTGTCAGACAATAAAATTCAAGTTTAGATTAGCTGATATGCGTATTTATCGCACTGCTAACGTAAAATATAGGACGAGATAACATGAAAAAAGATGTTCATCCGGATTATCACACCATTAAAGTCGTAATGACGGATGGTACAGAATTCGAAACACGCACGACTTGGGGTGCTGAAGGGGATACTATGAACCTTGATATCGACCCAACTTCTCACCCAGCATGGACAGGCGGCAATCAGCAGCTTATGGACCGTGGTGGCCGTGTTGCTCGCTTTAAGAAAAAATACGAAGGTCTTGGTATCTAATTTCCAAGCACTTATGGATTTATCAAAACCCGACCTTTGTGTCGGGTTTTTTGTTTTTAAATGGTAATTTTCTTTTTTATTTGCTTGAAATAAGCAGGTTTAATTCTTACTTAAATCTTACGTAAGGGAATATAATTATTTTCTTCGTTGTTTTAGTTTAGCTGGGAGTGCTGGTCAGTGAAATTTACCTCGTTAACTGATGAAGCTTATATCGCCTTAACAGGCCTTACAGATTACGCGTCTGACATTATCAATCCAACTTTAAGATTGGGTGTGACTGGACTTTCACGGGCTGGCAAAACTGTTTTCATTACCTCGCTCGTTCACAATCTTATTAATGGTGGCAAACTACCCATGTTTGCACCTTTGGCCAATAAGCGTATTAAGCGCGCCTTTTTACAACCCCAGCCAGATGATGATGTGCCAAGGTTTTCTTATGAGGATCATTTGGCTTCTTTAATGGGCAAAGATGATCGTAAGTGGCCTTCTTCTACAAACCGTATTTCGCAGTTACGGCTTACAATTGAGTATGAACCTGAAGGTTTTTTTGCCCGTAATATGACAAGTGGTGTTTTTAATATTGATATTGTTGATTATCCAGGTGAATGGCTTTTGGATTTGCCCTTGCTTGATTTGACTTATGAAGAATGGTCCGCACAAACACTTGAAGCAACAAAAAAGAAGCCGCGTGATGTTATTGCTAAGCCGTGGCTTGATCACCTTGCTACGCTTGATCCAAATGCTGCGGAAGATGAAATGCAAGTGCAGGAAGCTGCTAAACTCTTTACGCAATATCTGACAGATTGCCGTGATGATGAATACGCTTTATCTACAGTGCCGCCAGGGCGGTTTATCATGCCAGGAGACCTTGCAGGATCACCGCTTATTACATTCGCCCCTATGGCTGTATCTGGTTCCGCTGCGCGTGGTTCTTTACATGCGATGATGGAGCGTCGTTATAATTCATATGTTAGTCGTGTCGTGAAACCGTTTTTTATAGATCACTTCTCAAGATTGGATCGGCAAATTGTTTTGGTTGATGCTTTGGCTGCTCTAAATGCTGGTTCTGAGGCGGTCTCTGATTTAAAGAACGCATTGGGTGATATTTTAAAATGTTTCAGGCCAGGTAATACGACTTTTATAAATGCGATTTTAGGTAAGAAGATTGACCGTATCTTGTTTGCTGCGACAAAGGCTGATCACTTACATCATACCAGCCATGATAGATTAGAAAACATCCTGCGTTATTTGGTAAAAGATACAATGGAGCGTTCACATGCATCTGGGGCTAGTTTTGATGTTGTTGCACTTGCAGCAATTCGGGCAACGCGTGAAAAACTAATTACGCATGAGGGCGAAGAGCTTCCTGCAATCATTGGAGTGCCTGAGTTGGGTCAAAAATTAGATGATGACGTTTATGATGGTAGTGAAGAAATTGCACTTTTCCCAGGGGATTTGCCAGAAAATCCAAGTTCTGTTTTTGCTGAGGAGGCGATGTCACCTGAAGACCATGACAATGGGTTTATGAAGTTTCGTCCACCTTTGGCAAAGAAACTTGATGGTGGTGCGGGGCCTGCAAGTTTTCCTCATATACGTCTTGATAAGGCACTTAATTTTCTTCTTGGAGATCGCCTTTCATGAGCCGCAAGCCAACTGCTATTCGTCTTTCAAAAAATAAAAATATAGATGCTGATGAAGTTTTGGATTCTCAACCAGAACAGAATAAAACACGTTCAAAAGCTAAGACTGCAAAGTCTAAAGCCGCGAGAGTAAAATCAGCTAAAGCCTCAAACAATCAGAATGCGGATGTTAAGCCTAGAAGTCCCCGTGTCATGCCTGCACCTAAGGTTGAAAATGATGCTTATGATCCATTTGACCAAGAACCCTTCATGAATAGAGACGACATGGAAAATGTTCCAACGCATCTTCCTGATATGAATAAGGGTATTAAATGGGGGTCAATTATGATTGCTGCCATTTTTGCTCTTTTCTCTATTAGCTTTACATTATGGACGGTAGAGCTTGTGGAGGCTTTCTTTGCAAGAAACCCTGCGCTTGGCTGGGTTACGCTTGGGTTGAGTATGCTGTTTGCATTGGCTTTGCTTGCACTCTTGTTACGTGAACTTTTCGCAATTCGGAGCTTGAGAAAAATTAATAATTTACGCCAAGATGCTGAGCAGGTCTTATTGCATAACAGTGCAGCAAAGCCTGTCTTGAAAAGAATATTCTCCCTTTATGGTTCGAGGCAAGACATGCATTGGCATCTTGAACAGATGCAATCTTATGAAACAGACATCATGGATGAGCAGGATAAAATATTGCTTGCAGAAAAAACCTTGATGACACCGCTTGATAGTGAGGCCAAACAAATTATTGCAGGTACAGCCAAGCGTGTTTCAGTTATTACTGCACTGAACCCATCTGCTGTTTTAGATATTATTTTTGTTGGTTATCAAATTGTCAGCATGTTGCGCAAGCTTATGGCTTTATATGGTGGAAGGCCTGCTTTTTTTGCAGCGATGAAATTAGTGCGTATGGTTGCAACTCATTTAGCCATTACAGGGGGGCTTGCAGTTTCTGATACGATTTTGCAACAAGTGCTAGGTAAGGGTTTAGCTGGGACGCTATCACGCAAAGTGGGTGAGGGAACCGTCAACGGAATTATGGCTACAAGGATTGGTATAGCCGCAATAGACTTATGCCGTCCACTACCCTTTAAGGCATGTGAACATCCAAACCTAAAAAGCTTTATAAGCGGGTTGATAGGCGGCAAATTAACTTAATAAATTTTAGGGGCTGTCCCAGATAACTCAAAAATGGGTTATCAATATGGGTATGAG
>CAZCUN010000073.1:0-11696 GCA_964502215.1 uncultured Rhizobiaceae bacterium | reverse complement strand
CCAATGGGTTAAACAATATTTATCGTAGTTATCTGGGACAGCCCCTTATTTTTTTTTGATACAATCAAGAGCCAAAATTATCAAAGTTGTTAATTCTCCGACCAATATCACGATCTGCTCTGACTTGCAGTTTGACATTCCCGCAGAATTTATTGAAAGACACAAAAACAGGCACGTCTATGTTTTTATAACGCACTATAAGAACATAGATAGCTTCGAAGAATGCGTCTCTTCATTTCCAATGAATAATAACAGAAATGCAATTCAACGAATAGAAGGAATTCGTGATTTTAAAATTCCTATATTAGGAACACTTCAGTCCTTTCCAGATAATGAATCTAATAGAGTAACATGGTCATGTGATAAGAAAAACTTTTCTTTTCTAATGATTTACAGTGACAAATTCCAAACTCAGCATTTTGATATAGGTAAACGAGATAATTCCAAAGGAGAAAATACATGCCTCAGCCAGGACAACTAATCGCAGAATTTGAAGATGGAATTACGGTGACAGTTTACTAAATAAGCAATTATCCTCTAGTGTCTTTGCTTATTTAGTAAACTGTCACCGTAATTAAAAACTAAGGCCATAAAGTATCAAATGATAGATGACATGCCGTTCTTGTGGGGTAAGATGGGTATAGGACATAGTCGCGTTCCTCCGCGTTCAAAGGTTGATGGTTCAACCTCGAATGTGCAGAACGACGGCTATGTCCGTCAACAAGGCAAATGGTGCACTTCAATATGGAATCTAGGTAAAAACAACAATAATAGCGCCGCCCCAAATACTCAAACCCTACTTCCCAAACTGCCTCTCAACTTCAGCCACAATTGCCTCTGATCCAAATCTTAGCGGGTCAACGCATGGTAGACCATGCTCCTTGCCTGTTTGGGCTAGGTAGGTTTTTGCTTCGTCTTCGCCTAAGGCTAATGTGTTGACGCAGATGCCTACGCATTGGATGTCTGGGTTGGTTAGGCTGCCCATCAGGACTGTTGCATCAATCACTTGTTGGATACTTGGGAGTGCGTTTGGTACGTTGCGCATGGTTGTTCTGGTTGGCTCATGGCAAACGACAAATGCGTCTGGCTGTGAACCATGCAAAAGCCCCAGTGTTACGCCTGCAAAAGAAGGGTGGAAGAGTGATCCCTGCCCTTCAACAATTTGCCAATTATTATCATCCGTTTCTGGCGTAATGTATTCTGCCGCACCTGAAATAAAGTCTGCGATAACGGCGTCTAGTGCCACACCGCGCTCTGCGATTAATAAGCCTGTTTGACCTGTTGCGCAAAACTCTGCTGAATGGCCAGCAGCTTTCATATCGCGCTCAATGCATAGAGCTGAATATTTTTTGCCGACTGAGCAATCTGTTCCTACAGCTAGCAAGCGTTTACCCTTGCGCGGTGTGCCTTTGCCAACTGCGTAAACCCGGTCTGAGTGGCGAAGATTATGAAGCACTGCGCCATGTTTTTTGGCAGCTGCGGCAACTTCCGGCACGGCTTCCAATTTTACATGCAGACCACTTGCTACATCAAGGCCTGCTTCAATGGCTTGCACAACGATCGGTATCCAAGTGTCTTTCAAGACACCGCCAGCATTCACAACGCCCACAACAAAGGTTTTAACGCCAGCCGCAACCGCTTCTTCTATGCCCATGTCAGAGATACCAAGATCTGCGCCACAGCCTTCCATGCGCATTTGGCCTGCACAACGCTCTGGACGCCAATCGACAACGCCTTGTGCTGTTTTTGCTGCAAGTGCATCAGGCACATCGCCAATGAAAAGAAGATATGGTGATTTAATACTCATGACATTTTATCCTGTTACCAGTCTGTAACCAGCCTGTTGTTTTTTATCTGTATTTACATCTAAAGACCAGAATTCAACCTGAATAGTGCCAGTTTATGTAAAAATTTCATTGCAAGGCTAGGCCAGATTTGCGTATGGATATGTATTAACTTTTGGAAGTGAAATACATGAAGTCCACACCGCAAACACAAGCACCTGATGATGCTCAAGCTCGTAAGGCGATTAAACCGATTGTATGTTATCCCATTGATAGTCTACCCGCTTATAACGCAACGCTTTATGCGGATGCACGAAGCACAATGGAGATGGTTGAAGAGATCATGGTGAACCCTCGTGATGCAGAAACATTTAATGTGCCTGCTGGTCATTTCGTTCGCATCACGTGTCCTGAAGGCCCACAGGTGGGTGACTTAAATTTATGGAATGCGCATGACTTGAACGAGCGTTTTTTCAGTGGAAAAACCAGAGCGCTTCACGGAACGCATGTTAGTACTGGCGATAGACTGTGGAGCAATCTTCCTCACATGCGCCCAATGGCGACGATTACGCATGATACGCTTGATTGGTATGGCTGGGATGAATTTGGTGGTTCTGTGCATGATGTGATTGGTACACGGTGCGATCCATATACAGGCGTTGTGCTTGCAGGACACGAATATCATTATTGCTGCCACTCAAATCTGACGCGTGCGCTCTCTCAAACCAAAGGCATAACATTGGAAGAAGCTGAACCGCATGTGCATGATGTGCTCAACGTCTTCATGTGCACAGGATTCATGCCAGACACCAAGCAATATTTCATGAAAGCAAGTCCTGTGCGCCAAGGTGACTATCTTGAGCTTTTTGCAGAGATTGATCTGCTGGGTGGGTTAAGCGCTTGCCCTGGTGGGGATTGTAGCGCTGAACACACGAGCGATGCCGCGCAGTGCCATCCGCTTGGTGTGGAAATTTACAAACCAAAAGAAGGCACACTGAAAGACTGGCAAGCACCAGCGCCTAATTCTTATTCAAGAACGCATGGGATTTAACTCAACAACGCCCAATGCGCTCTCTGCCGATAGGGTCGCCAAACTTATCTAATTCTATGCGAAACTTGTTGCCGTTTTTGCATGCCTCCATGTAAAAACTGACCTTTCTAAACCCACGATTCGTGTAGTTCTTGCGAACCGTATCAAGCGACTGGCTTTTACAAGCATTGCCATCTCTTTCTTCTAAAAGATCACCATAACGGCTAAGCTTTATGAGTTTTTGATACCCTTGCAGACAGGCATTAATATTGAATGCACCATTGTTCTGCCGTTTGACATTAATTCGTGAAAACCCTTCATTACGCAAGAGCTGAACGATTTCGCGTTGGGTGATATCATTGCGACACGAGCCGATATTTTCACGCTGTGTAATCTTACCATAAACATCCAATGTTACTTTAAAATGGGTATTTTCATTACAAGCCTCAACTTGGTAGCGTGGCGCTCTGGCATTGATAATTTCAATACGATCATAACCCTTTTGCTGCATGATGTTTTGTAGGTTATTAGAATTAATTTTTGGATTGCATCTACCGATGCGGCGTTCATTTCTAATTTCACCAAAGCGGTTGATTACCAACTCAAGCTTAGTGCCACGCAAACATGCATTTGCTACATATCTAGGTAGCTGACGGTCTGTGAATTCAATTCTGTTATAGCCATTATCACGCAAGGCCTGCCGTACATCGCTTGGCGCAAGTTCGTTTTGACATCTGCCTATGTTGCGGCGTTGCAGTGCTTGACCTTGAAGGGATAAAATCAGGCGCACGCGCTGATTACCTTTACAGCCGAGAACTACATATTTTTGGTTTTGTTCATCAATGACAATACGCTCAAATCCGTTGGCACGTAGATTTTGCTTTATCTGTTTAGGGGAGACTGTATTTCGGCAGCTTCCGACTTTGGACTGCCCTTTTACGCGTCCTTTATAATCCACCTTGACGTTATATTTTATGCCATCTTTACATGCGAAAGCCTTACCCGTTTTAAAACCAGTGTCATGTACTTGAATTTGCGTATAACCTTTAGAAATAAGAATGCGAGAGACATCCGCTTTGCTCATGCCAATTTTAAACGAAAAATTTGCTTCCGCCGGTGAACTATTAAACAAAACCATACCCAGCAAAGTTGTAGATACCATCTTTGTAAATGTTGTTTTTAACTTATCCATAATACCGCTCCCATAAAAGCAAATTGCTTCAATACCATTTTTGGTTTTTCTACTTGCAATTAATCTGACCGTTATATCCCCTATAGTAAAGAGCTAAATCAGATTACCGGGGGATCAAAAGCCTTCACTGCGGGCAAATCCCCTTCAAACTTAGAAATTGAAATCAAAGCGCTTTGTGCGGATGGACCTTGGCCTAATTTTGAGGTGCGAAGGTCATGGGTTAGCACATTGGGATTGCCGTGCGTGTCACGATTATTGTCCGTTGAAAATTCAGGATCATACCAAGCGCCAGTCCACAAAAATACGACCCCTTGCATGATGGCGTCTGTTATTACCGTACCAGCAAGACATTCGCCCCTGTCATTTTTCAAGCTAATGACATCGCCATTTGAAATTCCGTATTTTGCTGCATCTTCTGGGTTTATTAGCGCAGGCTCTCTGCCTTTTATTTTTTTCTCAAGGCTGAAATCGCCATTGTCATATTGGCTATGCAAACGGGTTTCTGGCTGGCCTGAAATCAGATGCAGCGGATGGGTTTTGGTCTTTTGTGAACCAAGCCATTCGCGTGGAGGTAACCAGCTTGCATGACCCTTACAATCATCATAGCCAAAACCTGCTATTGTTTCAGAGTAAAGCTCTATTTTGCCGCTGGGAGTAGTGAGTGGATTGGCTTGCGGGTCTTGTCTAAAGTCAGCCAGAAAAACAGCTTCAGGTGCAGGATCATCAAAGGTTATGATATCGCCTTTTTGAAATTCATCTAGCTCTGGTATCTCATAACCAAAAGGTTTTGCTATTTCTTGTAGATTTTGCCACATGAAATCCAGCCACTCAGTTGATGTGCGCCCTTCGCTGAATTCTGTTTCTGTGCCAAGGCGTTTGGCTAGATCGCAATAGATTTCATATTCCTCACGCGCTTCGCCTCGCGGCTCCATTGCCTTTGGCATCGGAACAAGCGAATTGTCTTGATGGCCTGCACCAAAGTCATTGCGCTCCATGGTTGATGCAATTGGTAAAACGATATCGGCATGACGTGCGGTTGCTGTCCAATTGATCTCATTAACGATTATGGTTTCAGGTTGCTGGAAGGCATCTCGTAGACGGTTTAAATCTTGATGGTGATGAAACGGATTACCCCCTGCCCACCATACCATTTTTATATCGGGGAAAGTTCTTGTCTGACCGTTGTAAGGATATTGTTTGTTTGGATTAAGCAGCATGTCTGAGACCATCGCTACGGGCAAAAATTCTTCAACTTCGTTTTTAAGTTGCGGAAAAACTGCCCACCTGAAAGGTCTATCTGATGTGCCTATCGCTGAATCTGCGCCATAGCCAATGCCATAGCCTCCACCGGGCAATCCTATTTGCCCTAACATAGAAGCAAGTGTCAGTGTCATCCACAAAGGTTGCTCGCCAAAGTCTGCGCGTTGAAGGCTTACGGCACATGTAATGAGTGTGCGCTTTGACTTCATTTGCCTTGCAAGTACGCGGATGGTTTCTGCATCAATCCCAGATTGAAGCGCTGCCCACTCTGCGTCTTTTGCAACGTTGCCATTTTCGCCAATGAGGTAGCTAAGAAACTTATCAAAGCCTACCGTATATTTATCCAGAAATGCTTGATCGTGTAGTCCTTCTGAATAAAGCGTGTAAGCCAATCCAAGCATTATTGCTGTATCCGACCCTGGTTTGGGTGCAAGCCATTTGGCGTTGAGCGCGTCAATCGCGTCTGTTTTCAAAGGACTGAAATTGATAAATTCGACGCCAGCTTCTACACAAGCTAGCAGGTCATCGCGTATGGTGTGTTTGCCAACGCCACCGCCTGAGACTTGTGTGTTGCGCAATGGCATTCCGCCAAACATGACAACAAGCTCGCCTTCTTTTGCAACGGTAGACCAGCGCGTGATGTGTTTTACATGCTGTCGAAAGTCGCCCACAATATGCGGCATGAGTTCAAGGGCTGCGTTGTAGCTATAATTACCAACGGATTTAACTGAACCGCCATTTACATTGAGAAAACGTTTGAGCTGACTTTGTGCATGGTGCAAGCGCCCTGCACTTGCCCAGCCGTATGAGCCTGCGTAAATTGCCTTATTGCCGTGATTGGTTTTTACGCGCTTTATTTCATCCGCGATTAAGTCGAGTGCTACATCCCAACTGACCTCGACAAACTTTTCTTCACCACGTTTTCTGTTTTGCTCTGAATATCCATGCTTCAAATAGCCCTCACGAACACTTGGGCGAAGTACCCTTGCAGACCCTTTTAGGCTGGTGGCAATATTTTCATTGATGCGGGATGGATTGGGGTCACCAAGATGCGGTTCTACAGCAGATAGTAGATCATCTTTTATGTGCGCAACGCCTGCCCCCCAATGATTTGCTGTTATTTGTTTGCGTGACACTCAAACGACCTCTGGCAGGCCTCTGACCTCGCCTTCACACATGACATCCTTATCATAAGCTTTGCGGGCAAAGACTTGACGCACCATCGGTTCGAAATGATCAAGGGTTTTCATGTCATAGTCAGGGTCAAAACTAGATTGATCCCATCGCTCACAAAAATCTGCGCAAGTTTGGAAGTATGGATGATCTTTATACTTCTGACGTTCTTCTGGATCCCAGCCGTAGTGATGCGCGTAATAAAGCATTTGGAACATGCCGTGATGTTCTACTGTCCAAGCAACTTCATCACGTATAAAGGGGCGCATGATTTCTGCGGCAAGGCGGTCGTGATTTTGTGGGGCTAGACCATCGCCAATATCGTGCAAGAGCGTCGCAACAATCCAGTCGATATCTGCACCATCGTTTTCAGCACGTGTGGCAGATTGCAAACCATGTTCAAGGCGTGTGATTTTATAACCGGCCATGGTTTCATCCGCCTGCATACGAAGTTCACGCATGATGCGATCTGCTGTCATTGCAAGATAAGGTTGCTCCATCTCGTGCAGAAGTTCATAATCTTCTTTTGTGCCATCTTTCATCTGCGTAAAAGAAACTGTGGGTTCGCTCATAATTTCCTCCCGAACTTGCTTTTCTAATGACAGATTGATACGGGCAAATAGAAAGAACAAGTGTTTTTTGCGACACTTGATATTTTTACAGCCTTTTAAAGGGAATTATCATGGCTAAGAAAGCAGCATCTGACCACGCAATTACGACCAACTCACTTTTAGGAACGGGTGATGATTCTACGTTTTCTGGTGTGATGTCTTTTATGCGTCGAAAATACACCAAGCAGATTGATGGTGCTGATATGGTTGTATGGGGCATTCCGTTGGATACTTCTGTCACCAACCGCCCTGGCACACGCTTTGGCCCTAACGCCATTCGACAAGCTTCATGTATCTTAGATGCTGATCCACAATATCCGTTTCATCTTGATCCTTTCGAAACCCTTGCGGTTGCTGATTATGGCGATTGCTCGATGAGCACTAGCCGTGTTTGGGAGAACCCTGAACGGATTGAAACGGAAGCAAAGCAAATTTTAGATACTGGCGCTTATCTATTATCTTTAGGCGGAGATCATTATGTGACTTGGCCACTGTTAAAAGCACATGCGGAAAAGCATGGGCCTCTAGCGCTTATTCAATTTGATGCGCATCAAGATACTTGGGAAGATGAAGAAGATGTCATCGACCACGGCAGTTTTGTTACACGTGCCGTTAAAGACGGTATTATTGATCCAGATAAATCCATCCAGATTGGTATCCGCACCCACGCGCCAGAAGATTACGGCATTGAAATACTTTATGGTGATGAAGTTGAAGAAATGACAACAGAAGCAATCGCTAATCAGATAAAAGCGCGTGTTGGTTCTGGCCCTGTTTATCTAACCTTTGATATTGATTGCCTTGATCCTGCCTATGCACCTGGAACAGGAACGCCTGTTGCAGGTGGGCCTTCGTCTGCAAAAATGTTAAGCGTTTTGCGCAAACTTGGTAGCTTGAATATTGTGGGTTCTGATGTGGTAGAAGTTTCACCCGCCTATGATCATGCAGACATAACAGCCATTGCAGGCTCAATGGTTGCAATGTATATGGTTTGTCTACAGGCGGAAAAGAAAATTGAGGGCTAGTTTTTGCTCTTAATTTGATTCTTTTTATACGCATAAACCATTGAATTAATTATAAAATACTGGAAACACTATGACTAAGAGCATCTTCATTGATGGTGAACACGGAACGACCGGCTTGCAAATTCGTGAACGTTTAGCAAAGCGTGATGATCTTAATATCTTATCGCTTGCGATGGAAGATCGCCGCGATGCTGATAAGCGTCGTTCAATGCTTGGTTCGTGTGATGTTGCTATACTTTGTTTGCCTGATGATGCTGCCATTGAAGCGGTTCAACTGATTGAAGAAACAGGCAATACGGGTTGCACTGTTATTGATACCTCAACCGCACATAGAACGCATCCTGATTGGGCGTTTGGGTTTGCTGAGTTGGACAAGGCGCAGGCTGAAAAAATTAAAACTTCGAAACGCATTAGCAATCCAGGGTGTTATTCAACAGGTGCAATTGCACTGTTAAAACCGCTGATTGAAACAGGCGTAATGAAGGCTGATTGTGCAGTTACAATTAATGCTATTTCTGGATATACAGGTGGCGGCAAACAGTTGATTGCGCAGATGGAAGATGCATCTAACGAGAACCATATTGAAACGTCATTTCATCTTTATGCCATGACCTTGCAGCATAAACATGTCCCAGAAATTATGGAGCGTGGCGGCTTAAACAAACGCCCTATATTCATGCCAAGTGTTGCACGTTTTGCGCAAGGGATGTTGGTGTCTATTCCACTTCACTTAGAGCAATTATCTTATGCCAGCATTGAGACTGTTCGTGGTGCCTTGGAGGTACATTATGACGATTGCGAATTTGTATCCGTGGCATCTGCAGATGAAACTGCAAAGGCTACGCAAATCAAACCAGAAGATTATGCCGACCGTGATGACATGAAACTTTGGGTCTTTGGTGATGAACCCAATGGGCATGTGAACTTGATTGCGCAATTAGACAACCTTGGCAAAGGTGCTTCTGGTGCTGCAGTTCAAAACCTCAATTTAGTATTAGGTTAAGCGGCAGCCATTTTCACACCGCGCCAATGCGCTATCGCGAAACCTAACACCACAAGCGCCCCACCTTGGTGATACAATCCCCAATTAAGCGGCACTTGGAGAACAAGCGTTGCTACCCCAATTGCGGCTTGTGTAAGGGTTAGCACCATCAACACAATAGTTCTGCGTTTGTGAGTATCGCCAGAAGTCGACTTTATCGCCACCAGCATTTGCATCAAAGCAAGAATGATAAGCGCATAAGCGCTCATGCGGTGAATAAATTGTACGGTCTTAGGATTCTCAAAGGCGTTTATCAATGCAGGGTTTAGAATCCACATATCACCTGGAATAAACGTACCATCCATCGTCGGCCAATCGTTAAAAGCAAGTCCTGCATCAAGGCCAGCAACTAGCGCACCTAGAAAAATTTGCACCAAGATGGCCAATACAAATATTGGCGCAAGAACGCTAATGTTTTTGCTAACCGGCTCATTGCTATGAACCGCTAAAGAGCGCGCCAGCCAAAGGGTGTATGCGAAGATAATACAGGCAAGTGTAAGATGTGTTGCCAAGCGGTATTGGCTCACGTCAACACGCTCCACCAATCCTGAACTTACCATCCACCAGCCAATAAAACCTTGAAGGCCACCAAGCACAAACAAAAATGCAAGATGCGGTTTCATCCAACTTTCTAAGCGTCCTGATAGCCAGAAGAAAGCAAGTGGAAAGAAAACAACCAGACCAATGAAACGGCCTAAAAAACGATGTCCCCACTCCCACCAATAGATGAATTTAAACTCATCTAAGCTCATGCCTTTGTTTATGAGTTGATACTCAGGAATAAGACGATACTTCTCAAAAGCTATCTGCCAGTCACTCGCATTAAGTGGTGGGATTGCGCCTAAAAGCGGTTTCCACTCTGTAATAGACAGGCCTGAATCTGTCAGCCGTGTTGCGCCACCAACGATGACCATGATGAAAATAAGCAAAGCAACCAAATACAACCAATTGCGCACTTGCGCGCTATATTGGTCTGCGTTTTTTATTTCATAATAATTATTATCTGCTGATACAGTCACAGTTCACCTCTTATGTATGAAGCTTAAATTGCATTGCTCATTCAAATTCTCAAGCCCTTGCTTGCGTGACAAGCGGTCGCGCAATTCGTGATTGATTTAAACTTTGAATGCAATATGTAAGGTCTATGAAACAAAGAACGCGAAAATTAATCGGTACATTTTTGATTGTGGCAATCGCATTGCTTTATGCACTTGTTGCAACCACTATTGCTGCTGCAAAACTTGCTGATGCAAGTGGCTGGGTACATCTCGTGTATTTTCTTTTAACAGGTATATTTTGGGTTGTACCTGCAATGCTCATAATTAATTGGATGCTAAAGCCAGACAATCAAAATCACGGATCTGAAAACACTTAGAATTCTTCTATTTAACGTCCAGTTTTTTACCATTATTTTTAAAACGTGTAGGAATGCCTGAAAGTAATGTCGTTACATAACGCATTGACTGATGGTGACCATTTAAAGATATACGCGGCAAAGCAGTCATGTGATCTTTGTGTTCTGGATATACAACACCATGTCGAGTGGTTGTCGCGGTTTCAAAGCCTAATTCTTTTGCTAAATCAAACTCTCTTTTATCCGCGACTTCACTAAAACCATAAGGATAAGCCAAGTGTTTTGGGCTAACGCCTAATTTATCTGAAATAATTTCACGGCTTTTAAGAATTTCATTTTTTGCATCTTCAAAGGACAGCTTGGACAATGCAAAATGATTTACAGTATGCGCACCAATTGTGCAGAGTGGATTTTTTGAAAGAGCAATTACTTCTTCCCAATTCATAATATTGTTTTTGATATTGGCATGATAATCAAATCCATATGCCTTGCATAATTGTATAACGATCTCGCGTTGTACGTATTGATCTGTTTCTAACAACAAATGCTCTACTAAGAATTTATAAGTGCTATATTTTTGCGCTGTTGTGTGTGTATCGAAGTCTCTTTTGCCATCTGGAAGTTCTACCGTAATTTTCTTTTGTGCAGCAATAATATGCTCTAAATCTTCCCACCATAAAGGTGATTCAGCTACTGTAATTCCAGGTGCAATATAAATTGTGTAAGGCACTTGATGACGCTCAAAGATTGGTGCTGCTTTCTTTAAATTATCACGATAGCCGTCATCCAAAGTAATGCTTAAAAATGGATTGGCGTCTTTATATTTTTCAGGATTATTTATACGCTTGGCAACTTCGTCCATTGAAATAAAATCATAACCATTCGTTTTTAGTTTTAGAATGGCCATATCCAGAAACTCTGGGGATGCTGATAGATGAAAATTAGGTGAAAACGGATGCAGCCTGAGATTCTGCACACGATGCAACATTAAAATAGAACCAAGCCCGCCAACATAAGGCGTTAAGGCAGACTGAGCACCTGAAAAATACAAAGCATTTAAAACTGTTTTACGCCACATGAAAGAAGAACGATCTTTGTTAATTATCCTGAATTTAACACTTATTATATATTACACAAAGAATGTTTAGAAATTGTTGCTACCTAAATAAAAAATGGGGCTGTCCCAGATAACTCAAAAATGGGTTATCAATATGGGTATGAGAAG
>CAZCUN010000072.1:0-13043 GCA_964502215.1 uncultured Rhizobiaceae bacterium | reverse complement strand
TCTTCTCATACCCATATTGATAACCCATTTTTGAGTTATCTGGGACAGCCCCAAATATTATTAGCAAAAAAAGAGTGTGCTGGCTTAACTATCAGCGGTATTGCGGAGGGCGCTGGGATTACGGCTGGATTGATGTATCAGTATTTCCCTAATAAAAGCGCAATAATACATGCATTGGGTGAACACTACATAACAAAAGTTCATCAAGAAATTGCTGTTACGTTTGAAAAGCCACCTCAGAATAGAAATGAATTTTGGGAGCTGACTGCCTCACTATTTAATTATTATTTTGATATGCAAACGAATGACCCAGTGATGAGGGATATTTGGATGGGAGTATCTGTTGATAAGCAAATGCAAGACTTGGATTGGCAAGATACTACACAAAATGTAGAAATCTTATTTGAAGCGTCTCATTCTTTATTTCCAACTGCAATGCATTCTGAATTAAAAGTTTTTGTCCTGCTTTTACTTCAGTTTGGGTAATCAGCAACAAAAACAGCAATTCTATCTCCAAGAGATGAATGGCCAAGTATAAAGCAAGTCTCTGAAACCATTATTTTTGATCTTTGGCAGCGCATGGAGAAAAAAGCGCTTGTCATAGAAAAGGCTTCTTGATTTTCAAAGTTTATTTAGCCGCGTTTGCGTGTGTGATGCAAAGGCCAATGGCGGTGGTTATGACAAATTGTAACCAGTCGTTTACCGCGTAAGCGCTTATGGCAATGTTTATGCGAAGCACCCTTTTGATGAGTCGCTTTTGCTTGAGCAATAACCGTTAGATTATTACTAGCTGCAACAACAGGGGCTGATGCCATAAATGCACCAAGTGATAATGACAAAGCCATAGATGTAATTTTAAACAAGCGCATGGGTCTTCCTTATTTCTATATATCTAATATAGCACAGAATGCAGTAAATAACATGTTGAAGTCGATTAAATCCGACGCTCGACCATCATTTTTTTAATCTCTGCGATTGCTTTGGCAGGATTAAGGTCTTTAGGGCAAGCCTGAGCACAGTTCATGATTGTATGACAGCGGTATAAGCGGAATGGATCTTCAAGATCATCTAAACGTTCACCTGTTGCTTCATCCCGTGAATCTATTAACCAACGGTATGCTTGCAACAAAACCGCAGGGCCTAAATAGCGATCGCCGTTCCACCAATAAGACGGGCATGAAGTTGAGCAACATGCACATAAGATGCACTCGTATAAACCATCAAGTTTTTCGCGGTCGGCTTCTGATTGAAGCCATTCAGTGCGTGGTTGATTACTTTCGGTTTTTAACCAAGGCTGAATTGAGCGGTGCTGCGCATAAAAATTATTCATGTCAGGGATCAAGTCTTTGACCACCTTCATGTGTGGAAGCGGATAAACTTTTACAGAGCCAGAGACTTCTGCCATGCCCTTAGTACAAGCTAGCGTGTTTGTGCCATCAATGTTCATCGCACATGACCCACAAATGCCTTCGCGGCAAGAGCGACGTAGGGTGAGCGTTGGGTCGATGTTGTTTTTAATCCACAAAAGTCCGTCCAGAACCATTGGGCCACAATCATCCATATTCACGTAGTAAGTATCAATTGAAGGGTTTTGACCATCGTCAGGGTTCCAGCGATAAATGCGGAACTCGCGGAGATTAGTAGAGCCTTCCGGCTTCGGCCAGGTTTTACCCTCAGAGATAGTGGAGTTTTTTGGAAGTGCTAGTTCAACCATTTACTTAAACCTTGCTGTTTTCAAGTGTTTCGGCTTCACGCTCTGCATTTTTATCACGCAGGAAGATGTGAATCTGTACTGTAATCATAAAAAATAAGAAGCCAGTAATAAGCGTTACTGCCCAAGCGCCGATGCTTGATATGCTTTGTATGCCTAAATAAGCGCCCGTTATAACTTCTAGTGTTTTGAACGCAATCACCAAGCCAGCCACCATCCATAGGCTCTTAGATACTTTGGCGATGCCAAAGGCTACAAGTCCATTGATGATGAGACCAACTGTGATTGCGAGGATCGTGTTCATTATTGTATCCTAGTAAACCCGTGCTTTTGGCAGAATTTTCTTTGGATCAATACCGCCTTCGTTATGGCCTAAAAGAGGCTTGGTATGAACATCGCGGTAGCTCAGTTTTACCTTACCTTTTTCATTAACGGTTGCCAGTGAGTGAACGCGCCAATTTTTGTCATCACGATCTTTATAATCTTCATGTGAATGCGCACCACGGCTCTCTTTACGGGCTTCCGCGCCATAAACAGTTGTGATTGCAGAGGCCATTAGATTATCAAGTTCAAGCGTTTCAACCAGATCAGAATTCCAAACCATCGAACGATCTGTAACTTTAATGTCTGATAGATTTTTCCATGCCGCATCCATACGCTTGCAACCCTGTTTAAGGGTTTCATCTGTGCGGAAAACGGCTGCATCTTCTTGCATAATTTTTTGCATGTCACCACGAATGGCTGCCGTAGGTGTGCCGCCATCTGCATGACGTGTCGCATCAAAGCGATCCATGATTTTTTCGCAACATTTTGCGTTTGGTAAAGCAATAGGTGCTTCGCGATCAACAGTCTGTCCTGCTTTTATCGCAGCCGCGCGACCAAACACCACCAAGTCAATCAGTGAGTTTGAACCCAAACGGTTTGCCCCGTGAACAGAGGCACAAGCAGCTTCACCCACGGCCATTAGGCCTGGAACAGTCGCGCTTTGGTCTTTGGCTGTTGGATTGAGCACTTCTCCCCAATAGTTCGTAGGAATACCGCCCATGTTGTAGTGAACCGTTGGCAGCACTGGGATTGGCTCTTTATTAAGATCAACGCCTGCAAAAATACGTGCTGATTCAGAAATACCTGGAAGACGCTGTGCCAATGTTTCTGGTGGTAGGTGATTCAAATGTAGATGAATATGATCGCCATTTTTACCAACACCGCGGCCTTCGCGAATTTCCATGGTCATACAGCGAGATACAACATCACGGGATGCGAGGTCTTTGTAGGTTGGGGCATAACGCTCCATAAAGCGCTCACCTTCGGAGTTTGTTAGATATCCGCCTTCGCCGCGTGCACCTTCTGTAATCAAACAACCTGCGCCATAAATACCAGTTGGGTGGAATTGCACAAACTCCATGTCTTGAAGCGGCAGGCCAGCACGTGCGACCATGCCATTGCCATCACCTGTACAAGTGTGTGCGGAAGTAGCTGAGAAATAAGCACGGCCATAACCGCCCGTTGCAAGCACAACGGTTTTTGCATTAAAGCGGTGGATTGTGCCGTCGTCCAAGTTCCACGCGATGATGCCTGTACAAACGCCGTCATCAGTCATGATGAGATCGATTGCGAAATACTCGATGTAAAATTCTGCGTTATGACGTAGAGATTGGCCATAAAGCGTGTGCAGGATTGCATGACCTGTACGGTCAGCTGCGGCACAGGTTCTTTGAACGGGAGGGCCTTCGCCATATTCTGTTGTGTGTCCGCCAAAGGGACGCTGATAAATTTTACCTTCTTCGGTACGAGAGAACGGCACACCGTAATGTTCTAATTCATAAACAGCTTCAGGCGCTTCTTTCGCAAGATATTCCATCGCGTCGACATCACCAAGCCAGTCAGAGCCTTTGACAGTGTCATATAAATGCCATTGCCAATTATCAGGCCCCATGTTGCCAAGGGAAGCTGCGATGCCACCTTGTGCTGCGACGGTGTGTGATCTGGTTGGGAATACTTTTGTAACACAGGCTGTCGATAAGCCTTGCTCTGCCATGCCCAGTGTTGCACGCAGTCCAGCACCACCTGCACCGACGACAACGACATCGTGATAATGATCTATAAACTCATAAGCTTTACCGTTATGAGTGCCGTTTGTTTTTTTACTTTTTTGTGTGGTTGCCATCTTTTAGATTAGCCTCCGAAACCGAGTTTAAGAACTGCAAACACGCTGGCGATGCCAATCGCTGAGCAGAAGAAAATATTTAACATGACGCAAAGAATTTTCGCACCTTCTGAGTGGATGTAGTCTTCAATAATAACTTGCATACCAAGCTTCATGTGTATGCATACAGAAAGGATTACACCAAGCATCACAAAGGCCACAAAGGGATGTGATAACTTTGCCGTAACTTCTGCGTGAGAAGCGCCATTTAAGGAGACAACAATCCAGATGAAAAACAAGATCAATGGAATATTGGCAACCGCTGTTACGCGTTGGCGCCAAAAATGGCCTGTGCCTTCTTTGGCAGAACCAAGGCCACGAACTTTACCAAGAGGGGTGCGCATATCGCTCATGATATTCTCCCTATCTGACGCTATAGCCGATAATCCAAATTAGGATCGTCGCGGCAATTGAGAATACCCAAGATGCTTTTGCAAGCTTGGTGGTGAAATGCTTATCAAAGCCCTTGCCCATGTCCCACATCAAGTGGCGAAGCCCGCCAGCCATATGGTGCATCAGCGCCCAAGTATAGCCAAACAGCACCAAACGACCAATAAATGAACTGAAAAAGCTTGCCACCCAATCAAAATACGCAGGCGAAGTTGCGGCAGAAAATAACCACCATGCAACCAGTATCGTACCAAAATAAAGGGCAGCACCTGTAATGCGGTTAACGATGGACGCAACCATGGTTGGGATTGGTTTATAAATGGACAAATGAGGAGAAAGAGGCCGCTTGTCCTGCAGCTCGATATTTGACATATGTCTTGCCTTTTTTGGTTGGCTATTTGGTGTCTTGGGTAAAACCTGTTCTTCAAAATCTATTTAATGCGACTCATGCAAAAGAGTCAAAACCTACGATGGTATTATTTGAAAAATGATAGGTGTTTATTGTCGCGGGTAAATTACTCAAGCGGCATTTCAATGGTATTCATGATTGCATCTGTTTGAGATAATATCTTGATGATCTTTTGGTAATGGCGAATGTCGTCAAAAGAAAGCTCGCGAGTTTTTCTGTCTTTCAGCCATTTTTGCGCAGGCTGATAGCCCCCGATGTAAAACTCCCAAGCGACTTGCGGCACGTCTTTGAAGTATTGCGTTTCATTGATGAAGACGGAGCCCGATATAGCCTCACCCTGAGCTTGTCGAAGGGTTCCCGCTTTATCGTCCAATCCTTCGACAGGCTCAGAATGAGGGGTAGGGGAGCCCGTTGCTTCAAAATGCACCTTGCCAACCACGCTGTCGCCTTCACCTTCAAACAGATAGGGTGTTTCCCCAATGGCTTCATCTTCCATCAAGTGCAATTGGCGCAAGCGGCCGCCTTTTTCCGCCACATCCCAAAAAACCTCAGGTGAGGGCGGATAGGGAATGCGGGGGAAATCAATTTTGAGAAATTCCTTATAGGTCTCGCGATAATTGGGCGCGTGTAACACGCCGTAGATATAATCAAAGATCGCCACTTCATTGGGGCGACCGTCTTCATCTTTGGCGGGTTGGATGTTGGGCAGGTTACTCTCCCCCCTTGTGGGGGAGATGCCCTGTGGGGCAGAGGGGGGTATGGTTGCCCCAGTCTCTTCTGCCGACACTTTATTACTTGCCGCTTTACCCCCCTCTGTCGCCTTCGACGACATCTCCCCCGCAAGGGGGGAGAATGCTTGCCCCATCGCACAAGCCTCAATCTCCGCGCGAATCTTCGCATCCATATTCACACGAATGGACTGGTCAAGATCTTGCTCATCTGGGTAGAGGTAGAGGGGGTAGAAACTGTTTACTTCTTTTATACTCAAAGTATGGTGAGTAATTGGTTTATTGAAAATTGATACGTCTGAAAACTCTCTGCCACCTTCTATTGTACGCGTAAAAGCAAAGCTTAGGTTATTTTCTGCTAAGAGATTACGGGTGGTTTCATGCCGTGGATAACAGTGAAAACCACGAGAGTTACCCGTGTAATACGTCCATCGAGTATCAAAAGGTCTGTATGAGATTGGTATCAGGTTTTCTCCTGATAAATTTTCAATTACATCTTTTTTCGCCCATTCTACCCGCCAATCGCGCACATCTTTTCCTAGTGCATATTTGCTTCTCAAAACTTCTGCATCCAAAGTGGTGAACTCCTCAACACGCTGCCAAAGCTTATCCTTGTCCATATCTATGGTAAGCGCATCACGCGCTGTTACAATGCCTACTGAGTTAACTGGAATTAATTCCTGAACCCCAAACCCTTCACGATATTTTTCTTCTAGTTCAAAGTCTCTTTGAACATACGGGTATTGTGGTGCTTGGTTGGGTAGCTTTACATTTGAAGTCGAATTAGTTTTACCATCCTCAAGAGCCTTATATTTGCCCTTTCTGTCCCCCCATAAATCCCCATGAAAAACCTGCGCCAGTTGGTTTGATTTTGCCTTTCGCTTTACCGCAATAATCAGCGCAACACCTGTTTGAATATCAAAGACATTTTTATCAGGTGAGCCATCGGGTGAGACTTCTTTTTTCTTTGAGTTGCCATGTAAATCCAGCACGTAAATTTTGTCGAATGTTTTGAGCAGATGCCAGCGCATGCCTCTGAAGGTTGGGTTATCCAGATAGCCATGGTTGGTGATGAAACCCAAAATGCCTTCGCCATTTTTTTCAATCATATGTTCGGCAAAGCGGATGAATTTTACATAGTCATCATTAATCCATTTTGGATTGCGTTCTTTCAGTTTTTCCTTGCCGCCCGGTTCTTTTTTATAAGCTTCCATCAGGCTCATAATCCAGTCGCCTTTGTTAGCACTTTCACCAGAATAAGGCGGATTGCCAATTACGCACATGATGGGTTTATCGCGCTTCACGTTGTTGGCCAGTCTGGCCTCGTCCGAGAGCCAGCGTGCCATAAATAAATCTGGCACTTCGCGCACGCCTTCTTCTAGGCTGTTGGTCAGATATACGCCCAAGCGCGGTGGCTCTTTGGTGGGTTTATAGCCCAGTGACGTGAGCATCATATCGAGCTTCATGTGGCACATGGCATAAGAGGCCATGAGCAACTCAAACCCGTGCAGGCGAGGGATCAGATCTTTTTCGATATAAGCTGGCAATTGCCCGGGGGCGACGGCTTTTATCTTGTCTGAAATCTGTTTGATGACTTCAGCCAAAAATGTGCCAGTCCCCGCCGCAGGGTCGAGAATTTGCACACGGTGCATTTCTTCTTTGCGGGTAATCGGATTGCCTTTTTTGTCGCTTTCGCCCGTATCAAAATCAACCGTGATTTTGCTCGTATCCGCCAGCCCATCGGTAAGGCTAAATTCTTCTTTCAATACATCATCGACCGCTCGAACAATAAAGTTCACCACCGGTTCTGGCGTGTACCAAACGCCCCGCGCTTTTCGCTTGGCAGGGTTGTATTTCGCCAGAAAGGTTTCATAAAAATGGATAAACGGATCATTGCGCTGGGTGAATGAACCGAAGTTTTCAAACAGTTTGCCAAGGTCTACGGCTTGGAAAATTTCCGCCAATTCATCAATCGTGCGTTTGATCGCATCGTCCAACCCAGGTCCCGCCACAAACTCAAACAGCTTGCGCAAGAAGGGATTGGACTTAGGAAGTTTCTCCAGCGCCTCGGCTCTGGAAAAAGTTTCTAAATCTTCATCGTGCAACCGCGCGGCAAAAAGGCCGTAAGCAATGGTCTCTGCATAAATGTCCGAGAAGCCTTCAATTTCCAGATCGTGAATAAGCTGGTCTTTAAAAGCCTTATATTGCCCAGCCAATTCTGATTGCAGGTCTTCATCTTCACCCAGAGAGTTAAACAAGACATCCTTGATGATGGCCGCTTTACCCGCCATAACTTCTGCCAGCCGCTCTGCTGATGTGATGGTTTGTAAGCGCTCAGCGGTGAAATTTTTAAGCTGATTCCAAAGCGGTTCAAACTGGCTATCGTCGGCTTCTAGCCCCATGAGATAGTCTGCAATTTTTATCTCACGCACCAATTCGCCATTTTTATAAAAATGAAAATCAAGGCAATTGGTATAAATCAGATTTGGCAAGCCTTTAACATAGCGCTCAAACTGCGCTTTGTTGCCCTTGTCCATTGCCTTGGGGGCAATGTCTTTATCAATATCTTTGGCCTCACAGTGGCCAACAGTAATTTGGTCAATGCCGCGCTGAAAAACAAAATCAGGTCGACCGACCCGAACGCCTTTGGGTTCGTTGACAGAGGTGACGCCAATTTCAATTTTATCAAACAACCAGCCAAGCGCTGCACGGTAAGAATGCTCAGTCGCCGCCCCTGTTTTGTGGACAGCTTCGACCATAGAAAAATATTCGCGGATTATTTCTGCTGACATGAACGGTATATTATTCCCACTGTTTTACTTACCCTAAAGTGTTCACGAAAGTTATCAAAGTAAAAACTGCTCAATTGCCTTAAGTGAAGCGATCTAAAAGAATAGTCATGAATTCCCCTAATCCTATTTCCATGCTACGCATTAATCTTAACAAGGGTTCTCCTCACATTGCTTTCTATTTTTCTTACTGTTCTGCCTGTCTTTCTCATTTTAGGGGCAGGTTATGTTTTGGGGCGGGTCAAGTATTTGCCAGACGAGGTGGCGGATAGTCTTAATGCTTATGCCGTGAAGGTTGCTGTGCCGTGTTTGCTATTCATGGCGATGTATAATCTTGATTTTAGAGATGCGTTTCAGCTGCCCATGTTGGTGAGTTTTTATACAGGCGCTATCACGTGTTTTGTGGCTGGGATAATTCTGTCACGGATATTTTGGGCAAGGCGGCCGGGCGAATCTGTGGCTGTTGGGTTTTGTGCTGTTTTTTCAAATTCGGTGCTGATCGGTATTCCAATTGTTATGCTGGCTTTTGGTGAAGAAGCACTTACGCCTGCTTTTGGCATTATCGCGTTTCATGCCTCTACGCTTTATACTATTGGAATGACTACCATGGAATTTGCTAAGCAAGATGGGCGTGGTTTTCTTGATACAATAAAAAATGCATTTTCTGCCGTCATTGCCAATCCGTTGATGATTGGGATTTTAACAGGGGTTGCATTTAACTTGAGTGGCATAAATTTGTTTGCGCCACTTGAGCAGGCGCTTGATATGGTGCGCATTACGGCAATTCCTGTTTCGCTAGTGGGTATCGGCATTGTGTTGACGCGCTATAAGATCAGCTCTGAATTTAGTGAAGCGATTATGGTCTCTGTGCTATCGTTAGGGTTGCACCCGCTGATTGCATTTGTGTTAAGCTATCATGTGTTTGAGCTTGATTTGATTTATGTTCAGGTGGCGGTGATTATTGCCGCGATGCCGCCGGGCATGAATGTTTATATTTTTGCAAATCTTTACCAGCGCGCGCTTGGGTTATCGGCATCAGTTTTGGTGATTGCAAATATCATATCGGTTTTTACAATTACTGGCTGGCTGTTATTTTTACAAAGCTTATAAAAGCGGGCATAAAAAAGCCCCGCTAAATTTGCGAGGCTTATCAGTTTTATAAAGTAAGAAGACTTATTTCCAGTCGCGAATGTCAACGAAGTGACCAGCAATGGCTGCTGCTCCTGCCATCGCAGGTGAAACAAGGTGGGTTCTGCCTTTAAAACCCTGTCGGCCTTCGAAGTTACGGTTTGAAGTCGAGGCGCAACGCTCTTCTGGCTTCAAGCGATCATCGTTCATGGCCAGACACATCGAGCAACCTGGTTCACGCCAGTCAAAACCCGCTTCCTTGAAAATCTTATCAAGGCCTTCAGCTTCTGCTTGCTCTTTCACAAGACCAGAACCTGGCACAATCATTGCGTCTACTGTGCTGGCAACTTTTTTGCCTTCAACAACTTTAGCAACTTCACGTAAGTCTTCGATGCGGCCATTGGTACAAGAGCCGATGAAAACGCGGTCTAGCTTGATGTCTGTCATCGGCGTGCCTGCGGTTAGACCCATATAATCAAGTGCGCGCTGTTTTGAGGTGCGTTGTGTTTCATCTTCCAGATCAGCAGGGTTTGGTACAACGCCTGTCACCGAGATTACATCTTCAGGAGATGAGCCCCATGATACGATTGGCGGCAGGTTATCTGCATCCAGTTCGATGACTTTATCAAAGTGCGCGCCTTCGTCCGTCTTAAGGGTTTTCCAGTATTCAAGCGCCATATCAAAAGCTTTGCCAGATGGTGCTTTTGGTTTGTCTTTGATGTACTCAAAGGTTTTTTCATCAGGCGCAATAAGGCCAGCACGTGCGCCGCCTTCGATTGTCATGTTACAAACCGTCATGCGACCTTCCATGGAAAGGCTCTCGATGGCTTCGCCTGCAAATTCGATTACATGGCCTGTGCCACCAGCTGTGCCGATTTCACCAATGATTGCAAGGATGATATCTTTGGCAGTTACACCCTCTGGCAATTTGCCATTGACTTTCACCAGCATGTTTTTGGCTTTGCTTTGGATTAGTGTTTGCGAGGCAAGGACATGTTCAACTTCTGATGTGCCGATGCCATGAGCAAGTGCGCCAAATGCACCATGGGTTGAGGTATGGCTATCGCCACAAACAATCGTCATGCCAGGAAGCGTAAAGCCTTGTTCAGGGCCAATGATGTGGACAATGCCTTGGCGTTTGTCGTGCTCTGAATAATATTCTATGCCAAAGTCTTTTGCATTTTGTGCAAGCGCTTCAACTTGAATGCGGCTTTCTTCGTTGGCAATGCCGTTCACACGATCAGCAGAGGTTGGCACATTATGGTCTACCACTGCCAAAGTCTTTTCTGGTTGGCGAACCTTGCGGCCTGCGATGCGAAGTCCTTCAAAAGCCTGTGGGCTTGTTACTTCATGCACCAAATGACGGTCTATATATAGTAGCGACGTACCGTCTGCATCAGTTGAAACCAAGTGGTCATCCCAGATTTTGTCATAAAGTGTTTTAGCCATGTTTATCATTCCATTATATGCAAAGAATTCTGCCTGATGATATGCACTTTACTAGGAAGCACGTCAAGAATTTGGCAAAATAGTTGAAACAAAAAAGGCGGCATAAGTAGCCGCCTTTGAATTTGTGAATTTGTGAAGAATTACTCTTTAGGAGCTTCTTCTGTAGATGCTTCAGCAGTTGCTGCCTCTTCAGCCGCTTTAGCTGCTGCTGCATCTTCAGCTGCTTTTTCTTTTGCAAGTGCTTCTGCTGATGCAATTTTTTCTGCTTCTAAGCGTGCTTTTTCTTCAAGCATTGCTTGACGTTCTGCATCGTTCAACTTCTTAGCGCGTACGCCTGTGTTTTCTGTAATACGTGCAGATTTACCGCGTAGCTCGCGAAGATAATAAAGTTTCGCGCGGCGTACTTTACCACGGCGTACAACTTCAACACCTTCAACCAGTGGAGAGTACATCGGGAATGAACGTTCAACGCCTTCACCATATGAGATTTTGCGAACTGTAAAGTTTTCTTGGAAGCCAGCGCCTTGACGGCCGATACAGACACCTTCAAAAGCCTGAACACGTGTACGTTGACCTTCTGTCACACGTACAAAGACACGTACTGTATCACCTGGTTCAAAATCTGGGAGAGTGCGTTTTTCAGCAATGCGAGCTGCTTCTTCAGCGTTAAGCTGTTCAATAATATTCATCGTTCAAACCTTTGTTTTTCGTAGAGCCAGGGACAAACCTAGTTGTCTTTGCTAAACGCAATTTTTCTTAATTTAAAAATGTCAGAGCGACGAACTCATTTAATAAACAAAGCGGCTATCCGCATTTATCAAACGAGACGGTTTAAAACCATGTCGATGCACAATTCCCGGTTTTTTCGGAAAGTTAGCGGTTCATTAGAGTAAAATGTTACGTTTGTCGAGTGTTTTTTAACCAAACAAACTTTAACGCCATTTAATAGAACAACCCATGCTTGGTGTTTGTGTCTCAGGGCCTTTTCCAGTCTTGCCAATCTGGCGCATGGCATTGAGAAGTTCAGGTGTTCTTGACGCAGCATCGCCCATGCCTGCATTGTCTAATCGTCCGCGATATTGCAGTTCACCATCTTTGTTAAGACCGAAGAAATCTGGCGTGCAGACTGCCTTGTAGCTTTGGCCGATTTCTTGGGTTTCATCGACAAGATAGGGAAATTTAAAACCATAATGCGCAGCGAATTTCTTCATGTTTTGTGGGTTGTCTGCTGGCACATAGGTATAATCATTCGACATGACTGCAAGCACATTAACGCCTTCGTTCATCAGTGTGTCTGTGTCTTGAGCCAATCGCTCGGCTATTGCCACAACATAAGGACAATGGTTGCATATGAACGCAATCAGCAGACCGTTTTCGCCCAAGTGATCTGACATCGTAAAGGTTTTAGCGTCAGGATCTTTAAGCGTGAAGTCAGGCGCTTTCCAGCCAAAGTTGCAGATGGGCGTGTCGAGTAGCATATGTGAAATTTTTAGAGTAGATATATCAAAATTTTTGATTAATGACTTTAAATACAAAAAAGCCATTCAGACCCTCTTGAACTTCTACTGATTTATTGAAAATACTTAATATGCCCACTCTTCCTAATTTTCTGGTAGTAATTTTGACGTCACCATACGTATATCCAACTATTTGAACAATTTGATTCTTGCGAACACTTGGTATGTATTCATTTTTGCAATCAGGCCCATTTGATAATTTTTTTCTAATACTTTTTGCTGCATTTGAACTAATCTTTCTTGTTCTAGCATTATTAACTTTTACGTCGATCTGGTATTCACCCTCTATGTTCCCATCTAATCCAAAATAGTTTAATAATTTTGATCCTAATTTAGCATTGACCTTAACATTTTTGCTTCTGCCAAAAATAGGTTCAGATTCGTCAATAACTTGTATTTGTCCTAAGCCATGGTCTGCAACGATTTTGCACAAAGGAATTAGAGATGTAAATTGTGAAGGCAATTTGGCTGATGAATTCGGTATATAATAGAGTGCTCCAATTTGGAAATCGCGATTTATGTAGTTTGATATTTTTAAAGTCTTACTAGCTCTTCCAGCTTTTCCATCACTGCTTACAACATTTGGAAGTCTGAGTCGTTCATTCGGAATGAAAACTAGACCCTCTTTACCGCCTATATTTTTGAACACACCTAAACTATTAATGGGGCTGTCCCAGATAACTCAAAAATGGGTTATCAATATGGGTATGAGAAGA
>CAZCUN010000071.1:0-13060 GCA_964502215.1 uncultured Rhizobiaceae bacterium | reverse complement strand
CGACAATATTCAACCAAACTAAGCCCTGCGGCTTCCGCTCGCTCCTCCACCAAAGCACGCTCGGCAGCCGTTACCCGCAAGTTGGGTAAGCGGTCGTCTCGACGTTCAGCCTTTGGGAGTGGTGGTCTCGCCATGGATATGCTCCTATATATTGTGAAGCGGCATAGCATCACAATCAAGCGTTTTTGGGAACCAAAAACATAGCTTGCTACTCATAGAAAGTAAAGTTATTATGTAAACCAGCAATTTGGGGGTTCAATGTTCGAATTTAAAAATCCTGCAGACTTGGCTTACAGCCAAGGCTCACTTTATTTCAGCACTGATGATGGTCAAGAGATTGGTATGATAACAGAACGTCATGCTCTGACAGTTGCAGGGTCGCGTTCTGGTAAAGGTGTGGGATTAATTATTCCTAATCTACTTAGGTGGCCTCATAACATCCTGTGCATCGATCCCAAGGGCGAAAATGTTGAACGCACCTATGAGGCACGGCAAAAATTAAATCGCCCTATATATGCTTTAGACCCCTTCCAAATAGCAGATATACCCGATGATTTACGAGCATCATTCAATCCACTAGATGATATAGACCCTGTCAGCCTCACGTCACGTGAAGATGTTCTTGTCATTGCAGATGGTATGGTCAAACGATCTGACCCGAAACACGCAGAATGGGATGATGGCGCAAGGGATATTCTGGCAGGGCTTATTGCGTTCGTTGTTAGCGAAGCACCAGAAGAACACCGCACGTTAAACGGCATAAGAGATATCCTTCTTCAAGGACGTGATGATCTTTATAAAGATTCTCAACAAATGATGAACTGTGATGGGTGTGGAGGTCTCGCGCGTGCCGCAGGTGTAACGATCATGATAGCTATTGAATCTGAAAAAGGCATGGAAAAAGATTTCCTTAGCGCAGCTCGACGGCACACAAGCTGGCTAGATAGTGAAGCAATGAAATCTGTATTGGGCGCGTCCTCTTTTAAATTATCTGACCTTAAAACAGGGGCTGCCTCCGTTTTTGTCATTCTGCCCCCTCAATACATGGAAACACACGCTGCATTCATGCGGTTGTTTGTTCGCTGTTCAATCAATGTAATGGCCTCTGGTGGGTCTGGCCGTGGAGAAAAATGCCTGTTTATTCTTGATGAATTTTTTAGTCTTGGAAAAATTGACGAGATAGGAAAAGCAGCAGGTTTAATGCCATCCTATGGAGTGCATCTTTGGCCATTCCTTCAAGACCTAGGACAACTACAAAAACTCTATGGCAAGGAAGGTATGGAAACTTTCTTCGGAAATTCAGATGCACAAATTTTCTTTGGCAATTCGGATGCTCTGACATTGGAGTACGTTTCGAAACAAATAGGCACGCTTCGCCCTGAAGAAATCTATGAAACACCTCCACATCTTCAGGAAAAAAACTTATTCTGGGATTCAAAATTTCTAGAAAGTAAAAAAGATGCAAAAGAAAGATGGGCGCGTGAAGATGAAAATACGCGCCGTAATTATCAACATAAAATGGGACTTGCTGGGACACCACGCATCCCACCAGATCAGGTAAAAAAACTAATAGCAAAACAAAACGGCTCACCAGTAGCCAACAGCATGATTATGTTTTCAGCAACAGGTGAAACCTATAATCTGGCAGTCCAACCTTATTTCTTAGAACCTAAAAAATTAAAACGAAAAAAACAGGGTTTTAAATTTAACTCTAAAATTACTGCAACGAGCAAAATCCCAATGCTTTTTACAATTTTGGCAATTATGGTCGCATCAATTTTTTTGATGCCGCAACTAATCAATTATCTTACAGTGACTTTGAACCATTACCTGCCCATTGACGCTGCTAAAGGAATTGTAGTGTTGGGTATGTATATCGCAGCAGGTCAAGCCTTTGGGTTCTTACTAGGGAAAATTTCTAACATAGCCGTCAGAATAATAGGGCTGTGTTTCTTTTTTGGACTTGTCACCCAAGGTATTTATTTATCTGATGATCATATAACAAAAAGTGGCTTTTGGTTTGGGCCATATGTCGAATTGCTCGAAAAATATTGGTAAACAGCCTGTGTGACAATCCAGTTATCGAGCGATCAAAGCCATCCGAAATTGCACCAAAACGAATTCCTTATCCAAAATAGGAAGCACTTTAAATTAAGTATAAGAACTATGGACATAAATTCTAGATTCCGTATGATGCCAATCAACTTGAATGAGGTTAGTAGCAGTGGGAAGTAGAACTATTCTATTAGGCATGATGGTAACCACTAGCATTCTGCTTTATTTTGCCGTAACTCTGCCCATCATGTCCTTATCGATCAATGGCGCTTCAATTCTTGAACTCATTCGGAATATAGCCCCCAACTTGAACGATATGAGTGATGAGGACATCGCCCTTCTAAGTGAGAGCCTGCTGGAAGTCGAGTTCGCTAACATTGAACGTACCGACCAGTACAGTGTGATCGGCGGAGCCACGAGGCTCTGGGATTTGGACAATCACTTTCCGGCTATCCTAATCATTTTATTCTCGGTTTTATTTCCGATTTTCAAGCTGCTGGTAACGTTCGCAGTTGCCTTCGGAGGCCAATTTGAAGGTCTTAATAAAGCGCTGACTGCGGTTCACAGATTATCCATGTTAGATATTTTTGTGGTTGCTATTATAGTTTTTGTGATCTCGCGCACTACTGGTTACGTAGTGGATTTTCAAATAGGCTTCTATGTTTTCATTACATATTTTTTTGCACAAATGGTGACTAGTATTCTGGTTTCTCGGACGCCTCAAGATCAACCCGAATGGATAAAAACATGAAATTAAAATGTCGCAGATTTTCGATAGCTACTATAGCGGCTATCGGTATTCTTCTATCACCTATTTTAAATGCTGCTTATGCACAAAGTACCATCCAGAAACTTTTCGGTATTACTGAACCCAGAACTCAGGATGTCACGCCTTATTGGAGTGAAGGCTTAAACACGCTACTAGAAATCTATTGCACAGATTTACGATGTAATGCTGATCCAGCCCACACGGATGACGCTTATGTGTTTACCCTCAATGATGTCAAAATTCCAACTTCTGAAATCGGTGCTGGTAACACAAAGACAGAAATTTTGGTCAAGTCCGTTCGTGCATCAATAGCCAAAAATGGCCTGATGTCATTTAATGGGTTCCCTGAGAAAATAGATCTATCGATCGAGGGCATCACCTTGAATGACGATGGTATCAAGGAGCTCGCAGCTATTCTTTCTCAGAATGATAAGCGCCTTCAGCGACTAATAGCGAGAGAGCTTGCTAAGGAAAGTATTCAACTTACTGCATCCCTAGAAAGGCATGAAAACATCTTCGAACTGAAAGCCGAAATCTCATTACTGTCTGGTGATACAATAGGTCTTGGCCTCTCTGCTGTAACACCTGCAAAGGTTTTGGAATATTTAACAAAGGATCAGATCACAGCAAAAGACTTAGCAGAATTAGAAGAGCCAGCTCTGCGCGGCGCAATGTTATTCGACAGCGTGGCATGGGAACGGTTGCAAACCTTGAGCATTCAAAATGCAACTTTTCAACTCCAAGAAGTAAAACTTCTCGACAAGATTTATGCGCCCATTCTCCTCAAAAAGAAGAGTTCCGGTGAAAAGCTTTTTTGGGCTAATGTGAGGGAAATTGCAGACCCGTTTGCGGCCGCCCTTCAGAGAACCACTCGCTTTAAAGGGAGCAAAGAGGACATTTCAGGTGCAATAGACTTCTATGCTAATTGGCGTTCTAAAAATGGTTCATTAACAGGGTCTATTCAAGCAAATAACGTTGATAAATTGATATCTGACATTGATAGGAACGGCTTCGATCCCAAGAACATAGATAACTGCAATATGGCAGCAGTCCTTATACCTAGTGTGCTCGTGGGTGCAGGTGCCGCGCTTCCTTACCTGACTGTAGTTGAACAACTTATTAATGACGTTGATAGCTCTGAAAACACAAAGAATATCATCAAAGAAGCGAGCGATAATGCGGACATTTTTGTGAATGAAATACTGAAAACTGTACAATGCAATACAGGTGTCATTTCTATTTCATATAAAAAAGGAAATTAAACTGGTTTCATGGATACACCTTTTTAGGGTGGTTACTAATAGCTTGATTTTGCTCTTTCTTCCATATAATGCCAACTTTTGATAAATACTTGGCTTTCATAAAAATTAGTAATACTATATATAAATCAATATCTTGATGTTTATTCAAACTATCTAATTTTATGAAGGTTCAATTTTTAATGCCAAGTAATATTAATTTTATCAATATAAGTTGGCGTAAACTGCATGTCTGAAGCAGGCAACAAAAATCGCCCAAAAAAAGGCTCATCCATCAAGGTTGAGCCAATTCGCGATCTCAAAGCCATAAAACGGATTAAGAAGCTCTACGCGGACAATCCACGCGATTTGTGCCTATTCACCTTCGGAATAAACACTGCATATCGCGCAGGAGAAATTCTATCCCTCACAGTCGCACAGGTCGATTACCTGCAAGCAGGTGACCGTCTGGAAATCAAACAATCCAAGACGGGAAAGCATCGATCTGTAACCGTCAATCAAACCGTTGTGGATGCCATCGATAATTGGTTAAAAATTCATCCCGACAAACGCTCTCATGCTCCCCTATTCTCATCTAAAAAAACAGGTGAAGCCCTGACCGTAGCCGCAGTTCATAAAATGGTCAAAAGATGGTGTCGGGAAGTTGGCTTAAAAGGTAATTATGGCTCGCACACCATGCGTAAAACATGGGGCTATCATCAACGCGTTCAGAAAAACCAGCCAATTCCCTTGCTCATGTCAGCATTTGGACACACAACTCAAGCCCAAACCCTTGAATATCTTTGTATTCAAGAAGAGGAAATTCAAGATTTATATGGGCTGGAATTGTAAATCACTTTACAATTTTATTAACATAACATTTAATGCAGATAATAGATGAATATTTATTGGAATAATAATGTCATACAGATTTAGTAGTTTAATTTCATTTTTACTTATAACAATATTTTTTTCTGTTTTATCTCATAGTAAAATTTATGCTTCTGATGATATTTTTGCAGAAGATGTAAAATTTGGTAAATTTACACCGGTAGGTGATAAAAAATTCATACCAGAAGTAGATGGACGAATTGCTCAATGCAATGCGCGTGGTGATTATCCAAATCATCATTTCACAGCTAATAAGCGAGGTTTCCCAGAAGGTTCTTGTAAAATTCTTTCTTGGCTAGAGGTGCATGAGCATAGCAACCTAAATTCTGATATTCCTACGAGAGAGAAATTGTACAAAGTACACTCGCTTTGTGACTCAATGGATTCCCTTGATGGTTTACCAACAGTATCTCAATTTTTTATAGGCGTTGACCAAGATACTACAAATTTGAATATTAGTTTTTATGACTATTTTAACGAACCTGCCTTCACTGGATTAAAATTAGATGAGCAGATGCATGCATGCAAACCTGTATTACTTTCAGGTATTAATTTAACTGACGACAACAGATTTTATGCAGCTATTAGCGGTGCTAACATAAGATTAGGCCCTGGTAAGGGATTTTCAGAGATTGGAACATTAAGAAAAAGAGAAATCATTCAGGCAGTTGGAAGAGCAGGGAGTTGGATAGGTTTTGAAAAAGCTGGCCAAATTGTTTTTGTTTGGGAAAACTTATTAATTGAAACTGTAAGCCAGCTCACCGATGCACAAAAAGCTCGGCAAGAATTAATCGAAGATCGCAATAATTTAGATGATTAAGATTAATTGGAAGGGGTGTATCCCCCCTCCCATCACCTATTTTTAAAAATGCTTTCTATGAAACTCTTATCGAGTAAATCATAGCCATAAAATTTTGCGTCAGCGACTACGTCAAACGCTATGGTTAGCGTCATATTTTCTGATCTGAATATAAATTGGTCATTTTCAAATGTTTGTATGATTTGCATGGATTATCACCTCCTTTCTGCATGTCTATGTACCTATTTATATATTTTATGAATCTGACTGGTTTTTATTTTCTCTGATCTTCGGAGCCGCCTCGCAAGGATTTCTAAACATATGGTTCTGATAAGACACCAAGAGCAGAAGCGAAGCGTCTCTTGGTGGTGTTCAGGTTCTATGTTTTGATAATCATAAGAAGGCAGGCGGTATCAGCTAAAATTTCTTCTGATCTTTGGTGAGCGGAGCGAACCTTATATATTTATAAATTATCCGCCGCGAGCGTTAGCGAGCTTAAAGGCGGATTCCTTTAAAGACTGCATAGCAGTCCATTTAATGGTGCGTAGCGCCTATGTGTTTTAATTTGTGTTTAAAATAGTGTTTGCAAATTATGGTAAGTTCATAAAGCATTGTAAAAAAAGAAAAAATATAGGATTTTTTATATTATTTATGTGTGAAGTTCCGAAGTTCTATGTGTGAAGTTCCGAAGTTCTATGTGTAGAGTTCCGAATCTTTATGTGTGAAGTTCCGAATCTTGAAGTATTTAATACAGGAGTTATCCCAATTCCATAATGTGTGAAGTTCCGAATTATATTGACTTCCATGTGTGAAGTTCCGAATAGTAGTTATGTGTAAAGTTACGAATCAATCCTATGGCTAATAATATAGAAAAATTAGATAGAAGCCCCCTACTTCCTGTCAGGCATCCAGAACCTGATTTTTTTGTATGCGATATTTTTGATGCAGCACCTAAATCTGACATTGCATCAATGGAAAATCCGCTTTTCACGCTATCAACTAAACCAGATATGGCTTCTCGTGAATTTAGACGCGGTCAAAACTGGCTAAAACTGCAACCCTCCGCCCTTGGGTTAGCTACGGTGCATGACAGAGACATTCTAATTTACTGTATCTCGCAGTGTATGGCTGCTTTGAATGAAGGTAGACCAATACATAGAACTTTGCGGTTTAACGCTCACGACCTGCTTAAAACGACGAATAGAGCTACAAATAAAAAGGGTTACGATCTATTCCGCAATGCTTTGAAGAGACTGCAAGGTACACAGATAGAAACAAACATCACCACTGGCGGCAAAGAACAATGGGAAGTATTTAGCTTCATCGACAATGCAAAAACCATCAAGGAAAGCCGTGATGGCCGTATGCAGGCTATTGAAATCACCCTCTCCGACTGGGTTTTCAATGCAATCAATGAAAAAGGCAAAGACCTTCTCACAATCTCACGCGATTATTTTAGGCTTAGAAAGCCATTAGAGCGGCGTTTATATGAGGTTGCTCGTAAAATGTGCGGACAAGGCACTTATTGGCATTTACGTCTTGAAACACTGCATAAACTGACTGGCTCTTCTTCAACGCAAGCTGAGTTCAAACGTATGATGAAATCCATCATCGATGACAATATCACCCATAAACACATACCTGACTACACGTTTGAGTTGGTGGGCGATCTAATTAAAATCCGCCCACGTGGCGAGTTTACAGAGATTTATACTGAAGCAGAAACGCCAAGTGCGATCGATAAGATCAATCTCAAAGGTTCAACAATGGAAGTCGCTCGTAAATTCAACGGTGGCTACGATATTTATTTCTTAGAAGATGAATGGCGCGGCATGTTGCAGGTAAAGAAAGCTCTGCCCGATAATCCAGACGGCTCATTTATAGGCTACGTAAAATGGTATGTGCAGAAGCACGGATCAGCTAGATAATAACGATATTACCAATATTTTCGATGCTATCAAAATTACTGATAGTATCGATTAATTAAATATTATTGTTTATATCGATATTTTTGATACCATTGTTAATATTGATTCACTCGAAAGCCTCAAAATGAAAATAACAATCTACAGCGCCAAAGGTTCGGCAGGTAAAACGCCCATAGCAACCAATATCGCCCTTGATCGTGAATACGCCATAGGCACAAATGAGCAGTTCCATGTCTTTGATAGTTTTATTCCAGATAACCGTTTGCTTGCGGTTGACCTCACAGAAGCATTTCCTGAAATACCAGAAGGCATTGATATTGTTTTCGATCTAGCAGGGGCAATTTCTGAGCATTCAAACAGTATCACAAGTGCGGTCAAGCAATCTGACTTGGTGATTGTGCCGATCTTCAATGAAGTTAAATCCTTAAACAGTGGTATTGGTACAATCCATGAAATTTCAAAGTTCACAAAATCAATCATGGTAATTGCTACCAAACTGCAAAAGCAAAGTGGCGAACGTTTTACAGGTGATTGGCGCAAGAGCAGGGACTATCAAAATGTGGCGGATGCTGTTTCATCCAGTATTGAATTTGAAGTGCCAGTATTACCTTTAAAATTCTCAAAAGCCTTTGATGCCATCTTTGAAAAAGAACAATCAATCAAGCAAATCATGGATAGCGATCCACTGGCCGCATACACATATCGTGATGTAGCCGCGCAGTTTGATGAAATTTACAAAGCAATAGACGGAGGAAAATATGCCAAGTAAAAATGATCTGTCTGCCTTAAAAGGCGCAACAAAAAAACCCGTCATACTTCCATCAAATGATTTGCCACCCGTTGCAAAGATGATTGAAAAATCTAAACCTAGTGAAGGGCAGGGGGTTGGCCGACCACCAAAGCAAAAAGAAGAAAAACGAAGCTATAAGGTTACGTTGTCACTCACACCAAGTGAAGGGGCTAAACTAGCTGAAAAATCAGGATTGGCAGGTGAAGCAACATATCTCTATGCTAAGCTGAAAGAAACTGGTGTTATCTAAAAGTATGTATTTTTGCAGTTTTGCAAATAATTTTAATTTAACATAACATTGCGTTTTAACTAGACCAAACATAGGCGCGAATTAGATGGCGGATGGACTTGATGATTATTTCAAAGGATTACAAGGAACTCATACTGGGAGTTATTCAAACCATGTTGGTTTAACCGCTTACGAGAAAAATAATAACAACACAACTACTTCAAACACTTCCAGTCCTCAAACTGGAAATGATAGTGATTGGGGTGGCGCAATTTTAGTATTTTTCGGTGTATTTTTTCTGTTTGGTGCAATCAGTAAGCTAATAGAGTTTACTCATTATCTCTTCATCACTTATTGGTTACATGCACTTTGGACGGTCATTATTCTAACAATAATAACCTTGATATTGCGTAGGATATATCAGAATAATAAATCCTACTGGAACAATTTTTTATCTAAATTGAAATCAATTTTAAAGAAGACTTTGACGGTAATTGGGGTCACACTCGGAGTCACATTAGCAGTATCTTTAAGCACACTATTATTGCAACAAATCTTTTAATTTTTGTATAGTAGTTCTACTGAATGCCTTTGGTTTTTAGTTCCCGTGCTTTTTTCTTGAGGCGATCAACACGCTCTAACTCAAGAGAATTACCCGCACGATCCAGTATGATTATTTCAATATGTTCAGCGTCATTACTGATATGCCAAGCTTCCGTTTCATACGTTGCGCCACCTTTTAAATGATAGGGATGAAGCACTTCAGAGCGTACAGAAAAACTCTCATCAATCCAGTAAACAATAACACTAACTTTTGCCATTAATCAGCCCCTTATTCAAAAGCATTAATCAACGACTTCTACCTCTATCATGATTTAAAGTAGGCGCTTTGCTGATTTTCTTTTTTTCATCTGTCTTCTTTGACCAATCCTTACCAGACTGCTCACGCTTTTTTACGTGGGAATACTCCTTTAAATGATGCGCCGCTTTATCACGGTCGATATGACTTTGAGCAAGGGCTTCAATCATATCGGCGTGTTCATCGCCTTTAGATGGTTGCAGATCATAGCCATTTTTAAGTAAGAACATATCCGCCGCCGAAAATGCAACCCGCTTATTGCCATCAACGAAAGGATGGTTCTGAGAAATTCCTTCTGCATAACTGGCCGCTAATTGAAAGATATCAGTTTCACCATAAGCATGGAGATTACGTGGTCGTGCAAGCGCAGATTCCAAAAGGCCAGAGTCTCTCAATCCTTGAGAGCCTCCAGCAGTTTCTATTGATTGTTGATGCAAAGCATCTACTAAGCCACGACTTAGCCAAACTGGCTCACTCATTAGCGAGCTAATTTCTCAATAGTGTGGCGATGCAATTCCATCCGCTCACGGATGAGTTTTTTATCTTCTTCTGTCACTTCATCCTCCATAGGTTCGTGTTGCTTCATACGCTTATAATCTTCTACTGAAAGCAAAACGAGCGCATCACGGTTCTGCTTTGTAATCACAACGGGTTCACGCATTGCTATATCGTTGTATTTTCCAACGTTTTGTTGAAACTCTGTTGATGTTACAGTTGCCATGCCAAAACTCCTTTCAATGAATATAATCTATATTATAGATATTTTATCTATTTTGCAATAAGCAAATATTCCTATTCACATTTTATGATTGAATATATGGAATAATAAACTTCCCAATATCGGAAGGAATGACACCTGCATGTTTGTCATCATCTTGTGTAAGCCAAGCTTCAATCAAACGAGAAGAAACAAGCTCATTCACTGAATGTAAAATACGATTAATAATCTCATTATCAGAAATTTTTTTATGTGCCGCATAAGCTTTGGTGAAATCCATAATCCAATCAGATGTAATTTTACCGCCATTTGAACTATAGCCATTCATAAAAAATATAGGCCAATTCTTAAAGTCTGACAAAACCGTCAAACCTTGTGGCGTAAGTTTTTCAATTTGAGATAGTGCAAATTTATGTTCATCAAATAGTTTTTTAAAATCATTATCAGATATATACTTTAACGCAGCAGATAAGTGACCAATCAATTTTTCATCTGGTGGACTTGCATCTAAAATCTGCAATATCTTGTTAAATAAAGTGCTGCCATAAGGATTCGTAATTAAAGCTTTAATCTGCTCAATAGATTTTTCATTTTCATCTGACTTATCAAAATATTTCTCAATTAAAAGATTACGCTTTGCATTCTCAATTTCTGAATTGACCTCATCATTCCAGTTTAAAATAGTTCCAATAGCTTCTCCCATTGGAATAATTCCAACAATCGTATCTCTAACAGTTTTAATCGTCTGAGATTCAATAATTTCTGCCTCTTCATTTGCTGATAAAGAAACTTCTTCCAATCTTTCTTGAAGTTTTTTGCCTCTATCGGCCATATATATTTCAGGGCTAGCTATTATATTTTTATTTCCCACTGTTATTCCTTCTGAAATTATCTCGATCTATCAAAATCCCTATTAGGTTTTGGTGCTTCTCTAATCTCTCGCGGCCGTTCTGCCTTTTTAGACCAGTCTTTGGGGTCAGCAACTTTCTTGCTGGTTGACTTGTCGTAGGTCGCTTTTACACCCTGACGCTCAACTTTTTTACCCCAGTCTTTTGGCGGAACAATAGGCGCTTTATTTGCGCCTGTTTTATCCCAATCCTTTTTCACTGGCTTGGTCCTAGCAGACTTGGTTGTTGTCGATGACTTAGACCAATCCTTGGCAGGTACGGTTTGTTTTTTCGCTGTCGTCCTTGGCACTTCACCTGAAGGTGAGGGGGCAGGGGATGGCGCAGAAACCGTTGCCCTGCGAGTAGGCTGTTTTTTAGGCTCTACGGGTTTGGGTTGGCGGGTATTGTCAAAATCCTTTTTCACTGGATTTTCACTCCTCTGGTAGCGACGATAAGAATGACCGCGAAGCTGTTTCCAAGCTTCACGAACTTTCGCCCATTCTGCATCTTGGCGTTCAATCAACTCGCTACGGGATTGATCGAATGAGGCGCGTTGAACTTTTAACGCTGCCTTGCGCTGCGACTGTATCGATTTAATGTCCTCATCGAGGATGGATTTCAATTCGCGGTGTAAGGATTTCCTGTCCAGCTCCAACCGCTTTTCAAAAATGCCACGACGTTTCTGCGACGAAAGCACATTGGAAAACGTAGCCGATAGTTTCCCCTTACCATCTAATTCGCCAGCCATGTGCTGATAAGCAGTGGCAGACATGGCATTTTGAACAACGCCAAGAATATTGGTTTCGCGATTGTCGTATGCCTTTTTGCGCTCACGTTCATTTTTGAAGTGATCGCGCCAAAACGGCTTTGTCTCTTTTTTATGAAGGGCGGCCGCATCTTGAATGCGTTTGCGGTAATCATCGTAAATGGCATTACGCTTGGCCTTGTTCGTCGCAGAAAGTTCGCTCCACTCTTGACGGTGGCTCTCTTTCTGCGCGTCGCCCAAGTCCTTCAACATAGCCGCAGGGGAGAGACTATCTTTTGGCTGTGCAGATGCTTCTTTACGTTTCAGCTCAGCATAATTCTGACGCGATTTCTGATCTTTGTTCTGTTCGCGCTCCTGACGCTTTTCTTCACGGGCAGGGGTCAGAATCTCACCACGCTCACGCTCGTAATTATTAGCCCAGTCTGATAATTGCAGACGGTCATTTTTAAACGGGTGCATCCTGCCATCGGCAGGGTCAACACGATTAAGAACCACATGCACATGCGGGTGCTTCTGATCGGTATGACAAACCACAATGGCCTGTAAATGCTCTGCCTGAAGCTCCTGAAGGGAACTCTCAACCGCAGATAGCATTTCAGCCTTGGTCAAAGCTTCTGCCTCGTCAGGATGCCAAGAAAGCGCATAGGCGTACACATGGGCATTTGATTTTCTGCCCGTGGCTTTGATGCCTGCTTGCTCTTTCAACGCGTCTGACTGCAATGCAGTGGCTATCATGATGCGTTTGGCAGCCTGTGGGTCATCCGTCATCAAATTGCGCGTTTCAGTCCATGCTACGCGCTCATCTGTGTCTTTGCCTTTGTCATGAAGGTAGTAGGCAAGCGCACCTTCAAAGCTGTGACCTTTCTTGGCAATATCAGGAACCATGAGCAAGCACCTTTTGAACGGCTTGCCTAATCTCTGCCAACACATCAGGAAAATCAGGCGGTAAATCGCGCCCTGCATTGAAATGACGCGCTATTTGGTTGAGATTAACCCCGACACGGTTCAACTCAACAAGCAGTGCCTGATCGATTGTGCCGCGTTTGGAGGCAATGCGGGTTTTGAATATTGCGTGCCGACAATATTCAACCAAACTAAGCCCTGCGGCTTCCGCTCGCTCCTCCACCAAAG
>CAZCUN010000070.1:0-13806 GCA_964502215.1 uncultured Rhizobiaceae bacterium | reverse complement strand
TCTTCTCATACCCATATTGATAACCCATTTTTGAGTTATCTGGGACAGCCCCTAACTTATATTTATTTGTAGAGACTCAGCCAAGCTGATAAATATTTTGAATTATAAGTTTTGGATTTTACACAGCATGCACATTAATATTTCTTTTTTTGATAATAATTCTAATAACAATTCTTTGGTGAACAATTATTTCTCAGCCACAAAGACTGTTATTTTTTGTTTTTTACTGCTGATGGTTACAGCCTGCGCTACAAACAAGCGCCCTGCGGAAAGTGCAGAATTTCGCAATGTAACGCCAACTGAATCAATCGCGATCAACGATAAAATCATGGACGGAAATGCAAAACCGTTAAATGATTTTCGTCAAACGCTTTCTATTCTAGCGCTTTCGGGCGGCTCGGCTGATGGCGCTTATGGGGTTGGTGTTCTTAATGGCTGGACAAAAACGGGTAGAAGACCAAACTTTGATATTGTTACAGGCTCAAGCACAGGCGCTTTGATTTCTGTCTTTGCCTTTCTAGGCTCAAAGTACGACAAGCTCATGAAAGATTTATACCTTTCTCAAACGAATAAAAGCATTTTTAAAAACAAGGGTTTTGCGGGATTTTTCTCTGAAAGCCTATTTGACAATGAGCCTTTGAAAAAACAGATTGAAGAAATTGTTACGGAAGACATTCTTGATCAAGTTGCAGCAGAACATGAAAAAGGTCGTCGACTTTATATAGCAACAACCAACCTTGATGCGGGTGAATTGGTTGTTTGGGACATGGGGTTAGTTGCTGCTGGTGGTGCTGCGGGGCGTGCAGACAGGGTTCAGTTTTTCCAAAAAATTCTAAGAGCGTCTGCTGCTATTCCTGTATTTTTCCCACCTGTATTCCTAAAGCCAGTACGCGGCGTTCAATTGCGGCAGGCACATGCAGATGGTGGTATTAAAGCGCCGGTTGTATTGAGTGACTTCTTGTTCGATAAGCCTGCGCGCAAGAGAGAGATATATGTAATCATCAATGGTTCTTTATCTTTGGAAGATGCAAATGAGCCAGTTGAACTTGATATCCAAAGTATTGCAGCAAAATCGCTTTCTGGTATTACACGCGAACTTACACAACAAATCGTCTTTAGAGGATATGTAAGAGCCGTTAACACGAATACTGATTTTAATCTCACAGCAATTCCTGATTCTATTCCACCCAAAAAAGACGCACTTACGTTTGATACAAAGTATCTTCAACAAATTTACTCTGAGGGTGAGGCGGCCGTACAAAAACCCAATTTCTGGCTTAAAGAACCTCCTACACTTAAATTGAATGACCGCAATTAGATACTGCCTCTAGTACAATGTGTGTTTTATTGCACATACAGCCCATTGGTTTAAGCATAAATTATGTCAATATTAGTTATCCTTGGCGCGCATTATGTCAGACAAACTCTCCCAAACTATAGAATGGAAATCACTTGAAATATTTTTCACAACAATCTGTTACAAAATTGGCGACTACTGCATTTACCCTTGTGGCAATGCAAACAATGGCAATAGCACAGACATTTGATATTAATCAAACACGACTTGAAGCAGGTGTTTTGACCTGCGACGTCTCTGGCGGCATTGGCCTCATCTTTGGCTCTAAGAAAGACATGCGTTGTGAGTTTCTGGGTGCTGATGGCCAGAAAGAATTTTACAACGGGAACGTGAAAAAGTTTGGTCTTGATATTGGTGAAACGAAGGCTACTACAATCAGCTGGACAGTCCTTGCACCTACAACTGAGCTTGGTCGTGGATCGCTTGAAGGTGAATATGCAGGATTATCCGCAGAAGCAACCGTAGGTGTTGGTCTTGGTGCTAATCTGCTTGCTGGTGGGTTTGATAAATCAATCGCTCTTCAGCCACTAAGTGCGCAAATTCAAGAAGGTTACAACATCGCAGCAGGCGTTGGTACAATGACCTTGAAGATTGCTCAATAATTTAAATTTGAAGTTTGCGTATAAGTATTTTAGTTCGTATATTTTTACGAGCTAAAATATTAAATTTACTCCGACTTTCTTGGACGCCATGGAACTTCATTCTGATTTTAATAAACGTGCGATTGTTCATGCTGGTAAAATGGACTGGCTAGCCTCCCCCATGAAAGGCGTTGATCGGCGTATGCTTGATCGTCTTGGTGGAGAAGTAGCGCGTGCTACAACAATTGTGCGCTATGCCCCTGAAAGCCACTTTTCCCCCCACAGCCATACCGGTGGTGAAGAGTTCCTTGTGTTGGACGGTGTCTTCCAAGACGAACACGGAGATTATCCAACAGGTACTTATGTGCGAAATCCACCGACAACCAGCCATACACCTGGTTCAAAAGAGGGCTGCACAATATTGGTGAAGCTTTGGCAGTTTAACATGGAAGACCGTAACCAGTTCAGCATTGATACCAACAAGGCAAATTGGAACAACGTATCGGAGGCAATAGAAACCATGCCTTTGCATGAAGATGATCATGAGATTGTTTGTCTGGAACGTTGGAAGGCTGATTCTCAAATCAAACTATCTGCGCCAAAAGGCATCGAAGTTTTGGTTTTAGATGGCGACTTTGATTTGGATCGTGAAGCCTTTGTTGAACAATCGTGGTTGCGACTGCCTGTGGGCGATGAAGTGAGCTTAAATACAGGTTCACAAGGCTGCAAAGTATGGATTAAACGCAATCATCTCGCTCGAGAGCCAAAACCACCGCAAGTATGAAGCAATTGCTTGACATTTGAGTGGCTTTAAGTAATTTGCGCTCAACAGATGGTCGCAAACATGCGGCCTGTTTTATTTCCGTTCCTCAATAGCTTAATATTAAGCTCACAGGTTCCAGACACAGGATAAATATCATGGCAAAGGCCACCACAATCAAAATTAAGCTGGAAAGCACAGCTGACACTGGTTTCTTTTACGTAACTAAGAAAAACAGCCGTACAATGACTGAAAAAATGGTCAAGCGTAAGTATGACCCAGTTGCTAAAAAGCACGTTGAATTCAAAGAAACTAAAATCAAGTAATTTTAGCTTTCAAGTATGATTAAACAAGCCGCTCTTTGTAGCGGCTTTTTTGTTGGTCAATTAAATATTATCAAATCGACTTAGCAAAACGCTGGCATGAAAATTGCTTTATTTTTTTGAGTATGCAATTGGAGTTATTTCAGTGAAGGCCCCTTCCCCTCATTCAGTTTGGCAAGCTTCCAACCTTGTTTCCATTCATGAGCGCCTTGCTCCACTTAGATCGCAAGACACGTTTGAGAAAATCATACAGGGTGATCTTCAAGGTATTTTCCTCCGCAAGGAAGCTGATATTTTAGAAATGTATTGTTATGACAATGATACGCACAAGCTTAGCAATATCATGTCGAGGATTGATCTGACTAATCCACTACGACTCATTGCAAATTATCAGCAAGCTGCATTTTTGAGTTCTTTTTGGCAAAAAACGCCTCCTGAAAACATTTACCTTGCTGGTTTTGGGGGCGGTTGTATTGCACTTCTATTCCATCATTATTTTCAAAACATTATTATTGAGGGTACTGACATCGACCCCAATGTCCTAGCCGTTTCAAATAAGTATTTTGGGTTGGGAGAAAATACTTTAAAACACATTGTGCCTGCTGATAGTCGTAAAGACCTACAATCACGTGACAATCAATATGACATTATCTTTTTAGATGTTTTTGCTGGTGGTGGTGAGCATGTAAATCACATGGGTACTGTAGAATTTTTTGAGCTTTGTGAGCGCAAGCTCAAACAAGATGGCGTGTTGATGGCTAATCTCGTTATTATTGACGAGCGGCTACATCAAAAAATCGCAGCAATGCAGGAAGTCTTTCAACATTGTCATATATGGGAATTTGACGGCGCTCACGTAGTTTTTGCAAGTCATGCGCAACAAGACATAGACGAACTGTCAAAACGCATCACTGGCTTTCTGGACAGCGAAACGCTTGAATTTAACTTACTTGAAAAAGCAAACGCGATTAAACCTCTCATAACAAAAAAAGATGCTAAGCCATTATTTGATCAAGACATTTAATCAAAGCATTGTAGCAATACCAGCCTGATTAAATCGTCTTTCAATTTTACAATATTCAACAAAGCGCCAAACGAACACAATGTTGCTTCGCTTGGGCTTGTTGTTTTAATTTAAAAAAAGAAGGGGTCGGTCGGACTTTGGGAATGGTACGAGGAGGCCATTAACTGATCCAAATATTTCCGACCGACGACCCCACGGACCCAGGAGATGCGGCGGACCTGAGCACTCCGTAGGGCAATAAAATTTAGAGAGAAATATATCCTCTAAAAGTTATGGATGAAATTTGACTCAGTTTTGCTCAAAAATCAACTGCTCGTTAATGCCTTGGTAACCATTTCGCAATTCTGGGTTAGTATTAATCCTTAATATTCATAATACTTAAGCTAAAACCCGTAGCGAATTGACGATTAGCTACGTAGTTTGGATGATTTGAAGGTTTTTAATGAAAAAAACGTACTTTTAAGCTGCTACAGTCACAACTTGGTTACGCCCTGCTCGTTTTGCAGAATAGAGTGCATTATCAGAACGTTTTATTAGTTTTTCAGGAGAATCGTTTTCAAACTCAACACATGATAACCCCATGCTGATAGTTGTATAAATCTGCTTAGAACCATTTTCTGCTAAAACTGGATGCTCCTCAACCTCACGGCGAATACGTTCTGCTACAACATGAGCATACGCGACATCAGTATCTGGCATAATAACAACGAATTCTTCGCCACCGTACCGACAAGCAATATCAACATTTCTGACATTCTTATGGATGCGATTTGCAATTTCTTTTATTACAGCATCACCAACATCATGACCGTATGTATCATTAACTGCCTTAAATTTATCAATATCACACATAAGGGCAGTAATTGGTTTTTTAGAAGACAATGATTTTTCGAATAGTGTTGAAAAATGCATATCAAAATATCGTCTGTTATGCAGACCAGTAAGTGAATCTTTTACAGCCATTTCAATGGTTTGCTGAACAGAAGCACGCAAGCAGTCGTTGTAACGTTTACGCGTTAATTGCGTTTTCACCCTTGCTAACATTTCATGGTTGTCAATTGGACGCTTTATGTAATCATTCACTCCAATTTCCATTGCTCTACTAACAATTTCTTCCTGTCCATGATTGGAAATAATTAACACCGGCAACAGGCGTGTGCGTTCAAGTGAACGTAAATGCGAACATAAGCGCAAACTATCAAAGTTTTCTAAACTCAGAGAAATTATTGCAAGATCATATTGTCCCTCAACTACTCGGAATAAGGCATCTTTAGGGTCTGTTTCCACTTCAACATTATTTTTTACAGATAGTATCTCTACCATCTTTTCATAAGACGCGGCACGATCATCAACAATAATGATGTTAGGGCGTTCTTTTGGGCTGGCAATTTCTTCCATCACTTGATTATAATTCATAGCAAGCTGATCGCCACTAGAGGCTCTTAAACGAAGGTCATCAGTCAACATCTTCAAACGAACGAGGCTCTTAACACGCGTTACTAACGCAAGATCATTTACTGGCTTAGTTAAAAAGTCATCTGCACCTGCCTCAAGGCCTTTGATGCGATCTTCTGGTTGATCTAAAGCTGTCACCATTACAACTGGTAAGTGCATTGTTTCAGGATTAGATTTTAGTCTTCTACAAACTTCAAATCCGTCCATACCTGGCATCATCACATCAAGCAGAACCATATCACACTGCCCACTTTCACAAATATCCAATGCATCCTGGCCATTGCTTGCGGTAAGCACTTGAAAATACTCGGCCATCAAACGTGCTTCCAGCAATTTTACGTTTGTCGGGATGTCATCGACTACTAAGATACGGGCTGTCAATTTTTTGTCTCACTACGCTATACTATTACTAATAATTATGACGTTATTCACCGTCACCGATATAATATTGAATGGTTTTAATGAAGGTGGCGACCGAAATTGGCTTAGAAATGTAAGCTTCACATCCCCCTTGCCTAATACGCTCTTCATCGCCCTTCATAGCAAAAGCTGTTACTGCTATTACTGGGATTGTTGAAATTGTTTCATCTTCTTTAATCCATTTTGTGACTTCCAAACCAGAAACTTCTGGTAATTGAATATCCATCAAAATGAGATCTGGCCTATGTAATTTAGCTAAATCCAACGCTTGCAAGCCATTCCGCGTTTGAATGACTTCATAACCTTTAGCTTCCAATAAGTCATTGAAAAGCTTCATGTTTAACTCGTTATCTTCAACGATAAGAACTTTTTTAGCCATCACAAACCTTTCACCTAACACATATAAAATTTACTAACTGTGAAAATGTTATAGGTGCAATAATTTCCATAAAATAAACAAATAAGGTTGACGAATTGGTAACAAATCAAAAAAATCTCTATTTTTGAGCTTTAATATTATGATTAGGGTGACGACAGATATCTGGTTGCGTTTGAAATAAAATTACGGCTCATTATTTTCATCCCGTTTATCTGCAAACAGATTGAATTCAGTCAAAAAAATTGCGACTATACTTTGAACAAACTCTCCAGTTTAAAACGGTATTTTTATGACACCAGACGCAGCGACCTCTATTGCCATTTCGGGCTTGCAATTTATTGCAGGCGATGAAGAGCAAATTTCTCGGTTTATATCTCTGACAGGCATCTCACCTGATGAGATGCGTGAAGCGGCTGGGTCACAAAGCTTTCTGATTGCCGTACTCGAATTCTTTATGGGTGATGAACCCACACTGCTTGCTTTTTGCACCAGCCAAAACATTGACCCCAATGACATTCAAAAAGCGCTTCATACGTTTTCTCCCCAAAGCTTAAATTCTGGCGATAGCGGTTGGTGAAATGAGCGAAGACTGCAAAGAACTCACCGAAGGACTTTGCCGAGATTGCATCAGTTGGCAACCGCCAGATGTTATTTCAAGGCGGTGTACAAAATGTGGTAGCCCGCGTGTACTTCGTCATAAAGAACTCAAAACACTCGCGATTGCACACATTGATTGTGATGCGTTTTATGCGTCTGTCGAAAAACGTGATGATCCATCGCTGGCAGATAAACCTGTCATCATCGGTGGTGGGCGAAGGGGTGTCGTTTCAACCTGTTGTTATATTGCCCGCATTAGGGGTGTTCATTCTGCGATGCCGATGTTTAAAGCGCTTGAAGCCTGCCCTGATGCAATTGTCATCAAGCCACATATGTCTAAATATTCTGAGGCTGGGCATACCATCCGCGAAATGATGCGCACCCTCACCCCGATGGTTGAACCGCTTTCCATAGATGAAGCTTTTTTGGATATGAACGGCACACAAAAACTACATGGTGCATGCCCTGCGGAAGTTTTGGTAAGGCTTGCAAAACGCATCGAAGATGAACTTAACCTAAGCGTTTCTGTTGGGCTTTCTTACTGTAAATTTCTAGCCAAAGTTGCCTCCGACATGAACAAGCCGCGTGGGTTTTCTATCGTTGGTGAAGAGGAAGCTGTTGCGTTCTTACGAAAACAATCTGTTTCGATTGTTTGGGGTGTGGGTAAAGTTACCCAGAAGATGCTGGCCAAAGATGGGATTACAGATCTTGCTACGGTGCAAGACATGGAAGAGGCAGATTTAATTCGTCGATATGGTTCTATGGGACAGCACTTAGCAAGGCTTTCTAGAGGTGAAGACAGCCGTACGATTAAGCCCAGTAGTGGTTCAAAGTCTGTTAGCAAAGAGACTACATTCAGCGATGACAAGTCCACTTCAGAACAGCTTTTGCCTATTTTGCGAAAACTTGCTGAGGGTGTTTCTTCTCAGCTCAAAAACAAACATATTGCTGGGCAAACAGTGGTGCTTAAACTCAAGACTTCTGACTTTAAAAGCCGAACCCGATCAAGACAAATTCCAGACCCAACACAACTGGAAGATCGGATATTTAGAACGGGTTCAGATCTATTGTTACCTGAGCTAGATGGCACAAAATTCCGACTGCTTGGCATTGGCGTTTCAACGCTAGTACCGGATGAACAAGCAGACCCAGATGACATGTTAGACCCAGAAGCAAATCGCCGCGCAGATGCAGAACGTGCCATTGATACGGTTCGTGAAAAATTTGGCTCAGAGGCTGTTAAATTTGGCATAAATTTTAAAGGTGAAAGAAAATGAAACCAGAAGACGTTTTAGATTTCTGGGCAGGTGTTGGCAAAAAAGGCTGGTGGGTTAAGAAGCCTGAAATTGATCAAAGTATTCACGATCGATTTTATGAAACGCATAGCCTTGCCCATGAAGGAAAGCTTGATCACTGGACACAAACAGCAGATGGAACGCTTGCGCTTATCATTGTGCTTGATCAATTTTCACGCAATCTATTTAGAAATAGCCCAAAGGCATTTGCACAAGACGCACAGGCGCTAGCGATTGCAAAGGCTGCCATTGCAGAGGGTTTCGACAACCAATGCCGAAAAGACCTGCGCTTGTTCTTCTACCTACCCTTTGAACATTCAGAAAACTTAAGCAACCAGATATTATCGGTTCAATATATCTCAAAAATATTGCCAACCAACGAATTGCACGCAGTTCATGAACACCACGAAATCATAGAACGCTTTGGGCGCTTTCCGCATCGAAATGGAGTGTTGGGACGAGAGACTACGCCAGAAGAACAGGCATATTTAGATGGGGGTGGGTTTCGGGGGTGAGGTTTGGTGTAGTGAACAGCCAGCTAATCCCAATTGGGAAGATTTTATCTTTATAAGTATAAACATTGAAAGGTTTGTGGATAGTGTCAGCAGAAAATCAACAACTTGAAGAAAAAAAGAAAATTTTAGGCGATGAATTTGGAGCAATTTATTACCATGGTCTAAATGAATGGTGCAATCTTTGGTTAACTTGGAAACAATACGAGAGTCTATTTGGACATGGCTCTGAACGTGTTGAGCTCTTGAATAAAGCAGGAGGCAGCTTTTTTTATAGAGTAAATATGCACTTCTTTGAGGCAGTAGTATTAGCCGTATGTAGGATATCTGACCCTTCAAAAACTTTGGGCAAAACAAACTTAACAGTGCACCTTTTTCAACAACACATGGACTGCGACGACAAAAGCAAAAAGATGGAAGAGCTTTTGAATATCGTACATGAAAATACTCAGTTTGCGCGTGATTGGCGTAATCGACGTATATCCCATAATGATTATCAACTTAAGTTAGGTAAAGCCGAACCTTTAGCTGAAGCTACAAGAAACGCTATGAACCAAGCTATTGCTTCAATTCATGATGTATTTAAATATATCAGTCTTACATTTATGGACTCCGATTTGATGAATGAAGTAGTTGATCACTTTAACAATGAGAAAGTAACGCTTGAAAGACTTTATCATGGTGTATTGGTAAATGAAGAAAGACTCGAAAAAATAAAAGATGGTATTTACGAGCCTAACGAGTTACCGGCTTGGTTGACTGACTAATTTTGTATTTTGATATCAAGTGTTTAATTAAAAAAAGCGAAGTATCTAAACACGTCGTTTATACTATTGTCACTCACCCAGCCTTCAAAACCAGCGCCCTAGCATCATCCCCAAATCCCGCAACCATCTCATCTCCACCCACAAACACAGGCCGCTTCAATAGCGTCTCATGCTCTGCAATAAGCGCTACCGCCTTCGCATTATCCACATCTGCTTTTTGTGCTTCGTCTAAATTGCGCCAAGTGGTTGAGCGGCGGTTTAGGGCTTTTTCATAGCCTAGGGTTTTGACGATTTGGCTGATGATTTCTTCGCTCAAACCGTCGGCTCGCACATCGTGATTGTTGAATACCACGCCTTCGGCTTCCAGCCATTGAATCGCTTTTTTGCAGGTGTCACAATTTTTGAGCGTGTAGACTGTCAGCATGATTGAGAATTCCTAATTATCAATTTTGCAGGTTTCTGCTTTGTAATATTCTATCTCATCAAGCGATGCTCTTAATTGGTAATCTGGATAACGCATCATGAGTTGACGCGTCACACCATCTTTATAAAGGAGAAATGACGCTTCATAGATTGGCAGCGCTTCGCCTGTATTATCTTGTTTTTTATTGAAATAGCTCATTGTCACAGGCCAGGCTTGTTTGTTTTTTAAGCCCTCTTGTATCTTTGGATTTTCACCTTCTAGTGCATCTTCAATAGCTTTTGGTGTGCCTATAACAGAAGCAGAGTTTAAAATTTTATCTGCATCCCCTGACCCATCAAAGACATTATGCACTAAAAAGCGTTCGCCTTTTTTTGCATTAGTCAAAATCTCAACCAAATGGGTTGTTGTGAAAATGCCATCACCTAAATCAAGTTCACGCGCATTCTCACCCTTCAACTTTACTGTAACACCATCATTACCAAGCGAAGCATTCCCAGAAATTTTCTGATCCGCTTGATCATTTACAAAACTTTTTGTCTCAAATGAAAATTCTTTGCCATCAGGGCTTTCATACGTTGCTGTTTGTTGATCTGTGGTAAAAGCATCGCGGTCTGTATTGATGGTTGTTACAAATCGATAGCGGATTGAAATGCCTTCACATTCATTGCCTTTAACTTCATAGACAATGCGCCCACTCATGCCTTTTATGCCAGAGCGACCCTCAGCGTTTTCAAGCGTTACATTGTATACAGCACGATGGGGTTGTAAAACTTCAAAGCCTGCCGAAAAGCCTAGGGTTGTCGTGGATAAAAGTATTGTTAGTGTCACAGATAAAGTTTTCATGTGGCGTGTATTTCCGCTTATGCTAAAAGTGAATCTCAAGTTCTAACATACCGTGTACCACGCATGAGGCAACTCCATGGCATTGAATTTTAAAAACAAGCATGAACACAACCTTAAATGGATGATTGAGCGCCCTATCGCGCATCGTGGCTTGCATGATGTGAGCAAAGGTATTTATGAAAACACACTAAGTGCGGCAAAAGCTGCTATGGACGGCAATTACAATATCGAACTTGATATCCAGCCCTCGTTACAAATGACACCTATGGTATTTCATGATTATAAATTAGACAGACTAACAAATGCGAATGGCTATACACGCAACATCGACACAAATACGCTATCTGGTATTTCGATCCATGATACGGATGATACAATTCCAACACTGGAAGAATTTCTAAATCTGGTTGATGGGAAAGTGGGATTAATCATTGAGATGAAAGGCAAAGAAGGACAAGATGAAGGCTTTGTTGCTCAAATAGCTGAAGTACTTTCATCTTATAAAGGCAAGGCATGTATAATGTCATTTGATCATCACCTCTTATATGAGGCAAGACAAATAGCGCCTCACCTTGCACTTGGTCTCACCGCAGAGGGCGATGATAAGTCATACGAAACACATATGAAAATTGCAGAAGAGTGCAACATTGATTTCATTTCTTATTATGTAAAAGAATTAGACACGCGCTTTGTTCGTGAGTTTAAACAAACTGGACGCGAGGTTATCAGTTGGACAGTTCGAAGCCCAGAAGACAAGGCTTATAGCGACAAATTTGCAGATCAGGTAACATTTGAAGGGTTCAAGCCTTGAACCTTGGTGAAGAGAACCAATCTATCCCTTCATGAGCGATCAGTTTCAAATCAGAATTATAAATAGTCTGCAAGATATTAATCCTGCACAGTGGAACGCATTGCAATCAAGCGGTGCGTTTAATCCGTTTGTTAGCTATGAATTTCTATATGCACTTGAGAAGTCTCAATCTGCCACTTCAAAGACAGGCTGGTTAGGGCAACATCTGATCTTGGAAGACAATAAGGGAGAAATGCTGGGTGCGCTGGTTTGTTATTTAAAAAACCACAGCCAAGGCGAATATGTTTTTGATCATGGCTGGGCAGATGCGTTTGAGCGCGCTGGTGGTAATTATTACCCCAAGCTACAATGCTCGGTTCCGTTTACACCTGCAAGCGGGCCTCGTTTTCTGGTTCCTGATTGCGAAGGCCGCGACATTCGTATGACAGCCCTTGCGCAGGGGTTGCAACAACTTTGCGAACGCATGCAGGTTTCTTCAGCGCATATTACTTTCATGGAACAGGATGAATGGGCTTTTGCGGGCGAGCAAAATTACCTACAACGCAAGGATCAGCAGTTTCATTGGTTGAATGAAAGTTATAAAACATTCGCTGATTTTCTCACGAAACTTTCTTCTCGCAAACGTAAGAACATCAAGAAAGAACGTCGTGTCGCACTTGAAGAGAATGGCATTACCATTGATCTTCTCAAAGGTGATGAAATTACGGAGCGTATTTGGGATCGCTTTTTTGCCTTTTATACAGACACAGGCATGCGCAAATGGGGGCAGCCTTATTTGACGCGCGAGTTCTTTACGCTGATTGGTGAAATGATGTCTGACCGCACACTTTTAATCATGGCAAAGCGCGATGGCGAATATGTTGCGGGTGCAATCAATTTTATTGGCGATGATTGCCTTTATGGCCGTCATTGGGGCTGCATTGAAGATCATCCCTGCCTGCATTTTGAGGTCTGCTATTATCAGGCGATTGATTATGCGATTGTGCATGGTCTTGCCCGCGTTGAAGCTGGTGCGCAAGGCTCTCACAAACTGGCGCGCGGCTATGTGCCGGTTACCACGCATTCAGCCCATTGGATTACCCATCCTGGCCTTCGTGATGCGGTTGCAGATTATCTCGTGCATGAACGCCGCGAAGTTGATAGACATAATGAAATCTTGAGCGAACACGCACCTTTTAAGAAGGAAAACAAATAATGAGCAGCCATGAGTATGATAACGACAACATCTTTGCCAAAATTCTGCGTGGCGACATGCCGTGTTTCAAGGTTTATGAAGATGAAAACACGTTAGCCTTCATGGACATTATGCCAAGAGGCGAAGGCCATTGCCTCGTTATCCCAAAAACACCTTGCCGTAATATGTTAGACGCAACGCCAGACACAATCGCGCACGTTCACCAGACCGCTCAAAAAGTTGCTAATGCCGCGCTAAAAGCCTTCAACGCAGACGGCATAACCATTCATCAATTCAACGAAGACGCAGGCGGACAAGAGGTTTATCATTACCATGTACACGTCATCCCAAGACACAAAGGCAAACGCATGGGCCCTGCTGGCGTGATGGGCGATATGGAAGTGATTAAGGCGAATGGGGAGAAATTGGCTGGGGTTTTGGGGTGAGGTTAAGTCTTAATTGAAGGTATTAGCCAGTAGCAGACATGCATATTGTTCACTATCTAGTCTTTAAACCGTAATTAAAACTTAATTCGCACTATAACTAGTCTGATGTTAACAAGATTAATCTTTGCAATATTTTGCTTACAAGCATTCTCAATTTCTCTAGCTTTGTCAGAAGAAGTCACGACAAAGAAACTTGCATATAAATATGCCTTTGTTCACATTAATGGAGAGATTCAAACTGGGAAAATTATTTGTAATTCAGAAAACAATAGATGCAAAAAATCACTCGGAAATGGTTTAGAATTATCAATAACTGATATTAATTCAAAGACTTTCAAGTTAGGGTTGTAGATGAAAAGTATCCGAGTTGTTGCATATTATCTGATGGTAAAGAACGACAAATTCAAATCAGCGATAATCGTCACAAATTGTTTCAAATAAACGATACAATATTGCAAACTAATTTATTTGATAATGGGTATACAAGAACAACATTAAATTTACAGAGAGGCTTTATAGGGAAGCTCACTCTTATTAGCAGTAATGACTGAAATCTTCTCAAAGGTAGCTTTGGGGCATTAAAATTTTTGGGGCTGTCCCAGATAACTACGATAAATATTGTTTAACCCATTGGTTCA
>CAZCUN010000069.1:0-14215 GCA_964502215.1 uncultured Rhizobiaceae bacterium | reverse complement strand
GAACCAATGGGTTAAACAATATTTATCGTAGTTATCTGGGACAGCCCCAAATATATTTTTTCAAACTCGATTATATCAAGTTTTTATTATTTTTTTTATTTCCAACGTGTTTTGTTGGCTTCAGTTTTATGCGCTAAGATTTGAAACCTTTGGCCGTTTTTGAATCTACCTTCAGAATAACTGGTTTTTTTACCTTTATCTTTGTGCCAGTTATTATCTGCTGGAGACAAGTAGCGATATTCCATTGTATGGTGATATTTAATATCACTGACAGAATACCCCTTTGCTGGTGCAATAATTTTAGCTGGGCTACATTCCATATAAGCTAGATCGCCTGTATCTTTCTCAACCAGTTTACTTTTTCGTTTTTCAACGGTGCATTCTGTGCTTAGTTTTGTAATTTTTGCGGTTGTTTCAACATAATTCAATGATTTATCTGTTTCAGATACACCATAAGCGCCTGCCGCAAGAACACCAATAATACCGTAATTTTTTATACTCATAATATTCCCCTTTATTAAGACTATACAGATTAGGTTGTGTGATATTTATATATTACTTTACTTATATTTATCTTAATTTGTTATTTAATTTATTATGAATTATAGCTTGTATTTTTTATTGATAAAACGACAATGAATAAATGTTGGAGATTCTCTCAATTTTCTGGAATGCAATCAATCGTCTTACCAATGATGGTGGGCTAGCTAATGCGGGTAATATTGCATTGTCGCTTTTGTTGGCTATTTTTCCGTTTATGCTTTTAATTGCTACACTTGCCAATATCTGGGGCGATCCGAAGTTATTAGAATCGGTTCTTCAGTTGGTCTTTAATCATTGGCCTGCGGGTAGCGCTAAACCGATTGCTGAGCAAGTGAAAGTGGTTCTAGGGCAGGCGAGTGGTAAGTTGTTTTCATTTACTACGTTGATTGCACTCGTATTAGCAACCAATGGGGTTGAGAGTGCGCGTGATGGCTTGAACCGTGCTTATAAGTTGATAGAGAACCGTAGTTTCCTTTATAGGCGTGTTCAGGGGAGCGCTTTTGTGCTGGTTGGTGCGATTGGCTTAATCGTTGCTGCTTTCATACTTGTTGGCACCCCCCTTGTTTGGGCGTATCTTGTTACCAAGTTCGATACTTTGAAAGAGTTTGGTTTAATCGTTGGCCTTGTTCAGTATGGTTTGGCAGCTGGTATCTTAATTTTAATTCTGTTTTGTTTTCACTATTTTCTGCCTGCTGGCAAACATCGCTTTGGTGATATGGTTTGGGGCATTGCACTAACAATTGCGGGTATTTTTATTGGCTCTGAGGTATTTGCTTTTTATCTACAGACCTTTGCTAATTATACGGCACTTTATGCGGGGCTAGGGGGTGTTATGATTGCGATAGTTTATCTTTATTGTTTGGCAGTTTTGATACTTTTCGGTGCAGAATTTAATGCATCCCTTGGAGAATATAAAAAGTCGAAACTTTCTGCTTGAAAAAACTCAAGAAGAGACTTAGTAAGAAGCGTCTTGGCGCATTGCGTGAAGGGGTGTAGCTCAATTGGTAGAGCGACGGATTCCAAATCCGTAGGTCGCGGGTTCGATTCCTGCCGCCCCTGCCATCACTTAGTGTTTTAAGGCAAACAACCCTCATAAATGGATTTTTTTCGTTAAGTGCAAAAAGTCGCACAAAAATTTAACGAAATGTATTTATTTGGGTTGACCAGACAGGGCGCTACGCTTAAGTATCGCCTCATTCCAAGTCATTCTTTTTGACTGACAGAGGAGCCGGTAGCTCAGTTGGTAGAGCGCCTCACTTTTAATGAGGATGTCCAGGGTTCGAATCCCTGCCGGCTCACCACTTACTTTTAGATTTTCTATTGAAATTACTAGTTAGTTTAATACGCCCTGGTTTTATCCGCTATGCTGCGCATAGTTTGTTGGTTCGAATCCCTGCCGACTCATCATCACCTACACCCGAAATAAATACATATATGGCTTAATTGTCTCACAACTGTGATTTTCATGTTATATGCATATAAGGTATTTCAAATATATATTTAGAATAATTTTACGGTTTTAAGTTTCATGGATGTCCCAATTTATTATGCACTTTTAGCGGGTGCTATTTCATTTTTGTCGCCTTGTGTTTTACCACTTGTGCCGCCTTATCTTTGTTATATGGCTGGGGCGACTGTTTCTGATCTAACTGAAGCATCAAGTGCTGAGGGAGATGCTAAGCTGCGTCGTAAGGTTGTCTTCCATTCTTTGTTGTTCGTCCTTGGCTTCTCCGTTGTGTTTATCTCTTTAGGGGCGTCCGCAACAGCCATTGGTAAATTGCTGCTTCAGTGGTCAGACGTCTTGGCAAAAGTTGCAGGTATCATCATCATAATTATGGGTCTGCAATTCTTAGGCGTTTTCAAGTTTGCCTTTCTACAACAAGAAGCACGCTTTCAAAATTCTAACAAAGGGCCGTTTGGTTCTTTTGTTATGGGGCTTTGTTTTGCATTTGGATGGACGCCCTGCATTGGTCCAATCTTAGCGCCGATACTTGGCCTTGCTGGTTCGCGTGAGACTGTAGGCGAGGGTGCGTTTCTGCTTGGTGTCTATTCAGCAGGCCTAGGTATACCGTTTATGCTGTCAGCGCTCTTTGTAGGCCCATTTATGCGTTTTCTAGATCGTTTTAAAAAGTATCTGGGTAATGTAGAGAAGTTTATGGGCGTATTGCTGGTTTTAACGGGTATTTTATTCCTAACAGGCGGCTTGCAAGTCTTTGCTTATTGGCTGCTAGCAACATTCCCTATTCTTGGTTCTATTGGCTAGGCTTTTTTCTTTTGAATAATTTAAGCGGCAATGTTGCAATGATAATGCCGCTAAGAATGCTTACTGTTGCAATGATATGATACTGCTCTAGCTTTTCATTTAAGAATGCCCAAGCAAAGAACAATCCCCATGGTGGAAGCAGATACATAAAAATACCCGCAATGGGTGCGCCAAGTGTTTTAATTCCATATTGAAAACATAAAAACGCACCGATGGACGCAATAAGGATGATGCCTGCTATCAATATCCATTCTTTTTGTGTTGTAGGTAATCCGCCAATGTAGATGATTTCGTAAGCTGCAAAGGGAAGAAGTGTTATTGTTCCGCAAATACTAAGAAGTGTTAGTAGAGGCAATGTGCTTAGAGAGGCATATTTATCTGACTTTAATAAAACGGAATAAACCGCCCATGAAATTGCAGCTAAAACAAAAATTAAATCGCCTTTGTTGAATTGTAGATTCAACAAATTATTAAGTTTACCATTTGCTATGATGATGGCTGCTCCAACTAAGGCGATAGAAATTCCTATTACTTCGCGAAGTGTAATTGGTCTGCCACGCCAAATTGCTTCTATTGCAAGAATTAAAATGGGTGGGGTAGTGTAGATTAAAATACCATTGGTAGCGCTTGTGTAATGAAGTGCAAAATAGACCATTCCGCCGCAGATCCAGAATGCTAAAAATCCACAAAAATATGAGAGTATTTTGTTGGCTTTATAAACGCGTTTCATCTCAGACCAATCGTTTTTGCAAAAAGCAAGTAAGATTAGAGATGTTAATCCCCACCTAAGAAACGCAAGCGTGAAAGGCTCAACGCTTAAGAGCTGACGGCCAAAGATTACATTGGTTGTAAAAAACGCTGGTGCGATAAACAGAATGAAATAAGCAAATATTGTTGTTTGGTGGATAGGCAATTAAAACTCGTAATAGATTGTTTAGATGGATGTGTTATGTGATTAGCGCTGTTCAAGTCGTACAGAGTTGGATATTTGAACGCAAGTAAACAAAAATAGAATCAATTTCAGGATTTTCTACATGGCAAGGTCGTGTCTCTCACTTATTTTAGCTGCTGGTGAAGGTACGCGTATGCGTTCACCTCTACCAAAGGTTTTGCATGAAGTTGCAAATATCCCAATGCTTTCTCATGTGATGCGTGTTTGTGCTGAAGCCAAGAGCGATAAGATTGCAGTTGTTGCTGGCAAGGGCAGTGAGCTTGTTATAGATGTTGTTGAAAAAGAAAATGCTCAAGCAAGCGTTCATGTGCAAACAGAACGCCTTGGTACTGCCCATGCAGTTTTAGCCGCGCGTGAGGCGATTGAGCACGGCGCAGATGATATTCTTATCCTATTTGGCGATACGCCACTATTAACTCCAGAAACGCTGTCAAATATGCGCACAGTACTTGCTGCGGGTGCTTCGATTGTTGTGGTTGGCTTTTATGCCAAAGACCCAACAGGGTATGGTCGATTGCTTGAGAAAGATGACAAGTTGATTGCCATTCGTGAGCATGCAGAAGCAACTGAAGAAGAACGTGAAATTGATTTCTGCAATGGTGGCATCATGGGTCTAAGTGGCGAGCATGCCTTGGCCTTACTTGAAGCCGTTGATAACAAAAATGCAAAAGGTGAATACTATCTGACTGATGTGGTTGAAATAGCAAACGCTAAAGGTCTGTCAGTTAAAGCATTAGAAGCACCGGAAGCTGAGCTAATTGGTGTTAATACACGCAATGGTTTGGCGGAAGTAGAAATGCTTTGGCAACATACAGCGCGTCAAAAACTGATGGCATCTGGTGTTACGATGCAGGCAGCAGAAACAGTGTTCTTGAGTGCTGATACAATAATTGAACCTGATGTTGTTCTTGAGCCTAATGTTGTTTTTGGACCGAATGTTGTTGTGAGATCTGGTGCTAAAATTAAAGCATTTAGCCATTTTGAAGGTGCTGTCATTGGTGAGAATGCAGATATTGGTCCATTTGCAAGATTGCGACCTGGAACAGATTTGGCTCAAAATACAAAAGTTGGTAACTTTGTTGAGGTTAAAAATGCCATTGTACATGAAGGTGCAAAGATTAATCATCTGACTTATGTCGGTGACGCAGAAATTGGTGAAGGCGCTAATATTGGAGCGGGCACTATTACCTGTAATTACGATGGTATGAATAAACACAAGACGACAATTGGAGCGGGGGCTTTTGTAGGCTCTAATAGTGCGCTTGTTGCGCCTGTTACAATTGGTGATGGTGCTTATGTTGCTTCTGGTAGTGTTATTACAGAAGATGTCCCGAGTGATGCTTTGGGAATTGGGAGAGGTCGCCAATCAAATAAAGATGGTATGGGCGAAGCAATTCGCAAACGAAATGCAGCTTTAAAGGCTGAACGTTCAAAGTAATAATTTATACTTTGCTAACCATTTTACATCAGTTGATGGTAACCATTTTGCTATAGTCTAGGCGAAATGTTTTGAAATGAATTGTTTATTTTCAGTTGCGTGCAAACCAGCTAGGAGAAGAATGATCATTGGGTATACGGGGATTATATATTAATGTGTGGTATCGTTGGAATTGTAGGCACTGAACCAGTTGCACCACTGCTTGTAGATGCATTGAAGAGGCTTGAATACCGCGGTTATGATTCAGCTGGTGTTGCAACACTTGAAAACCAAGGCCTTGATCGCAGACGCGCTAAAGGAAAGCTTGTTAATCTTGCAGAACTTCTGAATTCTTCGCCTTTAGATGGTACTACTGGCATAGGCCATACACGCTGGGCAACGCATGGTGTTCCTAATGAAACGAACGCACACCCGCATTTCTCTGAGAATGTCGCGCTTGTTCATAACGGTATTATTGAAAACTTCCGTAATCTTCGTGATGAGTTAGAGGCTGACGGCTATTCTTTTGCTTCTGAGACGGATAGTGAGGTTGTTGCTCACTTAGTTTCGCGTAATCGCAAGCAAGGCATGTCAGCAAGAGATGCAGCTTACGAAGCTATAAAACGCCTTGAAGGTGCTTTTGCATTGGCAATCATGTTCAAGGATGAGCCAGATATGATTATCGGTGCCAGAAATGGCCCACCTTTAGCAATTGGTCATGGCGATGGCTCAATGTACATCGGCTCAGACGCAATTGCGCTTGCTCCTTTTACCAATAAAATAACTTATCTCGAAGATGGCGACTGGTGTGTCATTACAAATACTAAGCTCGAGATTATGGATATGGCGGGCAAGCCTGTTGAGCGCGTTATGCAGCTTTCTATCGGCTCTAGCTTGATGGTTGATAAGGGTAATCATCGCCACTTCATGCAGAAAGAAATTTTTGAACAACCAGAAGTTATTTCGCATACGCTTTCTCATTATCTTGATTTTGGTAAGTGTGAAGCGCGTGTTCAAGAAGACTTACCGTTTGACTTTGCCAAACTTGACCGGATTGCCATTTCTGCTTGTGGTACTGCGTTTCTTGCAGGTCTTGTGGGTAAATACTGGTTTGAACGTTACGCACGCTTGCCAGTCGACATTGATATTGCATCTGAGTTTAGATACCGCGAAATGCCGATGGCTAAGAATGGGTTGTCACTGTTTATTTCTCAATCAGGTGAAACGGCTGATACACTGGCATGTCTGCGTTATTGCCAATCACAAGGTCAGCATATTGGTGCAGTGGTGAATGTTAGAGAATCTACAATTGCTAGAGAGGCGGATGTCGTTTTTCCAACTTTAGCAGGACCAGAGATTGGCGTTGCTTCCACAAAAGCCTTTACATGTCAGTTATCTACACTGGCTTCTTTAAGTATCGCTGCAGGTAAGGCACGTGGTACTATTTCGGCAGATGAAGAGCGCCAATTGGTGCGTGATTTGACCGAACTACCCAAATTTATCAATCAAGCTTTGAAAATGGAAGCTGAGATTGAAAAGGTTGCGCATGATCTTCAAAAGGTAAAACACGTTCTTTATCTAGGACGTGATACAAGCTATCCACTTGCTATGGAAGGTGCGTTAAAGCTCAAAGAAATTTCATATATTCATGCAGAAGGTTATGCGGCTGGCGAACTTAAGCATGGCCCAATTGCTTTGATTGACGAAGATATGCCAGTGGTTGTTATCGCACCGCATGATAATATTTTTGAAAAGACCGTTTCTAATATGCAAGAAGTTGCAGCGCGTGGTGGACGTATTATTTTGATTACAGACCAAAAAGGCGCAGATGCTGCTTCAATTGATGCAGAGCATACAATTATTATGCCTGAAGTACCTGATATTTTAACACCGCTTGTCTATTCAATGCCTATTCAATTGCTTGCATATCATACGGCCGTTCTAATGGGCACAGACGTTGATCAGCCGCGTAATTTGGCGAAATCTGTGACGGTTGAATAATTTTGTCACAATGAAAGGTTACTGCTTGATTATCGGCGCATTAGTCGCCATTTAATTTATATGTAACACTGATAGGCAATTAGGTGACTCTTGGCTGAGAAGAAAATAAAGAAACGCATAGGTGGATTAACACGGTTACGGAATTATTTCCTGACTGGGTTTATTATTTGTGCGCCATTGGCAATTACTGCTTATTTGGTTTGGACATTTATTGGCTGGGTAGATAGTTGGGTAAAGCCCTATATTCCGCAAGTTTACAATCCTGATACCTACTTGCCGTTCAGCATTCCAGGTTTTGGCCTGATTGTAGCGTTCTTCGTTATTACAATGGTTGGTTTTTTAACAGCTAACTTCATTGGTAAAACAATTGTACGCTATGGCGAAGATGCTTTGAACCGCATGCCGTTTATTCGTAATTTGTATTCTGGTCTTAAACAGATATTTCAAACAGTATTCTCAGAACAAGAAACATCATTTGAAAAAGTTGCTTTGATTGAATATCCACGCAAAGGCTTATGGGCATTGTGTTTTATTGCGACTGATACACGTGGTGAAGTTGATGTTGTTTTGAAAGAGAACGGTCAGGAAACTGTATCGGTATTTTTACCAACAACGCCAAATCCCACCTCAGGTTTTTTATTGTTTGTACCTAAAGAAGATATGCAATTATTAGACATGGGCGTAGAGCAGGCGGCTAAGCTTGTAATTTCTGCTGGCCTTGTTGCGCCTGAGCTTGAAGAAGTGACGAAGAAATTGGCTACAGGTAAGGCTAAGAAGAAGTAATTTAGCCAGCTCTGAGTAACCTCACAGCTTGATCTTGTCCGAAGAGATACAGCAACATCTTCAGCGCTTCGCCTTGTTCACCTTCTAAGTCTGGGTTGGTCTCCACAATCAGCTTTGCTCCATCACGTGCCATTTCCAGAATGTCTGCATGATGTTCTAATTGAGCTAAATTAAAACCAGGTGTTCCTGATTGGCGTGTGCCTAAGACTTCACCTTCACCGCGTAATTTTAAGTCTTCTTCTGCAATGCGAAAGCCGTCTTCTGTTTCGCGCATGATTTTAAGCCTTGCTTGGGCTGTTTCAGACAATGGGTTGTAATAGAGCAACATACAGTGCGAAGCTTCTGAGCCACGTCCAACACGCCCACGAAGCTGATGGAGTTGTGCAAGGCCAAAGCGTTCTGCGTGTTCAATGACCATGATGGTGGCATCTGGCACATCAACACCCACTTCAATCACGGTTGTAGCCACAAGAACACGGGTTTTGCCTGTTTTAAAATCTGCCATGGCTTGGTTTTTTTCATCCACCGTCATACGCCCATGCACAAGACCAACGCTTTCTTTGCCCATGCGTGACTGTAAATCTTTGTGACGATCTTCTGCTGCTGTTGCTTGAACTTCTTCACTTTCTTCAACCAACGGACAAATCCAATATATCTTTTTGCCGTGTTGAACTGCGGTATAAATCCGCGCGATAAGTTCTTCCAGACGCTCAGAGCTTAGCGCATTGGTTTGAATGGGTTGGCGACCGGCTGGTTTTTCATCAAGCTTTGAGACTTCCATATCACCATAAGCAGTAAGCACAAGCGTTCTTGGAATAGGGGTGGCGGTCATAACCAAAACATCTGTCGCATCGCCTTTGTCACCCAGCGTTAAACGCTGATGTACGCCAAAGCGATGTTGTTCGTCGATGATGGCAAGACCTAAGCTTTTAAACTCTACCTTAGATTGAAACAATGCATGTGTACCGATAATAAGATCAATTTTACCATTCTTTAGGCGTTCCAGTGTTTCGCGTTTTTTAGCAGCTTTGTCTTTGCCTGTTAAAAGTTCAACCGTAACGCCAATCTGCTCACATAATGGTTGAATGCTTGCTAAATGCTGACGCGCTAAAATTTCTGTTGGTGCCATGATACCCGCTTGGTCACCGACCTCGATTGCAGTCAACGCTGCCATAAGCGCCACGATGGTTTTACCAGAGCCTACATCACCTTGTAGAAGACGTAACATGCGCTCTGGTTTTGCAAGATCATCTGCAATTTCTTGAACAGAGCGCTCTTGCGCACTAGTAAGAGCAAAGGGCAGGAGGGGGATTAATTTTGAAGTGAGAGAACCATTGCCAATTCGTTCTTTACCTGAGGATTTTCTCAATCGAAGTCGCAACAATGCAAGTGCTAATTGACCCGCTAGCAGTTCATCATGGGCTAGTCTTCTTCGCGCAGGCGCATTGGGTTCAAGGTCTAATGTGTCACGTGGGGTATGAATACGTTCAACGGCATCATTAAAAGACGACCAATGCTCTCGTTTAATAAGATTATGATCAGCCCATTCAGGCATAGTGGGTAAAGTCTCAACGGCGGTGCGAATGGATTTAGACATCACCTTGGATGAAAGCCCAGCAGTGACGGGGTAAACTGGCTCAAGCAGCGGCAGTTGCGCAAAGCCTTCTTCACTGACCATATGGTCAGGGTGAACCATATTGGGCTTGCTGTTAAACCATTCAACTTTACCACTCACATAGCGTGTTTCGCCTATTGGCATTGCCTGCATCAGCCAATTTGATTGTCCTCTAAAAAATACAAGTGCCATTTCACCAGTTTCATCATGAGCATTGATGCGGTAAGGGATACGGCGATTTCCGCGTGGTGGAGCGTTATGGCTATCTACGATTATCTTAAATGTCGAAACCACACCTTCTTGCGCATTAGCAATGCCCGGTTGATTTCTTCGATCAATGACTGAGTGCGGAATATGAAATAATAAATCAGCAATACGCGCAGGGTCGCCATTTTCATTGCCATGAAAAAGCCGTGTCAAAGTCTTGGTTAGTTTAGGCCCAATGCCTTCCAAATTGGAGACTGGCACAAACAATGGATTTAAAAGTTCCGGTCGCATGATATTTTATCGCAATTTTCCAAAAGCAAGGCTGACTTTCTTTATTCAAAGCACTATAACCCAATTCAATCTTGAATTAATTTGATAAGCAATAGTTTCCCCATGAATGATTTGAAAATGAATGATGCTGAAAAAGAAAACCGCATAAAACGCCTTAAATACCGCGCTAATCATCGAGGTATCAAGGAAATGGACATTGTCATTGGTCGTTTTGCCAATGAAAAACTGGATGGCTTGTCAGATAAAGAGTTAGATTTATTTGAAGCACTTATGGCAGAACACGATCGTGATCTCATCGTTTGGTTTACCGAAGAACAAGAATTTCCTGATGAAGATACAAAACCAATGTTTGAGATGGTGCGTGAGCATATGAATTCTTATGACTTTAATCTGTAAGGCTCTTTGCGCAAATGCTTAGCCCGCTTCAGCTACAATCTATTTTCGATGATGGCATCAAGGCCACAATTTCCAATATTGCAGCAGGACAAGAAGGGCTTATCCTTTCACAACTTTGCGCCAATGAAAAAGCGGGCAAAGGAATTGTGCATGTCTGTGCTAATGCACAGGAATTGATTAGCATAGAAGAGAGCCTAGCGTTCTTTGCGCCTTGGCTTGAAATTGTCATTCTGCCTGCGTGGGATTGCTTGCCCTATGATAGAGTTTCGCCTAGCACACAGGTGATTGCAGAACGAATTGAAGCGCTAAACCGCATTGCAGCTGTCACGCCACAAGATCAGTCTATTCTTGTTCTCACAACTGCTAATGCAATTCTTCAAAGACTTGTGCCGTCAGATATTTTAGTAAGCCAACAGTTTTCGATGGCGCCTGGCAATCAGGTTGATATGGATAAGCTTGTTGAGCGGTTAGTGGGTGAGGGGTTCGATCGCACATCTACGGTTCGTGAACGTGGCGAGTTTGCTATTCGTGGCGGTATCTTAGATTTATTTGTGCCGGGTGAAGACGAGCCTGTTCGACTAGATTTCTTTGGCGATACTTTAGAATCTATTCGTAGCTTTGATGCGGCTTCCCAAATGACAACTGGGCAACTTAAAAAATTCTCACTACAACCGATGAGTGAGATCAGCATTGATGACAATGCTATCAAGCGCTTTCGGAAAAACTACATTGAACAATTTGGTGCCGCCACGCGTGATGATGCGCTTTATCAAGCAATAAGCGAAGGGCGTCGTTTTGCTGGCATGGAGCATTGGCTTGCGTTGTTTTATGAAAAGCTGGACACGCTGTTTGATTATACGAACGGCTTTCAGTTCACTTATGCACACGATGCGCTAGAGGCGATTAAGTCTCGTGAAGAACAAATCAAAGATCATTACGATTCGCGCCAACAAGCCATTGAAACGAAAATAGACGGTGGCACGCCTTACAAGCCTGTTGAGCCTGAGTTGGTTTATTTAACTGCTCTTGAAATAGAACGCCGCTTTGAAGTTCTAAGTGGCGTCTCATTATCACCTTATGACCAACCACCAACATCAACCATGCAAGTGCTGGATGCGAAGGGTAAAGCGGGACGTAGTTTTGCGGTTGAACGTACAGGCGGGCAGAATGTTTTTGATGCGGTTTCATCTCATGTAAAAGAGATCATAGCTAGCGAGCGCAAGGTTTTAATTGCTGCATGGTCGCAAGGCTCTAAAGATCGGTTTTCACAAGTGCTAATCGAGCATGGTTCTGCTGATCTTGTCAGCGTTGAGACGTTTGAGGCGTTTAATTCATCTAAAAGCAAGCTACCACACATTGCTGTTTTACCTTTGGAAGAAGGATTTGAAACGCCAGAGTTCGTTGTGATTGCTGAGCAAGATGTGCTGGGCGATAGACTTGTGCGCAGAACATCTAAACGCAAGCGCGATAAAGACTTTATTGCAGAAGCCTCAAGCCTTGCAGAGGGCGATATTGTTGTTCATGTTGACCATGGCATTGCAAAGTTCATCGGCCTTCGCACCATTGAAGCTGCAGGTGCGCCACATGATTGTTTGGAACTGCGATATGCGGGCGATGATAAGCTTTTCTTACCCGTTGAGAACATAGAACTCTTATCGCGCTACGGCAATGCCGATAGTGAAGTTCAGCTTGATCGGCTTGGTGGCGTTGCTTGGCAATCACGTAAAGCTAAACTTAAAAAACGTCTGCTGGAGATGGCAGATCAACTGATTAAAATTGCAGCTGAACGAGCGCTCAAGACTGCTAGCAAACTGGTAGCACCTGATGGTCTATATGGTGAGTTTGCAGCCCGCTTCCCTTATGATGAAACAGAAGACCAAGCACGTGCCATTGAATCTGTGTTTGATGATCTATCTGCGGGTACACCGATGGATAGGCTTGTCTGTGGGGATGTTGGCTTTGGTAAAACCGAAGTTGCCCTTCGTGCAGCCTTTGTAGCCGTGATGGGGGGCAAGCAGGCCGCAATTGTTGTGCCAACTACTTTGCTTGCTCGTCAGCACTTTAAAACATTCACTGACCGCTTTAAAGGCTTGCCAGTCAATATTCGCCATGCATCCAGACTTGTCGGTAATAAGGAACTTTCTGACATCAAAAAAGGTCTGGCAGATGGCTCTGTTGATATTGTTGTGGGAACGCATGCACTGCTTGGGAATTCGATTGATTTTGATCGCTTAGGCTTGCTCGTAATTGATGAAGAGCAACGCTTCGGTGTAAAGCACAAAGAGCGCCTTAAAGAATTAAAATCAGACATTCACGTGCTGACGTTATCTGCAACGCCAATCCCGCGTACGCTTCAATTGGCGCTAACAGGGGTGCGTGAACTCTCGCTCATCACAACTGCACCTGTTGATCGCATGGCGGTTCGCACGTTCATCACACCGTTTGATACGTTGACAGTGCGCGAAGCTTTGTTGCGTGAGCGGTATCGTGGCGGGCAGAGTTTTTATGTTTGTCCGCGCGTCAAAGACCTTGATGAGCGCAGGCAATTTTTGGCGGAACACGTCCCAGAACTTAAAGTTGCCGTTGCGCATGGACAAATGACGCCAGGCGAACTCGACGACATTATGAATGCATTTTATGACGGGCAATATGATGTACTTTTAGCCACCACGATTGTTGAATCGGGCTTGGATATTCCGACCGCAAATACATTAATTGTGCATCGTGCAGATATGTTTGGCCTTGCGCAACTTTATCAATTGCGTGGTCGAGTAGGGCGCTCCAAGACCCGCGCTTATGCGATCTTTACGTTGCCCGTAAACAAGACACTCACCGCAACCGCTGAACGTCGTCTCAAAGTTTTACAATCGCTTGATACGGTGGGTGCTGGCTTTGAACTTGCCAGTCATGATTTAGATATTCGCGGTTCGGGTAATTTGCTTGGCGATCAGCAATCTGGTCAAATTCGCGAAGTCGGTTACGAGCTTTATCAACAAATGCTGGAAGAGGCCGTTGCTGAACTTAAAGATGGTGATGATTATTCTGCTGAAGAAAAATGGTCACCGCAAATTTCAATTGGGACTGCTGTTCTCATTCCAGAAAGTTATGTCCAAGATCTGCAATTGCGCTTGGGGCTTTATCGCAGATTATCAGACATTAGAGAGCCAGAAGACATCGATGCCTTTGGCGCAGAAATGATTGACCGCTTCGGCCCTATGCCGCAGGAAGTCGAATACCTACTCAAGATCGTCTACATCAAAGGCCTATGTTTCACTGCCAATGTCTCCAAACTAGACGCAGGACCAAAAGGCGCTGTGATTGGTTTCAGAAACAACGACTACCCAGCCGCAAACGAACTAGTAGGCTACCTTCAAGAGCAAGGAAGCCTAGCCAAAATACGCTCAGATCAGACAATATATCTATCGCGCAATTGGGAAACAGCTGAAAAGCGCTTGAAGGGTGCGGCGGTTATTTTGAGTAAATTGGCTGGTTTTGTGCGGGAGATGGGGTGATATCCCACCTCCTCACAAGGGGAAGAGGAATAGATTATAGCTTTAAGAAATATATTATTGTTTGGTACAATTTAGTGTCTATAAAGTATGATTTATATTTGTTTATAAAATAAGGAATTAATAAAATCGAATTAGTTGTTCTGCTTATTGTACTTATTTTTCTTTATTTTAAATTCATAAAAAAGAAGGGGCTGTCCCAGATAACTACGATAAATATTGTTTAACCCATTGGTTC
>CAZCUN010000068.1:0-14496 GCA_964502215.1 uncultured Rhizobiaceae bacterium | reverse complement strand
TTGAACCAATGGGTTAAACAATATTTATCGTAGTTATCTGGGACAGCCCCTAAAATTTATTGAAGAATGCATTTTCTCCCGCATAAAAGGTTTGTTTATGGAAAAATCAGATGTCATCATTATTGGGGCTGGGCTTGCAGGCCTTACAGCTGCATCAGAGCTAGCAGATCGCGGTAAAAACGTGATGATAATCGACCAAGAACCCGAAAACTATCTGGGTGGACAAGCATTTTGGTCTTTAGGCGGTTTGTTAATGGTAGACACGCCTGAACAACGCCGAATGGGTATTAAAGACAGTCGAGAGCTTGCACTTTCTGACTGGATGGGTAGTGCACAATTTGATCGGGAAGAAGATCATTGGCCGCGCAAATGGGCTGAGGCATATGTAGATTTTGCGGCTGGCGAAATGCGACCATGGCTTCATAAAATGGGCATGCGTTGGTTTCCGATTGTCGGCTGGGCAGAGCGTGGTGGCTCTTATGCTTCTGGTCATGGCAATTCTGTCCCGCGCTTTCACCTCACGTGGGGCGTTGGTCCTGGTACACTAGACCCGTTTATAGATCGAGTAAGAGAGCATCAAAAAAGCGGCAAGATAACTTTGAAGTTTAGGCATCAATGCTCACGTATAATTATGAAGAACGGCGCTGCAATCGGTGTTGCAGGTGAGTTACTTACAGAAGATATTAAAGAGCGCGGCCAAGAAACCATCCGTACAACAATTGGTGATTTTGAATTATATGCATCAAGCGTTTTGGTTGCCTCTGGTGGTATTGGTGGCAATTTTGAACTTGTCAGAAAATCATGGCCGAAAGATCGCCTAGGTGAACCGCCACAAAATATGATTGCCGGCGTGCCAGCACATGTGGATGGGCGCATGATAGCTATTACAAAAGAAGCAGGTGGACATGTGATTAATGCTGACCGTATGTGGCACTATGTTGAAGGTGTTAAAAATTGGAATCCGATTTGGCCGTCCCATGGCATTCGTATTTTGCCAGGGCCTTCTTCTATGTGGTTTGATGCGAATGGAGAGCGCTTTGCGCCCCCTTGCCTGCCTGGCTATGACACCTTAACAACTTTACGAGAGATTTTAAAAACTGGACATGATTACTCTTGGTTCATAACAACCCAGAAAATTTTAAAGAAAGAATTTGCACTTTCTGGTTCAGAGCAAAACCTAGACTTTGCCAATAAGAGTTGGCCTGAAGTTATAAAACAACGTCTCCTCAATAAAAAAGCAACTCCAGCCGTTGAGGCCTTCAAGGAAAAGGGCGAAGATTTTGTTGTAGCTAACACACTTGAAGAACTTGTAGCTGGCATGAACAAAATTGGGGATGATCTTTTAGACGTCACTAAAATTCGAAAAGAAATTGAAGCACGCGATATTCAGATCAATAATCCATTTGCAAAAGATGCGCAGGTTATGGCCATTCATGCGGCTAGAAATTATCGTGGCGATAAGCTTATGAGAACGGCTAAACCTCATAAAATACTAGACCCTGACAATGGGCCTTTGATTGGGGTTAAGCTTAATATTCTAACGCGCAAAACACTGGGTGGATTTCAAACCGACCTTAACGGACAGCTTATTAATGAAGCAGGTGAAACGATACAAGGTCTTTTTGCAGCTGGCGAAGTTGCAGGCTTTGGCGGCGGTGGCTATCATGGCTACAATGCTTTAGAGGGCACTTTTCTTGGCGGATGTATTTTTTCTGGTCGTAATGTGGGTAGATCAAATACCATTGCATAAAAGCTTAAAGTTTGTTTGCAGCTTTTTGAATAATCTTTGATATCTCAACTAACTTAGAAGCCATTGGATTTGTCTTGCGCCAGATCATTCCGATTTTTCGCGAGGGCTTTGGATGGGGAAAATGTGCTATTGAAACAGCAGCAGAACGGGTTTCAACATGCACTGCCATTTCTGGTATAAGGGTAACGCCAATACCAGCCCCTACCATTTGTACTAATGTCGATAATGAACTGCCTTCAAGACCTTCTCTTGGCAGGCCTGTTCGTACGTTACAAAAAGATAAAGCTTGATCTCGAAAGCAATGCCCTTCTTCCAGTAGTAACAATCGCATTTCTCTTAATTTATCTCTGTCTGGTACTGGTTTATGTTCGTCATCTTTACTGCGAACCAGTACAAACTCTTCATCAAATAGTTCAACTTCTGTAAACGCAGATTCTGAAATGGGTAATGCCAACATTGCTGCATCAAGTCGGCCCTCTTCTAATTCTTCTAATAATTTTTCGGTCTGTGTTTCTCTAATTTGAATATCAAGAATTGGATGCGCTTTTGTTAGATTTCCTATGATTGACGGCAACAAGTATGGTGCAATTGTTGGAATGACGCCAAACCGCAATCTGGATAAAAACTCATTTTGTGACGCTCTAGCAAACTCTGACAGTTCATCAACAGAATTCAAAATAGTACGAACGCGCAATGCAAGTGTTTCACCAAAAGCTGTTAAACGAACTTGGCGTGCGCTTCTTTCAAAAAGTTCCGTGCCTAGAGTTTCTTCTAGTTCTTTGATTTGCATAGAAAGTGCTGGTTGTGAGATTGCACAAGCATCAGCCGCACGTCCAAAGTGCCCTTCTCGCGCGAGAGCTTCAAAATATCTAAACTGTTTTAAGGTCACTTGCATTATAAGTTATTCTTATAGGAATAATCAGAAAATACAACTTTAACTAATAATTTAAATTTGATAGCAATTAGGTAGAAACATGAATCATGTAGTCGTTATTTGTAACGTCTGCATTATATGTAGTTAAGACCCTATCAAAGACATAAATGGAGTTAGTTATGAACGATATGAGCCAAGGCAAATGCCCAGTAATGCATGCACAGGCTGCATCTGGAAGTACAGCCAACCAACGCTGGTGGCCTGAGCAGTTAAACCTTAAAGTCCTTAACCAGAATTCTGCGAACATCGACCCGATGGGTGAAGCGTTTAATTATGCTGAAGAGTTTAAGAAACTTGATCTTAAAGCACTTAAAAAAGACCTGACTAACTTGATGACAGACTCACAAGATTGGTGGCCTGCTGATTATGGTCACTATGGTGGGCTTATGGTTCGTATGGCTTGGCACTCTGCGGGTACATATCGTACGTATGATGGTCGTGGTGGCGCACGTTCTGGCTCACAACGTTTTGCGCCACTAAACAGCTGGCCTGACAATGGCAACCTAGACAAAGCGCGTCGTTTGCTTTGGCCTCTAAAGCAAAAATATGGTCGCCAAATTTCGTGGGCTGACCTTATGATCCTTGCTGGCAATGTAGCAATGGAAAGCATGGGCTTTAAAACCTTTGGCTTTGGTGGTGGTCGTGCAGATACATGGGAGCCAGAAGAAGATATCTATTGGGGACCAGAAAACGAATGGCTAGACGATAAACGTTACACAGGCGAACGTGAATTAGCTGATCCTCTGGGTGCAGTTCAAATGGGTTTGATCTACGTAAACCCAGAAGGTCCTAACGGCAATCCTGACCCGCTAAAGTCTGCTTTTGACATTCGTGATACATTTGGCCGTATGGCAATGAATGACTATGAAACTGTAGCACTTGTTGCTGGTGGCCATACGTTTGGCAAAGGCCACGGTGCTGGCTTAGAAGACCATATGGGTGCAGAACCTGAAGGTGCACCAATGGCGCAACAAGGCTTTGGTTGGAGCAATGCGCATGGTACTGGCAAAGGCGATGATACGACAACAGCTGGCTTTGAAGGCTCTTGGACACCAACGCCTGATCAATGGAACATGGAGTATTTTGAAGTTCTTTTGGGTTATGAGTGGGAACAAGTTACCAGCGCTGCGGGGCATACTCAATGGCAACCTAAAGATGGCCAAGGCGCACCAGAAGCACCAAAGGCACATGATGCATCAAAAACACAACCGTTGATGATGACAACAGCTGACATAGCCATGAAGATGGATCCTGAATACGCGAAAATTTCGCAAAACTTCTTGGATAATCCAGATGAGTTTGCTGACGCTTATGCACGTGCTTGGTATAAACTTACACACCGCGATATGGGACCCTTGCGTCGTTATCTGGGTGAAGAAGTGCCGTCAGAAGAATTAATATGGCAAGACCCTATTCCTGCACAACAAGGTGCAATTATTGGTGATAAAGAAGTCGCAACGCTTAAGGAGCAAATTCTTGGCTCTGGCCTTTCTGTCTCTCAATTGGTGAATACTGCTTGGGCATCTGCATCTACTTTCCGTCAGTCAGATCTTCGTGGTGGTGCAAATGGTGCTCGCATCAATCTTGCTCCACAAAAAGACTGGGACATCAATACATCGTCAGGTGTTGCAGATGTTATTGCCAAGCTTGACGAAATCAAAACTGCATCAGGTTTTAATGTATCCCTTGCAGACATGATTGTTCTTGGCGGTTGTTCAGCAATTGAAAAAGCTTCGGGTGAAAGCGTTCCATTTACTCCTGGTCGTACGGATGCAACGGCAGAACAAACTGACGTGGATTCTTTTGAAGTACTAGAGCCAAAGTTTGATGGTTTTAGAAACTACAAAAACACAAAAGATCCACGTGCAACAGAGGCGCTATTAGTTGACAAAGCTCACCTACTTGGCCTTTCAGCACCAGAGATGACAGTGCTGGTTGGCGGCCTTCGTGTATTGGACGCAAATGCTGGTGCGTCAAAGCATGGTGTTTTGACGGATAACCCTGGAACGCTTACGAATGACTATTTTTTCAATCTGCTGGACATGAGCACCGAGTGGAAAGCTACCGACGAAAGCGAAGAAGCATTTGAAGGGCGTGACCGCAAATCTGGCGAAGTAAAATGGACTGGCACACGTGCTGATCTTGTTTTTGGATCAAACTCAATCCTTCGCGCAGTTGCTGAGGCTTATGCTCAAAGTGATATGAAAAAGAAGTTCACTAAAGACTTCATTGCTGCTTGGGATAAAGTAATGATGGCAGACCGTCACTAAGCTGCATCAAGTATTTTTTATCTAAACCTGATTGGCGGCGCTTTAATCTAAGGCGCCGCCTTTTCTTTATCTTTTGTGCTTGTTAGGTATTATACAAAATTAATGCAGAGAAAATAAAATGACAAAAAGCGGTGATACTAAAATTGTAACGGCTGCCATGTTGGCAATTGGGGATGAGCTTTTATCCGGTCGCACGCGCGATAAGAACATTGGTCACTTAGCAAGCGCCCTCACCTTGCAAGGCATTGACCTTAAAGAAGTTCGAATTGTTTCAGACGAACAAGGTGATATTATTTCTGCAGTGAATGCACTTCGATCGCGCTATGATTATGTTTTTACATCTGGTGGTATTGGCCCAACACATGATGACATTACGGCAGATGCAATTGCTGCAGCTTTTGGCGTATCGATAGATCACGATACACGTGCTATGAAACTCTTAGGAGATTATTATGCTTCGCGCGAAATTGAGTTTACAAGCGCGCGTAAACGTATGGCACGCATTCCTAATCAAGCTGAGTTAATTACTAATCCAGTTTCTATAGCCCCGGGTTTTATTGTTGAGAATGTCCATGTAATGGCAGGTGTACCCTCTGTATTTAATGCAATGTTAGAAGACATTTTGCCTAAACTTAAAGGTGGCAGCCAAATGCTATCTGATTATATCGAGTGTGCGCATGGTGAAGGTACAATCGGAGAAGCATTAGGCGAGATACAAAAAAACAATCCAGAAACTTCGATTGGGTCTTATCCAAAGTTTGATGGCAAAATGTATTCAACCCAGATTGTTGCTCGCAGCAGAGACCAAAACTCTATTACAAAAGCACTCCGTGAGATTCAAATAATGTTAGACGATTTGCAGACTTAAGTTTTAACACGTTATTAACTGTATTTTCTGACTACTTAAATTACTTACGTAACTGGCATGATGTTTGCATAGCTTTCTTCAATAACAGGAGAAGAAGACATGTTTATCAACTTTCTTAAAGATACTAGTGGTTCTACAGCAATCGAATATTCACTTTTAGCAGCAATGACAGGCATCATTGCGATTGGTGCAATAACTCTCCTTGGTAGCGATCTTATGGACTTAAACAACACAGTAGCTGCAGACATAACCACAGCAACAAATCAGTAATTAAGTCATTATTTTCAATTACTTACCCTTAGAGACCTCTATGTTAAACACATATTCAAACAATCAAATCGGCGGTATTTCGCCTAAAAATGCAGCATTTATTAGCGCAATATTTCTTTCAATTGGCGCAGGCTTATACGCTGAATGCGATGTAGCTTATAAATTATTTGATGGCATGATGAATGAAATTAGACTGGCTGCAAAGCTATAATCAAAATGAGACATATGCAGTCTTAGTTAGTTTTTACATATGCAGTCTTAGTTAATTTTTATCGTATCAAACTAAGACAGTGAGTTTTGTTATATCAGAACAATTTTTTAATAAGCGCAATCATTCTTGCGCTTAACAGTTTTAATCCTTATTGAAATATCAAACAATTTCTATTTGGATATTACAATGTCAGACCCATCTTCAAAAGCCTATCCTGTTTCTTGGGATCAATTTCACAGAGACAGCAAAGCACTGGCTTGGAAGCTTTCTACAATCAGTGAAAAGCAAGGCGAATGGAAAGCAATCGTTTCCATTACACGCGGCGGCCTTGTGCCAGCTGCAATTATTGCTCGCGAGCTTGGTGTTCGCAATATAGAGACTGTCTGCATTGCTTCTTACCATGAGTATAAAGACCAAGGTAATCTTGTTGTTATCAAAGGCATCTCAGATGAGATATTGAACAACACAGATGGCGGCAAAGGTGTACTTGTCATTGACGATTTAACAGATACTGGCGCAACGGCAAAAAAAGTTCGTGAGATGCTACCGAATGCACATTTTGCGACTGTTTACGCAAAACCATCAGGAAAACCAACTGTTGAAACTTATGTAACAGAAGTCTCACAGGACACATGGATTTACTTTCCTTGGGATTTAGACCTTTCCTATTCAACGCCAATATCAGGCAAGAAAGACGGCTAATATATTTTGCTTAATAAAAGCCTCATAGTCGTTCTTTGTACCATTATGATAAACATGATGGGCGCTGGTTTGGTGTGGCCAACGCTTCCATCATTAGTTGCAGAATTAACTGGCGGTAGCATTTCTCAAACTGCGGCCATTTATGGTGCAACTGCAGTTGTCTTCTCCCTTATGCAATTTCTGTTTGCTCCACTCATGGGCGCGCTTTCTGATCGTTATGGACGCAGACGTGTCATGTTAATTGCACTCACCGCGCTTGGATTAGACAATATTTTTCTAGCATTCGCCCCGACCATTGGCTGGATGTTTTTTGGCCGAGCTTTGGGCGGTGTTTTTGGCGCAACCGTTTCAATTGCCAATGCTTATATTGCTGATACAACTGAAAGCAAAGACCGTGCAGCAGCTTTTGGCATGATTGGAGCAGCCTTTGGTGTTGGCTTTATTATTGGCCCAATTCTTGGTGGGTTTTTAGGCACCTATGATTTGCGCTTGCCCTTTTATTGCGCAGCCGCACTCTCTTTTGCTAATGCAATTTTTGGTTATTTTTATTTGCAAGAAACTTTGCCGATTGAAAAACGTGACACATCAAGTCTTAAGCGAGCTAACCCTTTTGCTACTTTAAAGCTTTTAGCATCAACGCGCGTGCTGTTGCTATTAGGTGTTGCATTGATGCTGGTCAGTGCAATGCAGCGAGGACTTGAAGCTCTCTGGGTTATTTTTTCAGAATTACAATACGGATGGAATTCTCAAGAAACAGGCTTTTCCCTTGCCATTGTTGGTGCTTCCTATGTATTTGTACAAGGCTTTCTGGTTCGCAAGGTTATCCCCCGCTTTGGTGAAATTAACACCATTATAGGCGGCTTCTTATTGAGTGCTACGATGTATGTAATGCTTGCCTTTAATACGAATGGTCTGCTTGGTTATTTTGGTATCATTCCTTACATAATTGGTTGGGGGTGCGCTCAACCCGCTCTACAAGCGATTGCTTCTCGCCAAGTTGGGGATGACAAGCAAGGCTTATTGCAAGGAGCCCTTACAAGTGTTGGTGGATTAGCAGCTGTTGCCGGCCCTGCTATGTCAACGACAAGCTTTTCATACTTTACATCCCCTCTTGCTCCAATTTACTTCCCAGGCGCGTTCTTTTTGTTTGGTGCATTCATCTTAATTCTTTCTGCTTGGATCGGTGTTATCGCGGGGCGCGCAGATAAGCTTACAATCAAAAACACAAGCATGTGATAATGAGTACTTGCGGCTTAATTATTTCCTAAATTCAGCTATTATTTAAAAATGTCATGGGAAATTAATTGATGAAAAATATTTTAAAAATTGGTGCGTTAGCAATTTTACTTCAAACAGCGGCTACAACAAATATTATTGCAGATGATAATAGCTGTGTTGGTGAAACAATTTGTCAGCTTGGTGAACGTGGCTATCATATTCTCAAACCAGATGGCTGGGATGGCAAGTCAACTCTTCCAGTTTTGGTGCATTTTCATGGTTGGGGTCGTCAAGGTCCTGTTCCTATCAACCATAAGCATATTGGCGCTGCAACTCGTCAATCTGGTGTTTTACTAATTGCCCCCAATGGACTTGGTAAATCTTGGGACTTTTGGAAGCCTGGCTCACGCGACACTGAATTTACTAAAGCTGTTATTGATGATGTCGAAAAGCGCCTTCCAATAGACCGCTCTCGCATCATGGTTTCAGGATACTCTTGGGGCAGTTCAATGGCATGGAGATTTGCTTGTGAGGCTGGCGATCAAGTTGATGTGCTACTAGGTATTTCTGGCACTTTTTATGATCAATCAGAGAACTGCGAAACTGGGCCTGTAGAAGTGCGCCACGTCCACGGATTAAAAGATACTGTGATGGACTTTCCTTTTGGCCCTAATGGAGAAGAAACAGGCCCTGTACGCCTCTGGCAACGGATTAACGGCTGCGCTAGCATAGCTGAAAAAACTGAAAGCTGGAAAACGTCGCAAAACTTCAAACGTTATGCCTGGGAAAATTGCAAATCAGGAAAGTCAGTGACCCTTGATGTGCATGGCGGTGGGCACTGGATAGCCAAGGGCTGGTTAAAGAAACAACTTGATGAGCTGCTTTCTGATAAAGCGTCATAGAGACACCACTGATATTGTAGCCTGCAATTTCTTTTTTGCGAAAATTACTTATCTTGGGATAACACCACGATTAGCAAATTTTTTCCATGAGTTGATTACATAGGCTGTATTCATACTATGTCCCCCTTCATGCAAACATAATTCAAGATAATTATTATCTTTATTTTGTAATTTTGTGCATTCTATTCCCAGAGATGAATTTCTGTAATCACCCACATTTTCAAATTCACCTTTTTTTGTATACATTTCCATTACCTTTGGAACATTGCCCTGTTTGGTATTTCTAATTGGGCGTCCAAACAAAGGAACGATTTTATCTGTTAAACCATGTGTATGTATAATGCTTGCAGTGGGTGTATTGCACTTTTTTGGAATTGGCTCCCAGAAAGTACCAGCAATTGGTGCATAGGCTGCAAACATTTCACTACGATCACATGCAAGATTCCAAGTCATCATACCGCCTGCAGAAAACCCGCTTGCCATCATTCGCTTGGTATCGATCGCAAAGCGCTTTGCAATATCTGCAATGACTGCCTCAAAATACTCAAGTTCTACAGGTTCTTTTTCTGATGGAGCGCCAGGTATAGCCCAATCGTCATAGGCTGCTTTTGGAGCAATCAACGCAAGACCCAAATCAGAAACTGCTTTTCCAAGGTTTTTATTTTTCATTACACTTTTTGCAGAACCTTTGTAGCCATGCATGAAAAATATTGCACCAACTTTACTAGCACCGTCATGACCTTCTGGCATTCTGATTCTATAATGTCGATTGTTATCAAGATCACAGTTAGTATCAGGCCCGCAAGCATGAGCTATATCGAAACCAAGTGTTGATAAAACAAGGGAAAAACCTAAGCTAAATTGCTTTAAGATAGCAGAAGATTGCATTACAAAACCTCAAATCAGTATTAAACGAATATCAAATACCCCCAAATCCGTATAATAGCAAAAGCTTTTAATTGATTTGCTGGCGCATTCTCTTCAACTTTTGTAACTGTTTTTGTAGTCTTGTAATAATTCTACGTTTATGTTGCGTGGAATAATTTCGGCTTGAAATTTTTGAAATTGCGTTACTAATCTGGCGGTGCATTTGATTTATTTGCGAGCGACTTATCTTGTTAGATTTGTTTGCAGTATCAGGCTTTGCTTTTGTATCTGTGAATGTTCCAGTAGATGTTGCTTCTCTATGCTTTAAATCTACAGAAGCCAACACTTCCACTTCTGGTTTTCCAATGAAATTTAACATTGGTGTTTTTACTGTATCGCGCAAATCGACGCGTAATACGTCTTGTTGAACACTTATATTAGCCTGAACAGTTTCGCTATTGATGTTTACTTTTGCGAGCGAAACAATATATTTTTCCATCTCTGCACGATTGTTAAAGTCAAGAATATCCATTCCAAGAATGTTTTGATCAAGTGTTGACTGGAGCTTTGCGTCAACGACCGAGATGCGCGAATAATCAATTCCCGCACCAATTAATATCATGATTGGCAAAGCAATTATTGTGAACTGTATAGCAATGCTACCATTATTATTTTTAAGAAATTTTAGGCAAAGATTAAACATGCTATGTCCCCCTTACAGACAAGAAGAATATAGCGCTGACTCTTTTATTAAGTTTAAAGAAATCAATTCAAAGTTTAATTACTTTTAGTTATCAATCTTTATTTATTAGGACCAATCATTAGTTCAGGTCTTACAACAGCATCAAACTCTTCTTCAGTCACAAATCCAAGGCCGATAGCTTCTTGCTTTAGAGTAGTACCGTTCTTATGTGCTGTTTTTGCAATCTTTGTTGCATTGTCATAACCAATAGAAGGTGCAAGGGCTGTCACAAGCATTAGAGAACGCTCCATCAGTTGTGTAATATTATCTTCATTTGCAACAATGCCTGCAACGCATTTATCAGCAAAAGTGTTACACGCGTCCGCCATAATACGGATTGATTGAAGCATCGAATTAGCCATCACTGGTTTATATACATTCAACTCAAAATGCCCTTGCGTACCCGCCATTGCAATTGTTGTTTGGTTACCCATTATCTGGCAACAAACCATCGTCATTGCTTCACATTGTGTTGGATTTACTTTGCCTGGCATAATTGATGAACCTGGCTCGTTTTCTGGTAATGAAATTTCACCCAACCCTGAGCGAGGGCCTGAGCCTAACAAACGTAGATCGTTAGCAATCTTAAACAGTGAAGCTGCAACTGCACTCAAAGCACCATGCGCATAAACATACGCATCATTAGCAGCTAGTGCTTCAAATTTGTTTGGCGCTGTTCGAAATGGAAGCCCTGTAATATTAGCAACTTCAGCTGCAAAATCCTCAGCAAAACCCACCTTTGAGTTTAAGCCTGTACCAACAGCCGTTCCGCCTTGCGCTAAATCATAAAGTCCATCAAGCCCCTCTGTTACGCGACGGATGCCATTGCGAAGCTGTGCTGCATAACCAGAAAACTCTTGTCCCAATGTGAGTGGCGTTGCATCTTGTGTATGGGTACGACCAATTTTTACAATATCTTTAAACGCATCAGATTTAGCTTCAATTGACTTCGCAAGATGATCTAATGCTGGCAGTAATATAGAATTTATCTCTCGTGCCGCTGCAATATGCATAGCCGTTGGGAATGTATCGTTTGATGATTGCCCCATGTTCACATGGTCGTTGGGATGAACCGGGTCTTTTGATCCAATTACACCACCCAGAATTTCAATTGCACGGTTTGATATTACTTCGTTGGTGTTCATATTTGATTGCGTGCCAGAACCTGTCTGCCAAACGGACAGAGGGAAATTGTCGTTGAATTTACCTTCAACCACCTCACCTGCGGCCTCATCGATTGCTTTGCCTAAGCCTTTATCCAGAACACCAATTTTCATATTCACGCGAGCAGCAGATTGTTTAACGATACCAAGTGCTGCGACAAGCGGCAGTGGCATGGTTTCTGTGCCAATCGGAAAATTGATTAAAGAGCGTGCTGTTTGCGCACCAAAGTACTTCTCATTAGGCACTTCCAATGGGCCAAAGCTGTCAGTTTCCGTACGCGTATTTTTTGTCATGATATGTTTTTCCCTGGGAGTATGATTAAGTCGATTTTATTCGGTTTTTAAATAGAAAGCCACAAGACAAAAGTAGAAATTTAAAATATTTCACACCACTTTGACCATTCGTGACTTTCACCGCGAGCATCTTTCATAGCGCCTGATTTAATTTCTGTATGCTGTTCGTCTCGTGAGAAAAAGAACACAGATCCTAGTAATAACTCTGAGTGCGATATGTTTAAATGATCAAAAACTATAGCAGATTTGAGTGCACCTCCACTTGACCAATATGTCATATAACCCTGCTCTTCTCCTGCTAATAACAACGATTGGATAAATGCTGATGCAGCGGCTATGTGCTCCATATTGCGTAACGTACCCACAAAAGCCTGTTCATCTTTGCCTGCATCACGATTTATAATCGTGCCTTCGTCTGGCAGCCATGTAACCTGAATAAAATAATCAGCAGCAGCAAGCATATTGGGTACTTTAGTTGAATCATCACTATCAATCAGCGCGGCCATAAGTTTATTACAGGCTTTGGTGTCTAGCTTATAAGCACGCCACGGCAAGCAAGATGTAAGTGAGCTTCTGTGGATGCGATCACAACCATAATGGAAAGGTGCATTTGCACTTTCTTCTAAAATCTGGTCGATTGTTTGTGTGGTTACTGCTGTTTTCTTAACTGGAGAAGCGACATCTCCAATTACTTTATAAGTTCGACGAGTAGCTAGTTTTTCTGAAATACCCAAGTCGTTCTCCAATCACAATTACGTAGATTTTTTAAATAATCCCCCATAAACCTTTGGGATAATTTGCATCCGCCAACAAGTTTGCTATACGACATACAATCCAAACTAAAAAGCACTGATTTGCGAATTACTGCAATATGCTAATGAGGGAATAAACATGGCTAAAATCAAGGTTGAAAATCCAGTTGTAGAACTAGATGGCGATGAAATGACACGTATCATCTGGCAGTTCATAAAAGACAAACTTATTCATCCATATCTGGACATCGACTTAAAATACTACGACCTAGGCGTAGAAGCGCGTGACGCAACAGATGATCAAATCACCATTGATGCTGCTAACGCGATCAAAGAACACGGTGTTGGCGTAAAATGTGCGACCATCACACCAGATGAACAGCGCGTTGAAGAATTTAACCTAAAGAAAATGTGGCGTTCGCCAAACGGAACCATCCGGAACATTCTTGGTGGCGTTATTTTCCGCGAACCTATCATTTGTAAAAATGTACCTCGCCTTGTTCCAGGCTGGACACAACCTATCATAGTTGGGCGTCATGCGTTCGGTGATCAATACCGCGCTACAGACTTTAGATTTCCTAGCAAAGGAAAACTAACTGTTAAATTCGTCGGTGAAGATGGCACTGAAATTGAACATGAAGTTTTTGATGCACCTTCATCAGGCATTGCAATGGCAATGTATAACCTTGATGATTCTATACGCGATTTTGCAAGAGCATCATTAAATTATGCGCTTTCGCGTAAAGTGCCTTGTTATCTTTCTACAAAGAACACCATTCTAAAAGCTTATGATGGTCAGTTTAAAGATATCTTTGAAGAAATCTATCAAGCTGAATTTAAAGATAAATATGAAGAAGCTAAAATCTGGTATGAGCATCGTCTTATTGATGACATGGTTGCCTCTGCGCTGAAATGGTCTGGTGGCTATGTTTGGGCATGTAAAAACTATGATGGCGATGTACAATCCGACACTGTAGCTCAAGGCTTTGGTTCGCTTGGTCTGATGACATCAGTTCTACTTTCACCAGATGGCAAAACTGTTGAAGCAGAAGCTGCACACGGCACTGTGACACGTCACTACCGCCAACACCAAAAAGGTGAAGAGACTTCAACAAACTCAATTGCATCTATCTTCGCTTGGACACGTGGTCTTGCACACCGTGCTAAACTTGATGATAACGAAGCACTTGCTAAATTCGCTGACACGCTAGAATTTGTATGTGTAGATACGGTTGAAAAAGGCTTTATGACAAAAGACTTGGCGCTTTTAATTGGGCCAGACCAACCATGGCTTTCAACGATGGGCTTCTTGGATAAAGTCGACGAAAACCTTCAAAAAGCAATGAGCTAATTATCAGGAAATAATAGAAAAGCCGGAAATTATCCGGCTTTTTTTATATTTATCAGGGGCTTATATAATTGTTTGAAGAGAATGATTCGCTTCAACTTAAGCTTTTATCCTACACGCATTTGTCAAAACGATTTGATTGGCAAATACATTGTAAGCGTTGTTTCAATTCCTAAAATTCCATGGCAGTAGCTGTTCGATATCC
>CAZCUN010000067.1:0-14620 GCA_964502215.1 uncultured Rhizobiaceae bacterium | reverse complement strand
TCTCATACCCATATTGATAACCCATTTTTGAGTTATCTGGGACAGCCCCTAAAATAATATTATTAGGTGAATAAAAGATTTTTGCCTCCAATAAGACGTTAGTAAATATCTGTAGAACAGTAGCTAGTTGGTTTATTCATTGTAATTTCAGTTCATGGCTCAGGAAAAAATTAGTTTTAGAATATGGCATCATAGTTCTAAATTACCACATTACTGCCGTTCATTTTTGAATCTCTTATGACCACTATGGGTCATAAGCCGCTATTTAGCAATTCTAATCCTCACCCACTCATCCCAGCATCATATTCAGCGCTTAGCTCTAGCCAGCTTTCTTCAACGTCGGCCAGCATTTTGTCTGCTTCCATGCGTTGTTTTGAGAATTTTTCGCCTTTTTCTGGGTGGTTCTCAAATAAGCCTGGTGTCGCAAGACTTGAATCAAGTTTGGAAATTGCTTCGTTAAGCTTTTGAATTTGCTTTTCTTTTTCGGTGATCTTTGCCTTAAGCGGGGCAAGTTCTTTGCGTTTTTCTTCGCGGTCTTTTTTGGGTAATTTGGGTTTAGGTGGCTCTATTACGGGTGCAATGATCTCTGGTTCAGCTTCCAGAATATGTTCTTTACGTTTGGTTTTTGCATCGCGCAAAACTTTCTTGCGGTAGGTATCAAGATCATCTTCGTAAGGGCCAACTTTTCCATCTGCGACAATCCAAAGGCGCTCCATGGTGGCGTCAATTAGGTGGCGGTCGTGGCTCACCAGAATAACAGCGCCTTCAAAGTTATTTAGCCCATGCACAAGCGCTTCACGCGCACCGACATCAAGGTGGTTGGTCGGCTCATCGAGAATGAGGAGATCAGGGCCATGGAAAGTACAAAGGCCAAGCAGCAGTCTGGCTTTTTCTCCGCCTGAAAGTTTGGCAGTGACCGTTCCCATGCGCTCATGGTTTAAACCCATCTGGGCAACCTTGGAACGCACTTGGCTTTCACCTGCTTGCGGCATGAGTTTGCGAACATGATCGACAGGCGTTTGATCTGCATGAAGATCATCCATCTGGTGTTGGGCAAACATTGCAACTTTAATCTTAGGCGCTTTGACAATCGTGCCTTCAACCTGCGGAAGGCGGTCAACCAATAATTTTGAAAAGGTCGATTTGCCGTTACCATTTGAGCCTAACAAAGCAATTCGATCATCGGCATCAATGTTGAGTTTAATGTTGTTTAAGATGATGGTGTTTTCGTCATAGCCACAATTTACATTCTCAAGTTTAATCATCGGAGAGGCTGAGATTTTTTCTGGGTTTGGAAAATTAAACGGCATCGTGCCTTCTTGCTCTAACTGAGCAGGGAGTTTCAATTTACCGATGGCTTTGAGTTTTGATTGGGCTTGTTTGGCCTTTGAAGCTTTTGCGCCAAAACGATCGACAAAGGCCATCATGTGTTTCTTTTGACCTTCGATTTTCTCACGCGCTTTTTCGATCAGTTCGCGCTTTTCTGCACGCTGCTTTTCAAAGTTATCATAATTGCCACGGTAAAAAGTAAGCTTGCGTCCTTCAAGATGAACAATCGAATCCACAACTTTGTTGAGCATGTCGCGGTCGTGGCTGATGACGAGAACAGTACCAGGGTACTTACCCATGTAATTCTCAAGCCAAAGCGCGCCTTCAAGATCGAGATAGTTGGTTGGTTCATCAAGCAGCAGTAGATCTGGCTCAGCAAAAAGAACCGCAGCAAGCGCCACGCGCATACGCCACCCACCTGAAAATGAGGACGCAGGTGAATTTTGATCGCGATCAGAAAAACCAAGACCTGCTAGAATAGAACTAGCACGACTTTCAGCTGTATAAGCATCAATGTCAGCAAGACGCATGTGAATGTCAGAAATCCGCGTCGGGTCGGTCGCTGTCTCAGCTTCTTGCGTGAGAGCGGTAAGTTCTTCATCTGCCTTCATAACAATTTCAAGCAGACTTTCTTCAGTCCCAGGGGCTTCCTGCGCCACTTGACCAATCTTCCAGTCTTTAGAAATGCTGATGTTGCCTGTATCGCTTGGCAGCAGGCCAGTAATCACTTTGAAAAGGGTGGTCTTGCCTGTGCCATTTGCACCCACAAGTCCAGCCTTGACGCCTTTTGGGATCGTGATTTCAGCATTTTCAATCAATGTGCGTCCGGCCATGCGGACTGTAAGGTCAGTAAATTTAAGCATGGCCACGCAATGCCGTAAATTTGGCTGACAATCAAGCTTTCATAATATTTTAAGCCTATTTTGAGAATGTTTTTCCAACAAGTAGAGGGTAAAGCTATGAGTGAAGCAAATTCAACACAAATCGCGTTGCAAAACCTACGTGAATTTAAAGAGATGTCATACTCTGATGTCTATTCTTTAATCCGTGAAAAACGCTTTGTTGAAGCTAAAGCTAAATACTCATCCGTGCTTGAGACTATGGAGTGTGGTTTGTTTGCCTCTGCTTTAGAGCTAACAATCACAACGCCTCATGATGATCTTTTAATTGCAATGTCAAACCTTGCAGCAAGTGTATCTGAGCCTGAGAAGATAAAAGCTGTAGGTTTTGATTTTTCGGCACATGAAATTTATCATGACGAGGGTAGGATTATCGGTCAAGGCATCGAGATTAGTCTATACAGCGAAGATGTTTATGCTTTTGCAACCGCATCAGATGAAGAACTGACAAACCAATGTGAAGCTGTAACCAGCGATTGGCAGGGGTACTTTATGGATGTTGCTGGCCATCCATTAGAAGGCCTTGGTGCTGTCGCAAAAGAATTCAGTGATTATTTAAAGGGTGAAGTAAACCATAGTGGTATTTTGAATGCTGAAGAAACAACTGCGGTTGTTGATGAACAGGCGATCGCACTTCATGTTGCAAAGCTATTGGTTGCTATAGAATACCATCGATATATGGCAGATTTTATTGTTGATATAGAAGTGCCTGATGACATGGTGTTTATCATTGGTGAGCACGACGAAATAGAAGTTCCAATCGTATTTTACCGAATTTCTGCGAGTCATCAAAATGCAATTATTGAAGAAGCGGATGCACAAAATGAGGGCGATGTTGCACAAAACGAGGTTGATGCACCAGCAATGTATGATGAGGTCGCGCATGAAATCCAACAGCAAATTGAAGATAATGAGGTTGTAGAAGTTGCTGAGTATGTCAAAGACATAGAAGATAAAGTTATTGTTTCTGACACTCAAAATGAATTTATAGATAGCATTGATAATAAAGAAGTAGAGGCATTAGGTGAGGGCAGTGATGAGGCTATATCAAGCGCTCAATCGCTATTGGGTAAACCTTTAACTGCAAAGGCCTTCGGACAGCGAAGCAATGAGGTTTTCAATGATTCTAAAGTTGCAACAAATGTCGAAAAACAAGCCGTATAAACAAACTTAATGTCCATTTAGGACGTATCAATTAAATCGGCTCTTGCGACTTAGCCTTTGAGCGCGTATATACCCGCCAAATCCTCCCTTTTTTAACCTTACAGGAATTATTACAATGGCGATTGAACGTACATTTTCGATGATTAAACCAGACGCAACAAAACGCAACCTTACAGGCGCAATCACAGCTAAGCTTGAAGAAGCTGGCCTTCGTGTTGTTGCATCTAAGCGTGTTCACATGAGCTTGCGTGAAGCAGAAGCTTTTTATGCAGTACACTCAGAGCGCCCGTTCTTTGGTGAACTAACAGAATTTATGTCTTCTGGTCCAACAATCGTTCAGGTTCTTGAAGGCGAAAACGCAATTCTTAAAAACCGCGAAGTTATGGGTGCAACAAACCCTGCAGAAGCTGATGCTGGTACAATTCGCAAAGAGTTTGCTTTGTCACTTGGTGAAAACTCAGTACACGGTTCAGATGCTCCTGAAACTGCTGCAGAAGAAATCGCATTCTGGTTTGCTGGCAACGAAATCGCTGGCTAATAAAACCTACACTTTAAATAAAAAAGCCAGGCAATGCCTGGCTTTTTTTGTTTCGATGTCTTTAGTTGCTATTCTTCGACTTGAGTATATTCTGTTAGAAGTTTCTCAGTTTTGGCATCTTCAATTTTATTGTAGATGCGTTTTGCTTCTTCATCATCGCGCAATAGCTTGGTCGCTGAAATTGCCGTATGTACAAGCATAAGCGCTGACATTGCATAAAAGCCTTTAGCAGCGAAGCTAGCTTCAAGAAAATAGATGCCACCGGCTTGCATTAAACCAGCAATGCCGAAGCTTGCAAGTGTGAAAAATTTGAATGCATCAGAGTTTTTAGGTGTGTAATTTGGGTTAGACATTATTTTGTTTCCTTAAGTTAAGATTATTTATTGTTTTGGTTGAGTTGATTAACTGGCTTTTTTTATCTTCTTAGCTGTCTTGTTTTTAAGACGTTCAAGAACCTGATCAGCCGTAGAGTTGATTGATGCACCACAGCCTGCATCAGACATTTTTTGTGCAATTGTTTCAGGGTTGCTTACTTCTGATAATTCATCGAATGCCTTTGATGCTGCATCTGTTTCCACTTGTTTTTCACGTAAGCGGGAAAGAGTTGCTTCTGCGTCTTCAAGTGCTGAAACACCGCTGTTTGGATTAGATTGCTTCAATCTTTGAGTTTTGTCAGTCGCATCTGCAATGCGTTGACCTCGTTTAAGATCGCGCAATCGTGCTTCAGATTGAAGCACAACACGTTTCAAGCGCTCGATTTCCTTGGTGAAGCTTGATTGTGCTTGTTCGCAAGCATCTCTTTCAGCTTCCAAAATGGCAATGGTTTCTGCGGCTTCTTGTGCAAGCTCATCCTTGCCTTTTTCAATCGCCTCAACTGTGCGACCTTCAAGATCAGTAATACGCGTAACCAGTTTATCATGTTGTCGCTTTTCTTGGTTGTTTTGCGCAATTGCTATAGCAACAGCCTTTTTGGCCGAGTTAAGGGCATCTGCGCCATCGCGTATTTGTTGACGCAGAATTACCATTGCATTTTTATCGACAACACCTTGCGCAGCTTCGTGCGACGTGCCTCTAATAAGTGTAAACATTGATTTGAACATTTTGCTTTCTCCTGTTATGAACGTTGTTCATGAAATGCAATGTACACAATTATGAACGTTGTTCAAGTATTATTTTGAACAAAGTTCATTTTTTTAAAAAGGTACGTTAAATGACGGGCAAGCGCGAAGCTAAAAGAGAAGAATTAAAAGCAAGCCTTATAAAGGCCGCTGCTGGTATTATGGAAGAAGAGGGCGTGCGCGCCTTGAATGCTAGAAACGTAACCGGCATAGCTGGCTGTGCGCTTGGCAGTCTTTATACTGCCTTTGAAGATCTTGATGATTTAATTGTGCAGGTAAATAGTCAAACCTTACATCATTTAGGTGAAATGCTGTCTGATAGTGTTAAGGATATTGATGATCCATCTGCCAAATTAAAAGGGCTTGCAAAAGCCTATATCAATTTTTCCAAAAATAACTTTCGTTTATGGAATGCTTTATTTGAATATGCGGATATGACATCGGATGTTCCTGAATGGCATCAAAAAGAGCAAAGTGTTCTTGTGAGCTTTATTGCAGAACCTGTTGGCCGATTAAGCCCGAACTTAACGAACGAAGAAGTGATGATGCGCTCTAAGACACTCTTTGCAGCAGTTCATGGAATTGTATCATTTAGTGTGCAGGGACGCTTTATTGGATTAATGCAAGAGCAACTGGAAAGTGAATTACCACGCTTTATTGACCAGCTGTTAGCAGGATTAGATACTGAAAAATAAGCAACTATTGGTTTTTATGGTAAACATGGCATGAATATTGCTTGTTAATTATTGGCGAGGTGTATCTAGCCTCAATTTGTATAGACAAAGATAATTAGGCTATGTTTTTAAAATGGAAATCGATCCAATAAATATTGCCCGTGAGGTAACAAAGTCAGTCGACTCTGATAGAGCTGATGGAACAACCACGCCTATACAAAAGCAACAAGTTGATTTTTCTCATGAGCACACGAATGGACGCATGTTTGAGCAAGCTGTTCAAAATGCCAATATGACTCATGAAACAAGCTCGCCACCCGAACTTGCTCTAGAGTCGGACGCAAAAATTGATGCGGGTGAAAAGCCAACCAACGACAAACCCTTAATCCTGAATGATAAAGATCCAAGATCTGGTGAAGATGATGGTGCCAGAGATGATGCTAAAAGAAACTTTAGTGGCAAAGAAGCACTGATTGAAGCATTTAAAGTGCGTCACATGAAAGTGAAATTGTTGTCTACTCTTTCAAAGGATTTGATTGTCATAAATGGTCAGAAAATAGATGAGCATCTAAAAATGATTAATCATCATAGCCAACCTATTAATCCTGAAGATAAAGAAATTAGTTTTAATAGTAGCCAAGCCAATATTAGTTTTAATAACAAGCGTGTTGAAATTGAAAAGATTGGCGAGGCAACCTACGAGGATATTCTAAGAATTGAAGACGAACTTAACAATAGACTAGATGATACGCTCGTTAGAGGTTTAAACCAAGCGGCCTTTGGTAAAGAAGTGGCTTTACGTTTACTCGATTAAAATTAAATCGCCCTAAAGAATGAGTTTTGCCGTCTAAAATCAAGAATATTGCAATATCTAAGTAATTTACATTAGACCAAACGTACAAATTTTCACTTCTTCTGATTATTAAAAATACAATAATTTGTTACATTAACAGCGTCGCATGTAAATTTTGCGGGCGCATGAAACGTAATTTATCAGTTGAGTGTATGGGAGGGTTAAATGGAAATTGATGGCATTAATTCAGCGAACTCTGCAATCAATACATCGCTTGCATCTAATAGTACGCAAGGGCTAGACCATCAAAGTCTTGGTCTCAACAAAAAGCCTTCACGCGCCATAGACATTACACAAGAGCATACCAATGGACGAATGTTTGAACAAGCTGTTCAAAATGCAAATAAAGCTGGCGCAACACCCGGCTCGAGTGTTGATAACGTAAAGCTTTCAAATGCTAAGGTTGATCGCGCTGCAAATGCTAGAAATGAAAACCCACTTACACTCAGTCAAAAAGACGCAAGGCTTATAAAAAGATTGATGGATAATGATGATCCCATCGATGAAAACTCTGCAGAAACCATAATCAAGCAAATTTTAAAATCGCTTGGTATCAACACAACATTTCTTTCTCAGATGTCTAAAGACACGATTGCACTAAAAGGGCAGGCGATCGATACTTTAACTGTGTTATCAGATGAAAAAGCTGAAAATGATTTGCAAGAATCTGAACCAATTGTAATTGGCGCTAGTGCTAATATCCGCGAGCAGAAAGAGTTGCGTAAAGCAGTCGAACAAATTGCAACTGAGACATATGGAGAGATTAGCCATATTGAAATGATAGAAGAGCAAGGTCTATTTATTGCAATATTACAGTCAAATGACGCAACTGATTTTGCAAAACAGGTTTGCTTAAGAGTTTTGGACAGACCTGCCATCTTGGTTTCTGATTAACCATATAAAATTTCATAAATTCTTCTAACTTGAAGTTGTGAACTTCACTTCAGCGCTTTACTATCGGTAAAGTACAAATGGAGTCGGTTTATGCCCTCAGATCAAATTATTCTTTTTTCGTTATTCGCGGGTGTCTTTGCCATGCTTTTATGGGGGCGTTGGCGCTATGACATTGTTGCTTTTTGCGCGTTACTAATTGCGCTGGTTTTAGGGGTGGTAGAAACCTCGGAGGCTTTCTCAGGTTTTGGACACCCAGCCACAATCATTGTGGCGCTGGTTCTGATTGTTTCGCGTGGGCTGCAAAATTCTGGTGCGATTGATATCATCACGCGATCTGTGATTGATACAGGGCGCAGTGTTGGTGCGCATATTTCTATCATGGCTTCAACAGGCGCAGTTCTTTCTGCCTTCATGAATAACGTTGCGGCTCTTGCACTCCTTATGCCAGTGGATATTCAGGCTGCAAAAAAAGCGGGTAGAAGCATTCGAGCAACGTTAATGCCGCTCTCTTTTGCAACCATTCTTGGTGGCTTGGTAACGCTCATTGGTACGCCGCCAAATATTATCATTGCGCAATATCGTGAGACAATTGACGGCAAAGAAGCTTTCCAGATGTTTGACTTTGCGCCAGTAGGATTAATTTGTGCGGGAGTGGGTATCTTATTTGTAGCCTTCATTGGCTGGCGCTTGGTGCCAGGTGCAGATGAGAAAGTAGACGAGGGTTCAGGCAGCATGGATCTTGAAGACTACATTGCAGAACTGGTCGTGCCTGATAAGTGCAAAGCAGTAGGCCAGCAAGTTAAAGATTTATATGAAGAAGCTAATGAACATGATTTGGTTATTCTGGGGGTGGTGCGAAACAACCGACGTTTGAAAGGCTTTAGTTCCAGTCTTGAATTGCGTGGTGGTGATATGCTTTTGGTGGAAGCGGGTGCTGAAGATATCGACCGTTTCAGAGGTGTTTATTCGTTAGAGTTTTTTGGTGAGAAAACCACAAACGAAAAAGCAATTGGCGACCTTCAGCTCACTGAAGTTCTGGTGACGCCAGAAACTAGAATAGTGGGAAGGGCTGCAATTGATATTCGCTTACGCGCCAGAAAAGGCGTTGCTCTTCTTGGTATTTCCAGAAAAGGCAGACGATTCACAAAACGAGTTCGTCATGAAAATATCAAAGTAGGCGATATTTTATTGCTCATTGGGCCTGCAGAAAATTTGGACGAAACAATTAACTGGCTAAGTGCCATGCCCCTTGCTGAGCGTGGTCTATCTGTTACGCAACACACGCGCGCTTGGCTTGCTGCTGGTATATTTGCAACTGCGATTGCGCTTGCTAGTTTTGGGTACTTATATCTAGCTGTAGCGCTTGGCGTTGTCGTAGCGCTTTATGTATTGTTGGATATCGTTCCAATCCGTAATGTCTATGATTATGTCGAATGGCCTGTGATTGTCTTGCTTGGTAGTATGATACCGCTTGGTTCAGCACTAGAAGCCTCTGGCGGAACAAAACTAATCGCAGAGCAGATTGTAACAATAACCTCAGGCTATGCACCATGGGTCGTTCTAACCATCCTCATGGTTGTTGTGATGACCCTGTCTGATGTTTTAAACAACACCGCAACGGCCGTTATCGGCGCACCTGTCGCTGTAGACATTGCAAATAAGCTTGGCGTCGATTCAGATCCATTCCTAATGGCAGTCGCAATCGCTGCATCTTGCGCATTTCTCACACCCATAGGCCATAAAAACAATACGCTTATTATGGGGCCAGGCGGTTATTCGTTTGGAGATTATTGGAAAATGGGCTTGCCTCTGGAAGTGATTGTCATTGGGGTGGCAGTGCCTGCAATTATGATATTCTGGCCACTTTAACTCGCGTTATCATAATAAAGGAGAACGCAATTTAACGTTTGACGCTACCAGCAGTTATTGCCACTTTGCCAGCGCATCATCGTCTGCGTCTTTGGCGTCAACCCAGTTGCCATCTTCGCCTGTCGCCATGTGGTTTTTTTTCCAAAATGGCGCTCTTGTTTTGAGGTAGTCCATCAGAAAATTTGCGCCATCAAAACTTGCCTGTCGGTGAGGTGAGGCGGCAATCACCAGAACAATGTTTTCACCCGGTTTAATTTTGCCGTAGCGATGAATAGCGCAAATTCCCAGTAATCCAAAGCGTTCAATTGCTTGTTCTGCAATGGTATTAATTTCCGCCTCTGCCATGCCAGGATAATGCTCTAATTCGAGCGCTGATAGCGTATCACCTTCGCCTCTGCAAAGACCTGAGAAAGTAACAACCGCTCCAATATCCGTTCTGCCCTGAGTGAGTTTTTTAATCTCAGTATTGATATCAAAATCATCTGACTGAATACGGATATCAGGCTTGATAGACATGGCTTTAGCCGCCCGTCATTGGCGGGAAGATAGCAATCTCTTTTGCATCCCCAATGAGCGCATCACGGTCTTGAACATGGGTTTGGTCAATTGCAACCTGAATGATATCGCGATGTTCCATAACGTTTGAAAACTCTTCACCACGCGTTTCAAACCAATCAAATAAATCAGAAATGGTTTTAACGCTATCAGGTAAATCAACTTGTTCTTCGCCCATGCCAAAGCGCTCTCTTAGCCATGCGAAGTAAATAAGTTTAATGCTCATAACTTACTCAATAATATGGCGCAGGCCAGCGCGGAAATAATCATAGCCTGTATAGAGTGTAAGAATTGCAGCGCCCCAAAGCAAGACTATCCCAGTTTGGGTTGTGTATTCAAAAAATTTGTCGCCAGCAGAACCTGCTAGCAAAAAGCCAATTGCAATCATTTGCACAGTGGTTTTCCATTTGGCTAACTGCGTAACAGGAACACTGACTTTAAGTTCAGCCAAATATTCACGCAAACCAGAAACTAAAATTTCACGGCATAAAATAATAATTGCCGCCCAAAGCGACCAACCGCGAATGGTGTTATCTGTATCGGCCGCCAATAACAGCAAGCAGGTAGAAACCAATAGCTTATCTGCAATCGGGTCAAGCATTCGCCCAATATTAGACGTCTGCTCCCAAACGCGAGCTAGATAGCCATCAAGAAAGTCTGTTAAGCTGGCAACAATAAAAATTCCCAAAGCCCACCAGCGGGCAGTATCAGATGATTGCAACTTGCCCTCAATAAAGAAACAAAGCACGACCATAGGCACTGCCAGAATGCGTGCGTATGTGAGCATGTTTGGAATGCTATATAAATGCGCAGGTTTGTCTTTCACGGATTTAGTCATGCAATAAGAATCTTATTAATGGAAATGATCATAGATAGCTTGTGCCATTTGTTCGGAAATGCCGTCAACTGATTTTAAATCACTTAATGCCGCACGAGAGACTGCTTTGGCTGTTCCAAAGCGATGAAGAAGTGCGCGTTTACGTCCAGCGCCTACGCCTGCCACTTCATCCAGTGGGTTCGTAATCATTTCTTTTTTGCGTCTGGCGCGATGTGATCCAATGGCAAATCTATGCGCTTCATCGCGTAATCTTTGTACGAAAAATAAAACAGGATCACGCTCAGGTAGCATGAAAGATTTTTGGCCTTTGATAAAGAATTTTTCCAGCCCTGCATCCCGCTCAGGGCCTTTGGCAATGCCAACCATGGTGACAGATTTTTCTAACCCCATTTCTTTCATGGTGTCATAGACAATATTCAGTTGCCCAAGCCCACCATCAATCAATAGTAAATCTGGCCAAATACCAATCTCACCTTCTTCAATTTTTTGATCCTCTGGCATGCCATGTTCTTTGACCAGCCGTGAGAAGCGTCGCTGCATCACCTCACGCATCATGCCGTAGTCATCACCAGGCACTAAGTCTTCAGACTTAATGTTGAACTTGCGATAATGATTTTTAGCAAACCCATCTGGGCCAGAAACAATCATGCCGCCAACAGCATTTGTGCCTTGAATGTGTGAGTTATCAAAAACCTCAATGCGGTTCGGTGTTTTCTCAAGACCAAAGGCTTCTTGAACGCCTTTCATCAGTTTTGCTTGTGTCGAGGTTTCAGCTAATTTGCGTTCAAGCGCCTCACGCGCATTCGTGCCGACATGGTCAACCAGTTCACGCTTTTCACCGCGTTGAGGAACATCAATATAAACTTTATGTTCTGCGCGCGTAGAAAAAGCTTCCGACAAAAGTTCTAACTCACCCGTGTCATGCGACAATAAAATTTGACGAGGGCAGGGGCGATCATCATAAAATTGTCCTAAGAAAGCGCCCAAAACCTCACTTGGTTCAATTGTTTTATCAGCGCGTGGGAAATAAGCTCGGTTGCCCCAGTTTTGCCCCGTGCGAAAGAAAAACACTTGAATACACGTCATGCCACCAGATTGATAAACCGCAAAGACATCTGCTTCTGTCACTGATTGCGGATTAATCCCTTGATGCGATTGGACATGCGATAGAGCAGAGAGGCGATCACGGTAAATCGCGGCACGCTCAAAGTCTAAATCAGCGGACGCAGATTCCATTTGTTTCGCAAGCGTCTTTTGCATATCAGAACTTTTGCCAGACAAAAAGTCCTTCGCTTCTTTAACATAGCCTGAATATTCTTCTTCGCTTACTTCACCCGTACAAGGGCCAGCACAGCGTTTGATTTGGTGTAAGAGACAAGGGCGCGAACGACCATCAAAAACACTATCGGTACAAGTGCGCACAAGAAACGCGCGTTGCATGGCGTTGATGGTTCTATTCACCGCACCAGCAGAAGCAAATGGGCCGTAGTAAGTGCGCTTTTTGTTTCTTGCACCTCGATGTTTAAACAACCCGGGCGAACCATGCTCATCTGTAATTACGATATAAGGAAAGCTTTTATCATCACGCAGTAGCACATTAAATTTAGGTCGTAAGCGCTTGATAAGATTCGCTTCTAACAAAAGTGCTTCCATCTCGGTGTGGGTCGTGACGAACTCCATGTTCACCGTTTCACGTATCATTCGCGCAATACGGTTTGTGTGCCCCCCCATCTTTGCGTATGAGGCAACGCGCTTTTTTAAAGACTTCGCCTTGCCAACATAAAGCACTTCACCTTGCGCATCGAACATACGATAACAACCTGGCGCATTAGGAAGATGCTTGACGAACTCACCAATGATTTCAACGCCCGGCTTGCCACTTAAATCACCAACAGACTCTTCCCAAACAATATCCGCCGCATCGCCAGTCATGGACGCAAGGTTAATCTTTTTTACAGGTTGATCGCTCATGGGCTTAATATGGTGGATTCGGGTAAGAATTTCGAGGGATTACTCTTTTATCCCCGCAACATCAGGTGTTTCCCAAGCTAAATGCTGACCGCTATCAAGTGCTATCAGCTGGCCTGTGATGGAGGGGGTGTCGTATAAATATCGGATCGTATTGCCAAAGTCATCCAGTTCAGGCGTGCGTTGCATTAAAGTACCGTTGACTTGTTTTTGAAAGTCTTCTGGGTCTTGCCTTGCGTTTTGCAAGGTTGGGCCAGGGCCAATTGCATTCACACGCAGTTTAGGTGCAAAGCTTTGTGCCATGGTTTGAGTGGCTGTCCAAAGCGCAGATTTTGAGAGTGTATAAGAAAAGAAATTCGGATTTAAGCGTTTAACGCGTTGGTCGATCATATTGACGATAAGGCCATCGGTAATCGATTGCTGCATCATTTCAGCGGCAAGAATAGCAGGGACTTTCAAGTGAATTGCGAAATGCGTATCCCATTTTTCAACATCAAACTCTTCTGCTGTGTCCTCTTCAAAGATAGAGGCATTATTGACAAGTAGATCAATTGGCCCAAGCGCCTCAACAGCTCTTTTGAAAACATCTTGCGTTTGCTTTGCATCGGTCAAGTCACCTGATACTGAGCAGGCTTTTACGCCTTGTTGAAGTGCCAACTCTTGAAGGGTTTGCGCTGATTCAACAGATGAAACAGAATGAATGGCAACATTAAAACCATTTTGAGAAAGGTTCTTGACGATTGCAGCGCCAATACGTTTCGCACCACCGGTTACTAAAGCTGTTTTCATGCGCTTGTTCTGCTCCAATTTAAATGCGACTAAATTTTCTAGTTCAATAATGCCAATGCGATGTACCCTGTATATAAGCTTAGCATAATAATCCCGACAATGCGGGTAATCTCGTATTTAAAGTAACCAATTGCAGCTAACAATAATGCAACGGCAAACATCACCCACATATCCAGATGAATGATATGGTCGCCAACTGGAACAGGCGTGATGATTAACGTAATGCCCATTATCGCTGCAATGTTGAAGAGATTAGATCCAACCACATTACCGATGGCAAGGTTTGAATTACCCCTAATAACTGCCATCATTGATGCAGCTAGTTCAGGTAGCGATGTACCAATTGCAACAACTGTAAGACCAATGATTTCGTCAGATAGCCCCCAGTTAAGCGCTATCGTATGCGCACTATTGACCGTTAATTGAGCGCCAAGTGGTAACATGATAAGGCCGATTATTAAGAAAATAATTGCGAGTTTTGGCGATGAAAGACTTTCGCCAACTTCATCATGATAGTCTGGAATGTCATTAGATTTTAGAGAGCTTTTGTATTGATCCCATAAAAACAATCCCAATAAAACGAGTAATATAAGGCCGTGTAAAAATCCCATAGAACCCGTTGAGAGCATCGCCATGAAGACGACGGTTACACCAAGCATCACAAAAATATTGCGGCCTATGCCATCCTCTTTCACACATTGTGCAGTGATTAGCGCAGGTAAACCTAACACTAATAAGATATTAGCAATATTTGATCCCACAACGTTACCAACTGAAAGACCACCAGAACCAGCCAGAGCTGCTTGCACTGAAATAAATAATTCTGGAGCAGATGTGCCAAGGGACACAATCGTAAGGCCAATTATTAAGGGGGAAATTGAAAAACGTTCGGCAATTGAAACAGCGCCACGAACAAGTACATCTCCGCCAATAATAAGGATTATAAGGCCAGCGATCAACATTAAATAAACGAGCATAATATGGATTTCAGTTAGAGAATTTTTGAAGAGGATTATTTTAATTTGTGACTATATAAGCATGAGCAACAACTCTTTTAAGGGGGTAAATAAAAAAATAAGGGGCTGTCCCAGATAACTACGATAGATATTTTTTAACCCATTGGTTCAATTGT
>CAZCUN010000066.1:0-15107 GCA_964502215.1 uncultured Rhizobiaceae bacterium | reverse complement strand
GAACCAATGGGTTAAACAATATTTATCGTAGTTATCTGGGACAGCCCCTTGAATTTTATCATGTTGATTTGCGTTTTTCCTTGAACCATTGGGCTAGGAAGTCAACGAATACACGGACTTTTCCTGGTACATGACGACGGTGCGGGTAAACTGCATAAATACCGCCTCCTGAAGGAATGTATTCTTCAAGTAAGCTTATGAGTGCGCCGCTTTTTAATTCTTGTTCAATGGCAAATTCTGGAACAAGTGTCATTCCAAGGCCAGCTAAAGCTGCGCGCCTTGTTACTTCTGGGCTGTTTACTTCTATATTGCCACGAACTGGAACGCTTATCTCTGTGCCTTTTTCATCAAGAAAACACCAATTGGCGCGGCGCATCATGTTTGTATCTACAATGCAAGGGACGTCCCCAAGATCATGCGGTGTTTTGGGTGCGCCATGTTGTTTGATAAACTCAGGCGAGGCGCATAGTACCAATCTAAAATCAGAAAGCTTTTTTGCTATTAGTGAAGAATCTGTCAGTTGTGAAATTCTAATTGCAACGTCGTACCCCTCTTCAACCATATCAACCATTGCATCATCAAGGTTCATATCGATTGTGATGTCAGGGTATGCAGCAGCAAATTCAACGATAGGCAGACCGATTTCCAAATCAGTCAAGGAGCGTGGTGCAGAAATGCGCAAGCGCCCTTTGTGCCCTTTGCCAGCTTCCCTTACTGTGTCTTGAAGATCGCCAACCTTTTGTAAGATCTCTAACGCTGATTTGTGAAATACCTCACCTGCTTCTGTGAGTGAAAATTGTCTGGTTGTACGATTGAGGAGAAGGATGCCCAGCTCATCTTCTAATTCGCGCACGTATTTGGACATTAAAGCCTTTGAGCGGCCAACTTTTCTTGCGGCAGCTGAAAAACCTTGTTGTTCAACAATATCAACAAAGGCCTGCATTCTTGTGAGTGTATCCAATTGGGAATCCTCATGCTGTAATGTTTAAATACCAGACTTTCCATCGCTTGCTACAAATGCGATGCGGAGCATGTTTGTTGCTCCAGGTGTGCCAAGTGGAACGCCAGCAGAAATGATGATGCGATCGCCTGGTTTTGCAAAACGTTCTCTTGCTGCAATTCTGCAAGCGCGGTCAACCATGTCATCTAAATCACTTGCATCTTCTGTAACAACACAATGCAATCCCCATACGAGGGATAGGCGTCTTACGGTTTTTGGAACAGGTGAAAGAGCGATGATTGGAACAGAGGGGCGCTCACGTACAGCACGTAGACCTGTTGTGCCAGAGGCTGTGTAACAAACAATTGCTGAAAGGCTTAAAGTTTCTGCAATTTGCCTTGCTGCTAAAGAAATAGCATCTGAGCTTGTAGGTTCTGGCTCTGAGCGTTGTGCGTCAATAATACCTTCATAGTTTTGATCTTGTTCTATTTGGGTCGCAATTTTATCCATCATAGAAACCGCTTCTACGGGATAATCACCAACAGCGGATTCTGCTGATAGCATAATTGCATCAGCCCCTTCAAAAACAGCCGTACCAACATCAGATACTTCTGCTCGTGTTGGGATGGGCGCTGTAATCATAGATTCTAACATTTGAGTTGCAACGACAACAGGTTTCCCTGCTTGTCTACATGCGCGTGTCATTTGCTTTTGTAGGCCTGGCACTTTTTCTATGGGAACTTCTACGCCAAGATCACCGCGTGCAACCATTATAGCATCAGAGAGTTCTATTATTTCATCAAGCTTAGTGAGCGCTTGCGGTTTTTCAATCTTGGAAAGTATGCCTGCGCGACCTTTGGCAATTTTACGAACTTCTGCAACATCTTCTGGTCTTTGAACAAAAGAGATAGCAATCCAATCTACTTCAGCTGCAAGAGCAGCGTCGAGATCTTTATAATCCTTAGGGGTTAGTGAACTCACACCTAATTCTGTGTCAGGTAGACTTACACCTTTTCGACTTGAAAGCTTTGTTCCGCTAACAACTTCCGCAACTGCTTTACTGACATCAGTTTTAACAACCTTGAGGGTCACTTTGCCATCATCAACTAAAATACGATGACCAGACTCAAGCCCTTTGATAATTTCAGGATGAGGTACTTGAATACGCGTTTGAGTTCCAGGTTTGTCGATTAGATCCAGAGTGATCTTATCGCCAGCTGAAACGGCAATTTTTTCATTTGCAAAATCACCCAATCGTAGTTTGGGGCCTTGAAGGTCAGCGAGAATGCCAATGGGTCTTCCGACGTCTTTTTCAACGGCGCGTAATGTTGCGACAAGTTCGTTGAGTAATTCATGAGAAGAATGGCTCATGTTTATGCGAAATAGATCAGCCCCTGCATGAAACAGCTCTGTGATTTTTTCTTTTGTGCTTGAAGCAGGGCCTAAAGTTGCAAGAATTTTAGTGCGCCGTGTGCGATGCATTATGGTTGCTTTACTGTTGGGGTTGGGATTGAGATTGTTCAGTTAATCGAACCATCCAGTTAGCTCTATTGCCAGTATCAATTTCGAAGAAGCCTGTTTTTATATGGCCGCGTGCAAAACAGTTTTCTACGCCTTCAATTTTAAATTCACGCTCGTTGGTACAAAGAAAAACATCTCCTCGCCATTGACCGCCTTTGTCTGCGTCTTCTGCGTAAATATAATAGAACCTAGAATTCAGATCACCTTCTATGAGCGAACTGCATGTTTCTGCTGGTACTTGAAACCACCCTTCAGAAAGCCATTTTTCCTGTTCTTTATAACCTAGTGCAGCGCCAACCAAGCTTTTGGTATTATTACATATCCTAAAATCGGCATGTGCAAAGGACGATGTTAGCAAAGTGCTACCAGATGCAATGCAGGTTAGAATAATGGTTGTAGATAAGAGTTTAGTGAGTGGGGCTATCAACATGGTGATGGTATTAAATTCCTGAATTACGATTCAATATAGATATTTGTTACTTACCCTTGAATCCTTGTCAACATGATGACGGTTAAGTGTTGACTTTTACTGGTCTTGATATCCATATCCCGATGAGAATAAGTAGGCAGCCAATAACTTGGAAGGTGTCCATTTTTTCATCAAACAAAAGCCAGCCGAAAAATGCTGCTGCGATTGCCTCTATGAAAATCACAAGTGAAGAAAAAGCTGCTGTTAAGGTGGCTATTGCTACCGTGACTAAGCCTTGTCCGCCAGCGTGTGTGAAAATACCTAAAGTAGCAAGCGCTGCCCATCCACGTTCTCTATCGGGTATAAATTGCCCACCCATAATGAGTGTTACCACCAGCAATATAAGGGTGGTAACGATTGTAGAGGATAAAAAGAGACTGCTATTATCTGTACTGCGCGTTCCTGTTCTTATGGCGATAAAATAAAACCCTAGAAAAAATGAAGTGATAACACCGTAAAGATCGCCAATAAGGCGATCAGGTTCAATGCGAAGACTCGCATTTATTAAAAGCGTCATGCCAATCAAGCAAATTATAATGCCCATTATAGCATTACGTGGCGGTTTTTCTTTTAAGAAAAGATTTGAAAAGAGAATTACCCATACTGGCGCAAGGCCAGTTAAAAAGGTCGCATTGGCAAGCGTTGTATTGAGAATGGCTAAATGCCAAAAGCTTAAATCACCTGCAAAAAGACCTCCTGCAAACAAGGCGGGTAATGTGAACTCTAGAACTAATTTTTTATGACTACGGTTTGCTGTCCATAATGCCCACCCTACTAAAACAGGCAAGGCAAACATGACGCGCCAAAAAGCACTGGCAAATGCACCGACTTCTGCTTCTCTTACAAAGACAGGTGAAAACCCCATAATAAGGCCGCCAACTACAAGAGCACTAAAGGCAGCAGGATATGGGAGTGGTTTTTGTTGGGTCTTGCTGGAAATTTGTATAACTTTCAGGAAAAATACGTGGTCTAATACTTTTGCTACTTGAAACTTGAACCGAGATAACCTTTTTAAAGGGGAGATAAGTTTCACATAGTATTTAATTAATGCTGTTTGGCAAAAATGTGCAAGGAGAATGATCATGGATGACGCAACAAAGACTGAATTAGAAGCAGCTGCGTTTCGTAGACTGATTGGCCATTTTCAAGAACGTACAGACGTTCAAAATATTGATTTAATGAACTTGTCAGGTTTTTGTAGAAATTGTCTTTCAAAATGGTATCAGGAAGCTGCCAATGAAAAAGGCATTGAAATGGAAAAAGCAGAAGCTCGCGAAACTATTTATGGGATGCCTTTTGATGAATGGAAAGAAAAGCATCAAACTGAAGCTACACCAGAACAACAAGCTGCTTTCAAAGAAAGCGATAAACACTAATAATTAAGGCCGGTAAGGCTTCGAGGAGAATTTAATGTCATCAGACCCTATGGTAGCACGTGATCAATTAAAATCAGTTGTTGAGCGTATCGAGAGATTAGAAGAAGAGAAAAAAGCAATTGCTGATGATATCCGTGATGTCTATGCAGAAGCAAAGGCAAATGGCTTTGATGCTAAAGTTCTTAGGCAAGTTGTGTCATTGCGGAAAAAAGACTTAACGGAACGACAGGAAGAAGAGGCTGTTCGGGACTTGTACTTGCAAGCTCTTGGTATGTTGCCAGAATTTGAAGCAGAAAATAGCTCATCCCCAACTGACACTGCACTAGCTGATGATCAGATATCTGAACAATAGTTTATTTGAAGTTTTTAAACTCTAGAAACTCTAAAGAGCTACCAGCAAATCCACTTGTTCTTTCACCAATTTGAGTTTGTGAAAAACCGCTTGAAAGCACAGCTGATGGTAGCTCGCGAAGAAGGCTTCTGCCATAAGCAGGTGGGCGAATGTCTGCGATGTCTTTAATAGATGAATCTGCTGCTAAAGCCCATTTTCCTGTCAAACGCTCATCCAGATTAGCAGTTTTAAATTCTTCTGAACTTAATGTGCCGTTTGTTTTTTTACGAGGGGTTACTGCAGGATCACTTGTTGTGTTTGCAGTAGGTTTTAGAGGTTGAATTTTTTCTACTGCTGCTGATCTTGCATTAGCTAAAGCAATTGAAGGGCGTAGGGCAGGTTGTGGAACCGGCACGTCGTTCACAGCTGCAACATTTGTTTCTTCAAGCTTGATTGGTTCTTGAGTTGCTTGAGTAGCGTTATTTAAGTTTGGCGATTTAGTTGGAATATTTATACCACTTGTTTTCTTTAGGTCTGGTTCTAGTAGTAATAAAGCAGTCACAAGTTGAGGATTGTTTGGCTGAACTGTTTGTTCTGGCGTAACAATCTGACCTTCTATCGCTGAAGATGCTGACTGAATTACACTTGGAAGATCGCTTTGCTCAAGTGGAGTTGGTGGTTGAAATGGAATTTGTTCTGCAATTTGGGTTGCAGGCTTAAACGGAATATCTGATGGCGTTACTGTTTGATCGCTTTCAAGTGTTGCATAAACTTGCTGACGTAAATCAGAAATTTCATTTGCCGAAAGCGCGGCAACTTCAAGAACAGGCTTGGATGTTGGTGTTGCATCTGCAAGTGCGAGCGTTGGTGTCGTTCCGACATCCACACTAGGGCGTTTTGCAGGAACAGGAATTGCAAATGCAGCTGCTTGCAATTCTGCTTCATTCACAGATGTTTCTTCTTGTGTCTCTACAAGTTCAAGGCTTGCGACTTGTGTTTCTGCCACTTCAGGAACTTCAACTTCTTGCGGCTTAACAACTGCAATGCGAGGTGCAGATATAGGAACAGGAATTTGGTTTGGTGTTAAAGAAGCAATTACAGTTTCAGGCGTTGGTTGTGGTTCAACCACAGCTGGAGTAGGGGTTGGTACTTCTGGAGTTGGCGTTGGTGTGGCAATTACAGGTGCAGGTTTTGCAGGTTTAACCGCTGGTTTCGCAGGCTTGATTTTTTTGGCTCTGACAGGCTTGGGTGCGCGTGATGCACCAGAAATGCCTGCATCTTCATCATTGTCGCGCGAGAACAATCTCGCAAGAATGCTAGGCTTTTTCTTGATCTCTTCAGCGCTTGCGATGTTAAATCTTGATTTGCCTTTGAGTGCGCGCTCATAATTTGCTTTTGCAATATTATAACCAGGTAATGGCTTGCCATCCGTTGGTACGTGAAGTGTCTTGCCGCGTGGGAACACTTTTACAAGTTGCTTGCGGTTCATTCTTGGCCAATGTCTTACACGGCCTGTGTCCATGTGTACGAAGGGTGAACCCGATTTTGGATAATAGCCCACACCACCAAGGCCTTTTTTAAGGCCGATGTTGCGTAATTTTCTCAAATTTACACCAGGGATGAAGAAATCAAGTGCATTACCAAGTGTGTGTTGGCTTTTTCTTGCAACACCACGTCCGCGTTTGCGTAATAGGCTATTGGTTGCTGGTGAACGATATCCAGAAATGACATGAATATGTTTTCTTGAGCGCGTTTCTTTGTAAACTTCCCAAATTAGATCAAGCAGACGAGGGTTCATCTTTGTTGGCTCATTACGACGCCAATCACGCAAGAAGCGATTAATCTTTTTCAAGCCACTTTTAACGTAGCGTCCATTCTTCTTGAACGTGATTTCAGCTTTTTCACCTGTGTGCAGGTAGTAGAGCTTCAGTTTGCGGGTTTCAGCATTTGCTGATTGGGTAGGAATAACGGCAAAAGCAAGCATAATCATTATCAGGCATGGCAACACACCTAGATTTCTTACCCTATGATAAGAGGCCAGCAATAATGTACTCAATCTATCCAAGTTCTAAACGCTTCCCAGTTCTTTAGACTGATTAATATTTATATCAGATTATAACTATGGTTAACAGGTCTTAACAAACCTTATAGATACAAATATTTTTCACATAAAAGTGGGATAAAAGCTGAATCCGGCAAGACAAAGGCGTCTGCCGGACTAAGTTTTCTGTTGGTAAATAATTGGTTAAAGCCAAATTGGCGATTTTTGCTAAAGAAAAATCAGCTAACTGAAGAATCACCTTCTTCGTTATTGAGTTCTTCAAGGCCGTATTCACGCAGTTTTCTGTAAAGCGTTGAGCGACCAATACCAAGTTTGCGAGCAATCTTAGACATGCTACCTTCGTATTTTTCGATTGCAAATTTAATGATTTCACATTCAGCATTTTCAAGCGAAATAATATCATCTTCAGAATTTAAAAGGCTCAGCATGTTTTCTATGTTTGCTATATTTTCTGTTGAAACCTGTGGTGCTGTTTCAACGGATTGCCCTTCTTGGATTGAAGCTGGAGATGGGTCAGGTGTCGCCATATCAGGTGCTTCAACTACAGGAAGCTCGTAGTTCATTTGAGTTGCGATTTGTGGGAACTCATTTGCAGTAAGTTCATCGCCTTCACATAAAACAACGGCTCTGAAAACAGCGTTTTCTAATTGGCGGATATTGCCTGGCCATTCAAACTCACAAAGCATGTCGATGGTTGAGCGTTCAATGCCTCTGATGTTAGCGCGACCTTCTTCGGCTGCAATTCTAGCAACAAAATGTCTAAGAAGTTCTGGTATATCTTCACGTCGTTCACGCAAGGGTGGAACCATGAGCGGCAAAACACTCAATCGATAATATAAATCTTCCCTGAAATTACCTTCGCGAACTTCTTCTTCCAAATTTCGATTGGTTGCTGAAATAAGTCGAAAATCAACTTTAACTGGCTTTGAAGAGCCAACTGGGTCAATCTCACCTTCTTGAATTGCTCGAAGTAACTTAACCTGCATATCAAGTGTAAGCTCACCCACTTCATCCAGAAATAACGTACCGCCATTTGCTTCTTGGAATTTACCAAGGTGCTTTTCTGATGCGCCAGTGAAGGCACCTTTTTCGTGGCCAAATAATATGCTTTCAACAAGGTTTTCAGGTAAAGCACCACAGTTAACTGTCACAAAACTCTTTGATGCGCGATCGCTCATACCCTGAATTGCGCGGGAGATCATTTCTTTACCAACGCCAGATTCACCTTCAACCAATACTGGAATCGTAGATTTTGCTGCTTTTTGAGCAATCGCTTTTACGTTATTCATGCTTGGACTTGCTGAAATAATCTCATCAATTGTAAGTTTGCCAGCAGACTTTTTGCTGATGCGTTTTAATTCACCTTCAAGAGCACCAAGTTTAAGCGCATTTTGTATTGAGACCTTGAGACGTTCTGGGGATGCTGGTTTTACAACAAAATCAACAGCACCTGCACGCATTGCATTAACAGCAGTCTCGACACCGCCTTGTGCTGTTTGAACAATGACAGGAGGGCGTGACTTTAAGCATGTCATTGCCTCCATGACTTCCATACCGCTCATGTCAGGCATGACAAGATCAAGAATAACAGCTGATATACGTGAACCTAGTTTGCCATTTAATGCGTTCATTGCAGCATTGCCGCCATCTGCGCAAAGTGTCTTATAACCTAGCTTTTCAACTAGACCCTGCATCAATCTACGTTGCACTGGTTCATCATCAACAATAAGAATTAAGTCTGCCATTTTGTTATTTTCTCTCAAATTATGGCATGTGATCCCACTCGCATACCGTCCCATTTTGAAGCAAGTTATCACTAATGGCTAAACACCCGTTTAAAAGAGTTGGTTAAGAGGTCTTATAAATATTCGATAAAATTTTATTGAATTAGCATGTATGATTTTACTGGCATTGAATACGCACTTTGCATTACCAATGTGAGGTGAAACACGAGGAATAAGATAAGATATGAATAGTGACGCAGTATTTTCCGCTAGTCAAAATAGCACTGAAAGCAAAAATTTAAATGATCTGCCAGAGTGGAACCTTCAGGATCTATATCCTGCAATGGATAGTTCTGAATTTAAAAATGATCTTGCAGCCTGCAAGGATGAGGCTGAAAGCTTTGAGAATAAAGTTGCTGGAAAATTACAAGAAATATTAGACCGTAACCCACGTGATCTTGCGATGGTTATTGCAGAATATGAGCAGATTGAAGAGCGAATGGGGCGTGTGATGTCTTATGCTGGGCTTGTTTATTCTGGCGATACGAGCAATCCAGACAATGCAAAGTTTTATGGTGACGCTCAAGAGAAGATGACTGTCGCAGGTTCGCATCTTTTGTTTTTTACGCTTGAATTGAACCGCATTGAAGATAAAAAACTAACAAGTTCAATGAAGGCGGATGCTTCTTTGGCCTATTATGAGCCATGGCTTGACGATTTGCGCAAAGATAAACCTTATCAGCTAGAAGACAATATTGAGCAACTGTTACATGAAAAATCTGTTACTGGGCGTGGTGCTTGGAATAGGCTTTTTGATGAAACTATGTCTGGCTTACGCTTTAATATTGCTGGTGAAGAGCATGCTGTTGCAACCGCATTGAATTTTTTGCAGAGCAGTGACCGTGAAAAACGTAAAGAGGCTGCTGGGGAAGTTTCAAAAGTTCTCAATGAAAATATTAGAACCTTTTCGCTAATCACGAATACGCTGGCTAAAGATAAAGAGATTATTGATCGGTGGCGTGGATTTGAAGATATTGCCGATGGTCGACACTTAGCAAATCGTGTTGAGCGTGAAGTTGTGGATGCGTTGGTTGAAGCTGTCCAAGGGTCGTTTCCTAATCTATCGCATCGTTATTATGCTATGAAAGCTAAATGGTTAGGTCTTGAAACCATGGAGCATTGGGATCGTAATGCGCCACTTCCAATTGCTGAGGAAAGGGTGATTGAATGGGGAGAGGCAAAAGATACTATTTTGGATGCCTACTCTGGGTTTTCGCCAGAAATGGCTGAAATTGCTGGACGGTTTTTTGATAAAAATTGGATTGATGCGCCTGTGCGTGCTGGTAAATCACCTGGCGCATTTGCGCATCCAACCGTTCCATCTGTGCATCCATATATTTTGATGAATTACCTTGGTAAACCTCGTGATGTGATGACGCTTGCGCATGAGCTTGGTCATGGTGTGCATCAAGTTCTTGCTGGTGGGCAGGGTGCTTTGATGGCTCAAACACCGCTCACGCTTGCAGAAACTGCAAGTGTATTTGGTGAAATGCTTACCTTCAGATCATTGCTTGCAAAATGTCAAACCGTTCAAGAACGTAAAGCGATGTTAGCGCAAAAAGTAGAAGATATGCTCAATACGGTTGTTCGCCAAATTGCGTTTTATATGTTTGAACGCAAAGTGCATGAGGCGCGTAAGCATGGTGAACTTACAAGTGAAGATATTGGTGATTTATGGCTTTCAATACAAGGGGAAAGCCTTGGGCCAGTCTTCAATTTTGGTGATGACTATAAGCCCTATTGGGCATATATACCGCATTTCATCCACTCGCCATTCTATGTTTATGCCTATGCTTTTGGGGATTGTTTAGTGAATTCTCTATACGCTGTTTATGAAAATGCGGAACAAGGATTTCAGGAAAAATACTTTGATCTATTGAAAGCTGGCGGTACAAAACATCATAGTGAGCTGTTGAAACCTTTTGGGCTTGATGCCTCAGACCCTCAATTTTGGAATAAAGGTCTCTCCATGATATCTGGTATGATTGACGAACTTGAGATGCTTGAAACCCAATCTTGACCTTGACGTTTGGTAAATATATCATACAGACATACGGGTAATACGAGGGTTTTTACAAATGTTTCAGCGTAAGAGAAAAACAACTATAGCAATGCTTTCATTAGGGGCGCTTGTGCTTCTATCTGCTTGCCAAGGCAATAAAAAAGTTGCTGGTGCTCCTGTTTTAAATGGAAACTGGGCTTCTAGTGATGGGGTTTATGTGGCTCAACTTGTCAACGGTCAATTTCGTGCTGTTGCCAATGATACGGGTAGTGTAATTTCTGAGGGCAGTTATTTCGCATTGTCAGAAAATAAAGTGCAACTTAATTGGGTTGGTAAAATCTCAGGCAAATCAAATCAAGCAGAGTGTTTGAAGTCAGAAGCTAATCAATTGGACTGCGTTGATGTTAATGGAAATAAATTTTCGTTGCGTAGATCCATTTGATATTGTTAAAGAACAATAGAAATTAAGTCTTTAAATGAGTTTATAACTTGTTTAAACAATCTAATTGTTGGTTTTAAGAAATATTCGGAGTTTGCCTGATGGCTAAAAAAGCAAAAACAACTGAGCCTGCAAATGCAATGGATTATCAAGAGCATGAAAAAACATATGATGTTTTTATCAAGTTCTCAATTTGGACAACCGCTGCTTGTGTAGCAATACTGATTGCAATGGCATTCGGCTTCTTTGCAGGCGGTGGTCTTATCGGTGGTACGCTTTTATTCGTAGTTTTAATGGTTGCTTGCTGGTTCGCACTTTAAACCGGCTGCGACTATAGTCACTGTTTATTCCGCGTAAACACCACAAACGCTAACAAATTACCCTACCTATCCTAAAAGGTGATAGGTGGAGAAGCCTATTTGCGCGCGCACAATATACTAAAGGTAGCTGTATGAAAATTTTTATCCCTAAAGAAACTGATAAGGCTGAGACGCGAGTTGCGGCTTCTCCTGATACTGTAAAGAAACTCATCTCTTATGGTTGCAAAGTTAGTGTTGAAAAAGATGCTGGTGCGCTTTCGAAAATAACAGATACAGCCTTTAAAGATGCAGGCGCTACGATTTCCGATGGTAAATCCGCAGGCGAGGCAGATGTTGTTTTAAAAGTTTTGAGGCCTACACCTGCTGAGGCTAAGAAATATAAAAAAGGCGCAATCGTTCTTGCTTCCATGGACCCTTATGGAAATGAAAAAGATGTTCAAGCAATGGCGAAAGCTGGCTTGAGTGCCTTTGCAATGGAATTCATGCCACGTATTACACGCGCGCAATCAATGGATGTTTTGTCATCTCAGGCAAACTTGGCTGGCTATCAAGCTGTTGTAGAAGGGGCTGCACATTATAGTCGTGCACTACCCATGATGATGACAGCGGCTGGTACAGTAGCTGCTGCTAAATGTTTTGTTATGGGTGCTGGTGTTGCAGGTCTTCAAGCGATTGCCACCGCAAGACGCCTTGGCGCAATTGTAACGGCAACGGATGTTCGCCCAGCTGCTAAAGAGCAAGTGGAATCCTTGGGTGCAAAGTTTGTTGCGGTTGAAGATGAAGAGTTCAAACAGGCAGAAACATCTGGTGGATATGCCAAAGAAATGTCTGATGAGTATAAAGCAAAGCAAGCAGAGCTGGTTGCTTCTCATATAGCTAAACAAGATATTGTCATCACAACAGCACTTATTCCTGGCCGTCCTGCGCCGCGCTTGATTTCAAAGGCGATGGTGAAATCAATGCAACCAGGTTCTGTTCTGGTTGATTTAGCGGTTGAGCGTGGCGGTAATGTTGAAGGTGCTCAGGCTGGCGAAGTGGTTAAAGTTGATGATGTGTCAATTGTTGGTCATTTGAATATGCCAGGTCGAATTGCTGCTTCTGCGTCTGTTTTATATGCGAAAAACCTGTTTACCTTCCTTGAGACGATGATTGACAAGGAAAGTGGCAAGTTAGTCCTAGACCTTGAGGATGAGTTGGTTTCTGCAACTTTGCTTACACATGATGGAAAAGTGGTTCATCCAAATTTTATTGATGCTAAAACTGAGGGAGATGCCTCATGAGCGATACGAATACACTAAGCGTTGATGTTGAAAAGCTTGCTGAGCAAGCAAGCCAATTAGCAGAGCAAGCTGAAGCTGCTGCTGCACAAGCTGAAGCGTTGTCACAACAAGCAGCAGAAGCTGCAAGTTTGGCAAGTCAAGCTAAGGCGCAAGCTGAAGCAGCATTGGCTGCTAGTGCAGAAGCGACAGAAACAACAGAAACACAAGAAACAGAAACTGTGATTGAAACAACGCAAGAAGTTGCTGAGCCAATTGGTGAAACTGTCTTAGAAAAAACGGAAGTTGAAGAAGTTGCTCCCGAAGCTGTTGAAACGGTTGTCGAACCAGCTGCCGAGGCTGTTGAAAGCACGGGTGGCGCTCTTGAAGGTATTGCCAGTACAATTAAAAATTCAACTTCTAACATAATAGAAGGAACTACTGGGGGCGCTGAAAATGCAAGTGGTGCTCTTAAAGGGATGGTCAGTACAATCAAAAACTCAACTTCAAACCTTGTTGAAACGACGACAGAAGCTGCTGGCGATGCAGTTGAGGCAACAACTGAGGTTGTAGGAAATGCAGTTGAGGCAACAACTGAAGCTGCAGGTGATGCGGTTGAAACCACAACTGAGGCCGCAGGAAATGCAGTTGAAGCCACTAAGGAAGTTGCTGGAGAAGTTGCGGTTGCCACAAAAAATGCCTTAGGCAATATCGTTGATACGGTTAAAGACTCAACGCAAACCCTCGTGGAAACAACCAGTGAGGCGGCTGGTAATGTTGTTGGCCAAGCACAAGGAATGGCTGAAACTACTCAAGTTTCAGAAGTTGCTGGTCAAGCAGTAAGTGCTGCAACGGGGGGAGCGATTGATCCATTTGTTTTTCAATTTGCTATTTTTGTAATGGCAATATTTGTTGGTTATTATGTCGTGTGGTCAGTAACGCCTGCGCTTCATACACCTTTGATGGCTGTTACTAATGCCATTTCATCCGTAATCGTTGTAGGTGCAATTCTTGCTGTTGGCATTCAAGCTGCTGGCGCTGCCGCAACAACTCTAGGCTTCATCGCATTGGTGTTAGCTGCAGTAAATATATTTGGAGGGTTCCTCGTGACCCAGCGAATGCTCGCAATGTACAAGAAGAAGGAGCGCTAAAATGGAAAACTTTACAGCACTTCTTTACCTCGTCTCTGGTGTATTATTCATCATGGCTCTTAGAGGTCTTTCACACCCTGAAACATCACGCCAAGGTAATATGTTTGGTATGGTTGGTATGGGTATTGCCATTGTAACAACGCTATTCTTAGCGGCTCCAACTTTTGGTGGGTGGGTGTTAATCTTGCTTGGTCTTGCCATAGGTGGCGGGGCAGGTGCTTACTTGGCTCGCACAATTCCAATGACTTCGATGCCACAATTGGTAGCTGGTTTCCACTCTCTTGTTGGTATGGCAGCTGTTATGGTTGCGGGTGCCGCACTTTATGCACCAGAGGCCTTTGGCATTATGGGTGCAAACGGTATTAAAACCGCAAGTTTGATCGAAATGGTACTAGGTGTCGCAATTGGTGCTGTTACCTTCACAGGCTCAGTGATTGCTTTTGCTAAGCTTGATGGGCGTATGTCCGGCTCGCCAATCATGTTGCCTAATCGCCATTTGATTAATATTGCGATTGCAGTTGTTCTGGTTATCCTTTCGATTGCCTTTGTGCAGACAGAAAGTACGGCCTTGTTTTGGATAATCACTTTGCTTTCATTTGCGATTGGTGTCTTGCTAATCATTCCAATTGGTGGTGCTGATATGCCTGTTGTGGTTTCGATGTTGAATTCATATTCAGGTTGGGCTGCGGCTGGTATTGGTTTTACACTGGGTAACTTAGCGCTGATTATAACAGGTGCGCTGGTTGGTTCTTCAGGTGCTATTCTTTCTTACATCATGTGTAAGAGCATGAACCGTTCTTTCATCTCGGTAATTTTAGGTGGCTTTGGTGCAGATGCTGCAACGTCTCCTACAGGCGATGATGGTGTTGAGCGTAATGTTAAGCAAGGTTCAGCAGATGATGCGGCATTCTTAATGAAAAACGCAGGCAAAGTTATCATTGTACCTGGTTACGGTATGGCGGTTGCGCAAGCACAACACTCGCTTCGTGAATTGGGTGATAAACTTAAAGAAGAAGGCGTTGAAGTTAAATATGCAATCCATCCGGTTGCTGGGCGTATGCCTGGGCACATGAATGTTTTGCTAGCTGAAGCAAATGTTTCTTATGATGAAGTCTTTGAGTTAGAAGATATCAATGGAGAGTTTGCGCAAGCAGATGTTGTTTATGTTATTGGTGCAAATGATGTGACAAACCCTGCTGCGCGCGATGATCCTTCATCACCAATTTATGGGATGCCAATTCTGGATGTCGATAAGGCTACAACCTGTCTCTTTGTTAAGCGTTCGCTTAGCTCTGGTTATGCAGGCATTGATAATTCATTGTTCTACAAAGATGGAACGATGATGTTATTAGGCGATGCTAAAAAGATGACTGAGGATATTGTTAAGTCATTTGAATAATCAATGGGGCTGTCCCAGATAACTACGATAAATATTGTTTAACCCATTGGTTCAATT
>CAZCUN010000065.1:0-15515 GCA_964502215.1 uncultured Rhizobiaceae bacterium | reverse complement strand
AGCAATTGAACCAATGGGTTAAATAATATTTATCGTAGTTATCTGGGACAGCCCCATAAGTTATTGAGATACAAAGCTATGATTATTGTTGCTGCAAATACCTCACGATAAAAAGAAGAAGATAAATTGCAAAAAATAGAAATAAACCCGCCCCAAACCCAGATGGTCCCATAATGTCCATTGCAATGCCAGCTATTTGAGGGCCAAGCGTCATACCAAGCCCATAACACAGAACAAAGGCCGCATTCGCTTGAGCGAGATCTGTGCCTTTAAGCTTAGTTCCCAAATGGGCAAGACCGGCAGTATATATGCCTGGTATGATCCCTCCATAGATAAACAAAATGATTGCAAGTATCCATGTAATGTGAGCAAAAACTGGGATTAGTATTGAGCCAATAATCCCAATAATAGTACAACCAAGTAAAACTATTCTCCTATCTTTTGTCCGATCGCTTAGAAAGCCAAGTGGGATTTGTAGAAAGACGCTTCCTAAGCCAACAATTGTTAAAAATAGAGCAGCAGTTTGCTCTTCATAACCTGACTTGACTGCAAAAACTGGCAGAAGTGCTAGCTCAATCTGTTCTGTTGCCCCAAAGACAAAACCAGCCATAGTGGCTATTGGTGCCATGAAAAGGTAAGGAAAAACCGAGGGTGTTTTACCGCTCTTCTGCATCACAGGTTCGCTTTTTTGCCCAAGCATGATTGGGATAATTGCAGAGATTATAATTGCACCACCAATGAAAAAAGGGAGGATACCATTAACGCCAACAAGTGATAATATGCCAGACCCAAAAGCGAATCCAATACTCAGAAAACTGCCATAAACCCCTAGAATTAAACCTCTATTTCTATCTTCAGACGCATTATTTATCCAGAATTCGCTTAAGATAAAAGTAGACGTAATACTTGCGCTGGCGATAAATCTAAGAACAAACCAAATTGGCAAATTGTCTGTTATATAAAACCCGCAAAGACAAAGTACAAAAATTATAATGCCTGCAATTATTGCTTTTACAACACCGATAAGCCTTGCTAGTGGCGTTACAAAAGGTACGACTACCATTGCAGCAATACCGGCTACAGCCGTATTTGCACCAATGATAGATGTTGCAATCCCACGCTGTTCCATAATTAAACTTAATAGTGGGAAACTTAATCCAATACCTGTTCCAACAACAGAAATACTGGCAATCGCAGCAATAATTCCTCGTGCATCACTACCTTCAAATATACTTGAAAAATACGATTGTAATTTTGCCATAACCAGACTCACGAATTATAGATCTACGCTTATCCTAGATCACAGTCTTACGAAAGCGGTTGCCTGAAGTTTGGTAATGTGGGGCAGGGTAATCATCCGAAAGCTTAGGGTCACGCTCTAAGCGTTGAATGAGTTCTACCAACATTACACGGGTAATTTCGCGGGTGTTTTCTGTTATTGCATCTTTGGGTCTTATCCATTGAAGCTCTTCTAATTCACCATCTGGATCAAATCCACCTTCAGGGGAAAAACCAACTTCTGAGGCATGAGCAATGAAAAACCATGTGTCGAAACGTCGGGGGTTTCCAGGTGGCGTTATTGCTCTTGAAAAAAGTCTTAGTGCAGACAAAGAAGGTACAATTCTTTTATCGCAAAAGTCTTTCCAGTCATCGTGGTTACTTTGAAAGTCGCCAGACTTACCAATCAACAAACCGCTTTCTTCTGCAACTTCGCGCACAGCCGCGACACCAAGGGCGCGAGCGCCACGTTTTGTAGGCTTGCCGCGCATCGCCTGAATCAATCTTGCTTGCGTTGTATCAGTAAGTTCATCTGAAGCAGGAACAGAGCCATCAAATTTATCAACTGACCCACCTGGAAAAACCAAAGCACCTGGCATGAATTTAAGTTTCTTGTTGCGTTTGCCCATCAAAATCACGGGGTCATTTTGAGGCCCATCAACAAGGATCATGGTTGACGCATTTTTAGGGCGGATATATCCGTATTGGCTTTGGGTTTGATTTCTAAATTCACGCGCTTTACCAGAATTGATCATGCCCTCAATACGACTCACTTCCGTATCAAGATCTTGCTTCTTGCCCTGAAATTTGTCGCTGCTCATAATTTAGTCTTCACTTCCACCAAATCCATGCATTCGCATGGCCCATTGTAGGCCAACAACCATGCCCTTAAGCGGACGCATCATCAAGACGGAAATTATAATTGCAGCAGCGATGGTAATAAACATGCCTGTCCATGTGCCAACAACATCTGTTTTTAAGGCAATCATAATGAGCGCCACAACAACATGGCCTACAATAAAGATGTTTAAATAAGCAGGAAGATCATCTGCACGGTGGTGATGAAACTCTTCATTGCAAGTGCTGCACTTGTCCTGAACTTTGAGACCACCCGTAAAAAGCTTTGTCTCGCCACAAGAAGGGCAGTTCCCCCGCAATCCTTTTATCATAGCAGGCCATTTTTCGCGCTCTTCTAGTGTATTAACTTCAGTAGAAAATTCATTTGCACTCATATCATATATGCCTTTTTAGTGTCGTTTCCTGCGGCCTTTGCCTCTGAATGTACCAGGCGTTTGGCGTCCACGATGTCCACTGCGTTTGTTGGTGTTTCGAGAACGCGGTAGTCGTCCACTTTCTTCGCCTTCGCTTATCATTTCAAACCGAAGCGCACCCGCAACAGGCGCTGCTTCAACCAGCTTCACCTCTACACGCTGTCCCATTTGGAACTGCTGTCCAGTTTGTTCGCCGATAACGGCATGAACCGCATCATCAAAGATAAAGTACTCATCTCCCAGCATTGATATAGGGATGAAGCCATCTGCACCAGTCTCATCAAGCGTGACAAACAGTCCTGCTTTTGTAACGCCATTGATACGTCCGTGGAAATGACTTCCAATTTTTTCAGATAAAAATCCTGCGATTAGGCGGTCAATGGTTTCACGCTCGGCTTGCATAGCGCGGCGCTCAGTAACGCATATACTTGCCGCTATATCATCAAGCGTTGCTTCTTCTTCGCGGGTTATGCCACCTTCACCAAGCCCAAGCGAGCCAACCAGCGCGCGGTGAACAATCAAATCCGCATAGCGTCTGATAGGGGATGTAAAGTGCGCATAGCGTGCAAGCTGCAAGCCAAAGTGGCCTTGGTTTTCTGCCGCATAGATCGCTTGGCTTTGTGAGCGAAGTACAACCTGACTTACCAATTCCTCATTGTCGCTATCTTTCACCTGACCAAGGATTTGATTAAAGTGCATCGCACGCAAGTTGCCAGGCTTTGCCAAGGTTATATCAAGCGACGTTAAAAACTCACGAAGCTTTTCCAACTTGTCTAGCGATGGCGGCTCATGCACGCGGTAGATGAGTGATTGTTTCTTGCGCTCAAGCGTTTCTGCTGCACAGACATTGGCTTGGATCATACATTCTTCAACCAGCTTATGCGCATCAAGGCGTTCAGGCACTAGAACGCGATCAACCGTACCATCTTCCTTGAGTATGATTTTACGCTCAGGCAAATCAAGCTCCAACGGTTGGCGATGATTTCGCCCCTTGGTCATACATTTATAGGCTGCATAAAGCGGCTCAAGCACATCTTTCATAAGTGGCTTGGTCTTCTCATCAGGCTTGCCATCCATAGCAGCCTGATAGCGTGGGTAAGCAAGGTTTGCATGGTTGCGCATTAGCACACGGTGGAATGTGTGTTTGGTTTTACGACCCTCGGAATCAAAATACATTTGAACAGCAAGGGAAGGGCGATCTTCCCCTTCACGCAGCGAACATAAGTTATTTGAAATACGTTCTGGCAACATCGGCACAACACGGTCAGGGAAATAAACTGAATTACCTCTTAGAAGCGCTTCGCGATCCATGGCAGAACCTGATTTAATATAAGCAGAAACATCGGCAATCGCGACACGTACGATGTAACCACCTTGAACATCAGGGTCTGGCTCTGCCTGAATGGCATCATCATGATCTTTAGCGTCAGCAGGGTCGATCGTAATCAGCGGTATATCACGCCAATCTTCACGCTTGCCTTGTGAAGCTGGTTTGATTTGCTCAGATTCGTGAATGACATTTTCAGGAAAAACATGCGGAATTTCATTGGCATGAATTGCAATTGTTGAAACTGCTTTTTCAGTTTTGAATGAGCCTATAACACCAGTAACTTTTGCACGCTTCAAACCATATTTAGGCCCGTGCATGGTTTCTACTTCAACGAGATCACCATCCTGCGCATCACCTAATAGATCGGTTGGAATTTCCATTTCACCTTGGCGACGGGTTGCAGGTTCAAGACGAATACCATTTTCACCAATGCGAATAACGCCAAGCGTATGCGCTTCTTGCTTGGGTAGGATTTTAATGACTTTCGCAGTGTAACGATCAGATGCACCAACCCGAAATACTTTGGCCAAGACGCGATTGCCAATGCCTGCAACTTTTTCCTTGCCGCTAGCCCTTGTTGATATCTCAATAACAGGCGGTTTGCCGTTTTTGGCTTCATCCCAATCAACAGGCTTGCCCAATAAACCGCCGTTGCGATCTCTGGTTAAAATATCAACCACCGTAACAGGCGGCAGTTGACCTGCGGTTGATAAGCGTTTGCCGCGTCTTTCAATCAAGCCTTCCTGAACCAAGTCACGCAAAAGCGCTTTGAGCGGAATTTTATCCGCACCTTTGACGTTAAAAGCCTTTGAGATATCACGCTTGGAATTTCGTTGCGGGTTCTCAGCAACAAATTTTAAAATCTGCTCGCGCGACGGTACTTTGGCCGCTGCACGTTTTGCTACCTTGGAGAGTTTTTTCTTAGGCGGGATTTTTTTCGCCAATTAAATAACTACTCTTTCTCTGCCGCTGGCTTTTCAGCTGGTTTTTTCTTAGCAGCAGGCTTCTTTTTTGCAGCTGGTTTTTTCTTAGCTGCAGGTTTCTTCTTTGCAGCAGCTTTTTTCTTGCCAGTTGGTGTTTTACCTGTCTTTTCAACCTTTTCTGCAATCCACTGAACTGCTTGTTCAAGTGTTACAGTTTGAGGGTCTGTATCCTTTGGTATTGTCGCGTTGACCTTGCCACACTTAATATATAGGCCATAGCGACCATCATTAACAGTAATCTTGCCGCTTTCACCATCTGGGTGATCGCCAAGGTCTTTAAGAGCAGCAGCTGCACCTCTGCGGCCACCTTTAGCAGCCTTTTCAGCTAGCAGCGTTACAGCGTGATTAATACCAATTGTGAAGGCATCATCCACCGACTCCATGTTGGCGTATAAACCTTCATGCAAAACAAAAGGTCCATAGCGACCAATGCCAGAGCTAATCATCTTGCCAGTCTCAGGGTGTTCACCCACATCACGCGGCAACGATAACAGCTTTAATGCTTTTTCAAAATCAACTTCGAGCGGATCCCATCCCTTAGGAATGCCAGCACGCTTAACTTCTTTTGGTGTGCCTTCACCGCGTTGAATATAAGGGCCAAATCGACCAGTACGAAGCGTTACTTCTTCGCTTGAGTCTGGATCAATACCAAGCACTTTAGGCCCATCAGCAAGCGCTTGTGCAGCAGCTTCCGTATCGCTTTGTCCAAGCTGGCGGGTGTATTTACAGTCAGGGTAATTTGAACACCCAACAAAAGCACCAAACTTACCGACCTTGAGGCTCAATTCGCCTTCTTTACAAGTAGGACATTCACGTGGTGCGCCACCATCTTCACGTGGTGGGAAGGCAAGGGGAGCTAGTTCAATGTTTAATTTATCAAGAACTTCAGATACCCGAAGGTCTTTAGTTTCTGCAACACTTGCCGAGAATTGTTTCCAGAAATCATTAAGCACATCTTTCCATTTAAGTTCGCCCGCAGAAATTTGGTCGAGTTGCTCTTCAAGGTTCGCAGTGAAATCATATTCAACGTAGCGATTAAAGAAGCTTTCCAAGAAACTTGTAACAACACGTCCTTTAGAATCAGGCGTGAAACGACGCTTTTCTAAGATTACATAATCACGGTCTTGAAGTGTTGATAAAACAGACGCGTAAGTTGAAGGGCGACCAATGCCAAGTTCTTCCATTTTGCGAATTAAAGAAGCTTCAGAGAAGCGAGCAGGGGGATCAGTGAAGTGTTGCTTTGCTTCGATTTTTTCACGAACAACATCTTCACCTTCTTTGAATGCTGGAAGACGCTTATCATCTTCATCCGCATCCTCGCTTTTTGCTTCATCGTAAGCTGCTAAGAAACCATCAAATACTACGACAGAACCGTTAGCGCGTAGCCGTGTAGCTTTGCCAGATGTTGTAACAATATCAACGGCTGTACGTTCAATATCAGCAGAAGCCATTTGCGATGCAATTGTGCGTTTCCAGATCAAATCATAAAGCTTGAACATTTCGTCGTTCAAATATTGCTTCATGTCTTTTGGATGACGTGAGATTTCCGTTGGACGAATAGCTTCGTGCGCTTCTTGAGCATTCTTAGCTTTAGAATTATAAACTCGGGGCGCTTCTGGAACGTGTTTAGCGGAGAAAGTCGTCCCAATTTGCTCACGAATAGGGGCAACTGCTTCTGGTGCGATTTGCACGCCATCTGTACGCATATAGGTAATAAGACCAACTGTTTCGCCACCGCCAATATCCACACCTTCATAAAGCTTTTGTGCAACTTGCATGGTTTGCTTAGCCGTAAAGTTCAAACGACGCGATGCATCCATTTGCATGGTTGACGTTGTGAAAGGCGCATAAGGATTACGCTTGGTTGGCTTTGCCTCAACAGATTGGACTTTAAGGTTGCCAGCATCAAGCGCAGCTTTAATTTCCATCGCCATCGCTTCATTAGGAATGTCATGGCGTTGGAGTTTCTGGCCATCAAACTCTGCAATGCGTGCTTCAAAAGCTACGCCAGTTGTGTTTTTAAGACTTGCAAGGATTGACCAATATTCAACAGGAATAAAACGCTCAATCTCAGCTTCGCGGTCACAGACCAATCGAAGTGCAACAGATTGTACGCGACCGGCTGAACGTGCACCCGGTAATTTGCGCCACAAAACAGGAGAGAGCGTAAAGCCCACAAGATAATCAAGTGCCCGTCTAGCAAGGTAAGCCTCTACAAGTGGAGAATCAATTTCACGTGGATTGTCCATTGCTTCTAAGACTGACTTTTTAGTAATCGCATTAAACACAACACGCTCAACAGGCTTGTCTTTAATGGCTTTCTTTTCATTTAAAACCTGAAGCACATGCCAAGAAATCGCCTCGCCCTCACGGTCGGGGTCGGTTGCGAGGATAAGTTTGTCTGAATTCTTCATCGCTTTAGTAATATCAGACATGCGTGGTTTGGAGCGTGCATCTGATGTCCAAGACATAGCGAAGTCTTCATCTGGCAAAACCGAACCATCTTTTGGCGGCAAGTCACGCACGTGCCCGTAAGAAGCAAGAACAGTAAAATCCTTACCAAGATATTTGTTGATTGTCTTTGCTTTAGCAGGTGATTCAACAATAACAAGACTATGCGTCATAAGCGTACCATTCCAGTTTCTGGGCGAATTAATGTATCAAAGGCCTTTGAATTGGCGATTACATGACCAATCGTCAAGTCTTAAATTAAATTAACATGCATAAAAATTAAAAATACAACCTAAAATTGTTATTGACATATTATCAACCTGTGGTTACATTGCTGTGTAAAAGGGCGGCAACTTTTGCGATGCAGGGCTTCAGTATTGATGGTTAGTTATGAATTCTAAACCTTTGCTGCTAAATCAAAATAATTTGCAAAACCTTAGTATGCGCCGTGCGTCGGAGCTTGAATATCTTAGTGATATGCTTCCACAATTACGTGAAATGGCTCTTGGACTAGGTGAGCAGACGCTTGCTCGGCTACTTGAAATTGCAATGATGGAGGCACAGCTTCAGTTTGATATTGCTAATATGCAGTATGATAAACAAGTGTCTGTATAATTATTAAGCTAAAATTCGACCAAGGCTTTTACATTATTTACTAATTACCCAATTAGCGAAACACGATTTCCTGTATGACGCTCAAGCCTTCCTGCTAAATCGAGCTCCATCAAAATTAGTTGAACTTGTCCATTCGAAGCATTTGTAAAGCGTATTATGTCATCAATTTCAGTAGGTGAAGGGCCAAGAGCAGATATGATTGCATTGCGAATAGTATCATCCGCTGTTTGCGCGGGTGTTGGTGTGCTTTCAAAAGGTAGCTCATCATTATCTTCACTAATATCATAGAGGAATTCGCTAGCCTCTTGGTCTAGAGGAGATAATGCATCAAGAATGTCGTCTGTAGACGTTACTAAGGTTGCACCTTGCTGAATTAGGCCATTTGTACCTTCACTGCGAGGGTCAAGCGGCGAACCTGGAACCGCCAAAACAATACGACCCATCTCATTTGCAAGTCTTGCAGAAATAAGTGAACCAGAACGCTTTGCTGCTTCTATAACCACAACCCCTTGTGAAAGACCTGTCACAATACGGTTTCTGCGTGGGAAGTCTTTTGCTCTTGGTTGCCAACCAATTGGCATCTCACTAATGAGTGCTCCTCCATTATCTACAATCGCCTTAGCTAAATCGATATTTTCATCTGGAAAAATATGGTCAACACCGCCTGCAGAGACAGCAATTGTTCCTGATTTTAGAGAGGCTCTATGTGCGGCAGTATCTATCCCACGCGCAAGTCCTGAGACAATGATATAGCCTTGTTCGCCCAATTCGCTTGAATATCTTTGTGTTAACTTCATACCCGCAATCGATGCATTTCTTGACCCCACGATTGCGATGCATTTTTGACATAGAACGTCTGTCGAACCCATAACTGATATTAGGGGAGGGCTTTGATCTGAATTTCGTAAAACAGGGGGGTAATCAGGTTCGCCAATTGCTACAAATCTTGCACCGACACTTTCAGACTTAATTAATTCTCGTTCTGCATCTTCTACAGGACATATTTTGATACGAGCAGCAGCGCCACCGCGTTGGGCAAGCTCAGGCAGCGCTTCAAGTGCCGCTGCGGCTGTTCCATAATGTGAAATTAAATCTCTAAAAGTTGCAGGACCAACATTTTGACTTCTTATCAAGCGTAACCAATTCAATCGTTGTTCATCTGATAGATGAAAATATCGTTTTTGATCGATTGGTTGATTAGTCAAGTTTTATCCCTTCTTTCCAATCTTGCCTTCTTCTCCTTTGAATAAGCGTGAGATATTTTCACGATGCCGCCAAAATGTTATCAAAGTTAAAAGTAAGAAAAGTTCAGCCCACTGCACATATCCAAACGTATAAAGGGCTATTGGAGTAACAAGGGTTGCAAGCAGCGCAGAGAGTGATGAGTAGCGCGTAATTGCAGCACTTACTAGCCAGACAATAGCAAAGACCAGAACCGCTTTCCAAGAAAACCCTAAAAGAATCCCGATATAAGTCGCAACGCCTTTGCCGCCTTTAAATTTTAACCAAATAGGGAAGCAATGGCCAAGGAATGCCCCTAAACCAGCCATAACCGCCTGATCTGGACCTAATTGCCAAGCAATTAATACAGCCGCAGTTCCCTTTAGCATGTCACCAATAAGGGTCGCCGCAGCAATTTTCTTATTGCCAGTGCGAAGCACATTCGTTGCGCCAATGTTACCTGAGCCGATAGAGCGTACATCGCCCATGCCAGCCATGCGCGTGAAAATTAAACCAAACGGAATTGAACCCAGTAAATAGCCAAATATTAAGGCGGAAATTAAGTATGGCGCGGCAAGCGACCAGCTAATAGGATCTGGCAAAAGGTGTCCCCAATAGTAGTAATTAAGTAATCGTAGAGTATATAGTGCGTCCGTCTACAAAGGTTTGCAAGACTTTTCCGCTAAAACGTTCGCCTTCAAAAGGTGTATTCTTAGACCGAGATACAATATCTTCTTCATGAACCACCCAAGGCTCATCCAAATCTGCAATGATTAAATCTGCATTACTACCAGGCTTTAGGGTGCCACCAGGAAGCCCAAAGATTTCAGCAGGCCTTGTTGAAAGCGCTTCAATCAGGCGGGTAAGTGAAACTTCTTCATTATGATAAAGCCGCATTGCAGCCGCAAAGAGCGTCTCTAAACCAATTGCCCCTTCAGCAGCTTCTGCAAAAGGATGGCGCTTATCGTCCACATCATGTGGGTCGTGGCTTGAGACGATAATATCAATCGTACCATCAGCAAGCGCGCGTATCATAGCTTGGCGATCGTCTTCATCACGAAGCGGCGGCGCGAGACGCAAATAAGTACGGTAGCGGCCAATATCATTTTCATTCAAAGTCAGGTGATTGATAGAAACACCACAAGTTACGGAATTACCTTCTCGCTTATATTTAGCAATTGCCTCAGCAGAATCTGAGGTTGAAATCTTTGCTGCGTGGTAATTACCCTTTGTAAGTGCTGCAATTCGTAAATCACGTTCAAGCGGAATAATCTCAGCTTCGCGCGGAATGCCTGATAGACCAAGATGCGTTGCATTCAATCCCTCATTCATAACACCATTAGATGATAAATCAGGATCAATGGTTTCTTGAGAAATCACCATGCCAAAATCACGTGCGTAGGTGAGGGCGCGTTTTAGCGTGAGGTTATTATCTATCGAGCGTTTGCCTTCTGTGAGCATTACTGCACCAGCTTCCTGCAAAAGCCCAACCTCGGTTAACTCTTTGCCTTCAAAGCCCTTAGTAACAGACACCGCAGGATAAACCCGAACTTGAGCATCGTCACGCGCTGCACGACGAACAAAATCTACTAGCGCCACATCATCAATCACAGGATTGGTTTCAGGCATCATAATAAAGCTTGTAACCCCGCCAGCAGCAGCAGACTTGCTTGCTGAAGCAATGGTTTCACGATGCTCACCACCAGGTTCACCAACATAAACACGGGCATCAACAAGGCCAGGGAATATATGTTTCCCATTCGCTTTAATTACTTCTGTGTCTTTGCTTGCAGAAAGGCCTTCACGAACCGCATCAATTTTGCCATCAATAATTAATACGTCATAAATACCATCTAGTTTTTGTGATGGGTCAACAACATGTGCGCCAGTGATGAGCGTTTTTTTCTTACTCATGCTGGCGCTCCATTGTTTTTGGTATTTTCCATCAGGACTTCAATAATTGCCATGCGAATAGCGACGCCCATTTCAACTTGCGTTTCAATCACACTTTGCGGGCCATCAGCAATTTCTGAGGCAATTTCTACGCCTCGGTTCATCGGGCCTGGATGCATAACAAGCGCATCAGGCTTTGCGTAAGATAGCTTTTCTGCATCAAGTCCAAAGTATTTAAAATATTCTCGTACTGAAGGAATAAGCGCACCCGCCATGCGTTCACGTTGCACACGCAACATCATGACAATGTCCGCATCCTGAAGACCATCTTTCATGTTGCGGAAAACCTCAACCCCAAGCCGATCTATACCAGAAGGTAACAATGTAGAAGGGGCAACAACTCTAACCCGCGCACCCATGGCATTTAAGAGCATGATGTTAGATCGCGCCACGCGGCTGTGTAGTACATCACCACAAATAGCAACAACAAGCCCATCTAATGTGCCTTTGTTGCGCTGTATGGTAAGCGCATCCAAAAGTGCTTGGGTCGGGTGTTCATGCGCCCCATCACCTGCATTAATGACTGAGCAGTCAACCTTATTTGCCAAAAGTTCAACCGCACCAGCAGATTGATGACGAACAACCAGTAAATCAGGCTTCATGGCGTTGAGCGTCATCGCGGTATCAATCAGCGTTTCGCCTTTTTTAACTGATGATGATGCCACTGACATATTCATGACATCAGCGCCAAGCCGCTTTCCAGCGAGTTCAAATGAAGCTTGAGTTCGCGTGGATGCCTCAAAAAATAGATTAATCTGCGTACGACCACGAAGAACGGATTTTTTCTTTTCCAACTGCCGGGAAACAGAAACTGCCTCATCAGCTCGATCTAATAAATATTGAATTTCATGGGGGGAAAGTTCAGCAATACCAAGCAAGTGGCGTTGGTTGTAGCTTTTCAAAGGAGAGTTTTTTACATTTACCATTAAAGTCTACCCTATAGGCGCACATTGTTTGTAACACAAGTGATTTCAACTCGCTTCTCGTCAGAAATTTAAACGCAGTTAACACATGAAGCTAGAAAATATTCATTCACAATCTGCCGAACTCACACTTTTTTTATATTTTCTGAAACTATTTAAAATTCTCACCGTCACTCATGTTGTCATCCTAAGACATATGCAAATTACTTTAGTAAGGGAGAGTACTAATGAAAAAATTTCTATTAATAGGCGCAATTGCATTAGCGCTATCACTTCCAGCGACAGCAGCAGGCAACATAGTCCAAACAGCCGCTTCAACGGGTAAATTTAATACATTGATAGCAGCTGCAAAAGCAGCAGGTCTTGCAGGCGCATTAGGTCACACGCACAATATTACTGTGTTTGCACCAACTGATGCAGCATTTGCTAAACTACCAAAAGGTACTGTAGCAAGCTTGTTGAAACCAGAACATAAGCACAAACTTGCTGCTATGTTGAAATACCATGTTGTGCCAGCACGCGTACCATCATCTGCAGCTAAAATTAAATCAGCTCAAATAGGCACTTTGAAAAAAGGTGGCGATACAACCATCAAAGTTCGTAAGCGTTTTGGTCGTGTTTTAGTTGATAATGCTAAAGTTATCAGCGCTGATATTAAAGCATCAAACGGTATTATTTACGTAATCGACAAAGTGCTTATTCCTAGCAGTTAAAACTAATTATTTTTGGGGCAAAGGAAATAGTGGACTGAAAACCGTAGTGGGAAACCACTGCGGTTTTTGTTTATGAATTGCAAAATTTAATTTTCAAGCCCATAAAGTATGTATGACAAATCAATCACCTGAGTATTCAGGCTTTAATGCCTTTACTTGCGACCCAATGCTAAACCTCGCTTCTGTTTCTATGTCGAAAGAAGCAAAGGCGAGCTTTACTAAGCTTGGCGCTTGGGCAGGTAACTCTGACACGTTAAAGCTAGGTGCTTTAGCAAATGACAATCCACCTATATTGCACACACATGATGCTAAAGGTGAGCGGTTAGATCGTGTAGAATATCATCCGGCTTGGCACGCATTAATGCGAAAAGGTGTTGAGGCTGGACTTCATTCATCTATTTGGCGCGAAGATTCTGCTGATAAAGGTAACAGAAACCTTGCACGCGCCATCCGAATGTATATTGCAGGCGGCGTTGAAAGCGGGCATCTTTGTCCAATGAGCATGACAAATGCCTCTGTTGCAGCTCTTGTTGGCAATCAACGTGTTTTGGAAGAGTGGCAAGCAAAAATTCTTTCCCCAAATTATGACCCATCACATAAACCGCTTGCACAAAAACGTGGTGTGACAATCGGAATGGCGATGACAGAGCGCCAAGGCGGTTCTGATGTGCGTTCTTTAGAAACCAGTGCAAGCTTACTCCAAAATGGTATTTGGAGACTAAACGGCAGTAAGTGGTTTATGTCTGCACCAATGTGCGATGGATTTCTTGTTTTAGCCAAAACAGATAAAGGTATCAGCTGTTTTATGATGCCCCGTATTTTGCCAGATGGCGAAGCAAATGGCATGCAATTACAGAGGTTAAAAAACAAACTTGGCAATCGCTCAAATGCTTCAAGTGAAGTAACGTTTCATAACTCACTCGCTTATCTAATAGGCGATGAGGGTAATGGTATTGCAACCATTATGGAAATGGTAACGCTCACAAGATTGGATTGCTCTGTCTTTTCTACAAGCCTTATGAGGACCAGTCTTGCAGAAGCGGTTCATCATTGCAGGCACCGCTCAGCCTTCGGTAAAAAGTTGATTGAACAACCCTTGATGGAGCGTGTCCTTGCGGATTTGTCACTTGATGCGGTAGCAAGTTCAGCTTTAACAATGCGCCTTGCAACTGCCTTTGATAGATCGAGCGCAAACCCACAAGAAGCTGCTTATGTGCGTTTAATGACGCCTGTTATAAAATATTGGAGCTGTAAAATAGCGCCAGCATTAATTGGAGAAGCGCTAGAATGTCTTGGGGGTAATGGTTATGTTGAAGCTGGTAATCTAGCCCGACATTACAGAGAAGCACCTCTGAACGGTATTTGGGAAGGGGCTGGCAACATCATGTGCATGGATGTTGTGCGTGTTCTTTCTAAAAGCAAAAATATACTTGATGCGGTATTGGATGGATTGCAAAACGATTTAGGCGGAGAGAGCTCATCTAAAGCAGTTGATGTAATTCGTACTGCAGCAAAGATGACAATGGAAGACCCTGGTTCAGCAAGAATATTTATAGAGCAATTAGCACTTACAGCCGCCGCTGCCGAACTCACCAAAATGGGGGGAGGGCAAACGGCTCAAGCTTTCATAGAAACCCGATTAGGTGGCCTTTGGCGCAGCACTTATGGCATGTTGGATAATCGCTATAATTCACGTGCTATCATAGAAAAGAACTTCCCAAGCTGGTAAGCTTTATACACGTATTAACCAAGAAATTTAACCTTAACAAATGGTTTACGTTGTCTTACTCTCTATGAGATTGCATAATAGGTTCCAGTGAGATGGAGCGAGTTAAATGCGTAAGATATTAATCCTTTGGGCTGGAACAATAGTCTTCTTTTGGGGGTGGTATTTCATGAGTTACTATAATACTGGCCCAACATTTTTCTTTTCACGTGATTTTCATGATCATATGTTTAATATTTACGCAAATATCTTGCAAATTCCTGCTTCAGAAATTCCTATGAAGCTAGCTTATGTCTTTGCTTTTGATACGCTGATCGTATTCGGAATCGCAGCACTTCGCTGGTATAAGCATTGGTTGCCGCAAACATGGAATTACATCAAGCATCAACTTGGTTTTGCAAGCTCTTACGCATCACGCGATAAAATTAATTCTGTTGCAGCCGGTCGAGTGCACCCTGCAGAATAATTGCAGCCGCAACGGCATCAATTTTCTCAGCTCTTTTTTTGCGTGAAATATCTGCTTCAATCATAGCCTCTTCCGCCGCAACCGTTGAAAGCCGCTCATCCCAAAGTAAAAAGGGCAGTTCGGTATGCTTGTTCATATTCCGAATAAAAGCTCTAGTAGCTTGAACACGTGGCCCCTCTGATCCATCCATATTGAGCGGTAGTCCAATAACAAAAGCAAAAATATCTTCTTTTGCTGCCATCGCAATTAGATATTCCGCATCCAGTGTAAACTTACGACGCTGCAAAGTCTCACGCGCAGTCGCAATCGTTAAACGCACATCAGAAATTGATATCCCAATAGTCTTTGTACCAAGATCTAAGCCCATCAGACGCATATTTCGCGTATGAAGCTTGGTAAGGTCAGAGATTTCAATAATATTGCTCATTGGGGATGCGTTTACGGTCGAAACGCAGTAAAGGCAAGTCTGTAAGTCAAGTTTAGGGTAAGTTTAGAGGCCATATGCTGTTTTATGCTAAAATCATTATTATTTATGGGGCTGTCCCAGATAACTACGATAAATATTGTTTAACCCATTGGTTCAAT
>CAZCUN010000064.1:0-16161 GCA_964502215.1 uncultured Rhizobiaceae bacterium | reverse complement strand
TTGAACCAATGGGTTAAACAATATTTATCGTAGTTATCTGGGACAGCCCCTAGAAAAATTAATGTTGAATATGAATATAAACTTCAAAATGGTGCGTTTTTGAAGACTGAGAATATTGATTCAATTTTTAATGAAGAAAATATAGGTTCAAAAAAAAATAACATTTATCAATATTAAAATAACACTCCCTGAAAATGAAAGTGAAGCTAATATAACTATTGCTGATAATTTTATTGAAGAATCTATAAAGTCACCGATTTTTTATAATATATCTGGAAATGATAGAGATTCTCTGTTTGTTTTAGATTCCGAGTTAGATGAGAGAATTAAGAGCATTCAAAAAATTAAGATTGCCCCAAAAAAAGATGAACGATCAATAATGCTCACAATAATAATGGTATTTACGTGTTTGATGCTTATGATAGTTTTGTTTGCTTTGCCAGAAGCTGGAGTTGCTAGACAAAATATCCTCGATCATATTAATGAGACAAATTATGAGTCAAATTTAGTTGGGATAAAAAATCTAATAATTGATATTGAAAAGATTAGAAATCAGAAGCCAGACTTTTTTTTAGCTAACACAAATCCAACTTTAACAATGCTAGTACTACTAATTCTCATTGCTATTCTAGGAGGCTTAGTATTTTTATTTCAGGCTTTTCTGAGGAAGTATTATTATCCTTTTCATTTTATGTGGGGTGATTATGAAGAATATTATAACAAGAAAAATAGCCACAAAAAATTGATTATTAGCTTATTTTTTGCTCTAGTTATAGGCGTATTAGGAAGTTACTTTGCAGGGCTAATACCTAAAGCATTATAATCTTAAATTTGAACTTAATATGAAACGCAGAAAATTCCTTAAATGGCTGGGCTTAGGTGCGATTGGTTTGTTCGGTGTCGGTGCTACGTTCGCTGCTTGGAAGCCTTCTAACTTTTATTATAAAGGCCCGAAGTCAAATCATTATAATGGCGTGAATTTTTTTAATCCTGAAGGGGTTGCTCCGCGCAAGCTTAGTGAAGTTTTGAAATGGCAGATTAGTGGTGGCAAAGCGACATGGCCTGAAAGTTATCCAAGTTCGTTTGATGGGGCAAAACCTGATGCGCGCGTTGAGGGCGATAACATTAAAATCACGATGATTGGTCATGCGACTTTGCTGGTTCAGGTGGCGGGATTGAATTTTATTACTGATCCTGTGTTTGCAGAACGTGCCAGCCCTGTGCAATTTGCTGGGCCAAAGCGTGTTAACCCGCCGGGTGTGCGGTTTGAAGATTTGCCGCCGATTGACTATGTGCTTTTGTCTCACAATCATTATGACCACTTGGATTTAAACACGCTTGATCGCTTGGTCAAAGAGCATGACGCGCAAATTATTTGCCCACTGGGTAATGATGTGATTGTTGCGAAGAAAAATAACAAGGCAAAGTTCATCACAGGTGATTGGGGTGATGTTGCCGAACTTCAAAATAACTGCCGCGTTCATTTTGAGCCTGCGCATCATTGGTCAGCGCGTGGTCTTAAAGATCGTCGCATGGCGCTTTGGGCAGCTTTTGTTTTGGAAACACCTCAAGGTAAAATTTATCATGTCGGTGATACAGGTTTTCATCGTGGTATCAATTACAAGGCGTTGGCTGAAAAACACGGTGAGATGCGCGCATCAATTTTACCGATTGGCGCTTATGAGCCGCGCTGGTTTATGAAAGGCCAACACCAAAACCCAGATGAAGCGGTGCAAGGCCATTTGCTATGTAAATCACAAACCACAATCAGCCATCACTGGGGCACTTTCCAGCTGACCAACGAAGCGATTGAAGCGCCACTTGAGGCTTTGGCAGATGCAAAGAAAAAGCATGGTTTGGAAGAAAATGCCTTTATCGTTTTAAGACCGGGTGAAGTTACCAGTCTCTAACCCTTTGCAATTCGGCTCAAAGAAGACTATTTGAAGTCTTATGACTGATATGAATGTACCCTTTGTAAAAATGAACGGCCTTGGCAATCAGATTATCGTTGCCGATGTGCGTGAGACTGCGGTTAAAATTACGGAAAGTGCGGCTGTTGCCATTGATGGTGATGAGCGCACTAAGTTTGACCAAATCATGGAAGTGCATAAAAGTGACCATGCGCAAGTGGATGCTAATATTCGAATTTTAAATTCTGATGGTAGTGAAGCTGGGGCTTGTGGCAATGGTACGCGCTGTGTAACTGCATGGCTAAATAAAGCGATGTCAAAAGATGCTTTTACGTTCAAGACCAAGGGTGGAATTTTAACGGCCAAATATCAAAGTGATGCGCTGATTACGGTTGATATGGGTGTGCCAAAATTTGGCTGGGAAGACATTCCCATGGAAGAAGAGTTTTACGATACAACAGGCATTGAGTTACAAGTTGGCCCGATTGATGATCCTGTGCTTCACACCCCAAGCGTTGCAAATGTCGGTAATCCGCATTGTATTTTCTGGGCGCCAGAAGATGTTTGGTCTTATGATCTAAAACAGATTGGCTCACTTCTTGAATTTCATCCAGTGTTTGCAGATCGCGTCAATATTTCGCTGGCTAATGTTAAATCTCGCGATCATATTATTTTACGTACTTGGGAGCGTGGTGCGGGTATTACGCAGGCTTGTGGGTCTGCGGCTTGTGCGGCAGCGGTTAGTGCTATGCGCAAAGATTTAACAGATCGCAAAGTAACCGTTACTGTGCCAGGTGGTGATCTGCATATTGAGTGGACAGACGCTGATCGTATCTTAATGACAGGCCCTGCTGAATATGAGTTTTCAGGTATGTTAAATCCGCTTACAGGCGAGTTCAGCATTGACGGTGCTTAGATGGATTTTGAAGATGAAACAGGCGATGATAATCTCAAGGTTCTAACGTTTGGGTGTAGGCTCAATGCTTATGAATCTGAGGTCATGTTGCGCAAAGCGCGTGAGGCGGGTTTGCAAACCTTAGACGGTGGGTCAATTCTGGTTAACACCTGTGCTGTAACAGGGACTGCAGTTAAAAGTGCTCAAGCTGCCATACGTCGTGCAAGACGTGAAAATCCAGACGCTCGTATTATTGTTTCAGGCTGTGCGGCACAAACAGAAGCACAAACTTTCGGGAATATGGGTGAGGTTGATCTTGTCATTGGCAATGAAGAAAAACTTCATGCGCAGTCTTATAAAGCGCTGCCAGATTTTGGCGTGAATGACACGGAAAAAGTCCGTGTGAATGATATTATGGCGATCACAGAAACTGCCCCTCATATGGTTGATTGTATTGGTGGGCATACGCGCGCTTTTGTGCAAGTTCAAAATGGCTGCGACCATCGTTGCACGTTTTGCATCATTCCTTATGGCCGTGGAAACTCACGTTCTGCTCCGATGGGTGCAATTGTTGATCAGGTTAAAAAGCTGGTTGATAATGGCTATCTTGAAGTGGTGCTGACGGGTGTTGATACAACTTCTTATGGAACTGATTTGCCGGGTAAGCCAACGCTGGGTGCGCTGGTTCAAACTATTTTAAAGCAAGTGCCTGAGCTTGCGCGTTTAAGGCTTTCATCGATTGATTCCATTGAGGTGGATGAGCCGCTGATGGAGGTAATTGCAAGTGAACAACGTTTCATGCCGCATTTGCATTTGTCGCTTCAACATGGTGATGATTTGATTTTAAAGCGCATGAAGCGACGACACTTGCGTGACCATTCAATTGAGTTTTGTAACGCTGTGAGGGCGGTCAGGCCTGATATGGTTTTTGGCGCGGATATGATTGCGGGGTTTCCAACTGAAACTGATGCAATGTTTGAAAACTCGCTTTCGATTATTGATGAATGTGGTTTGGACTTTCTGCACGTCTTTCCATTTTCGCCAAGGCCGCAAACACCTGCTGCCAAAATGCCTCAACTAGAACGTGGTCTTATTAAACAACGCGCAAGTGCATTACGTGCAAAAGGCGAAGAGGCGTTTCAAAAGCATCTGGATAAAGTTTCTGGCGTTCATTCTGTTTTGGTGGAGCGCGGTGGGATGGGACGTACACCTCAATTTACAACCGTTGAAACGGGTGATCTTCCACAGGGACAGATTGTTGAGATGGCAATTTCAGGCCATAACAGAAAACATCTTTTGGGCGAAGCGATTCGCGAACAGAAAATAGGTTAAGCAAAGTGGCTGATGAAAAAAAACCTGGTCTTTTAAAACGCATATTTTCTTTTGGATTAGGAAAGAAAAAACAAGCTGAGCCAGAAGTGGAAATAGAAGATAATTCTGAAACAGAAGCTGCGGCTGAAGCTGCTGCGCTTGAAGCAAAAGTTGCTCAAGAGGCTGCGGCACAAAAAGAAGCTGATCGAATTGCAGCAATTAAAAAGGCCGAAGAAGAAGCACTTGAAGCTTCAAGATTAGCGGCAGAAGAAGCAGCCGAAAAAGAACGCTTAGAACAAGAGGCTGCTCTACAAAAAGCTCAAGATGACGCGGAGGCTGAAAGGCTTGTGCAAGAAGAAGCTGATCGTATTGAGGCAGAAGAAGAAGCCAGAGTAGAAGCTGAAGCCAAAAAACGTGCAGCGGAAGAAGCTAAACAAGCTGAACGCGATAAAGCGCAACGTATTGAAGCAGAACGTTTAGAACAAGAGCGTATTCAACAAGAAGAGCTAGAAGCAAAAGCCAAAGCAGATGCTGAAGAAGCTGCTCGACTTGCAGATGAAAAAGTACAACAAGAAGCCCTCCTTCGACAAGCTGAAGTTGAGGCGGAGGCTGAAAGGCTTGCGCAGGAAGCGGACGAAAAAGAACGACTGGAAGCTGAGTGCTTAGAGCAGGAAAGACTTGAGCAGGAGAGATTGGAAGCTGAGGCGGAAGCCCTTCTACAGGCTCAGGATGAGGACGTTGAGGATTTAGCGCAGGATGAAGGCGTTGATGATTTGGTTCAGGATGAGCGCGCTGAGGATGCAAGTGCTGAGGGTAAATCTCAAGATGAAGATGAAAACAGTGCTGATGAAGTTGAAGCGCTAGAAGCAGATGTTTCTGAATTACCCGTAGATGAGGATGGAGCAGAAGAGCCAGAAGAAGAACGTAAAGTAGGTTGGTTTAAACGTCTGACCAAGGGCTTAGCTCGATCTTCAAACGCTTTAACGGAAAACATTACGTCGGTCTTTACAAAGAAAAAGCTGGATGAAGACACGCTTCAAGATTTAGAAGACATTCTTATTCAGGCTGACCTTGGTGTTGAAACGGCTATGAACATTACTTATACGCTTGCCTCTCAACGTATGGGTAAAGATGTGACAGATGAAGAAGTGCGTCAGGTGATGGCGGAAGAAATAGAGAAAGTTCTTGAGCCTGTAGCTCAACCCTTAGAGCTTGATCTTGACCATCAGCCGCATGTGATTTTGGTGGTTGGTGTAAATGGTTCTGGTAAGACGACGACCATCGGCAAAATAAGTCAAAAACTTTATAATGCAGGGTTTTCAACTTTGCTGGTGGCTGGGGATACTTTCCGTGCGGCAGCGGTTGAGCAATTGCATATTTGGGGGGATCGTACACAAGCACCTGTCATGTCACGGCCTAATGGTTCGGATGCTGCTGGTCTTGCTTTTGATGCTTATTCAGAAGCAGTTGATCTGAAAAAAGATGTCATGTTGATGGATACGGCTGGTCGCCTGCAAAACAAAAAAGAACTGATGGATGAACTTGAAAAAATCATTCGCGTTCTTAAAAAGCAGGATGAGAATGCACCTCACACAGTTTTGCTGACGCTTGATGCGACAACGGGTCAAAATGCGCTAAACCAAGTTGAGATATTTAAAGATGTTGCAGGTGTTAATGGTCTTGTCATGACAAAATTAGATGGTACAGCGCGAGGTGGGATACTTGTTTCTATCTCTGCGAAGCATAAGTTACCTGTATATTTTATTGGTGTGGGCGAGCAGGTTGAAGATCTTGAACCTTTTGAAGCCGATGTTTTCGCAAAAGCAATTGCAGGAATAAGTGATGAGTGAAATGCAAACTGAACGTAAGCCATTAGGTCAATGGACAAAAATGGCGCTCGAAGTGGGGCCTATTGTGGTCTTTATTCTGGCGAATAAATATGGCGAGCAACTGGCTGAAAGCTATCCTGCATTCCAAGCATTTGGTGGAAAGATTTTCATTGCAACTGCGTTCTTTATGGTAGCGATGACAATTTCTTTGGCACTCACTTGGATGTTGGAACGCCGCATTGCGATTATGCCTTTGGTGACGTTTGGGATGGTTGTTATTTTCGGTGGGTTGACGCTTTATCTACAAGACGAATGGTTCATCAAGGTTAAGCCGACTATTATCAATGTGATGTTTGGTGTGGCGACGCTTGGAGTTTTATACATTCTTAAAGTTCCAACCATGAAGCTCTTGTTTGATGGGCCTTTTAGTTTGGATGATGAAGGTTGGAGAAAACTCACTGTTCGTTGGGGTTATTTTTTCTTCTTTTTGGCAATCGTCAATGAAGTGGTTTGGAGAAACTTCTCAACGGATTTTTGGGTAAACTTCAAACTTTATGGCACAATGCCAATCACCTTCGCTTTCATGATGTTCCAAATGCCAGTGCTAAAACAGCATGGGCTTGATCAGGATGAAGAAGAACACGACTAAAATAGTTGAGATTGTTTTTGGTGGGTGGATTTACGAAGTTCAAATTCCTGTAACTGATATGTTACTTGGAAAACCCAAAATCGTGCTTATTTAATCATGAGAAATCGGAGATATTAGCTATGAGTACTTCAAAATATGAAAAAAATAACGATGCCATCAAAAATCTTACTCCAGAGCAATATAATGTAACGCAAAATAATGGTACGGAACGTAGTTTTTCTGGCGAGTATAATGACCACAAAGAGCCTGGGATTTATGTTGACCTGATAACGGGCGAGCCTTTGTTTGCATCAACAGACAAGTTTGAATCTGGATGTGGTTGGCCAAGCTTTACGCGCCCACTTGTGACGGAACATGTGGTTGAAGTTTTTGATGAGAGCCACGGTATGCGACGTACGGAAGTGCGCTCCAAATATGCAGACAGTCATTTGGGTCACGTCTTTCCAGATGGCCCAAAAGAAGAAACTGGAATGCGTTATTGCATAAACTCGGCTGCCTTGAAATTCATCCCACTCGATGAGATGGAAGATGCAGGCTATGGTGAGTTTATCAATCAAGTTTCTTAATCTAATTAAGGAGAATAAAATGACAGATAATTTAGAACGTGCCGTCTTGGCAGGGGGTTGTTTCTGGGGAATGCAGGATTTAATCCGCAAGCGCCCTGGTGTGATTAATACCCGTGTAGGGTATACTGGTGGCGATGTTGAAAACCCTACGTATCGCAACCATGGCACACATGCAGAAGGTATTGAGATAGAGTTTGACCCAAAGATTATTAGCTTTCGCGATATTTTAGAGTTCTTTTTTCAAATCCATGATCCAAGCACTTTGGATCGACAGGGAAATGACGTTGGCGTTTCTTATCGCTCGGAAATTTTCTATGTGGATGAAGCCCAACGCGAAGAAGCTTTAAGAACCATTGACGATGTTAATGCTTCTGGTATCTGGCCAGGCCCAGTTGTCACCAAACTCTCGCAAGTCTCACAGTTCTGGGAGGCTGAGCCAGAACATCAAGATTATCTTGAGCGAATCCCGCATGGGTATACATGCCATTTTCCGCGGCCAGATTGGAAACTTCCACTGGCTTCTCAAGCCTAAAATATCAAGCGTCATGGGTTTTGTGCGGCTATAAAGAGTTATAGTTGATTACAAAATCCATGACCTTTTGCGCTGGCATTTCGCAGGGTTTTAATAGAGGATTGCCTTCTTTAAGAACGTAGAGATTGAAGCTGATAAAGTCAGTTCCTCCCAGTTCTTCGGCATAGAGTTTATAGCGTTTTTTGTCTGTTGAGACCGAAAGGTTAGCGCCATAACGTTTGTACTCATAAAGACCTTGGCTATTGCCTCGTGGGAAGTCGGCAAGTTTTAAAAGAAATTTTTCCATGACTGCATTGTAACATTTGTATGCTCGTGAAAACAGAACCTAAAAATAACGAAAAGGAATTAATATGTATATTTTATACTTTGAGCATGGCTGCCCTTATGGTGATCGAGTGATTTCTTTCATGCGCGAAAATGACATCAAGGTTGAGATGCGTGATCGTGATATCAAAAAGCATGAAGCTGATCTGATTAAGCGAGGTGGAAAACGCCAGACGCCTTATTTGGTTGATCCAGCTAACGGGGTCGAGATGTATGAATCACAAGATATCATCGACTATCTAAAGAAAAACCTTGCATAATTAAAGTCTGGCAGATTTGTATTTTCTACAAATCTGCTACTTTTCCTTCAGGGTTTTCAAACGGTGCCGTAGCCTTGCCCGCTTCGATCTGCCTGTCGTGTTCCAATGCCCAGTGAACGGTTGGGAAAGCGATGTCATCCCATGGAATTTCATCCCAGCTAAATAGTTTAACGTCTAGACTTTCTTCGCCTGCGGAAAATTCTGGGCTGTTCATGGTTGCGCGATAGATGAGTTGAACCTGGCTTAGGCGCTCGACTGTATAGACGGCTAGGAGTTGACTTAGGTGCAAGTCTGCATTGGCTTCTTCCATGGCTTCACGCTTAGCGCCTGTTTGTGGGCTTTCACCTAATTCCATATAGCCAGCGGGGATCGTCCAATAGCCTTTGCGTGGTTCTATCGCACGTTTACAAAGTAGGATTTTTCCCTCATGGCGCACGACTGAACCCACTACGATTTTTGGGTTTTCGTAATGCACAAAATCGCAATGGTCACAGACGTTTCGCCCATGCGTGTCGCCACTGGGTGTTTTATTACTGAAAGACGATTTTAGTTTATCCATTAAGATGAAGTGGCGCTTTTAATCGCTTCTTCAATGATCGGCATCAATCTTTGTTCAAGGTCACGTGGGCTGACTGGGCCAACATGTTTAAAAATTATACGCCCTTCATGGTTTACGATAAATGTTTCAGGTACACCATAAACGCCCCATTCAATGGATGCACGGCCAGAGCGATCTACACCCACGACATCATAAGGATTGCCAAGTTCTGATAAAAATCCAAGTGCATTTTTATTGCCATCTTTATGATTGATGCCAACAATTTGGAGGCGATCATCATTGCCCAATTTTACAATGTTCGGGTGCTCTTGTCTGCATGGTACGCACCATGAAGCAAAGACGTTTACGACTGATATTTTCCCTTTGAACATATCTTGCGTCATTCCAGGAATTTGTTGGCCATCTTTGGTTAGACCGTTGAGTTCAGGCACACCAAGATTAGGGGCTGGCTTGTCTAGTAAGGCAGATGGAAGGGCAGAAACATCGCGTCCTTCTTTAGAAAGCAGCGAATAACTTGCGCCTGCAATTCCTAAGAATACGAAGAGGGGCAGGATGGATGTCCAGATGCGTGCTTTGGGTTTGTCTTGTGTTCCTTCAGTCATTTTTTGACCTGCGCTTAATGCCAGCCTCTTCAAGACGTTTTAATTCTGCCTTGCGGGACTTATGTTGCACAATGATGAAGATTGTCATGCCAAGAATTGCAATAAAGCTGATGATATAAGAGGGAATTATGAAGCTTGCGTGTTCGCCAAACATTATGCGTCTCCCTTTGATTTTTGTTTTCTTGCAGCTTGCATTTTCATGGTGCGGATGCGGCGGTTTAAAACTTCATTGCGCATTGCCATCATGTGCAGTGTGAAAAATATCGCCATATAAGCAAGTGCCATAATGAGCAATGGATATAAAAATTCAGGCCCCATGGCAGGGCGATCAAAGCGCGAAACACTGGCTGGTTGGTGAAGCGTGTTCCACCAATCAACTGAGAATTTGATAATCGGAATAACGGCAAAGCCCGTAAGCGTCATAACCGCCAAAGGAAGAGCTGCTTCTGAAGGTTCGTCAAAGGCTTTTGAAAGCGCAATTAGGCCTAGATAAATGATAAGAAGAACAAGCACAGATGTCATGCGTGCGTCCCACTCCCACCAAGTGCCCCACATTGGTTTGCCCCAAAGTGAGCCTGTGGCAAGGGCAAGAATGGTAAACATCGCCCCAAGAGGTGCGGCTGATCTCAGGGATACATCTGCAAGTGGATGACGCCATACGATTGTGCCAATCGCGGAAATGCTCATCACAGAATAAGACATCATCGCAAGCCATGCGGCTGGCACATGGATGAACATGATTAGAACTGTATAGCCTTGTTGGTAATCTTCAGGCGCATTAAAGGATAGCCATAATCCTATCGCCAGCAATAAGAAGGTGATGGTCGCCAGCACAGGAATTGCTTTATTAGCAAAGCCCATAAAGCGCGTTGGATTGGCAAAAGCCCAGATCGAAGGTTTGATCGTTTCTGTTGTCATGGAGTATCTTTAAACTTTCAAAGTGTCAAAATTCAGTCGGCAGAATGCCGCAGCATCACGCTTGCCGCAAGAGGACCTAGCACAGATGTGAAAAGAGTTATGGCGCATACAAATAAAAATGGCGAGGTAAAAGGCGCAGGGTCTTCTAATGCGCCTGTGATTGCTGCAACGCCAAAAATAAGAATTGGAATAACGAGCGGTAATACGAGTACGGAAATCAACATGCCGCCGCGTGGGAGTTTAACCGAAACAGCCGCACCAACAGCGCCAATGAATGAGATGGCTGGCGTGCCTGCTAGAAGTGTTATCATGGTAGCCCCTATGCCAAGGGGTGATAAGTTTAACAATATGCCAAAGAGTGGTGTTGCTAGCACTAGCGGCAAGCCTGTCATCAACCAGTGGGCAATGGCTTTGATGAAAATCGTTAGGGCAAGTGGATGTGATTGCATAACGACCAGATCAAGGGAGCCATCTTCACGCTCTTGCGCAAATAATCTGTCTAACCCAAGCAAGCTTGCAAGCAATGCGCCAATCCATAAAATTGCAGGGGCTAAGTGAGACAAAAGTTTTGTATCTGGCCCAACCGCAAATGGAAAAACGCTTACGACTGCTAGAAAAAATAAAACACCTGTTAAGGCGCTACCGCCAGCGCGGATACTTAAAAGGATTTCGCGTTTTAGGAGAGCGAGCATTTATTTTTTCTCAAAAAGGTTTTTTAATGGGGAAATTCGATGTGCAGCATATAAGCAAAGTGAGCCTATTGCGATTGGTTGAAATGAACTCACTAAAGTTATGATAAGCGATAGAAGCCCTTGCGCAAAAAACGGTTGCCCATCAAAGATTGAAATACCTATGAGATAAAGAGAGTAAGAAATTACATATTGTAGAAGGCTAAGAATGCCTGCAATCAATAATAATACACCGCAGATAATTAGTAATTTTCTGAGAGCAGTTTCCATTTACTCCCCAATCTCAAGCGTTTTTTCAGTTTCAATACCCAGCGGTAAATGCGTTGCGGCAATTAAAATGCCGCCGCCATCACAAAAGGCTTTGCATAATCCTGTAAACATTTTCACTGAATGTGCGTCCAACCCTGCGGTTGGTTCATCAACGATCCAAATCGGTCTGTCAGAAACTAAAAGTCTAGCAATAGAAACACGTCGCTTCATACCTGCGGATAAATAGCTGAAAGGCAAATCGATAGTATGAGCAAGATCGACTTCTTCAAGTGCTTCTTCAATGCTTAAATCTGGATCGCCACAGAACTTTTGCCAGAAGTCGAGATTTTCACGCACACTTAATGCTGGTTTCATGCCGTTTTGGTGGCCAAGATAGTGACAATACTCTCTGGTTTCGCCTTCAAATTGTTTGCCTGTTTCATCAAGCAAGCGAACTGAGCCTTGTGTCAAAGGAAGTAATCCTGCGATGCCGCGCAGAGTCGTGGATTTGCCTGAGCCGTTTTCGCCTGTCACAATTAACGCATCGCCTGCATTTAATTCAAACGAAATACCAGAGACGATTTCTTGACTTGCTCGTGATAGCCCTAAATTTTCTACAATTAGTTTCATAAGGTTCTTCTAGCGCTAAATTTAGAGCGCGAAAAGCCATGAAATTGTAATAACCAATTAAAGCCTTTAGTTCTTCATCTTTTGGCCTATTCACAATTGTGATATTTGCATCTATAAGACGTTCAAAAGGAGTGGCATCTTTGATATGATGCGCTCATAAGATTTTCGCAAACTTCAAGAAAGATGCTTCATGTTGAACTCCCTCGACAGTTTCAAGTGTAAATCAACCATGACCGTGAACGGTAAGGAATTTACATATTACTCCCTCTCAAAAGCAGAAGAAAATGGCCTTACTGGCATTTCAACTCTGCCTTTTTCATTAAAGGTTTTGTTAGAAAACTTACTTCGCTTTGAAGATGGCCGTTCGGTTACGAAAGAAAATATTCAAGCAGTTGCTGATTGGGTTAACACCAAAGGTTCTGCTGAAACAGAAATCGCTTATCGTCCAGCGCGTGTTTTGATGCAGGATTTTACAGGCGTTCCTGCGGTTGTTGATTTGGCTGCGATGCGTGATGCAACCAAAACACTTGGTGGCAATACGGATGCAATTAATCCGCAAGTGCCTTGTGATCTTGTGATTGACCACTCGGTGATGGTTGATTTTTTCGCAAATGAAAAAGCCTTTACGATGAATGTCGATCGTGAATATGAGCGCAATGGTGAGCGTTACACATTCCTTAAGTGGGGTCAGGAAGCTTTTGATAATTTCCGTGTTGTGCCTCCAGGAACTGGTATCTGTCACCAAGTAAATTTAGAAAACTTGGCGCAAACAGTTTGGACAAAAGATATTGACGGTAAAACCGTTGCTTACCCTGATACGCTTGTGGGTACGGATAGTCACACAACTATGGTGAACGGACTTTCTGTTCTGGGTTGGGGTGTTGGCGGCATTGAGGCGGAAGCTGCAATGTTGGGTCAGCCGATTACAATGCTTGTTCCTGAAGTGATTGGTTTTGAACTTACGGGCAAGATGGTTGAAGGTACAACCGCAACCGACTTGGTTCTGACCGTTGTTGAAATGCTTCGTCAAAAAGGCGTTGTTGGTAAGTTTGTAGAATTTTATGGTTCAGGCCTTTCAAGCTTGTCTTTAGAAGACCAAGCAACAATCGCAAACATGGCGCCAGAATATGGTGCAACATGTGGGTTCTTCCCAGTTGATGTTGATTCAATCAAATACCTAAAAGACACAGGCCGTGAAGCTGACCGTGTAGCACTTGTTGAGGCTTATGCAAAAGAGCAGGGCATGTGGCGTGATGATTCGACTGCTAATCCTATTTTCTCTTCAACACTTTCTCTTGCAATGGGCGATGTTGTACCATCGATCTCTGGCCCTAAGCGCCCTCAAGACCGTGTAGCACTTGCTGGTGCAGATGTTGCTTTTGCTGAAGCTGCTAAAGCAATTAAATCTGGCACGATTGGCAAAAAAGGCGATGAGAAGCGCTATGCTGTTGAAGGCACAAATTATAAGATTGATGACGGTGATGTTGTTATTGCTGCGATTACTTCTTGTACGAACACCTCAAACCCATCGGTTATGATTGGTGCTGGTTTGTTAGCGCGTAATGCACTTGCAAAGGGGCTTTCTGTTAAGCCTTGGGTTAAAACATCGCTTGCACCTGGTTCGCAAATTGTTACCGATTATCTTGAAAAAGCAAATCTTCAAGATGATCTAGATGCAATGGGCTTTAACCTTGTGGGTTATGGTTGTACAACTTGTATTGGTAACTCTGGCCCACTGCCTGAGCCAATTTCAAATGCAATTAATGGTAATGACGTTCTGGCTACTTCAGTTCTTTCTGGTAACCGTAACTTTGAAGGTCGTGTTAGCCCTGATTGCCGTGCTAACTATTTGGCTTCACCGCCATTGGTTGTTGCTTATGCGATTGCTGGTTCAATGCACATTGACATTACCAAAGAGCCTTTGGGTCAAGACCAAGATGGTAAGGATGTTTTCTTAAAAGACATTTGGCCTTCAACAAAAGAAATTGCGGATCTTATTCGTACTTCTATTAATGAAGATATGTTCCACACACGTTATGGCAATGCTTTCAAGGGTGATGCGGGCTGGCAGGAAATTGAAGTTTCTGGTGGCGAGACATATGACTGGTCAGAAGAATCTACTTATGTCCAAAACCCACCATACTTTGAAGGCATGAGCATGGAGCCTGATGCGATTGATGATATTAAAGATGCTCGCATTCTGGGTCTCTTTGCAGATTCGATCACAACTGATCACATTTCTCCAGCAGGTTCGTTTAAAGCGGATACCCCTGCGGGTGGTTATTTGACTGACCGTCAGGTTCGTCCAGTTGATTTTAACTCATATGGTTCGCGTCGTGGTAACCACGAAATTATGATGCGCGGCACGTTTGCTAACATTCGTATTAAAAACCAAATGTTGAGCGATGTTGAAGGCGGTTTCTCAAAGCATTACCCATCTGGTGATCAAGCCCCAATGTATGATGTTGCGATGCGCTACAAAGATGAAGGCACGCCGCTTATTATCTTTGCTGGTAAAGAATACGGCACAGGTTCATCTCGTGACTGGGCAGCTAAAGGCACGCGTCTATTGGGTGTAAAGGCAGTTGTAACCGAAAGCTTTGAGCGTATTCACCGCTCTAACCTGATTGGTATGGGCGTTTTACCGCTTGTATTCACAAACGGCGATAGCTGGGAAGCGCTTGGCATGAAGGGTGATGAGCAGGTATCAATCGCAGGTCTTACAGACTTGAAGCCGCGCCAAACGCTTACAGCTGATATTACTTTTGCTGATGGATCAAAGAAATCAATCGAGCTTCTGGTTCGTGTAGATACAGAAGATGAGCTTGATTATTATAAAGCTGGTGGCATTCTTCATTATGTATTGCGCAATCTAAACCGCGCTGCATAACTTGTAATTTACTAAAACGATTAAGAGTCGCTTTTCTGATAGAAAAGCGGCTTTTTTTATACTTTATTTATAAATCTAAATTACGTCACTGACTTGTGAGTCGCATTTGAAGTGGTTTTCTATTAGTTTCTTTCAAATCAGAAGATCATTTCCGTAATGAGGGGTCATTAACGGAATTTAGGAGTCAGTGTCATGCGTAAATTATTATTTTCCATTATGTTTGCATCTTCAACGCTCGGTGCCAGTGCTACAATGATTTCGTCCGTGAGTGCTGCCGAAATCAAGCAGCCATCAGGTGTTGTTGAAGTCTTTACAAGTCAAGGGTGTTATTCTTGTCCGCCTGCTGACAAAATTGTTGGTGACTTTGCAAAGACAAATGATGTTTTGGCATTAAGCTGGCATGTTGATTATTGGGACTATCTAGGCTGGAAAGACATTTTCGCATCCAAGTCCAATACTCAGCGTCAATATCGCTATGCACGAGCATTACAAGAACGTCAGGTTTATACACCGCAGGCTGTTATCAATGGTAGAACGCATGCTGTTGGCTCTAAGCGCGGCGATATTGATAATGCCCTTAAAACTTTTAAGAATTCAAATCGCGGTATGATTGTGCCTATTAATGCAAAACTTAATAGCGAAAGTTTGAAAATTGATGTTTCAAAAAGTTTAGACTCGCAAGGCGCAACTTTGTACATGGTATTTTTCAACAAAGAACAAGAAGTCACGATTAAACGCGGTGAAAACGGCGGCAAGACACTTTCTTATCATAACGTTGTTCATGATGCACAAGCCTTAGGTATGGTAAAATCAAATGGCCTTCAGGTTGAGTTTCCTATTGCTGAAATGAAGAAGCGTGGATTTGATGGATGCGCTCTTATTTTACAAAAATTAAATGCTCAAGGTGACCCCTCAGCAATTATTGGTGCAACAGTAATTACAGATTTATAAAAAAACCGACTTAACTAGAAATAGTAAAGTCGGTTGGTAGTTAGGGGATATATAGAGTCATTCTCAGTGGTCCAGTTTAACGATTCCCGGGGGCTGGGGGGGCTGAAACCAGTATATCGCTAAACTGGACCGTCTGAGGCAACTGCCCAATTATTGCTATTTAAACACGGTTAGAACGCGGAAAATATTGGGCGAAACTGTGTTTTTTTCAAAAAAGTTTTTAGATAACATCAAATATTGAGACTCCGCTGCTCATTATTTGATGCCTAATAAAATTGACTAAAATTACTTGCAATGAAGCAAAATCATATTCATGATTATCAAATGACAGTTCATAATAACATTAGGGGCTGTCCCAGATAACTCAAAAATGGGTTATCAATATGGGTATGAGAAG
>CAZCUN010000063.1:0-17244 GCA_964502215.1 uncultured Rhizobiaceae bacterium | reverse complement strand
TAAAACAAACCGATGGACTCTACTCAATAGTGGATGGAAGTTGGGTCGCAGGTCAATAAGAAGACACATTGCTTTTGAGGCAGAATATATTTTACCTAGAATCGATAATAGATTCAGTCGACAACTTCATTGAGATATGCCCCTGCTCTTAGCCCATCAAATGCTATAGCAGTATTAAAGATACTAGTTTCATTAATTGGCTCAGTCTGACAATCTTACACTTTATTTTTTCGACAAACTGTAAAAGCAACCGCCTTATAGCAAAGGATTAGCTTAGTCTGCTTCCTGTTTTCTTATCAAAAAAGTGAATATTTTTTGAGGCAGCTTCAAAATGCAACGTATCACCATGTTTAATATTTCCCATGGTTTCAAATTTAGCAACAAACTCTGCGCCTTGCTGCGTGACCAGATGCGCTAAAACATGATCGCCAAGTTGTTCTAGAACATCAATCTCACCAGAAATTATAGCTTTCTGTTTGGCACATTGTTTTAGATGTTCAGGGCGGATGCCTATGTCTACATCATCAATTGTTTTTACCAATTCACTGGAAACTATTTTACCTCCAATATTAAAGCCGCTTTTATTCGCATTCGCTTCAAAGAAGTTCATGGATGAACTGCCAATAAACCCTGCAACAAATTTATTTGCTGGGTTTTCATAAAGGTTCATTGGTTTGCCATATTGCTCAATCACACCATCACGCAAGACCACAATCTTGTCTGCAAGTGTCATTGCCTCGACTTGATCGTGAGTTACATAGACGATGGTGGTTTTAAGGCGCTGGTGAAGGCGGGCAATTTCTAAACGTGTTTGCCCGCGTAATGCAGCATCTAGGTTTGAAAGCGGTTCATCAAATAAAAACACCTCAGGCTCACGCACGATTGCGCGCCCAATAGCAACGCGCTGACGTTGCCCTCCTGAGAGAGCACGAGGTGTGCGCTCTAGGTATTCTTCAATATGTAAAATTTTGGCCGCTTCTCTAACACGGCGATCAATCTCATTTTTTGGTGTCTTTGCTTGTATAAGACCAAACGCCATATTCTTATAAACAGTCATATGGGGGTAAAGTGCGTAGGTTTGAAAAACCATCGCTACGCCTCTTTTAGAAGGTGTAATATCATTAACAACCTTATCTCCAATAGAAATTTCACCGCCAGAAACTTCTTCAAGACCTGCAATCATGCGCAATAAAGTTGACTTTCCACAACCAGAAGGCCCGACAAATACTACAAAATCACCATCTTCGATATCCAGATCTACCCCATGAATAACTTTAGTATCGCCATAAGACTTTTGTGCATTTTTTATTGTTAAGCCGGCCATTTTTGTTCCATTCGTTTAATTGCCTTAACCAAAGCAGGGATAAATTCACTGTATTTTTCTGGCAAGTCCCCCCATAACTGCGCGTTGCTTGCGAAAGCAACCTCTTTGCTTTCAATCAATAAACCGCATAATTGATCCCAATAGGGTTCGTGATAAGGGATTTGCATATTGCCAGCTTGATAGCGTCGCGCGTAGACATACCAACTAGCTATACAATCTATTGAGTAGATTGGGTTTATCTTTTGTTTAAGACACGATTCAAGCGTTGGCTTTATATAAAGCTGCATTTTAGAGTACCCATCCATACAGATCCGTTCCAGCTGATCTGCAATGGCGCTATTACAAAATCTTTCTGTAATTTTTTGTAAATACTCCGCCTTATCAAAAGGTAATTCCATCTCTAGGCCAGGTAATACTTCTTGTTTTTGAAAGTTATTAAAATGCTCTCTCAAATTCGGGTTTAGTATTGCTGCATCAAATGTTTTATAGCCAGCTAACGCACCTAGATAAGCTAAGCCCGTATGACCGCCATTTAATATGCGGATCTTAGTTTCTTCGTAAGGATCGACATCGGTAACAACCTCTACGCCCGCCTTGACCAGATCAGGCATAGGCCCAGCAAAATTATCCTCAAGCACCCATTGGCTAAATGCTTCTGAATGTATTGGATCAAAATTATTAGAGCCAAAAATATCTTCAACTTCTTTTAATAAACCTGAACTGACGCGTGGCGTGATGCGGTCAACCATTGAACATGGAAAACTGACTTTATGAGAAATCCAGTCTATCAATGCATATTGTTTTGTTGCCTTTAAATAGGCCAGTAGGTTTTTCTCCAACATTTTGCCGTTAGCGCGAATATTATCGCAGCATAAAATAGATATTGGCTGATCAATTGCATCCATACGTTTGCGCAAAGCATTACTTAAATAGCAGTAGATAGATCGCGCTTCCTCGCCATTGATTTCTGCTGCAATTATCGCTTCTGAAAGATTTAAATCTCCGTTCCCATCAAGGTAGTAACCACTTTCAGTGACTGTAATGGTTATAAAGTGAACACTTGGTTTTGAGATTAATTGCTCGGCTGCATCTGGAGCGGATGACCAGTTAGAATAGTCAATATGAGATCTAACTTTTCGGTATTCAATTTCACCATCAACATCAATCGTTTTGATAATATAGCCGTCGCTGACTAGACTGGATTGCTCAAAGCTTGACGTTTCTTCAGATCGTAAATTAATCGCAGCAATCCCCCAACGAAGATCGTTGGTCTTTTCCATATAATCATCAATATAAATTGCTTGGTGAGCGCGGTGGAAAGCACCATAACCTAAATGAACGACACCAATTTCACAGTCATTATGACTATACCTTGTTTGGTGCAAATTCGAAGTATCGTGATTTATCTTAGGAATACTCATGCGATAGATTTTCTATTTGGAACAAGCTCATTTAAAGCAACTTCACGATAGGCTTTTGGTGTCATATCTTTCATTTTTAAAAACTGCCGGTTGAAATTTGCAAGGTTTTGAAATCCAACAGCAAAACCAATTGAGGCAATTTGTTCATCCGTTGAGTAAAGCATTGAACAGGCTTGGCTGATACGAACGCGATTAACAAATTCGACAAATTTGTTCCCAGTAATACGTTGAAAATTTCGGGAGAAAGTTGCTGAACTCATTCCAGCCATTTTGGCTGCTTTTTCTACCGACATATCGTTTGCATAATTGCATGTTATAAAATCAACAACCTCAGCAATGCGAGCTTGTTTTGAACTTCCCTCAGGTTGTGTCATGCCAACAATTGAAAGTACTTTTTTTTCTGCGTGTTCATTTACGCGAACTAAAAATCTTAAAAACGCAACAATGCGCTCAGAGCCTCTAGTATTTTTTATACGCTCTAAATGGCCGCGTGCAAAAGTTGGATTAAACCCAATAAACTCAATGCCTGATTTTGCCATTTCAAACATCGTGTCCATTTCTCGAAACTCAGGAAATGCATATGATATTTGATCCAAACTATCTTGGCTAAATTGCACCAACATATCTCGAACCTCTACTGGATCAGGGTTTGCAACTTCATCCGTAATCCAGTTATGCGGCAAGTTTGGCCCTGTAAGAAATAATGAACCAGGCTTGAATTCACCTATATGATCACCAACAAAAGCCTTTCCTCTGGTAGCAACAACAAGGTGAAGTTCATATTCAGCATGGCTATGCCAGCGACATAAATCTGTAGGCCAACCATGTTCAAGATACCGAATGGTTTCGGTCGCACGGTCTACGTATTCAAGCTCTGGCTGAACTATAGACATCTAATTATTACCTCGTGACCTTGATTAAACTATCATTTTTTAAGTGCGCATTTATGACATAAAGAAAGGTCATTTAACCGCTCCAAAAGTAAGTCCTTGCACAAGTTGTTTTTGGCAGAACCAACCAAGCACAATGATAGGGCCTACTGCAGCTGTTGATACTGCCGATAACCTGCCAAAGAATAGTCCCTCAGGCGCTCGGTTTCCTTCGATAAGCTTAGAAAGTGTAGCGGCATCTGTCGTGGTTAGACGTACAGTCCAATAGGCTTCATTCCAACAAAAAATAAAACATAACAAAGCAGTTGAGGCGACGCCCCCCCATGCAAGTGGAACTAGAATATCTTTAATCTCACCCCAAGTACTAACACCATCCATTTTACCTGCTTCAATAATCTCTTTAGGGATTTCCTTGAAGTATGTAAAAAGCATCCAAACAACGATTGGAAGATTGATGAGACATAGCACCAGAATAATCAAAAAATGTGTGTCGTAAATTTTTAGAAAATTCTTTGTTAGGAATGTCATAGGATAAAGCACAGCTGCGGCAGGTAGCATCTTCGTTGATAGCATCCAAAGCAAAATATCTTTTGTGTGCTTACTTGGATTAAATGCCATTGCATAGGCAGCCGGCACGCCAACAAAAAGCGCAAATACTGTTGCAAAGGTTGATGTGATGACCGAGTTAATTGCAAAGCGCCAATAGTCATAATTTTCTACCATGTTTAGATAGTTTTCAAAGGTTGGCGTAAACAGGAATAATTGATCTGGCTTAACTGCGTCTGCATCTGTTTTGAAACTGGTAAAAATCATCCAAAAAATAGGGAAGAAAAATGCAATTGCTATGCACCACGCAAGGGTGGGTAAGAATATTTTATTGAACTTTGAGGATTGCGCTACGACTGCCATAATATTTCCTAATCCATCAAACTTTTGCCAACCATACGGAGCAAAAATATTGCAACTATGTTGGCTAATATAACTGCAAAAATGCCGGCAGCACTGGCTGCACCAATATTATTCGTGCTAAAATCTCCGATAAGATAAGGAAGGTTTTTATTTCCATTTCCTCGACTTACGATTTCAATTTCTGCGTATAGAGAAAGATGAAAAATTGCCTGTATCATAACAACGATCGCAATAGGGCGTGCCAGATGCGGAATTGTTAAATTTCTAAATTGCGACCAGGCATTAGCACCATCAAGAATAGCTGCTTCTTTTTGTTGCTGGTCTTCTGACTGAAGCGATGTCATGAAAATTAGAATAGCAAACGGTGTCCACTGCCAAGCAACCATAATGATGACGGCATATGCAGACGTTTGTGTTGCACGAAATGAGACAGGCTCAATTTCTGGCCAAATAGAAAAGAAAGCGCCCAGCAAAGGCAAATCTTTCAATTCAGTGATTAATCCATTTAACCCCTGAACTGCTAATCCATTTAATCCCAATACAGGGTCAAGGATCATATTAATCCAAAGAACAGCATTAACCGCAGGCATCACGAAAAATGGGGAGATAAGTAACACACGCACAATGCCACGCCCCGGAAATGAGCGATTGATAAGAATTGCAATTGCTAAACCTAAAACAACAGTCACCATTATGACACTTGTTACGATCAAGATGCTGTTTTGGACTGCAAACCAAAAGTCTTTTGCGTTGAATAAAACGTATTCGTAGTTACCTAAGCCACGCCAATTACTTAGGCTTGGTGTTGTCCATTCTGGTTTTCTTAAACTGTTGAGTACATATCGAATGGATGAAAAATACAATGTCATTCCAAGAGGAATAAGCATCCATAAAAGTAGAAGCAAAACAGCTGGCGTTTGTAATAAACGCGGAAGTGTTCTTTTTGACATGGTAATTTTAACCTTAGCCTACATGTAAGCTTATCAAGATTTGAGCAACCAAAACATTGTTAGCAAGGCTCAATGTAATTAAACTGAGCCTCGCTGGTTTTTTATTACCTTATTCGTAATATCCAGCTTCACGCATGATAGCATCAACTGCAGTTTGTGATGCTTCAAGTGCCTCATCTACTGTCTTTGCACCTGAAAGAGCAGCTGCCATTTCTTGCGCAACTGCGCTACCAACTTCTGGAAATTCAGGAATAGCCGCAAACTGAACACCAACATATGGTTTTAAATCAGTTGCTTCTGGAGCGGCTGATTCAATTGCAGCTCTTTCAGCAGAAGCAAATTTTGCAACAGCTTGAAACTCTGCGTTAGCATAAGTTGAAGAACGCGTACCAGTCGGTACTTTGCTCCAGCCAAACTCTGGATGATCTGCAACTGCTTTGATGTAATCTTTAGAAGTCGCCCACTCAATAAACTTCTTTGCTTCTTCTGCGTTTGGCGAACCTGCAGGAACAGCCATTGCCCACGCCCACAGCCAGTTCGCTCCTACAGGGTTTCCTGCATTAGGAGATTGTGCATATGCAACGCCATCAACAGTTAAAAAAGATGCAGCGATTGTAGCGTCAATCCACATGCCACATTTGCCTTCATTGTAGAGCGCTAGAATTTCGTTGAACGAATTGCCTTCTGAGCCTGGAGGCCCATAGTTGCCTAATAAATCAACATAGAAGTTAATAGCAGCTTTCCATTCAGCTGAATTGATAGTTGGACGCATTTCTTTGTCAAACCAAGCGCCACCGAAAGAGTTTACAACTGTTGTAATGAACGCCATGTTGTCGCCCCAGCCTGGCTTGCCACGCAGACATGCGCCATAGACACCCGCATCTGGCTTGTGAATGGCAGCGGCTGCTTTTTTGATGTTATCCCAAGAATCGTTGTCACTAATTTTAACTCCAGCAGCATCTGTTAAATCTTTACGATACATGACCATAGAAGACTCACCATAAAAAGGTGCAGCGTATAGCTTTCCTTTGTGTGATAGACCCTTGCGAATTGCAGGTAGCATGTCATTCACATCGTAGCTTGCACCAAAGTTTAGTGGTTCAATCCAACCTGCAGCGCCCCAAATAGGTGCTTCTTGCATACCAATGTTAATAATATCGTATTGGCCACCGCCTGTTGCTGTATCGGATGTTACTTGCTCACGTAAAACACCTTCTTCCAACGAAACCCAGTTTAATTTAACACCAGTTTCTGCAGTATATTTTTCTGCAACTTTCTGCATGTTAATCATGTGACCGTTGTTAACAATAGCGATTGTTAATTCATTTGCCCAAGCTGACAAAGCTGTTGTCGCGCTTAAAGCAAGAGCCAAAGCGCCTGTGCGAAGTACCTTCATAAAAACCTCCCTATGATCTGCGCAAAAACGCGCCAAGGATATATAATCGCCCTTATAATCAAATTTCAGCTAATCATTATTTGGCAAAAAAAGATACTATTTCGACATGAATATCGCTACATTGTGCAAAATTATGGTGTTTTTTTATTAGATTGTGAATGTAACATATCAACTAAATAACAATTTTGAAAATTCTTAAACTCATAGAAACAGCTACCACATCAATATCCAACGAATTGCTTTCATTTTGAGAATGCTTTAGCTCATAATGTGAGCATGTGAGCGCTCGTTTTATGTGCTGGGATAATCAATCATATACAATAGGTAAAAGATGAATCACGCTGTATCTATCGAAGTTTCTGGCGAGATTGCCATTGTTACAATTTCCAACCCGCCTGTTAATGCTATTTCCCACGATGTGAGAGTTGGTGTGCTTGATGCAGTCACGACTACAAAGAACGATGATAATATTAAGGCTGTAGTTTTAATCTGCGATGGCAGAACTTTTATTGCTGGTGCTGATATACGCGAGTTTGGAAAACCCTTAAAAGCCCCTATTCTTCCAGATGTTATTCTCGCTTTAGAAAACTCGTCCAAACCATGGGTAGCTGCAATTCATGGCACTGCTCTTGGTGGAGGGTTAGAGATTGCACTTGGTTGTCATTACCGGATAGGACTTTCGTCTGCAAAACTTGGTCTGCCAGAAGTGAACTTGGGACTAATCCCAGGTGCGGGTGGCACTGTTCGGCTGCCGCGCTGTATTGCCATGCAAGATGCTATTGGTATGATAACGAGTGGCAAACCGATTGCAGCACAAAAAGCTCATTCATTAGGCTTACTTAATTCTATTACAGATGAAAACCTGCGCGATTACTCTATTAAGTTTGCGAAGAGCATTAGCGCTGAACCGCTACCTCGCTCTTTACTGCTAAACTGTGTAATTGACCCTATTTCAAAACAAGAACAAGAAGCGCTTAGATTAAAACTCTTAAAAAAGGCGCGTGGACAAACTTCAATTATGACCGCCTTTGATACTATTTCAATTGGTGCAGAACTTGAACCAATTGAAGCACTCAAAAATGAGCGTGCTCAATTTGTTAAATTACAATCAGATGAACAGTCAAAAGCCCTTAGACATATTTTCTTTGCTGAACGCTCAACAGGTAAACTGGAAGAATTAAAAGGCGCTCAAGCTTTAGATATCAAACAAATTGGCGTTATTGGCGGAGGTACAATGGGCGCAGCCATTGCTGCTTTATGCCTTCTGTCTGACTTTAAAGTTACGCTGATTGAAATGTCTGAGGAAGCAAGCATCGCAGCGCATGAACGTATCATTTCTATTCTCGATGGTAGTTTAAAACGTGGCTTAATTTCCGAAGATAAAAAAGCAAAACTTGTTCAATCACTTACGCTCAGTTGTGAGTACCAATCGTTAAACGATGTTGAATTAGTTATAGAAGCTGTGTTTGAAGATATGGAAATTAAAAAACAAGTCTTTCAAAAACTTGAGAAGGCAACTAAACCCGACACGATCCTTGCTACCAATACTTCGTATCTTGATGTGAATGAGATCGCAAACGCTATTCAATCCCGGCAAAGAGTAATAGGCCTACACTTTTTTAGCCCTGCTCATATCATGAAGCTTTTGGAAATTATCCGAACAGATTATGTCTCTCCAAACGCGCTAGCAACCAGTTTATCTTTAGCAAAGCGGTTGCGAAAAATTGCCGTTGTTGCAGGTGTCTGCGATGGTTTTATCGGTAATAGAATAATGTCTGCTTATAGACGCAGAGCTGACTACCTATTGGAAGATGGCGCTACTCCAGAAGACATTGATAAAGCGATGACTGATTTTGGATTTCCGATGGGCATCTTTGACATGCAGGATCTTGCAGGGCTTGATATTGGATGGGCTATGCGCCAACGTCTCGCACCAACACGCGATCCTAATATAAGATATGTAGAGATTGCAGACAGGCTGTGTGAACTGGGTCGGTTTGGTAAAAAAACAAATACTGGCTGGTATTCGTATTCTACTGGTACGCGTAAAAACGACCCTAAAGTTCAAGCGATTATTGACGAAGAACGCTCACGCAAAAACATAGTCCCACGTAAGATTTCTCAAGAAGAAATTATCAATAGTATTCTTGGCGCCATGCAAGAAGAAGCGAATGCGGTGCTGGAAGAAGGCATTGCATCAAAAGCGAGTGACATCGATGTTGTTATGGTGAATGGCTATGGTTTTCCGCGTTATCGTGGTGGCCCTATGTTTATGCAAATGGCTTAAAACTTACCAATAACATTTAAGAACACACCTTCATCATCTAATGTCACATCTGCAACATCGTCTGAGAATCTGCCAAAATTATAGCCAACACCAACTTTGAAATTATCGCCTATATGACGGTACACCGCAGTCACTGCGCCAAAGTCTGTCGTGTCAGTTTCTGGCGTATGAAGAACGCGGCCTTCAATTAAGAAATCCCAATTTTTAACAACATGCCAATCAAAGCGTAAAACACCTAGATGGGCAGATGATTTAACGAAATCATTTGCAGCTCTTGTATTCGACACTTCGCCTATGCGGAAGCCGTATTTTGCACCCACTGTCCAATATTGGTCAATATCATAAATAAAGTCTGCGGATAGGATATGGCTTCTTTGCGCTGGTCCAAATGTATTGCCTTGTGTTGTAACTTGATCAGCACCTGGCAAATCATAAAGATAACTGTATTTAAACAACGCATTTAATCTGTCGTTATTTACAGGGCGATAAGCATAGCCAATGCTTGCCTCGATGTAGTCTCCATCAAGGAAAGCATCTTGATTTGATTCAGATATTGCCGCGTCGACATTTAACAGTAGGCGCCAATCTTCATCCTGTCTGTAAACCAATCCACCACTTAATAAATAAGTATCACGGTCTAAGCCTTGTATATCAGAATCTTCAAATCTAGCTTCACCTTTTAGATGCCACACAAGGTCATCTTTTTTGTTGTAGCCAAGGCTTGCTGATACTGCAATGCGCTCAAGGTCACCTGCAATTGAATCTTGCACATCCCCATATTCAACACCCCCACTCACTGACCATAATGCAGAAGGTGTATACGTCACACCATATGTGGAAGTTAACGAACGAGTTTGACCGGTTAGGTCATAGGAGTTTTCAAGAAACACACTCCAGAAATCATTATAACGGTGACGCGCACCTGCAACTATTGCGCTATTATTTCGCGAATTTAGCGGCGTTGAGTTTGTACGTCCAAAGTCAGGGTCTACACGATAACCAATATAATAATGATCATCAGCAGTTGGGTCATACGTAATACCTGCTTCACCACCCCAGCCTGAAGTGCCCCATGAAACTTCACCTTTAAGCCCTACTTTTTCTGAGACACGAACTTCAGCACCAAGACCTGCACGGTCATTGCGCTCAATGTCACCAGAACGGTCTACGGTTACTTGGCCAAATATCCAACCTTTGTGGTCTTCATCAATTTGATGTGTAAGACGAGCTGCTACATCAGTACGTCTGCCGTTTGAATTTTCTACAGCGCCAGGGTTTTTTATATCAAAATGTTTTGCGCCAATGGCAAGTTGCCAATGTGGATCAAGCGCTATTTCTACTTCAACATCCGCTTCACGGTTTACTCTACCATTTTCATCAGAAAAATCTTCGTAGCCAAGCCTATAACGAAACGTATCTGAAATCTCTTCTTCTGCGTAAACACCCCAGATTGTCTGATCGACTGTTGTTTCATAATCAAGCGAAGTAAAGCCTGCTTCACGTCGCTCATAATAAGCACCGATTTGGCCTCTTCTTTCTGGATGAACATCTGATAAATCAACATGCAATTCACCGCGATAAGCGCGTGCTCTTGTGTTATTCAATCCAGACGTCTGTGTATTATTGATCGTTAATCCGCCATTGACCGAGCTTGATCGCCCAAACCCTGGGCCAGTGCTTTCAGCAACTTCGCCACGAATATATGATTTTTCACCAAGCTTAACTTCAATATCAGCTTCTAAAATTTGATTATCTGCAACACCCGTTTCTTCAACAAGTGCACTTACACCAACTTTAACATTATCATTTATCCAGCCTTGTGCCCGACCACCATACGAGTAGCCATCAACATCACCTAGACCTGGCGTGTATTCATATTGAACAACTAGATTTACAACATCATCACCAAGCGCACCTTCGCTTACAAGTGACGTACCATTTGCTGTAGATGAAAGCGGTTTTTTTAGAATTACAACGCCTTGAATATAATCGATCTCATAGTCTTCACCAAAACGAAGCACCTCACGGGAACGTACAAGACCCGAAACAGGATCGCGTATTTCAATAGTTAGAGTTTCAGACCCGCGTGTTAAGTCTTGGCGTGTTAAAAAGTAAACTGAACCGCCTGTACCGCGTAGAGTATCACGTTGAGGTAGTGTATCTGGCTGAGCAGCATAAGCTTGTATTTGTGCAACTGGCTCGCCATGTGACGTTACTTCTTCAGATTTTAAGACAATATTTGCGCCATAAAGGCCGCGCTCCATTCTTGCAAATTCTGTCCCTGTAATTTTGGTTTTAAAATTACCCCACAACGCATGGCTTTCTCCTTTTTCAAGGCGAACATAGAATTTACCTTGAGTTGGAGCATCTTCTACAATTGTTGAGTCATCCCCGTAGACTGGGTAATAATCATCAGGATCAATTCTACGTAAAACAGCTCTTGGATCTTTTTCATCTAAATTTGAAAAAAGGCTGCTTAACTCTTCTTCACCAGTATCTGCAGTCGCAGTTAGGATGTACTCACCCTTAATTTTACCTTTTAAATAAAAGGCCAATCTGCCTTTTGTATAGGTTTTGTCATATTCACCGTGTGCAGAAGGTACAAGTGGGTTATTTTCCGACCGTGTACCGATCGTTAAATCAGCAAGACCTACGTAAAACCATTCATCACGGGGAATATGAATTTCACGGTCAAATGAAAGCGCACCATCTTTTGTGCCACTAACGTCAACTTCAACAATATGGTCACCTGGCGGTAAAATGCGCTGAATGACGAATTGGTTTTCATTGTCAATTGCAACACGCTCACCTAGCGTATCAACAGTGTAACCAGGGGGAATATTACGCCCAAAAACAGTTACAGCTCCACCGTATACGGGAATGTTCCTGATATTGGTTCTATCATCCCCTTCACCTGCTGATACAGGTTGTTCTTCTGGTGAGGTTTCATGCGTTGCAAAATCTGAACCTGTACGAGGTAAACCTAGAGGTACAGTTTCATCATAACGCCCTGCTCTATCATACACACGTAAAACATATGAATAATCACCAAGACCGTTATCTGGCATAACCCAAGAGGCGGTTTCACCATCAACCAGTATGATCTTTACAGGTTTACCTCGTTCTTCATAGCCTCGTTCATATATTCTAATTTCTGAAGTTTCTATCCAATCTGGATAATTTGATGAGGCAAGAAACTTTATGGATTGCCCTGCTTGGTATGAATGGCGCAAATCGTGCGTGGATACATTCAAAGTTGGTTCTACACCAAGGCCATCAAATTTCACCTGAATGTCTACAGACTCAAGATCTAAATCAGTTTTACGTTGGATATCAACTGCATGTTGGTGGGATGTAACTTTCTTTTTTGCCTTAACATCACCACTACTTGCAACGCGCTCGCCATCAACACTGATGGAAAACCCTTGGCCTTCTATTTCAAAAGGTGTGCTTGCAAGTTCAGTATTAGGTGGGGCGGCAACGACTGATACTTGGTTCTTATCAAGCAGCTCATCGGCATGTGCAGACGAGAGTAACGTAATGTTTTGGCTAGTAAAAATAGCAAATACCAATGCTGTACTCGATATCAATGAAGATTTGAGCGGCGTATATTATGTCTACTTACAGTGATCATGGTGCCCTCGTATCACTTATATTTATTTTGGTTTGGCCTTGTTACAGCCCTCAAGCGCCGCCACGCTTGCATTAATCAACCATCACTTAGAAGCTAAACTCCTAAGTGTATTCAATCTATCTTATCGCCACTTTCGAAAAAAAACGGGTTGAGAATAATCATCTTCTAACCGCGTCATTATAAAACTAACGCCCCCCTGCGGGCGTTTCGTCTGTTTTGAAAATTGCCCCAACAAAACAGACTTTTTCATGTAATGTTTTTTTAACTGCATTTATTGTGCCCCAAAATTGCAAGTTATAAAAATATGAGTTCCTAAAACTGTTTACATTCGTTATTCAGCAAGGCTTTTTAAACAGCTATTACACAACAAACGAATCAGTTCTTTCCATACGTAAGATTTGAGCAAAAAACTTAACAACGTCTTACTTTTTTTATTAATAAAGCGTTACCGATACGAAATGTACTGAGCATTTAAAGAGCTCAGTATTAACTATTATGGGAAAATTTGGATTTTTAAGGATTTATAAGCTAGCTTCTCTGACAGTAAAAAATGCCAAGAAAATTGTAGATAAAATTATCTGTTATCAATCAATATTTGATTTCTAAAATACTGAATATAAGCCCCATCAATATTATTTGCCTATTTTAACTGTTGCGAATCACTAAAACAACGTAGGGTAAAGCTAGCATATTGAATTCTTTAATCCAGTATAATTGATATTAGAATAGCAAAAAGCTGATAAATTACAAAATATTATTTTACAGAACAATTATAATTTAACTATATTTCAATTACTTACAGTAAAAAAACCTGTACTGAATATTTTTACTAAGATTGATAGCGTACTTCTCACAAAACTTGATTAGAAAGCTAAAGTAATAACTGTGCCATTTCGTTTAATGAATACAGCCCAAGCCTCGATGTTTACAATTTCCCATCCATCTTCAAGAATAGAACCCGCATTGCCTGAACTACCATCTGCAAAATAAGCTGTAGGATTAGCGTCAAACCATACTGTTTCAAGTTCAGGAATATTTCCTACAGTTTCAGTTGTGTTGACAACATGCTTTAATTCAGGGAAGCCTTGTTTTGTATCATACCAGCTTAAAAAACGCTGCCATTTGGGAAGCTCTTTTTGAGAAATATTTCCACTGACTTCAAGCTTACTTTGGTTAGCAACCTTAATCTGCAAACGATGATTTAGTTGCAAATCTTCAAGCTTCAATTTCGCTGTCCATACAAATGCATCAATATAGTTTTTATCTGCTGCAACTTCATCCTTGTGTTGAATTTCTTTTGCTCCCAAAGTATTTGAGCTGACAAAGTTTGTAACAGGATAAGCATCCTTTTTAGGCAAAAAGTTCATTGAATAGAACGTTATAAGCAAAACAGCACAAATCATGACTACAGCACTAAAACTGCTCATCATATTTTTGAAAAACCCATTCACCTCTACTTTAGATGACGTATCATTATGCATGTTATAGGTTTTTTGAATGCTAACATTTGTGTCTATTAGATTACTTTTTTTCATCAATATTCTGCCTGATTATTCTAAAATTATTTTTGATTGTTTTTAATAAGGGCTTCTACATGCGCTATGTAAGATGCTGATCCAATTAATGTGATAGCGTTCTTACCTTTCAGATAGCTCATCTTATTTGCTCCAGGGTTTAAACCTGCTTTTTTAATCGCTTGTTTAAGAGTTGAGAGATTCATATTTCCCAATTCAATTAAACGATTTACATTTTCAAGGCTGTTTGAAACGTAAAGATTTTTATCCTGCATGTGCCATTCAATGCCATAAGATTTAGCCAATTGTGAAAGCGTAAGTTCCATCTGCATTGGCAAGGATAGCTTCTTTAATTTGCCTTGAACTTGCTCGGAAATTGTTAACTGCAACTTATTTCGAGATGCAAATTGCGAGAGAAAGTCTGGCAATGATTGCTCTATAATATAGATAATTGAAGCTTGCACTGGAAGCACCACTTCGCCTTTATCTAAGTTTGGTTGCGAGCTAAAGTTTGATCTATAAGATTGATTAGACTTTAACATACTAGACTGAACATTTTTTGCAGCAAAAGCATCAAGCGGCATCAATGTTGACGCAACAAAGCCTAACAATGCTAGCCTAGAATAGCTTGAACGTATCTTCTTCATTATAGTGAATGCCCATTGTATAAGTGAGAAGAACTATTATGAGTGATGTTGCCAGCCATATTAGCCAGCCCAAGCGATCTTGAGATGCGCACTAAATCACTTAAAGTATTTGATTGTGTTTTACGCCTGATATTTAGGCGATGCGCTTCAACTGTTCTAACTGATAAGTCATACTTATTAGCCACTTCCTTGTTGCAGTAGCCGCTAGATAGCATTGAAAGTACTTCTAATTCTCGACCTGTAAGGCCATAAACATTTCTTGTGTCTGAAGTAGCTTCAGAAACTTTGAAAAATGTATCTGCAACATTTTGAGAAAAATATACGCCACCTGCTGCGACAGTGAAAATTGCTGCTGCATATTCTTGTGATGATGCGTCTTTGCCTAAGAACCCGTCTGCTCCGCATTTTCTAATGTCGTGAAGGCCGTTTACATCCTGCTCAATAGAAGAAACAACAATCTTGCTATTGGTGCGTTTTTTAATTGCTGATATTATCTGATAAGTATCACTTCCAGGAAGAACCGCATTTATAATCAACACATCATTTTCATGTTGATCACACGCAAGTATTGCTGATGAACCGTCATCAGCTTCTCCAACAACCTTAAAGATAGGGTTAGCTTCAAGCGTAGCACGCAAACCATCTCTTAATATTGGGTGATTATCGACAAGAATAACTTTGATGTGTTTTTGTTCCATAGCTATTTTCCTCCAGCTTGTCGATGTATCAAAAAGAGACAAGCAATTTCGTTTGCTATGAATGTTTCAAGTTTCGTGCCAACTTTGAGGAAAACTAAAATTTTTTATGTTGGGCACTTGAGTTAATACTTATTAGGAAAATACTGGATTAGCATCCATGTTTGATAGAATGAGCTTCAGCAAAGGCTTTTCAAAAGCATCGATATCGACTGCCTTGATCCATTCAATAAAATAAGTATGGGTAATAAATAAATCCCCAGCTATTATAATTGGGGCATCGTCTTTTTGACTGTTAGCTTGGTTAGTATGGATGATTATTACAGTTGGTAAATCATATGATTGTTGGGATTTAATAAGCCTATATAAATCAGTTTCTTTGAAGCCAAAATGTGAGAAAAATGAAGTCAAAGAGAATTGTGCAACTGTTTTATAAGTTGCAGGCCCTCTTTTAGAAGTTAATTGCGCATCAAAATCATCTACATGGTGAGTTGCAATTTTGATATTTAATTCTGCTTCTACCGGGCTTATTTTATTAGCATTCTCATGCTTAATTAATAAGTTTTCCATAGACCCTTAACATTCTAATAATGAAACACCCTAGAAGGCTGTAAATTAATATAGCCAGCCTCTTATCATCTAAATCATCAATAGATTTCATTATTAATAAAAATATTAACCATATCTCTTCGTTTAGCATAGGCGCAATCAGTACCTAGAATTTAAGCGCACTTTACTTAGCACTGCACAAATTCTGCAAAAATTTGATTAAAATCTCATAAAAATCTGATTATAGATTTTATGTTTTTGTCTTTAAATATAGATATGAAAAAATTACAAACTAACACTATTATAAATGCTCACTTACTTCCCAAGTCCTTAACCTCATCGGGTTGGTGGTTGGAGAACGCACCCCTCCTTCAAGAAAGCACTAAGCCTATTCATAATGTTAAACAGAAGTAATTTTTATAAAAAATGCTTTTTTAAAAGTTTTGCTTAAGCAATTTTGAGAGCTATAAATACTTAAACTAAGTCAGGAACCTTTAATGCCTAATATTTTAGTAGTTGATGATGATGCGCACATCATGGATGTAATTAGTTTTGCTTTAGAAAAAGCGGATCATACCTATATTACTGCTAAAGATGGGAAAGATGCCTTAGATAAATTTACGACGGCAGATATAGATTTAGTCATCTTAGATATTGGGCTTCCAGAAATAGATGGCTTAGAGGTTTGCCGCCAAATAAGAAAAAAATCCGAAGTTCCTATTCTTTTTCTTTCTGCCAGAGATGATGAAATCGATCGTATTCTTGGTTTAGAAATTGGTGGCGATGACTACGTAACTAAGCCTTTTTCACCGCGTGAATTAATGGCTAGGGTCAATGTTATATTAAAGCGTGCGCACGCAATACCTACAACAAACGATATTGAAAGTGTTTTAACTAAAGGCTTGTTATCACTTGATACTGAGCATCGCTCTGCAAGTGTCGAAGATCAACAACTGAGCTTAACTGCAATTGAATTTAATATTTGGGGCTGTCCCAGATAACTACGATAAATATTGTTTAACCCATTG
>CAZCUN010000062.1:0-17632 GCA_964502215.1 uncultured Rhizobiaceae bacterium | reverse complement strand
TTGTTCCGACAAAGCCTCTAGGGTAATTTCGTACCCGTAAGTCGCCTTAGTTCCGATCTGATCTTTTGAGAGCAAACAAATCAAAAGGATTTGCTTTGCTAATATAAGACCTCCGATCGTTACTAGCGAAGCAGTGCCTTTTGCACTGTTCGCCAATAAATATAGATATGGCTACCGCCGCTCCGCATTCAACAAAATATAAAACAGTGGCGATCGTTCTACCGTTGTGCATCTTGTTGATGAAAAGAAGTATGCTTGAGGTTTTTGAGGTGGGGATAGATTTTTGAAATTATTTTTCAAAAATATCAATTACTGATACGATCCAGTGTAATCGTTCAGGTTATTGTATTGAATGGCAGGTATTGGGACATGGTGACCATATTGGATATTTGTCCAACTGCGGCTTATGACCCAATATCGCCATTCAGATTTATATATCCAATGTCAGTTATGGGGAAAGTTTCAATTCGCAGGGTCTCTGCCGATTCCCGTTTTTGCCAATTCCATCTCGTACTTTACTATTTCTTTAGCAGGACGAGTGTGTAATTTAAAATGGTTGGCAGCTAGGTACTGGTTCTATCGACGCCGAAGAGTAGAAAATAGTCGTATAAACAATCATTACCGCATGGCCTTCGTACTAATATGAGCACGTGATTCAAGCTATGGTTTGCTTTTGCTTATTGTCTCGCTGTACGGAATGGGAGTTGTTAACGAATGAAGAAGATTGACCTTGATGCGACTGACATTCGTATTCTTAGCGCCGTGCAACAACATGGCCAACTTAGTAAAACCAAGTTAGCAGAGATCGCTAATATTTCTGCGACACCTTGCTGGACGCGTTTGCACCGACTTAAGGTGGCGGGTTACATCACAGGATTTCACGCCGATATTGCGCTTGATAAGATAGCTGATTTTACTAAAGTCATCGTAATCATTTCACTGATCAACCATAGAAAGGCAGATTTTGATCGCTTTGAGACTTTTATCAAAGATATAGATGAAATCACTGAATGCATCGCAACAGGTGGTGGGATGGATTACGTCATTGAAACTGTATGCCCAAGCCTTTCGTCATTTCAGACCATGATGGATATTCTACTTTCCGCTGATCTCGGTATCGAGCGCTACATGACTTATATCGTGACCAGACGCGTCAAGTCGAGCCTACCTAACCTAGCAAAACTTGCAACCAAAGCCACCTAAATAATGCTCCTCGCCCGAACGGCCTGTTTATAGTCCAAAAACAGTCTATTCAGTCTAATGGTTGCCAATTTTCAGTCCGTCATAATACGGCTTCCTCACTTAAAGTGGCCTCAGATCTAGATAGTACATGGCGTCACAGGCCATTGGTAATATGAGAGGAAGATATTATGAACGCAGACGACTTTGGGTTTGGAACGCAGATCCGCAAATCACCCTATTTTGACGCCACGGTCCGTTGGGGAGCTCAGGCTTTTTCGGTTTACAATCACATGTACATCCCACGCGATTTTGGCGATCCAGAACAGAATTTCTGGAACTTGGTAAACGACGCGATCCTATGTGATGTGGCGGTTGAACGTCAGGTTGAAATTACTGGGCCTGATGCTGCGAAGTTTGTGCAAATGCTAACCCCTCGTGATCTCTCGAAAATGTCGGTCGGGCAGTGTAAGTATATTTTGATCACGAATGCCGATGGTGGCCTTTTAAATGATCCTATCCTGCTACGCTTGGCAGAGAACCACTTTTGGATTTCATTAGCAGACAGCGACATTTTGCTATGGGCGCAAGGCGTTGCTATCCACTCCGACCTTGATGTCACGATCACCGAACCAGATGTGTCGCCACTCCAATTGCAAGGACCGAAGTCTGGCGAAATAATGAAGGCGCTGTTTGGTGATAGTATCATGGACCTTAAATATTATTGGCTACGTGAACTGGATATCGACGGAATACCGATGATCGTGTCGCGCACTGGTTGGTCTAGCGAGTTGGGCTACGAGCTTTACCTACAAGATGGCTCTCGTGGTGATGAGTTATGGGAAAAAATTATGGCAGCAGGTGAGCCTTTTGGCCTAAAGCCTGGTCATACGTCTTCTATCCGACGGATTGAGGGTGGCATGCTGTCCTATCACGCCGATGCGGATATCAGCACAAATCCATATGAGCTTGGATTTGATCGTTTGGTTAGTCTTGATATGGAGGCCGATTTTATCGGCAAAGCCGCATTGCGTCGTGTTCAAGAAGAGGGGGTGAGCCGTAAGCAAATTGGGTTGATCATCGACGGCGCACCTTTGACAGGTCCGAACACGACTTTCTGGGAGGTCAACAAAGATGGCGTTGAGATCGGCAAAGTGACCTCGGCTGTTTATTCCCCCCGATTAAAACAAAACATCGCCTTGGCAATGGTTAGCGCAGATCAAGCCAATATCGGTTCTACAGTTGAAGTTGCAACCAATTCTGGTTCGACCATAGCCGTAATAGCAGAGCGTCCTTTTTACGACCCGAAAAAGAAAATTGCTGCGAACTAAGCACGTCCATAAAGAAAGAACCTAAAATGTCCGATCTTGCTATCGATTTGCACTGGCATCGCGCCGATCCTATTTTGCAAACTGGCCAATACTCTGCCGAACACACTGTTCAATATAATAATAGCCACGAGGTGTTGGTGGACGCCGCCCCAGATTGGGGCGGTAAGCCTGAGAATACCAATCCTGAACAAGCACTCGCATCAGCCCTATCAAGTTGCCACATGATGACATTTTTGGCACTTGCGGCCAAGGCGGGTTGGCCTGTGGCAAGCTATTACGATCATGCAGAAGCGCATCTTGGTAAAAACGCCAAAGGGCAAATGCTGGTGACGCGTATCGACCTGCATCCTGAAGTGCGTTTCGATACTGGCTTTACAGTCGAGGCGGCTGAGTTGGCACAAATGCAAGACCGTGCGCATCGCTATTGTTTTATCGCTAACACCCTTTCCAATGATGTCGAAGTCAACATTCTGTAGATCTAAAGAAGGATCTGAATCGATGAAAAAACGATATTGTGCAGCAAGAGCTAGACGAAGACGGTGTTATGCGTTTGGCACTTAACGTGTTGGATGTCGTAATGAGCTTTCTGAGGCGATGTTAGCGACGCTCGGCGGAGCTTTTATCGAGGCTGGCACTGATCCATTGGTGCGACTCGTTATTTTGGCAGCAAACGGTCCGGCGTTTTGTGCCGGCCATGATCTGAAAGAGATGGCCGCAGGTCGCGTGGCTCCAGATGTTGGAAAGAGTTATTTTACAAAAGTCATGACCCGCCACTCAAAGCAGACATTAGTACCGTTTTAAAGCTTGATCACTTCTGGACAACACCTGACCTTGGTCTATGCAAGAGAGATTGTTAGAATAAGCTCTAAGCCGCCATTTAACCAATGACGATGTATGGTCATTTATGCCCAGCAACTACTGTTGGCAACAATCACCAGCTTCTTGCACCTTCAGTTCTTGTATCCACATGAATGAACCCTGATTTATAGACGCTTGCGCCGCCTAGGTATGACTTTTTGTCTGTATATCTTAGCCACCAGCGTTTAACTTTGTAAGCTGAGACGCCTTTAATTCTTATGTCAGCTGCTCTGCAACCTCTATGGTATTTATGCCAAGAATTGCGTTTGCCAGTTAGGCTGTTTCTTGTACGGCAATTTGCATGTGCTTTTGTATTGGTAATTCTAACAGGGCCAAGCGCTCTTGAGAGGTCGCACAAGCCTTGCTTTAGAGTAGGGTGGCTACCCTTCCAGTTCAAACCCTGAACACGGCATTTTGCTTTTGCTTCAGCTGTATTTATAAAATTATCTGAAAGTAGAAAAGTGCCTATTGCCATTGTTAATATGCTAGTGGCTAATGCTATTTTTCCCAGCATGAATAAAGTACCTTGTTATTAAAAAATGGCGCTTTTAACATTTCTTGAAGTTACTTCTATTAGGGATAATTACTAAGCTTATAGGTGGTATGTTCTATATTACGTATAAATGCAGTGAGACTTTAAATGTTAAATTGCGCCAGCGTTTGGCGCATAGGGACAGGTTGGTTTTGGTTACTGGCGTAAAACTTAGAGTAGTTAAATTTCACCATAATTCTTGAGGATTTAGGTATGAGTGTAGAAGAAACATCAGGCGATCCAGCTCCAGCACGGGGTGGTAGAAGAGGCCGTGGCGGTGGTGGTGCGGCCAGTCGTAGACAAGCGCGCGGCGGTCTTAACCTAAAGTCATTGCCTTATATTCATCGCCAGCTTGAGCCAACGGACATCTTGAGCCTAGAGGCAGTCGAGATCATTGAGAATAATGCTGATATTTTGATGGAAGAAGTAGGCGTTATCTATTCAGAAGATGAAGAAGCGCTGCAAATGTGGAAAGATGCTGGCGCTGATGTGCAGGGTGAGCGGGTTCACTTTCCTAAGGGTCTTTGTCGTGAATTGATGAAGACTGCGCCTTCTTCATTTACACAACATGCGCGTAATCCAGAGCGTAATGTTGAAATTGGCGGTAAGACAACTGTATTTGCGCCTGTTTATGGCCCTCCATTTGTGAGAGATCTTGATGGCGAGCGTCGTTATGCAACGATTGAGGATTTTCAGAATTTTGTGAAACTTGCTTATATGGCACCAGCCATGCACCACTCTGGGGGTACGGTTTGTGAACCGTGTGATGTTGCGGTTAATAAGCGTCATTTAGATATGCTTTATTCTCACATTAAATATTCAGATAAGCCATTTATGGGGTCGGTGACTGCACCTGAACGTGCGGAAGACACGGTTGAAATGGTCAAGATTTTATTTGGTGAAGAATTTGTAGATCAAAACTGTGTGCTTGTTAGTTTAATCAACTGTAACTCTCCGATGACGCTCGATGGCACGATGCTGGGTGCGCTGAAGGTTTATGCTCGTGCAAATCAGGCTTCTATTGTTTCGCCGTTTATTGTGGGGGGTGCTATGTCTCCGGTTACGGTTGCTGGTACTTTAACGCAGGTTTTATGTGAAGCGACATCTGCTGTTGCATTCTCCCAGCTTTGTCGTCCAGGTTCTCCCGTGATTATGGGAACGTTTGCGACTTCAATTTCTATGCAAACAGGTGCGCCATCTTTTGGAACGCCTGAGCCTGGTCAGGTTTTAATGGGTGCGGCACAGTTTGCGCGTCGTTATAATTTGCCGTTCCGCTCTGGTGGATCGCTGACGGGTGCTAAAGTGCCAGATGCGCAAGCAGCCTACGATAGCGCCAACACACTTTGGCCGGCAATGGCGGGTGGCGTGAACTTCATGCTTCATGCTGCTGGTTGGCTTGAAGGCGGGCTTGTTTCTTCGTTTGATAAATTTATTATGGATTGCGATCAATTGGCGGCTCACCAAAAAATGGCAGCAGGCGTAGATATGAGCGAAAATGGTCAAGCGATGGATGCAATCCGTGAGGTTGGGCCTGGAAGTCATTATCTGGGTTGTGAGCATACGCAGAATAATTTTGAAACAGCCTTCTTTGCTTCTACCGTTGCGGATAACAATTCATTTGAGCAGTGGGAAATTGAAGGCGAGTTGCGTAATGAGCAACGTGCAAACAAAACTGCTCGTACTTGGCTTGAAAATTACCAAGCACCGCATCTTGATCCTGAAATTGATGAAAAGCTTAAGGCGTTTATCAGTGCTAAAAAGGATTCTATGCCTGACGCTTTCACCTGAAGTGAGAGAGCAGCCCTAGAATCACGCGCTAGGGAAGTGGTGGGCAATACCATTGTCCATAATACTTGGAGGCTTGATGCTGATGGCAAAGTCTCCAACTAATTTCGCTGATTTTAATTTAAGGCTAAAACATTTTGGGCTTATTTGTTTTGGCGGCTTAGAGCTATCTGAAAATGAATGTGCAAAAGGGTATGAAGGCTTTGTTGGACAAAAAGCCTTATTAATTGGAAATGCTGGGCCTGATATGTGGCGAGAATTATCTTTGTCAGCTGAGTATGGGGATGGCGCCCCTAACCCGATGAACCGTTGGACGAAGCGTGTTTTAGATGTGATTTCGGATGACTATGAGGCGAGGGCAGTTTACCCTTTTGATGAACCTTATTGGCCATTCCAAAGATTAGCGCAAAAGGCTATTGGCGTTAAAGCTTCGCCACTCGGGATATTGATGCATCCCGAATATGGCCTATGGCATGCGTTCCGTGGTCTTTTGATTTTTAGTGAAACTCATGAATTTGTGAGTCAAATCAATGTGCTAATACAAAATGCTCAAAATTTGATTCATCCCTGTGATACATGTGAAGAAAAGCCCTGTTTAACAGCTTGTCCAGTTGATGCATTCACAGGTGAGCGCTTGGAAGTTGATAAATGCTTTACGCATTTGGATGACGGTGCTCAACCTCATTGTATGTCATTAGGTTGTCAGGCGCGCTCTGCTTGCCCAATCGGATTAAATTACCGCTACGATAATGCGCAAGTTAAGTTTCATATGAAAGCTTATAGGTACTGAGTGTATAATTAAGAGCGCCTACGGCTTCTTCTTGTTCGCCCACTATTTTCATCGTTTGCTTTTGCTTGTGTATTTACAAGCGGGCCGATACGACTTTCTATTTCTGCAATATTAGGTCGCGCCTCTAGATTGTGAGTATCGATTGCTTTGCGCATTTCAGCTAAGTGATCACATGAAGTACCGCAACATCCGCCAATTATCTTTGCGCCAGCATCCATTGCAAGCTTAGTGTAATCATGCATGAGTTCTGGTGTTCCAGTGTAAACCACTTCATCACCTTGAATTTGCGGGATGCCACAGTTTGCCTTTGCAATAATTACTGCATTTGGATTGGCGTTTGTCATATCTAAAACAGATGAAAGAAGGTCAGATGCACCTACACCACAATTTGCTCCAATTGCAGTTGGTTTTTGGTCTTCTGTAATAACACCATGAAAATCTTCAGGCAACATTCCCATCATAGTGCGACCTGCAGTATCGAAGGAGGCTGTAATTACGTAAGGAAGACCTGTTGTAATCGCAGCTTTTGCGGCCGCTTGCATTTCTTCTGGAGCTGACATGGTTTCAATCCACAATACATCGGCGCCTCCATCTTTTAGCCCTTGCATTTGCTCGGTGAATGCTTCTACCGCACCATCAAAAGTAAGTTCGCCAAGTGGTGCAAGTAATTCACCTGTAGGGCCAACAGAACCTGCAACAATTATTTTTCTCTCAACGGATGCTGCAACTTTGTTCGCAATTTCGGCTGCTGCTTTATTAAGTTCATGTACACGCCCATCAGCTGCATGAAGTTTTAATCTGTGACGCGTACCGCCAAAAGAATTGGTGAGAATAATGTCTGAACCTGCATCAACAAAACCTTGGTGCAGTTGTTCAATATTTTCAGGCTTATCAATGTTCCAAAGTTCAGGTGCACCACCTGCCTCTAGGCCCATGCCAAATAATGTTGTTCCCGTAGCACCATCAGCTAAAAGAGTACCTTTTTCTGCAATTAACGCGGATAGAGCGTTTGTCATGTAGAAAGCTTTCTGTAATATTACAATATAAAGATTTCTTTATATGATTTGCCATCCTGTGTGAAGCTAAATTATGCTTTAGCTGATAAATTAAATTGCTCTCTTGATGTTTTGTGTTCTTTAAAGCTGTAAAAACGTGAATTTTAATATTCAGGTAACTGAATTCTAACTACATGTTTACATTCTCAGACTATGTTTAATTCAAGCGAGTTATTTAACCGCTCTGATATCCGGATCAGGTATCGCGTACCGGCCATATCATTCACAGCGTTTTAGTGAATGGTATTAGTTTTAAAAGGCAGTTGCTTGTTAGCAGCTGCCTTTTGCTTTTGGTGTTACTAAAAAAGAAACATAATGTGAAATTTTAGACCTTACCTTTTTGTAAAGTTTTGATAGAATAAGGAAAAACATGCCCCTTTAACAAAAATACTATACGGGACTGTCGTATGTATTCATCTTATAAAAATTTTATTAGTGAATTAGATTCTGGTAATACTAGCCAGATCATAAAACTATCTGAAAAAGATCCACGCGTTGCGATTGGTATTCTTTTGTATTCCACAGTGCGCGTTGATGGGCGGGTGAGAGAAGAAGAAACACTACTTTATCGCCATTTGTTAGATAATTATCTTAATGTGTCGGAAGATGAATTTATCATGTTTGAGGAGTTAGTCTCTGATACCTTTAAAAAGCCTGATAGCTTAAATTCAATCATTGAGATTATTCAAAAAATGCCTGAGGTTAAACGGCGTGAAGTTTTAAAGCTGATGAAAGATATCTCACTCAGTGATAAGCAATTTCATGAGTTTGAAGTGAATTTGGTTTCTAAGGTTTCTAACCTTTTAGGAATTGATGATTAAAGTTGGATATTATCTATAAGCCGCACGTCACCAAGCCATGCGGCAGCAAATAACCGGCAGCTTGATCCAAGTTCATTCATTAATACCATTTTTTCTCCACAACGAACTTCAAAGTATTCGACTTTGAAATCTCCATTAGCTTCAAGACCGCTACGTGCTTTAATACATGCTTCTTCAATGCTAATGCCGTTACGTATAGCGGTTTTTGCGCTCTGCATTGCTTCGTTGAGCTGAGATGCAATATTACGATTCTCTTTGCTAAGTCGTGCATTTCTTGATGACATTGCTAAGCCGTCTTTTTCACGGATAGTCGGAGCGGGGATGATTTGAATTGGGATGTTTAAATCGGCAGCTAAGCGTTTTATTATAAAAAGTTGCTGATAATCCTTCTCTCCAAAGCAGGCAAAGTCAGCGCCAACTTGAAGAAACAGTTTTGTTACGACAGTTGCAACACCACCAAAATGGCCTGGACGATGGGCATCACATAAAATATCAATGCCTGCTGAGACTTTTACATCAGTTGCAAACTCCTCGGGGTACATTTCTTTTGCTGAAGGAATAAAGGCAATGTCTGCGCCTTCCTTCGTTATGCTTTTAATATCTTGCGTTTCGTTACTTGGATATGTTTCAAGGTCGTCAGGATTATTAAATTGCTTTGGATTTACGAAAATAGAGACGATAACATAATCTGCAACTTCTTTTGCTTTTGTGATTAGACTTAAATGGCCAGCATGTAAGCCTCCCATGGTGGGGACTAAGCAAATTGTTTTACCCTGATTTTTGATTTTATTTACATGCGCGCGAATATCACAAACGCTACGGATTATTTCGACGCTCATATATTTTACTCTTCGCCTGCATAATCATAGACATGATCGGGTGTAGGGAATTTACGTGTCTTTACTTCTGTCGCATATTCTTTTGCCATTTCTTGAACCTGCTCACCAAGATTTGCAAAACGTTTTACAAACTTTGGTTTGAAATCAGTAAACATTCCTAGCATGTCGTCAATCACAAGAATCTGACCATCGCAATATACAGATGCGCCGATACCAACCGTTGGTATATCAAGTTTTTTGGTAACTTTACGAGCGAGGGGATCAGGCATTTTTTCACAAACGACTGAAAACGCGCCTGCTTCTTGTACAGCAAGAGCGTCTTTCATAATACGTTTTGCATCATTGCCTTTGCCTTGTGTTTTGTAACCACCAAAGACATTGACCGATTGAGGTGTAAGCCCAATATGCGCCATAACTGGAATGCCACGGTCAACTAAATAGCGGATGGTTTCTGCCATTACTTCACCGCCCTCAAGCTTTACAGCCCCACATTCTGTTTCTCGCATAAGAAGAGCTGCGTTTTCAAAAGCCTGCTCTTTGCTTTTTTCGTAAGATCCGAAAGGCATGTCCATGACAAGGAGAGGGCGGCTTAAACCGCGCCTTACAGCTTTGCCATGTAGGATCATCATTTCCATTGTAACGCCAAGTGTGTTTGGCATTCCATGCATTACCATGCCAACACTATCGCCAACTAAAACTAGATCAGTATGTTCATCAATCATACGCGCGATAGGTGTTGTGTAAGCGGTTAAGCAGACAATCGGACTTTCGCCTTTCATCGCGTTAATGTCTGGAGGTGTAAGGGCTTTTATTTTATTATTTACGCTCATATCGTTCCTCTTTGAACTGGATCTTTGAACTCTTAATCTCTACTTCAGGTTTAGAATACATACAAGTACAGGGCGTATGGCCTGGTATAAATTGATTAGCTTTAAAGGCAAAATATCATCATAAAATGTTGTTTTAGAACAAGAATTAATACTAATTACAAGTTTAATGAGCTGAGTGTAGAAAAATTAGCATCAGTGATGTAACATGACTACAAGTGTGGCGAATTTATTTTGTTAAAGGTGGAGAATGTTATGAAGTCGATCCTAATTACACTTGCGGTTTTTTTTGGAGTATTAAGCACTCCTTCTCATGCTGCAAGAATTGAAGCTAAAGTAGATATTTCGCAGCAAAAAATGCGAGTTTACCAGAACGGTAGACTTAAATATGTGTGGGATGTTTCTACTGCACGTAAAGGTAAGGTTACACCAACTGGTTCATGGAATGCTAAGTGGCTTTCTAAAGACCATAAGTCTAGTCGTTATAATAATGCGCCAATGCCGCATGCTATTTTCTATAGTGGGCATTATGCAATCCATGGAACTTATCAGACAAAACGCTTAGGCAGCCCAGCTTCAGCAGGGTGTGTAAGAATTGCTCCATCTAATGCAGCTAAGCTTTTCAGCCTGGTTCAAAAAAACGGTAAGCGTAACTTTAAAGTTCGTATCAGGCACTAATATCTGGTTTTATATTTTAGCTTTAAACGCGTGGAATAGATTTTATCTACCGCGCGTTTTTTTGTGCTTGTTTTTCAGCTTTTTTAGCAGCCAGTTTTTCCATAACATTAGGTCGCCAGCGCTTATGTAGCCAAAGCCATTGTTCAGGGTGCTCGCGAACCCATCTAGCAACACAATCATTCACATCTTGGGTTAATTGAGCAATATCTAAATTTCCATTTGCTTTGCGTGGAATATTCAAAGGGGCTTCTATTTCTAACCTAAACCGACCTTTTGGTAATCTTACACAACGCGCAGGATAAATTGGGCAGTCATATTGGCGTGCTAGTTTTGCAAGAAGTGGGTTTGCCATGGTTTGACGGCCTAAGAATTCTATTTCTTCGCCGCGTTCAAAAAATTGGTCAACTAATACGCCGACTTTGCCGCCTTCGTCCATAACATTAGCCAATGTCCAAGATGCACCAGCTTTTGAAGGAACTAGATGCCCCATATTTGTGGTGCGGGCAGAAAGAACGCGCTTAGCCATATATTGATTGTTTGGTGGACGAAATAGGGCGGTTATATTTAATCCATATGCTGCTGAGCCAATTGGTAATATTTCCCAGTTACCAGTGTGACCCGTAAAACAAACCGCAGGTCCATCCAGTGCCTTTAATGCCTCAAAGTGTTCTGCACCCTTTATTTCAACACGCCCTTTGGATTGATCTTCCTCATTGAAATCAAAGATTTCATCAAGATAAACATATTCTGCTGCAACGCGTCCAAGGTTGCGCCACATCTCATGTAAAATCGTTTCTATTTCATCATCTGATTTTTCAGGAAAAGCTAGTTTGAGGTTTTTGCGAGCAAGTTTTGTGCGTGGATACCACATGCCTAAACCTTTAGCTGCTTCTGATACAAACCAGATAGCGCTATCAGCAGGAAAAAGCTTTAAGATTGCTATGAAGCCAAAAAAGAATTGCGCGAGAAGCCAGTCTCGCGCATTTCTTAGAAGTATATAGGTTTTGCGAAGTATTGGCTCCATAGCATTTTAAAACCTGAGGTTAATCGTTTACCCGCATGATGATTTTGCCAAACACCTTACGTGCTTCCATGCGTTCAAGGGCTGTTTGGATATCACCAAATTCAACTTCTGAATCCACAACAGGGTGAACAATACCTTTGGCCATTTTTTCCATTGCGTCTGTAATATTTTGCATACGACAACCAAACGAACCAATCAAACGTAGCTGGCGCTGGAACAACATCATAAGGTTTGTCTCAGCAGAAACCCCAGATGTAGAACCACATGTTACCAAACGACCGCCTGGACGCATGCTCAACATTGAACCTGCCCAAGTGTCTTTACCAACGTGTTCGAACACAACATCAACGCCTTTTTTCTTCGTAATCTTGCGAACTTGGCCTTCAAAGCGGTCTTCGCGGTAGTTGATAACGTGATCTGCACCTAGCTCTAGGCATTTTTCAATTTTGTCATCAGAGCCAACGGTTGTGATGACATTACAACCAATCTTCTTGGCAAGCTGAATAGCAGCAGAACCAATGCCTGAGCCACCTGCATGTATGAGAACTGTTTCACCAGACTCAAGTTTAGCATTGTCAAAGAACATGTGTTCGACTGTGCCAAATGTTACTGGGGCAAGGGCTGCGCCAATGTCTGTTACGCCAATAGGGGCTTTAATACAATTTCTTGCTGGCATGTTTGAAAGTTCTTGGCCGTATCCATCAAGGTGGAAGCCATGGACTCCAGAAGGGTGCTCACATTTATTGTCTTGACCCTCACGACATGGACGGCAAGTGCCACAGGTTGGAGCGCCATAGATTGAAACAAGATCGCCAACTTTGAGGTGCGTAACACCTGGGCCAACTTTTGTAATTTCACCAGATGCTTCTGCACCCACGGTCATAGGCAATTTACGTTTAGCAAATGCCATGCCACGCCAACCCCATACATCGATATGGTTTAGGGCAACAACTTTAGTTTTAAACTGAACTTCACCTTGGCCAGGATCTGCTGGTTCTGGAACGTCAGTAATTTTAACTTCGCGTTCTGAAATAAGCTGTAGTGCGCGCAAAGGTTTTCTCCGATAGGCTTTTGATTAAATACTAGTGCTGGTTAGGCTACATCGCGTCCAAATACAAGACATGCATTTTGACCACCAAACCCAAATGAGTTTGATAAGATATTTGCAACGTCGCCATCACGCTTTTCATTAGGTACAACATCCAAGGGAATATCTGGATCAGGGGTCTCATAATTGATAGTCGGTGTGATTGTACCTTCTTGCATTGTCTTGAAAGAAATCACCGCTTCAATTGCACCTGCTGCTGTCAGCGTATGACCAATCATCGACTTGCTTGACGAGATTGGTGTTGAATGAATTTTATCACCAAACACTGCATGAAGTGAATTATATTCCATACGATCATTTTCTGGTGTTGAAGTGCCGTGTGCGTTTACGTAGCCGATGTCATCAGGTGTAATGCCAGCGTCTTTTATAGCTTCAGAAATTGCCGTAATAACCGGTGCGCCATCTGGGCTTGATCTGGTGCGGTGGAAGCTATCTGCTTTTTCACCTACGCCACGGATTGTACCATAGATTTTCGCGCCACGATTTGTTGCGTGTTCTAAGGTTTCAAGCACAAGTGCTGCTGAACCTTCTGACATAACAAATCCGCTTCTATCTTTTGAGAAGGGGCGTGATGCTTTGTTTGGTTCGTCTTGATTGTGTGTTGTAAGAGCTGAAAGAAGCCCAAAGCGAATTAAGCCTTCGGCTGTTACTGAACCATCGGATGCAACGCATAATGCTGCGTCCGTATCGCCACGCCTTATGGCTTCAATGCCTTGTTGAAGGGCGGTTGCACCTGATGCACATGCTGTAGAAAGCGAAATTGGTAAGCCTTGCGTTTCATATTTTTCAGCTAAACGAAATGCAATTGTACCTAGCTGGATGAGGCTGTGCATTTTTTCTTGTTTGTGTTCGCGGGCAGAAGCGAGCATGCGCTCATACCCAATTTCACCTTCACTGGTGCGACCTATTAAATCAAAACGGTGTTGCCACTCAAGTTCGACAGGAGGGGCTGCAAAGAAAAGTGGACCTGGAAAGCCGTCTTTGCCAAAGCCTGCATCTGCAAGGGCTTCTTCAGTTGTAGCATCTGCCATTGCATATGAGATACCGGGGGCTGAAACTTCTTCAGGTTCCATGAAATCTACAGTGCCAGCGATTTGCGTATTTAAGCCTTCAGTTGAAAAGCGTTTCACTTTATGGATGCCAGATTTGCCAGCGCTTAATGCTTTCCAGTTTTCATCAACGCCACGTCCAAGTGAGGTAACAGCACCTAGTCCTGTTACAACAATGATTGGACGGCCTTTGTGATCTGTGAACTTTGACATGTCTATCTCTTTCTATCTCGCGCGTTTTCTTATCTTTTTATCTAGTAGATAAAAAGGAAAATGCTTTAAGCCTTATTCAATAGGGCGAAGCCTTCGCCGCAGTGGTGGCCGATTGATGTTACCATGATTGAAGAAACATCACTTTGTGTTGGTTTCTCTTGAGGCTCAAAAGGTGCATAAAAACCATTATTCTTTAATGCCAGTGCTGCAAGTGCAACGCCTGCTGGGAAGGTTGCTTCTAAGGGTTGGCCGATTAAGGTTTGAAAAGCACGAATTGGTGTTTCTTCGCCTAGTTTGGATTTTAAGTAGCTCATCTCAAATTGAGTTGCTTCGCTCACACCAGTAGCGCCAGATATAACTGCGTCTGGTGTAGCCCCTAATTTATCAAACATTACGTCCATACGCGTTTGGCCTTTTTCGCCATCGCGTTTGCCAAGGTCTGAACTGACACTTGAAAGTTTTGCGTAAGCGTTTGCACCGCGTGCTTTTGCGTGTTCGGCTTCTTCCAAAACAAGAAAAGCACCAACACTACCCATACGCATTCCACCACCTTTTCCTTGGCGACCATGAATGCCTTCGCGCCCACCGTCATAAACATAGTGATTAAGTGCGTGTGGTAGAAGAGCGTCTGGGCGATCAGCGTTGTATGAACCACCAACCAGCATATGAGTACTTTGGCCTGATGCAATGCGAGAAACTGCGTTTTGAATGACGGTGACGCCAGCAGTTTCTTCACCCATATAGGTGCGAGATGACCCTGTTACTTTATGAACGATAGAGATGTTGCCCGCTAATAAGTTTGATAGCTGTGCTAAGAAGAGTGTAGGGCGTAGATCTGTACGCAAGCGGTCTAGAATAAGTTGTTCTGCATCATTGCTTGCAATTGCATCTTTAAGAATGGCTTCATCGGTTTCAATGTCGCGCTCACCGCCACCAGCAGCAACAACTAGATCCATGGTTGATACCATGTCTTGGTTTTCTTTGAGGCCTGCATCATCAAGGGCAAGGCCAGCTGCATAAGTGCCAAGGCGTTGCCAGTTTTCCATTTGGCGTTGGTCTTTGCGTGGAATTTGCAATGCCCAGTCCATTTCTGGAAGTGGATGAACGCCATATGGTGGCACTGTATCTTGATCAATGATTGGTGCAGGGGCATTTTTGTTGCCAAGCACATTCCAATGATGCTCTGCACCTTCGCCATAGCACGAAACAAAGCCAATTCCCGTGATGCAAACTTCTTTTTTTGATGAAGACATGAATTATAGTCCAAATTCGATGTAAATTATGATGTTAATTGTGAGTCTTTATAGTCTTTAAATTAGACGTTCGTTTTCATATCTGCAACCTGCGCCTTGATTGTATTCTGTAAATCAGGGCTAGGGAAGGGCATGATTGTGAAGGTTAGTTGCGCATTTGCAATACGTTTGCCTTCTGAGCGGATTTCAGCCTTGGTTACAGCAAAGCCTGAGCCTTCGTGTTCAATCTCAGCTTTAATTTCAATATTGGTCTTTGGCCCAACAAAGTTGCGAAGTTTTCCCTCTTTAACGCCCGCAAGAAGTGGGATTTTTTCAAAATCAATTGTGTGCATGATCAAAATACCAGAAGCCTGTGCCATGGTTTCAATCATTAAGACACCAGGTACAAGTGGATGTCCTGGGAAATGACCTTCAAAAACTGGGCTCTCATCTGGAACTGTTGAAGTTGCGTTGAGTACCTTCGCTTCCAAGTCTACACTTGGAATTTTATCAATCATCTGGAAGTATTCAAGTTTCATATGATGCCCGTTCGTTTTATCTTTTGAAGCGTATTCCAAATACGCAAAAACCCCCGACGAACGGGGGTCTTGGAAACTCTTGAAATGAAAGCTTTAGTTATGCTTTAGCAACAACTAGCTCATCAATTTTCCCACATAGGTTTTTCATTACGAAATATTCCTCAGTAGAAGCTTTGCCGTCATTGACTTCTTGTGTCCAAGTTTCCAATGGAATCTTGATGCCGAAATCTTTGTCTATTGCAAAAACGATATCTAAGAAATCAAGGCTATCAATGCCAAGATCGTCAATTGTGTGACTTTCCGGTGTGATGTCTTCACGCGGGATTTCACTTGTTTCAGAAATAATGTCTGCGACTTTGTCGAAAGTTGACACGATGTAGCCTCTTTTATCTATGGTTTTCAATAAGTTACAAGCTTTTAAGGCTTCATAATCTAATTTTTGAAAGCAAACTCGTAATTATACAATATGTTGCATTTGTGATGTCTGCCGCGCTTGTATCCAGAGTCGAGCGAATTGTCCAGACTTCTTGTGCATTATTGCATGTTTTTCAGTGTTTTGGCGATGTTTTATCCACGGCCACGGTAAGTTGGAACGCCTTGATCTGGAAGCCAGACATCTGAAAGCGGTGCGCCTGTTTGCCAGAAAACATCAATCGGCATGCCACCACGTGGATACCAATAGCCCCCAATTCGTAACCAGCGCGGCTTTAGTAACTCTACAAGACGTTTGCCAATGCCTACGGTGCAGTCTTCATGGAATGCACCATGATTACGAAATGAGCCTAGAAAAAGCTTTAATGATTTAGATTCTACCATCCATTCATCTGGGACATAATCAATTACCAAATGCGCAAAATCTGGCTGACCTGTCATTGGGCATAGGGATGTGAATTCAGGTTGGGTAAACCTTACAAGAAAGTTTGTTTCGCTTTGTGAGTTCTTTACGCGCTCAAGAATTGCTTCTTGAGGGGATTGTGGAAGCTTTGTCTCTGCTCCCAGTTGTGTGAGGCCAGTTGTATCTGAATTCGTCATTTGCTTGCTTTTAAAAATTAATCATAAAGCAAGCTGGTATCATTAAACGACAAAAGCTGGAAGCACTAAAGATGCTTATGATCTTCGTGGTTTATCCGGATTTCCTATTTGTACGATAACTTTAAGCTTACGCATCGCGTTTTTTAAAAAAGCTTCTTCGTTTTCATGCACCTCGCCATCACATATTGCTAATGAAGATAGCATCTTAAGTAAGCTAATTCGCTCTTGTAAGGGTGCTCTCTTCATGAACTCAATAATATCATCAATTGTTTCTTCAGTTTGAGGCTTTTGAAGCTCTTCCATGTAGAGCGCTTTAAGCTGGTAAGCTTCTTTTCTGTCCATTAATTCCAGCATGCTTTCAGCAACTAAATTTTCGACTTCAAGAACTCTGCCATCAATTGAACTCATCATTGCAAGCAATTTAGCCTGTATTAGTCTAATTTCGATATTAGTAAGCGGAAGTTGCTCATTATCGATGATTTTAGCTTGTAATTTCATAGTTCTACCCTCTTTTGAGCGACATTAAGCAAAATCTGTTAATAGAAATTGAATCAAGTGTAATAAATCTTACGCATGGTTAAATTTTATATGATTTTTATAAGAGCATGCTTTGGGCTAAGGCCTATGTAATTCTCTTGATGCAATGTTTGCAGTCTGAGTTGGCACATAAAATTAAATGTAAATAGTTTTAGGGGCTGTCCCAGATAACTCAAAAATGGGTTATCAATATGGGTATGAGA
>CAZCUN010000061.1:0-17737 GCA_964502215.1 uncultured Rhizobiaceae bacterium | reverse complement strand
AATGGCCCATTGTTACGCCGCGATATGGACCCTTTTTAGTATGCGATTGACAGTCGAGCCATAGTAAGAAACAATATTCCCATAAAATTACATAATTCTCGCATTTGACTGTTTTGTGCATGAATGCGCCCACGCGCTAGTGCTGCCTTTTGTCGTTCTAATCCTGTTTCTTCAGGCATGCTTTCTAAGACTTCAATAGGGGGATTAAAGATATGGCCTGCTAATGCTGCAATATCATCAGGTGTATATTCTGGACGGCGACGAATTACCTTGCGTGTTGTAAATGGAGAGCAGGGGTTTCGTGCATCAACTATCTGCATTTTAATGGCCCAGTTAAAAAGTGCCTTCAGAAACTTTAATGTTGAATTCGCTACATGGTCTGACTTGATACCGTTGATGTATTCACCAATGTCTGTAGGGGTAATTTCAGTGGCTATGTAGTCTTTATATATAAGCCCAAACGCATTGTATTTCTTTTTCTTGTTATGACCACGACGTGTGTTAGTTGTTTTCTCAGGGCGTAGCCATGGAGCTATTAGCCTATAAAAGTCTTCTTTATGCGCTTTTGAGAAGCGTGAGAGATGTTGAGTGTAATATTGGCTTACAATATCATAAAAGGTAATGCCTTGTTTATTGCGCTGGCTGATGCGAGTGGCATCTGGATTTGTACCATCTTCAATTTGGCTATTTCTATCAATGATCTTCAGGCGGGCGCTTGCAATGCCAATATCACTTTTACCAATAACAACACGTTTGCGACGACCATTTAAGTAAAATGCATGAACTAATGATTTTTTGCCATTTTTTGTTATGCGTAAGCCTAACCCATCTTGTGAACCGTTGCGTATATTTCCATCAAGCGTTCTGGGATGATCCCAGTAAATTATTTGGTCTTGATGTTGAGGACATTTAGCTCTTGAAATAAAGGCGTCAGTCAAAAATATATTCGGCAATCCATGTAACTCTCATGTAACAGTTTGGGGCAATTTATCTCTAAAATTACCTACATAGTCATTATACTAAGTTTAAAAAAATGATGCAATTACAATGATTTATAGATAATTATTAATTCTTTGTTGTGTATGCAATCCTAGCTGTCACGCCGGAGGTCGCGGGTTCGAGTCCCGTCATTCCCGCCATATTTTTCAAAGAGTTACGGCACATGTGGAAAAATTTATATTTTCATGTAACACTCATGTAACAGCAGAATTTGCATAAGAATTAATCATCCTTTTAATCGAGGTTAATTTAAAAAAAGCTGATGGAGGGGGAGAGATTTTACGCTTTGAAGATACTGAGATATAAGACAGTGCAACCACCTAAAATTATTAGAATATTGATGCAAAACCATAAAGTACCCAACTTTGGTCTGTAGCCAAACCAATTTAGGCGTGCTGCTAACTTAGCCTTCTTTGCATCTTCTTTTACACCTTTACGTGCAGTAGTAGCGTTTAAAATTGCTTGATAGAAAATAGTTGCCTGATCGTAATGTTCACTTTGCTTTAAACTATGAGCTGCGCTCAATATTGCTCCAAAAATACCTAGGCCGATGATTGCAAAGCCTATTTGCAAGTCATAAACTCCCTTTGCGTATTTACTCGTCACAAGGGCAAACAATCCACTGGCAACAAGCAGTATTATTTTAGTACTGGCTTCTCTAAGGTTTTCGTGAAAACGCGAATATTCCATATTGTTCTGAAAAAAGACCAAGTATGCCTGTTCATCTAAATCCTGTGCAATCTTTTCTTCTTCACTTTTCGCAGTTGATTTTATGCTCTTGTTTGAACCCATATTTCTTTGCTCCCAAAGTATTTTCTTTCTTAAAATAAATATGTCACCAAGGTTGCATATTTATATCCTTACTTGCCCATAGCCTTTGATGGTAATCAAAAATATTAAAAGCTTTATTTGATTTGTTTTGCTTGAGCAAACTATACTGGTACGGGGCTACTTATAAATTTAAATTCATAAATACTATAAGGAGTAAATAATATGGGAATACGCATACTTTTTTGGAATATAGAGAACTTTCGAGGTGACAATGAAGAAAGGGCAAAAATCGTAGCTGACCATATTCGCGCATCCGATCCAGATATTGTTGGCTTTTCTGAAATTAGCAGCAAACGTGCGTTACGCAACTTGATGATGGATGAGCTAACAGACTTTGATTTTGGTATCACAGATGGTGCACAAAATATTGAACTGATGGCAGGTTGGAAGCGCGGGAAGTTTGAACAAGCACTATACACACAGAGACGTGAATTTAAAGCTAACCGTGATGGTCAAAGACCGGGCGCTTTATTGAGTGTAAAGCACAATGAGCAATTTATAAATCTGCTATTCCTGCATACCGACAGTGGTCGTGGTATTCGTGATTATGAAAACAGACGAGACATGTTCAGTAAAATTCCAAAGCTTAGAAAAGCTTTAAATGAGATTGAAGATACTGACACACGTTTTGTTGTAATGGGTGATCTAAATACCATGGGTAGAGATGCCATTCCAGATGATGATGCCATATCTAGTGAAGAAGAGATCAAAGGTCTTGCTCGCTATATGGCTCGGAGTGATATGACACTACATGCCAAGTCAGAAGATAATACTTTTCTTCAATATTACCCCAATGGAAACATACAGTACCTTACTGATTTAGATCATGTTATCAGCACTGATGTTACGCCACTTAAAGATTTAGGTGATGGCAAGAAAGTAATTGTTCGAGGTTGGAACGACCTCGCCAGCGATGAAGAACGCTTTGAGTGGACTGAAACTCTTTCTGATCACGCATCGATTGAGATTGAAATCGACTTATAAATAATGAAGAAAAGCAGGCTAATAGCCTGCTTTTTGAAGTTACTACGCTGTCTAACTGTTCAGTTTGTTCGTCAGCCAGTCATAGACCTCAAGGGTGATTGAAAGCATCTTTTTCATACCTTTGATCGAAATCTGCACCAGCATCATCACAATAAGAATAAAACTGACGATCACCATCTAATCTCCAACTCTTGATACTCAAAATTACTGTAAGGATGCATAAGGTCTGGAGGGACATAGACCACTTGCCAGACATAGCGATAACCATTGTCATCAAGCCAAGTCTCAAGCGTTGTAGCTGCTGGATAATCCGTTAAGCTAAAACAATACTCTTGATGGATTTGTAATAAACGATCGCCATTATTAGCTGCTTCTGCAATAAGTGCTTTTACACTCTCAATATTAAACAGCTCAGATGCGTAAGCTTCTCTAACTGCATTGGCACGTTTATAGCTAAGTGTTGCGTGGCTCATGACATCACCCTCCCAAGATACGTATCGCTTATAGATAATCTATGATGGCCAAGCTCATGTGAAATAACATACCGAGCTTGTCGGTCTAATTGACGTTCTTTCTCGTTCATTTCTTGCCAGCATTTCCCACCTACCAATGGGCAAGCAAAACCTGTTAAAACTTTAAAACGGTCTTGTGCATATTGGTGTCTTAAACCATGAGTGTTTCTGAAGCCTGCCTCCAGTGTTTGGCGCTCATACACCTTAAGTTGCTGTTTGTAGTTCAAGTCTGAGGGTATTAAACCGCCTTTACCTGCGGTTGCTGAAGCAATAAACAAAGCCATTTGTTGTTGCTTCGTTGTGATCGGCACACTACGTTTCTTGCCGCCCTTGGTCCAACTTGCTTTTAAGATGATATATTTATCAGACAAAGCTTGCGCAGGAATAATCTTAATCGCTTCTTCTCGTCGTAAGCCAAAAGCTGCTTGTAAGTGAAGTGAAGCACTGACATACGGACATGAAATCTTCTTGAGTTTCTCTTTGTTTAATTCTTGTGCACGATTAATTGGTTCTGCATTGTCAGGGGTTAAATTAAGCTCTGCATTTGTACGGGGAATAACCGCAGCTTTATTGACCTTCTCCGCCCACCATCTAAGCCAAGTCAAACGGTTCTTGATGGTTTCGTCTGTTAAATCCTTTTGTTGCCAATGCTCAACAAGAGCATGAACATGTTTGGGTTTAAGAGAACGGGCAGTGGGAAGTTCATAGCCTAAATAACTGATCTCTTTTGCAATCGCAGTTAAGCCTCTTGTGCGGTTCTTACGGGTGCCGAATGATCCTTCGGGGTGACGTTGGCACACACGTACCAAATCCATTGACAGATTATCCATCTTGCTCATCTTTCATTTGTTTATTCGGTGAGTTTTGATGGCCGTCGTCTGTCTCGTAGATCAGATCAACCCGAAAGATCGGTATTGGCCCGATGCATTACGGGTGTAATGCATGTTGCCCTGATGGGCACCAGTTCAGCACTTCGTGCGTAAACTGGGGGTGATCGCCCCATGGTGGCGGTCGCGCTAAAGAATGGAACATTGCTGTTCTCCTTTGTGTTGGAAAATGGTTGAAGATGGATCAGAGCGGGTCGTGATCTGGATTTATTATGCTGGGAGTGGAGGGTGGAACCTAGATCATTTTTGGAAATGATGCGGACTGATAGATTTATCATTATCGCATCATATGTTGGGCATTTATATGAATGCCCCAGAAGTCCATGCTGGTCTTTATGTACGGCGATGCCGTCACTACCCGCTATCACGTGTAGTGACGGCAGTTGAATACCTCAAAAGGGGCTATGTATTCATCGGATTAATTGCTCGTATATTTGTATTTGTTGGATAGATATTTTAGGAGGGGAAAGCCTTCCCCTCGCTTCAACCAATCGTAGATTGTTTGCCGCTACCCCTTCTACGGGGACACCCCGTAACGCCCCGTATTTGTAAGAGAAGCTATTCCGACATGAATCTCTTCTTGTGCGCCTTGGAAAAGACTAATGCCAAAAATATTGCAATAGAAAATACAACAACTAGTAGCCCAAAAGTACCCAAATATAAAAGGCCATATGTATTCAAATCAAAAATTGATGCCGGTTTCTCAATTTCAGCAATATCAGCACCGAAAAAGGACAGGATTATTGAAGGTGGTAAGAAAATTAGAGAAATAAAACCTGTGGCAATTGCTAAAATAGTTCGTCTTGAATTATCTTGCGCAACACGTAATTCTTCTAGTTGTATTTTCTTTGCTTCAATTAAGCCCGAAAGTTTTTCAAACAAAGCGCTTAAAGAGCTACGCTTTTCATCAATTTGAGATTTCAAGCTCAAGCATTCATGAAAGTTTTCTAATCTCAGACTTGGAATTAATAACCCAATGAATCTAGGTTCTTCAACATTTAACAAAAAGTCAGTTACAAGCTTTTCTAGTGTGCGAGATAATTTCACTACGCTAGCAGCACTCATCGATTGAACAGATACACTTTGTAAACGATCTATAATTTCAAATAAGCCACGACGACAATTATCGATGGTAGATATTGCAGTTATGGTCGTTGCGGCCGAAAAATAAACTGCTTCTTCCATATAGTCTTGTGGCGCATATAAAATTGTTACAAAACGACTAACTGCTGTGAGACTATCTGAGCGAATGTTCATTTCCTTTGGGTAAACTTCATCGCTATGCGACTTTGCATTCTTGACAGGAAATCGATAGATTAGTTCCGTTACAAATTTCCCTTCTTTTAGTATTCTAGAATTACGCTTTGCGAGAGTTATCACCTGATGATAGTGTTCAGATAACTCAATTTTTTTACTATTTTTGTCGTGCTTAATAGTGAAATTTTGGGAATAAACTTGCCCCATAACCTCAATACATTTTTGAAAACCACCTTTAAATGATACTTCTAACCGAAATAAAAAAATACCAGACGGTGCGCGAATGACTACACCTTTAGGTTCTTCAGTTAGACATTCATTATCTTCTAAGTTGAGACAAACTTTATGAGATTTGTTTTTTAAGCAATGAAAAACTTGCTTCGGGTGTTCTTCTAAATAACTTCTGTAGCGACCAAAATTAAACATTTCATATATGGGCGCAAAATCATCATTCTTTTCCGTATGATAATTTTTCAGCACCCAAGTGGTTACAAGTTTATTATGCTGTCGAGATAGATATTGTGCTGACATTTAGTTTGGATTCCATGCGGTAAACGGCTCATTGGTTTCACTGAGAGAGTGGATGCGATTCTCGAGTTCTTTGGTTCTTTTGGGATCATTTGTGATATCTTGCGCGAGCCACGAAACCATACTCAGCTCCCGGAGCGGCAGAAGCTTTTGTATATTGATCTCCATAGCTGGAGATATCTTATATTCTTTCTTAAACTCATTGAGAATATCTGGTTGCTGATTGCGAAACCTTCTAGCGATTATATGTATTGGAACTAAATCCCATTCAATTGGGCCGATACAGCAACAATCAAAATCGCAAATGTGAGCAATACCGTTCGATAAAATAACATTTCCTGTGTGCGCATCACCATGAATTGGTTGATTTGGTAGTTCACTTTGAAAATTACTCCAAATCACTTCACACCTACTTAAGTAGCTCAGCAGTAATTCATTTTTTTTGTCATCTAATATTTTGTCATGCGATAATCTGTTTAAACGCGAGCGTATTTTTGCAAGTGGATCAATACGTTCTAGCTTTAATAATTCTGGTGGTTCACCCCTAAGTTTCAGATGGATATCATGCAATAACTTACCAAATTGCTGAGCGTTTACTCTTTCAGTATCTTTTTCTAACCGTTTCCAAACTGTGGACGTGTAATCTCCTGCTTTCAATATTGCTGAATTAAATTTGTATGATGGTTGGATTGAGGGAATACCTAGTTTAGCAATAGTTTCTGCAAATTCTACTTCCATCTGGGCTTTTGCTGCTGGATTACCAACATTTCTATATACGCGCAGCACGGATTCGCACGTAGGAATATCCAGCATTAAGTTTTGGCCAATGCGTATAATTTCTAGTTCATTGACAGAAATACCCAGTTTATGTGCAAAAATATTCTTTATTTTTGATACTGTTTCGTTATCAAATTTCATTTATTTTATTAATTTCGTTGATTTCCATATCTTCTAAGTCAAACGTCTTTAGCGTTGATGTGCAACTAATTTTTATTTTTTTCAAAACATAATCAAACTGGCAGCAATAACTAAAGTAAAACCTGAGAGCGTTAATCCTTCTAAGGGACATCCCGTAACGCCCGATAGAGGAAGCTTAAGCCTCTACCCTTATTGTGATAGCCATGCACTGGCTGTCAAGGCAACCGCGTTGCGGCTGTCGGCCTTGACAGCTCATTCATTGCTATCTTGGACTTGGGAAGAGGTTTAAGGGGAGGTCTACTTATCAATAGATTTTCATTTTCTCTGTTATTCGTTTTGTAAAATCAAGAGTTCAGTTAAGAAGTCATCTGCTGCTGTGATATCTGTTGCAGTTGCTTTAGTCGTAAAATCTTGTTCGGTTGATCCTCTTGCAAATGAAATATCAATTTTATTCTCGCTACGCCGCTGCACACGAACCAAGCCACCTGGGCCTACAAAGTTTGAGAGTACCCACGTTGGGCCAGCTGAGTTAATATTCTTTGTCACGGTAAATGTAATAGAGCCGCCAAATTCTCCTTTCTCAGTTAATGAGCTGTTGGATGTAGATGGTGCGCTAAATTGTAAAGCCGCAAATTCTTTCAGGCCAAGCTCACCCTCTAAATCAAAGCTTTTTGTAGGTTTGCATTCTCCATAATTACCACCTTCATTTTGGCTCCTATCCAATTTGGCTTTTAGCTCTCTAAATGAATAACGTAATTTTCTTGTAAAGGTGTGTTGCCTTGAATTTGTGTAATTTAAGCCTGCGTTTATTGATAAATTTGAACCTACAGTTGGAAATCTCAAGTTCGGTGTAAGTGCGCCAGTATCATTGACTAGCAATGTTAAATTCATTGCCGTTACATAGTCACCAATGAGCAGTGCTGGTTTAAAGCTACTTTCATTTTTGATGAGTGAAACTAATTCACATTCAATTCTATCCACAATCGTTTTGATGGTTGGAACGCCATTATCATGCGGCACATCAAATTGAGGTACTGCGCAAGATGAGAGAGCAGTGCTTATTGCTAATAGTAGTAGCGATGTTCTTTTCGTTTTGAACATAGTTTTCATCCTTATCAATTAGCCTACAACTTATTCACAAGTTGTGCCGTTACCCATGAATATTGCAAAGCTTCTATCATCAATTTTTTGGAGTTCTTCATTGAGATAGTCACATGCACCTTTGGACATTTCAGAACATTGCGTAACCGTTCCTGCCCCTCTAATAGCGAGACAAGCTCCCGTAGTGCCGCTAGGTCCCGCCGCTATGGCTTCTTTCATCATTGATCTTACTTTTTTGGCTTGAATGTTTTGGGGCATTTATATTCTCCTTTGGTTGAAAATTTTGATATTTAGTATTTGAGCCACATGAACAGCCCAATAATGATCATGATGATGAATAAAAGCCCTTTCCAAGAAGGCTCTGGCCCACCATAGTCTTCAGACTTCTCATAACCACTCGCCATTATTGTCTCGCTCTATATTGAGAAACCATTGAAGCGGTTACGTCGCTTGGATAGCACAGCGGTGAAGCGCCGCCCGGCCTTGAATAAGCACTTCTCTTGCCGCAACGCCTACCTGCACGTGTCGTATTATAAGGGCAGGGGCAATTGCCACTGTAATAAGCGTGTGAGCGCTTAATCAGAAGGTTTTTAATCTTAGCTGTAGATGCGCCAGATTTAGCTGGTGCTTTCTTTTTAACAATGATTGGTTTGGGTGCAGGATTATTCGTCAGATAGGATCCAAAGACCCAGCCTTCAAAACGACGGCCTTTAACTTTGAGCCAATCACCAGATTGTCCAATGACCAAGACCTTCTGATCTTGCTTTAATGTCCAAATCACTTTGTTTGTTTTGTCAGGGCCATTGCGCACATTGAGGCGTGAAGCATCCACATACATATTTTTAGGATTGAAGCTCGGTTCAGGCGTTGCAGGGATAACTTTTGGTACAGAAACTGTCTTGATGATTTTCTGCGGTTTTGGTTGTGGTGCTTTTGGTTTTACAACATTCACAACTGGCTTTGAGATGGTTGTCTGTGGAACGGATGATAAAGCGCTGTTGTTATCTGGTGCGTCATCACCTCCAAACGCCCAGCCAAGTACAGCCACGCCTGCTATAAACTTCCAAATACCGTTACCCTTGGCCATTCTTTACTCCAAAATGGTTTTCAGAGTAATTCAGCACTTAATTATATCTTGAGTCAAATATTTGAAATATTTATATTATCGATATAAATATATTTATTCCCCATTAGCATTTAATTTTTGACTTATACTGACCAAGCGTCATTTATTGTATTGAACTACGAGGAGGTTTGTATGTCAGGTAACAAATTGCATGCGTATATTATTGAGGAACTTAGCTCTTTACACAAGATCATAAAAACGCAACCAGAAATGGAACGCGCTGGCGTAATATTAGATTGTGCATTGCACGATCTTAAGTGTTCGAATGATTGTGATGATTTGACTAAACATCAAATGCTGGATGAAGTAACATAGCCTACAAACATCATGCTGGTCATTTATGTAGAACTCGTTTTAAAGTTTATCACGATTAACGCTAGGATTGTAATAGCTGCTCCAGTTAATTGAATGAAGGAAAGCGTTTCACCAAGAGTTATAAATGCAATCGATAGACCAAAAACTGGAATTAGGTTTAAGAAGCTACCCGCTAAATTAGCTGAAATCTTCGATAGCGCGTACATGTAGAGTGAAAATGCAACCCCATACTGAATAATGCCTGAGACCACCACCAAGAGCCAAGTCTCTAGGCTGTTTGGCATCAATATACCAATGTCAGTGCCAAAAATTTCAACTGGTACTATGCATATAACGGCAACAAGTGCTACGCTTTGCTGAGCACTTACCGCCACAATTGGGTGTTGGTTATCCGCAATCCGACTGCTGAGAACAACATAGATAGCGGCACTTGTTGTTGCAAGAAAGACCAGCGTTACACCAAAAATACCATTCTGCTGACTGCTGGTGTCCCACAGACCGAGTGCTATGATGATGCCAGCAAAAGCGATCACGGATAAAACCGTAAACATAAGGGTGGGTATTTGCCGAAATAACAAAGCTGATACGATCACAATAAGGATTGCTTCTGATGCAAAGATGAGCGTGGCAGAACCTGCACCCATATCTGTCAAGCCAATTAGCCCAAGTAAATAAGCTAATCCTGGCTCTAAAAGGCCGAGAATAGCAATCGGGGCTAACACCGTGAGACGTGGCACCTTGATGCGCAAGAGCAAGACAACCAACCAAAGAAAAACGGTACTGGCACAAAGTTGCAACGCCAATAAGGTAACGGGTGAAACATCATCTAGGGCATGTTTAGACATGACCGTTGCACTTCCCCAGCAAAAAGATGCGAGGGTGGCTGCTGCCACCCCCTTATTTGATGAAGATATCATTGGTCACCTTTTTCTGAGATGGTTGTTTGCATCTTTTGCCAATCATAAGGCTTTGAGACTGGCGTGTTCATGGCTCGCTCTACCATGTAATTGAAATGAGCAAGGGGGAGTTCACTCACCATGTGATTAACGGAGTGCATAATAAATGTCCCATGATCAAGCGCCCCAGACTTCATACCCTTGTGCGCTGACATAATAAGATCATTGTCTTCAGTTTCTAAAATATCAACTTCCCACTTCATTAAGGCTTCAGCCTCGTCGTCAACTTCGCCATCTAGAAAAAAGAAGTCACAATAGCCATAAGTTTCTTCAGCAGCCGAAGGCACCATATGAAAGATAAGAATGTTATCCTGCCCGGGAAAAATATTAAAACTCGCGTTCGGCCAAAGCCCCCAGCCAGTAAACTGCGTCTGCATATTCTTTCGCGGCTTGTAGCTAAAGGCAGAATTGTTAGGCGAACCAGCAGGTGCAGTCGTGGTTAGGTAATATTCGTGCTGAGTAATCTCAAAATTTGCAAGATCAACTAGTTCTGCAAGCGCTGGATGCGTGACAGGACAATGGTAACATTCCAAATAATTCTCGACCATGATTTTCCAGTTGCACTTAACTGGTTCATAATAACGTCGCACGAAACGCATGCGGGCTAGATTAGGCAATGTTTGGTTTAGCTCTTCAAAGAATCCTCCGAACTTTTCATCAAAGTCATCTTCTCCTTCTTCTAGCCTGACAAAAATAAACCCGTCTTGAATACGGGTCTCGATTTGACGCAGAGACTTTGTGCAGGCTGGCATGTCAGCGACTTGAGCGCCCGGCGCAGCGCGTAGTTTGCCATCCGTTTGAAAAGTCCATGCATGATACGGACATACGAATTTGTTAGCTGTTCCACTGCCAGTGGCGAGAATATGGCCGCGATGTACACATACATTGTAGAATGCACGCACGATGTCGTCTTTTCCGCGCACGATTAACAGAGGCACCAAACCGAGTTCGAATGTTTCATAAGAACCAGCTTCAGGCAGTTGAGATTCATGCAGCACATAAATCCACTCTTTTTTGAATATTTTGTCGAATTCATCTTTATACCTATCTTCACAAGAATAAGTTTTAGCAGGTAAAGTAGGAATAAAAGAAGTATTTTTCATAATGTTCATGTTTAATTTCCTTGTTTTTGATGTTTTTCCATGCTTCTTTTGAAGTAACGAAATAAGAATACATTAATTATAGATGAGAGGCGCGCGCACTTATGACAGAACACGATGCTGGCCTTAACTTAATTGGTACTTTGGCGCTGAAAATTCATGATCTTCAGATGAATGCGGCTGTTGATGTAAGCGGCCTGTCGACAACAGCTTGTGCTTGCTTAATAAGCGTTGCGCACCAAGATACCCCGCAAACAATCAGTGACATTGCAGCAATCTGTAATGTGTCGCATTCAGCAGCTGTTAGGCTTGTGGAAAAACTGGAACTATTAGGCTACGTCTACAAAACCATGAAAGAATCGGATGGCCGGAAGGTATATGTTGATTTAACTCCAGATGGCTACGCGATGCGAGATACCATCCTGAAGGCTAGACGTTCCGCAATTGAGCCAGCAGTTTCTAAGTTTTCTCAATCTGATTGGAAAACGATTGAATGGGCAGCAGGCTTTATTCTGGCAGATTTAACGGAAAGCAGACTTGAGTCAGAGCAGATTTGCCGTCTGTGTGATGTCAATGCCTGCGGTGGCAGTAACTGTCCAGTTGAGAAAAAGGCATTGATGTTTGATGGGGAAGCAATGGCATAAAAACAGTCATCTTATGTAAGCATCATGCATATATATATTTGATTAGTGATCTTGTTTGATAAGTGTAAAATTTTATTACTTAAAATATTCAACAGTAAAGTAATAAAATAATCATGGTACAAGTAAGATTAATGCCACAAGACTGGGACATCCTCGATAAATATATTGAAGATATGCTCGTGGCAGTAAAAAATGACGAAATAAGCATTACAAGCGCAAAATCATATCTATCTCAATACATTTATGAGGTAAGCTACACTGAATTAGAAGAGGTCATAAAGAATATAAAAATACGCGCCGAAGAAGCTAGAAAGCATGGGTGGTCAAAGTCTCATTAGCTTCAAATGATCCTTGCAACTTTTCTATTTTAAATTCGATTTAAATATTAGCCGTGAATAACTCAGGTTGTTTAGTGCTAATAGTGACTGGTTCGTTCCCCCAGCCTATTATGCGAGCCAGTCACACTTTGGGTTTTGTTTTAATACTGACATTAAACCTGACAAAATAGAGCTTTTAAAAATTGTTTCAATTATTTTATAATACTGATATTATTTAAGTAATTTTAATATTCAAGCTGACAATAAACCTGACAAAAAGTATGACAAAATGACACGTGTTGAAATCAGAGATGGTGGCGAGGGGATTGCGCAGTTTGAACCGCTGACCATAGCCGATGGTTCGAAACATCGTTCAGAACTGAATGATTTAGCCTTAGAGCTTGCAGAAAAATCTAGTGGGTTTCGTAATAGCTTACCTCCTGCAACGGCTGCTGCTTTGTCAGAACTCGTTAGAACCATGAACTGCTACTATAGTAATTTAATCGAAGGGCATAACACACATCCTATCGACATTGAACGCGCATTAAATCAAGATTATAGCGAAAACAAAGAAAAGCGCTCTCTTCAATTAGAGGCCTTTTCCCACATTGAAGTGCAGAAATGGATTGATGAAGGGGGGCTGGAAGGCCGCCCAACTTCTGCTGAGAACTTAAAAGAGATGCATAAGCGGTTTTGTGAACTGCTTCCGCCTGATCTTCTCATTTTGGAGAATCCAGATACAGGCGAGACAATTGATGTTGTTCCGGGAGAGTTCCGAACTGATGATGTTCGCGTCGGCAAGCATATTGCTATTAGCCCCGGAGCGGTACCAAGATTTGTTGAGCGTTTAGATCGCGGTTATAGTGGGCTAGGGCGTGTAGGGGCAATCTTAGCTGCCGCTTGCGCGCACCACCGTATGTTATGGGTTCACCCGTTTGCAGATGGTAATGGTCGTGTTGCTCGGCTGATGTCGTATGCCATGATTTTACAATCGCTCAACACGGAAGGGCTTTGGTCTGTTGCGCGTGGTCTTGCTCGAAACGTTGAAGCCTACAAAGGTCATTTAGCTGCTTGTGACATGGAGCGACGGAACGACTTAGATGGTCGAGGTCATCTCAGTGAAGAAGCCCTTGCTGAATTTACAAAATTCTTTCTCCAAACATGCATTGATCAAGTTACTTTTATGGAAGGTTTAATGCGTCCAGAGCGGCTACGTGACCGTGTGATGATTTGGACTGAAGAGCAAATGAGAGCAAAAGCTTTACCGCCAAAATCCGATATCGTGCTTAAAATGGTCTTGTATGATGGTGAAGTGGCGCGTGCTGACATCACAAAACAATTAGGTGTAAATGAGCGCACATCTGCGCGTATCACCTCTGCATTGTTAAAAATGGGTGTTTTAACGTCAAAAAGTACCCGTGCGCCATTAAGGCTCGCTTTCCCAGCGACAATAGCAGATCGTTGGTTACCTCGGCTTTTCCCTGAAAAAGATGACTAATCCACTATTATATGCTCACGAAATATTACAACCAACCTTTCAAAATCGAAGCTAATTTAGCTCCAAATTTGCCTGAATTTTAGTGCGAAACTTACACAAATACTTGCACAAAGCGCAGTTTATTTAGGTATTATCCATATATAACAATTGCTTATGATTTTATGTCTACGACTGTTAATCAATTGGTCGCTGGTTCGAATCCGGCCCGGGGAGCCACTTTTTCATATAACGGCATTTTTCTCTATAAACACTAGAATTGTTTGATTACTTTTTAATTTCCTTTTTTGTAGTTGAAATTGTTTTTGAAAATGATAGAAGGTCGCTTGTGCAAGACACCATTTTGCACAACACTTCATAAAGTTGCACAACGCGGTGTATGCCAAAAAGTATAACTTGTTGATATTATTGAGAATTGGCATCGTGGCGGAGTGGTGACGCAGCGGATTGCAAATCCGTCAACCCCGGTTCGATTCCGGGCGATGCCTCCAATCTATCAGGAAACACCACTATTCCTGAATTGTGACTACAAAAGGTGCTCAAGTAAGGAGCTTTTACGAAATGATTGATTTCGAACTAGCACGCGAGAATATGGTTGATTGTCAGATTAGGACTTGTGACGTAACTGACCATGAACTTATATCAGCTATGTTAAGTGTACCTAGAGAGGCTTTTGTACCTGCTGCAAAAAAATCATTGGCCTATATTGATGAAGACATGGCATTAGATGGCATTTCGACTGATAAGCGGTTTTTGATGCAGGCAGCTTCATTTGCTAAACTTGCTCAGTTGGTCAGCGTTGAAAAGAACGACGTCATATTAGTTGTTGGTTCAGGGGCAGGGTACTGTGCAGCAGTACTATCCTTATTAGGTTCTTCGGTTGTTGCGATTGAAGAGGATAAAGCGCTTGTCGAATTTTCTTCTGAAGTACTAACTAAACATAATTTTATGAATGTTGCTGTCTTAAACACTACTTTATCTGGTGGCTATGCATCTGAGGCACCTTATGACGTAATCTTTATAGAAGGCTCTATAGAGACTTTACCTGAGGCATATTTAAACCAATTGGCTGAAGGTGGTCGTTTGGTTTGTGTTGAGGGGCAAGGTAATGCGGCTCTTGCAAAACTTTATACAAAAAAATCAGGATTAGTCAGTGAGCGCGATGTTATGAATTGTGCTGTAAAACCATTGCCAGGCTTTAGAAAAGCAAAAGAATTTTCTTTTTAGATTTTTCTAACTATTCTATGATACTTATTAGGCGTTATTCACAAAGTTTGATTTGACCTATCGTTAGTTTTGAGTATGTATACGCATATGGGCGGGTATTTCCATCTTTGTGCGTAGCGCAGGAGTGTTTGAGTAATGTATGTTTTGCGTAATATGCGAGTTAAGTCTGGCAATATTAAAGTTTTTTCTATTAGTGTTGCGCTTACACTAACAAGCTTAGGTACTGCTTCTGCTGAAACAATTAACAGTGCTCTTGCATCTGCTTATAATAACAACCCAACTTTAAACGCTCAACGCGCTGCAACACGCGCTGTTGATGAAAATATTGCTATTGCTAAATCCGGCTACAGGCCAACGGTTACCGCGAATGCTAACATTGGACTATCGCGAACAACTTCAAACACAACATTTACAGCATTAGGTGGCACAGAAACAAATTTAGCGCCTGGTGGTTTTGGTGTCGTTATCAATCAAACTTTATGGGATAGCTACCTGACACAAAACAATGTCAATGCCGCACAGGCTGCTGTTGGCGCTTCCCAGCAAGCATTGCGTAATGCAGAGCAAAATATACTTTTTAATGGAGCGGCGGCATATCTTGATGTTTTGAGAGATCGCTCAATTTTATCCTTTCAACGTAAAAGCCTTGAATTTTTGAATGAACAAGTAAGATCTGAGCAAACACGTTTTGATGTTGGTGAAGCTACTCGAACAGATGTAGCTCAAGCGCGCGCAAGTCGTGCGGCGTCTCAAGCCTCTGCTAGTCTTGCTGCTGCTAATTTAAAGTCTAGTGAAGCTATTTTTCGTCAAATTATAGGTAAGAAACCTAAAAAGCTTTCATCAGTAAAAGGTGTAGGTAAAAGAATTCCTGCTACGTCAGGTAAAGGCTTAGCAATTGCGCAGCGAGAACATCCAGCGATAAAATCGACACAGTTTCTTGTCGATCAGGCTATTTTTAATGTGAAGTCTGCTGAAAGTGGCCTATTGCCAAGAGTTGACTTACAAGCTTCTGCCAACAGAAGCTTTGATCAAAGCGTAACAACTTCGGTTACTAATAACCAGTCGGTATCTGCTACTTTAACAGTGCCAATCTATCAAGGTGGCGCGCAATCTGGTCAGATTAGACAGAACAAAGAAACGCTTGGCCAACGTAGAATTCAAGTTGATGAGAGCGTAGATAGCGTTCGTGCAGCTGTTGTTTCTGCTTATAGCCAATACGAAGGCGCAAGAGCTTCTTTTGCTGCAAACCAAGAGCAATTAAAAGCTGCTAAACTTGCTCTTGATGGCGCTGTAGAAGAACGTAAAGTAGGGCAAAGAACCACTTTGGATGTTTTGGATACGCAAACCCAAGTTATTAATGCACAAATTGCACTCGCTAATTCAAGTCGTGAAATTAAAGTGGCTGGTTATGCAATTCTTTCGTCTATAGGTCGCTTAAGTGCTAAAAACCTTGGTTTGCATGTTAAAATTTACGAACCAATTAAACATAAAAAAGCGGTTGAAGATAAATGGTTCGGATTGCGCACTCCAAGTGGTAATTAACCAAGTATTCTTTAATCTGGTGATAAAGGCTTATTCTAGCTGAACAATTTTCTGTTAACTGTTATTTTTCTCTTTCATGACAATTATTGTATATTGATTCGGTAAACTGAATCTTTCAGGGTTTTGTTGGGGAATATGGAGAATATAAATGGCTGAAGCTGCGGTAAAAGAGCCTTCAATGGAGGATATCTTATCTTCTATCAGAAAAATAATTTCTGAAGAAGGTAACACACCTGAAGAAATGAATGCATCCGAAGTTACTTCGACACCAGATTTAGATGCATCTTCTGATGTGCAAATGTCTGATGTTTTAAACCAAGTGAGAGCTTCGGAGCATTTGTCTGAATCTGAGTCTGTGAAAACAGAAATTTCAACACCAGCACCAGCACAAGCGCCATCGGGTACTTCGGGCAATGAAGCAGCAAAAATGGCAGCATCTCTTGCTAGTATCGCTGCGAGTGTTAAGTCTGATGAACAAGCTGCTGCTCAGCTAGAAAATGAAACGAATGCTGTTTCTGAAGAGATTATGGAAACACCAGTAGTTACTGAGCCTACGCCTACGCCTAAGCTTTCTGCAATTGTAGAATCTGTTACCGAACCAGTTATTGAGACACCATCTGAAATCCATGTTGAAATGGCGGATGCTAAGCCTGCACCTGAAGTAGATTCCAACACGTCACTTTCTGAAACTTCTGTTAAATCTATGGTTGAAGAAGAAATGACATCAAGAGGTGCATTGATGTCTCCCAGTGCAAATGGTGAGGTCTCTGGTGCATTCGATCGTCTTAAGCGCAGTGCGATGGACGATATTGACGCTAAAACAGAAGCAATTCTTCGTCCAATGCTACGAGAGTGGTTAGATGATAATCTACCAAACATGGTTGAACGTCTTGTACGCGAAGAGATTGAGCGTGTTGCACGCGGTGTATAATTTCAAAGCATATATTATTTTAGGGGCTGTCCCAGATAACTACGATAGATATTTTTTAACCCATTGG
>CAZCUN010000060.1:0-18248 GCA_964502215.1 uncultured Rhizobiaceae bacterium | reverse complement strand
TCTTCGTCGACAACCTAACATTGGCTGACTTTGATGCAGGGGATGTGATTTTATAAGTTTTATGGGGTGGACTTAGCCATCACGTAAATAGCAAGTATTAAGCAAGCTCTAATCGCCGAACCGAGCACGTATCCTCTGCTCCAATTGTTCGCGCGTCTTGCGATAAGCTGCTAAGACTTCTTCACGCCTACCCACGGCAATAGAAGGATTTTCCGTTTCCCAGAATTCAATTTTTACAGGTTGATTTTTGAAAAAATCAACCGTCCCCTCATGTGCTTGGCGAGTTAGAGTAATAACTAAATCGACAAAAGAATCTTCTAATTGCTCAAGCGTTTCAGGTTCATGTGATGATGCATCTATGCCTCGTTCTTGCATGATGAATTGCATGAAGCCGTCTTCATCCCCAGCATAAATCCCAGCAGATTGTACATAAATTTTATCACCAAAAAGTTCTTGTGTTAAAAACTCTGCCATTGGCGAGCGGATTTGGTTCATATTACAAATAAACAGAACCGACTTTGGCATCTTAGAATTAGACATATGTGCTTTCCCTAACCACGCCAATGGAGAACACAGATAAGCGTAAAAATTCGACGCGCTGTATCAAAGTCGATATCAATTTTGCCCTCAAGACGATCATTTAACGTTTGTGAACCTTCGTTGTGAAGCCCACGCCTACCCATATCGATGGCCTCAATCTGGCTTGGCGTAGAAGTGCGAATAGCTTCATAATAGCTTTCACAAATCAGGAAATAATCTTTTATAACTTTGCGAAATGGTGAAAGGGATAGCACATGCATAACAACCTTTTCATCATTTTCACGAGAAATATCAAAAACTAATTTAGAATCAACCACAGACAAAACAAGTTTGTACGCCCCACCGGAATCACCAACAGGCTTAAATGAGTTTTCTTCAATCAGATCAAAAATTGCAACCGCACGCTCATGCTCAACATCAGGCGTTGCTTTTGCAATAGAATTGCTATCGAGGGTTACCTCAACTAGCCGATCCTGATTTTTCGCCTCCTCAGACAACATCTACTCCCAACTAGCTTTTAGCGTTTCCACGAATTGCAACTGATTTACGGTGCGCCTCTAAACCTTCAACGCTAGCAATCGCTTCAGCTGCAGGTCCAATAGCATTTAATTGCTCAGTCCCACACCGTAGAATGGAGGTTCTTTTCACATAGTCAAGTACAGAAAGGCCAGATGAAAACCTTGCTGAGCGTGAAGTCGGCAGAACATGATTAGATCCCCCCACATAATCACCGATGGCTTCAGGTGTGTAACGCCCTAAAAAAACTGCCCCAGCATTTCTGATTTCAGCAAAAACAGCATCAGGATCAGCCGTCATAATCTCAAGATGTTCAGCAGCAATCTTATCTGCTAAAAGCGCTGCTTGTTTCATATCTTTAACAACAACGACTGCACCAAAATCTTTCCAACTTTTTGAAGCGATATCTGTACGAGGTAAAGTTTTAAGTTGAGAAAGAACTGCAGCTTCGACATGATCACCAAAAGTGGCGTCATCCGTAATCAAGATTGATTGCGCAGAAACGTCATGCTCTGCTTGAGCCAATAAGTCAGCCGCTATCCAATCAGGATCATTTTCCTTATCAGCAATCACTAGCACTTCGGATGGTCCTGCAATCATATCAATACCAACAGTGCCAAAGACCTGACGCTTCGCCTCTGCAACAAATACATTACCAGGACCCACAATCTTGGCAACGGGTAAAATTGTTTGCGTGCCATAAGCAAGTGCAGCCACAGCTTGCGCACCCCCTACCCGATAAATTTCATCTATGCCTGCCATCTGTGCCGCCGCCAAGACCAATGGCGTTATAAAACCATCAGGCGCAGGTACAACCATGACGATACGAGGCACACCAGCAACTTTCGCAGGGACAGCATTCATCAATACAGAACTTGGATAACTGGCCGTTCCTCCTGGCACATAAAGCCCTACCGCTTCAATCGCAGTCCAGCGCGAACCTAGCTCAACGCCCAAAGCATCTGTATAACGGTCATCCTTCGGCACTTGGCGCTCATGATGAGACTTAATACGATCATGCGCTAATTGAAGTGCTGCTAAAGTTTCTGGATCAATAGAAGCGGTTGCTTCATCTAGTTCTTTAGCACTCACACGCATTTTATCAGCGGTTAAGTCCAGCCGATCAAACTTTGAAGTATATTTAAAAAGTGCCTTATCACCACGCGCGCGCACATCGCCGAGTATCCCCTTCACGATTGAAGAGACATCTTCAGAGGCTTCGCGCTTCTGACTAAGAAGTTCCTCAAAGCGAGCCTCAAAATCTGCTTGCGTATATTCCAACCGAACTGGCAAAACTACTTCCTATTCATGGCTTGGGCGACCTTTTGCTTCCCATGCTGCTGGCATATCAGAAAGTTGCGCTTCAATACATTCAACACTTAACTTGATAGCACCATCGCCTGCAAAAACCAGTTCAATTTCACCGCTAGGTTCATCTTCAACTTCAAATAATACTGCAAGTAGTGATAGAACTATTTCTTTATCTGTTCGGTCAATGCCAGAAACTTTAACACTATTCACTTGCGCAAAATGAAGCACCGACTTTCTGCGTTCTGGTATTTTAGACTTACCATCTTTTTCCCAAGCAAAGCGATTAAGCTCTAGAGCAAATTGTTTTTGTGAAGCAAGATAATCAAGATCACGAACTTTTAAGACAGCATCCTGACAGCAAGAAGAAATAACTTGCAAATCTTCTATATCCAAAGCCATGAGTTTTAATTGTGTCATAGAATATTTTCCAAACGAAATTACCCTCATGAAGTAGGCGTAAACACTAAAAACTTCAAGGATAGCTTTGGAAAATTCTTAAATGAAATTAGCCAGAAACACGTTCAATGACGGCACCACAGTTTGAAAGCTTCTCTTCAAGACGCTCAAACCCACGGTCAAGGTGATACACTCTGTTAACTGTCGTCTTACCCTCAGCAACTAACCCAGCAATAACCAACGAAACCGACGCGCGCAAATCTGTTGCCATAACTTCTGCACCAGTCAGTGTTTCAACCCCTGTTACAGTGGCCATATTACCATCGACAGAAATATTAGCACCAAGACGCGCAAGCTCCTGCACATGCATAAAACGGTTTTCAAAAATAGTTTCCTGAATATTGCTGACACCATCAGCCATAGTCATAAGCCCCATAAATTGAGCTTGTAAATCTGTTGGAAAACCCGGGTACGGGTCGGTAGAAACATCCACAGGTTTTAACGCCGAACCATTCCTCGCAACACGAATTCCATCATTTTTAGGTTCAATCGTAACCCCCGCTTCAACCAACACATCAAGAGCTGATTGCAAGAGATCAGGTTGCGCACCTTTAAGCAACACGTCCCCGCCAGTCATAGCAACAGCCATCGCATAAGTACCTGTTTCAATACGGTCTGGTAAAACAGGATGTCGATATCCATGCAGTTCTTTGACACCTTCTATAATGAGTGTTGAAGATCCAATACCCATAATTTTAGCGCCCATACCAACAAGACAATTGGCAAGATCAGTTACCTCTGGTTCACGTGCTGCATTTTTAAGAATTGTTGTGCCCTTCGCAAGCGTAGCAGCCATTAAAGCCACATGCGTTGCACCAACAGAAACTTTTGGGAATTCATAAGTAGCACCAACAAGACCGCCAGGCGCATCAGCAATAACATAGCCATTTTCAACTTTAATATCAGCACCAAGTGCTGCAAGACTGTCAATTAACAGATCAACAGGACGCTGCCCAATAGCACAACCACCTGGAAGCGAAACAGTTGCTTTGTGCATACGTGCAAGTAGCGGACCAATGACCCAGAAACTAGCACGCATTTTTGAAACCAGCTCATAAGGTGCCGTTGTGTCTACAATCTCATTGGCAAAAAAATGAATAGTGCGCCCATCACAACCATTAGGCTTTTTGCGTTTACCTTCAACACGGTAATCTACACCATGATTGGTCAAAATACGAACAAGTGACTCCACATCAGCCAAATGAGGAACATTCTCGAGAATAAGAGGCTCAGCAGAAAGCAATGATGCTATCATTAAAGGAAGCGTTGCATTCTTAGCCCCTGAAATCGGAATTACACCATTAAGGCGATTGCCACCTGTTACAACAATACTGTCCATTGTTTACCCAATCAAACTCATACGCCAAGTAGTCTTGGCTTTGCCAACATTTATCCAACTCTAAGAAAAGCTTTCATAAATGATTAACCCTGAAGCTTCAACTAAAAGCATTACTCAAGGTTAATTATTGTATTTTAAAAGCTTTTTTCTAGAAAATTACGACTTAGGAATGTCCTTAGCACGCAATTTTATACTAAATTCAGGCGCGTCATCACTGCCTTGCCCTAATTTACGCGCCTGCCCTTTACGCTTTTTAAGATTGTCTCTTAATGCAGAGCGCAATTTTGCGCCCTTTAAATCAGAACGAGCTTTATTTCCATTCTCAGTCATAGGGTAGATTTACGCCTAATGTAAACGTTCTTCAATAGAAAATTCATTTATGTCACATATGGCAGGTTTATTGCTTGCACGAACAAAAGCCTTATGGCAAAACGCACCGAAGCTGAAAAGCATTACAAATCAGCTGCAGTAGCTCAGTGGTAGAGCACCTCATTGGTAATGAGGAGGTCGAGAGTTCAATTCTCTCTTGCAGCACCAGTTATTTAAATAACTTTTTTAACTTACATTAGATTTTACAACTAACCATCATTTTAGTATTCGAAGTCACTCGACATTTGTGTCTAAATTCTTGCACGTAAATGCTGTTAATCATAAATCTAATCAACTAAACTAAGGGTATCTAATGAATAAACAGTGGCTAGCATTTATAGCAGGGGATGCTAGCCACCGTAAAATTCAGGATGCCCCTTCCTGAATATTTGGTTTCATACTGACATAATATTACGTAGCGTCAAGATGCTAATTGTAAATAATAATTGATTTTATTGGAATTTGTAAAAAGCATTTATTTTTCTATAATAAACAGTTCATAAACTGTATAAATTAGCGATAAAATTTACATTCAGCCTGAATTCAGCCTACTTATTATATCAACATCGAATGATTAGATGAATTATTACGATAGCGGATTAATCATGAAATTTATTTCTTCCATTTCAGCTTTTACAATTGCATTCGCAGCAACTACGGCAGTAAGTACGAATGCCCATGCACTTTCTTGTCGAGCCCAAGGCTTTAGTCTCCAAGAACAGTATAATGAAAACAAAGCATCTAATAAAAATGTTATCTATGTTCTGGGGAATTTTAGCTTAAATCAAAAAAAGACTAAGAAGAAAAAACCTAATTTTAGAGGAACAACTATAAAGCGCGTACCATTATCTGGAAAACCAACGGTAGCCTCTGCATTCTTCTCTGGCCAAAAGCTAACTAAAGCAGGTGCAAAACCTTTTAAAACAAATCTAACAGTAAAATTTTCTTGCGCAGGCCCTTGGTGCGGTAAATTACCAAACAAAGCAACAAGAACAATTGCGATATTACAAAAAGACAAATCTGGATATAGTATTAATGTCGGGCCCTGCACACCGAATACATTTAGTGACAATTTAAATAGCAATTGGACACAATTAAAAAGTCAAATACGCTGATTTAACTTTCACAAAATTCACTTCATACATTCTGCATAAAAAAAGCCCGCATCAAATGATAACGGGCTTTTATGTTATTTAATCTAATAACGATTTTTACTTATCGTCTTGATCCTTAAGTGCTGCACCAAGAATATCACCAAGCGACGCACCAGAATCTGTAGATCCGTACTGTGCCACTGCTTCTTTCTCTTCTGCAATCTCAAGCGCCTTGATTGATACACCAACACGGCGTGTCTTCTTGTCGAACTGGATAACGCGGGCGTCAACCTTTTGACCAGCAGAGAAACGCTCAGGGCGTTGCTCATCACGGTCACGAGACAAGTCAGAACGTTTGATGAATGATGTAAGCTCTGTATCAGCAATTGAAACTTCAAGACCACCGTCTTTCACTTCAAGAACTTCACAAGTTACAATAGCGCCCTTACGGATAGCACCAGAGTCGGCTGCTTCACCAACAACATCTGTACCAAGCTGCTTAACACCTAATGAGATGCGCTCTTTTTCGATGTCTACATCAAGAACAACAGCTTTCACCATATCGCCCTTGTTATAGTCTTCGATTGCTTCTTCACCAGATTTGTTCCAATCAAGATCTGACAAGTGAACCATGCCATCAACATCACCATCAAGGCCAATGAATAGACCGAACTCTGTCTTGTTCTTAACTTCACCTTCAACCTCAGCACCAACTGGGAACTGATCAGCAAATGCATGCCAAGGGTTATCAAGTGTCTGCTTAAGACCAAGCGAGATACGACGCTTTGAAGGATCAACTTCCAGCACAATAACTTCGACTTCTTCAGAAGTAGAAACGATCTTGCCCGGATGTACGTTCTTCTTTGTCCAAGACATTTCAGAAACGTGAATCAAGCCTTCAATACCTGGTTCGATTTCAACAAACGCACCGTAGTCCGTTATGTTTGTTACGCGGCCAGTAATTTTAGCCTCAATTGGGTATTTCGCTTCAATCGCTTCCCAAGGATCGCTCTCAAGCTGTTTCATGCCTAGAGAAATACGGTGAGTTTCCTGATTAACACGGATAATTTGTACTTTTACAGTTTGACCAATGTTTAGGATTTCACTTGGGTGATTAACACGACGCCAAGCCATGTCTGTCACGTGTAGAAGACCGTCAATACCACCAAGATCAACGAATGCACCATAATCAGTAACGTTTTTAACAACGCCTTCTACTGTTTGGCCTTCATCAAGGTTTTGTACGATTTCTGAACGCTGTTCCGCTCTGCTCTCTTCAAGGATTGAACGACGAGAAACAACAATGTTACCACGACGACGATCCATTTTGAGGATTTGGAATGGTTGCGGATTGTTCATAAGCGGTGTCACGTCACGAATTGGACGGATGTCTACCTGTGAACGTGGAAGGAAGGCCATCGCGCCATCAAGATCAACAGTGAAACCACCTTTAACCTGATTGTAGATAACACCTTCAACTTTTTCGCCATCTTCGAATTGCTTCTCAAGGCGGATCCAGCTTTCTTCACGACGGGCTTTTTCGCGAGACAATACTGCCTCACCCATCGCGTTTTCAACACGGTCAACATAAACTTCAACTTCATCGCCGATTTTCATGCTGCCGTCACGGCCAGCCGCACCAAATTCTTTCATTGCAACGCGGCCCTCAACTTTGAGGCCTACGTCAACCACTGCAAGGTCTTTTTCAAATGCAGTGATAATGCCTTTTACAACAGCGCCTTCAACGACGTCATGTGTTTCAAAAGACTGTTCTAGAAGAGCTTCAAACTCTTCCATGCTTGGACTATTTGTCATGGATTCTCCTGATCGAGAGGGAAAGTAATTATCCAGTCTCGAAATACGCTACGGGTTTGTGTTTCATAAAATCCAAATGCCTTTACCAATCATTCTTATGAATGTTGGTTGGTAGCGCGATAAAAGTATTTGGATCGCTTTATTCAGACAAAGCTCTATCAACCAGTGATAAAGCAGTATTGAATGCGGTTTCTATACTCATTTCTGACGTATCAATCAAGTGCGCATTTTCAGCAGGCCTTAACGGACTATCCGCCCGCCCCATATCACGCTCATCACGCTTGATAATATCCGCTAAGATTTGGTCATAACTTGCGCCACTACCCTTTTGGCCAACTTCACGGTGCCGACGCTGCGCACGTCGTTCAGGTGAAGCTGTAATATAAAGCTTAACGTCCGCTTCAGGACATACAACCGTGCCAATATCACGCCCATCAAGCACAGCACCTGGCTCTTTGTTGGCAAATTCACGCTGCGCATCGACCAATATCTCACGCACACGGCTCATCACCGCAATTTGAGAAGCCGCCTCTCCTATTTCATGGGCGGAAAGAATATCCTTATCAAGCGCGCCCAAATCAAGCTTTGAAGCCACCAAACAAGCCATATCCTCATTATCAAGCGGCATGTTCGCTTGCAAAAGCGCATGCGCCACCCCGCGATAGGTCAATCCTGTATCTAAGTGATGAAACCCATAATGCACAGCCAAACGACGCGCCAGCGTGCCCTTACCAGATGCCGCAGGGCCGTCGATTGCAATTGTGGGAGTAAGTTTATTCATGGAATTTGATTAGCGTTTGGCAAGGATGTTTGCAAGTGGGTTAGTTGAGGCCATCCTCACCCTGAGCTTGTAGAAGGGCAAGTAAATTAAATCACCACACACACCTCTGCCGCCTCAAACGCCTGCGCTACGCTCTTTACCAACATATCATCTGGTGTAAGCGATGGGTAATCTGGTAAATGCTGGCTCATTCGCATCAACCAGGATTTAACAATCAGATTTTTTGCTAAAACAACCTCGTTCTCAATCCCCACAAGGTAATTCCACATCACATTTGGAAAAACCGCCAAATCCAACATACTGGGTTGCGCTAGCCCGCCCATGTAAGGGCCATCACCAATATGAACCGCTAATTCTTCAGCAAGCCGCACATGCATTTCATCAAAGCTCTCATCCAGATTAATCTGAGAAGCCATCGCTTGCACAAAAGGAACACGCTTTAAAACCAACGGCCAAAGCACACGAAAGGTGATTGGCAAGGGCGCGTTCGCATGCATCAAAGCCGCAAGCCGCCAACCATTACGGCAATATTGAAAATCAAACTTCCCATCAATTGCTGGGCGGAAAATACTCGGCAAATAAGTCTCATTTATCCAGCGATCAATGGCTTCAATTTTCGGCTTATGTTCCTTAGGACAAACAGGCTTTTCAGGAAAAACCTCATCAAGCCAACAAGCATGCGTAGAAGACTCAAGCCGCCACTCACCGTCAATTTCTAACACAGGGACACGACTGCCCTTAGTAAACCCAATCGTCTCTTTAGGCCGAACTGGATTAACCTTCACATGCGTAAAATCAATCCCCTTATAAAACAAAAAACACGCCGTCTTACGAACAAAAGGACTATTACCATATCCGTAAAGTTTAACTGTAGGCATGGGGGTGTATTTCCTTGCAGGTGATAGTGGGGAGTTTACTAAATTGATAAACTAAAACATTGTTACTATATAGAATTCAATAGCTATAAGATTTAATAAAGTTGATATTAGGAAAAACAAATGGACAGTAAATTTCCATGGCAACATATTATTGATGCAAGCGCGCTAACTGCACAAGATAGTGCCAAACAACATCAAATCATATCAAAGGCCTTGCAAAAGCTTGGTAATTTGTCAGGAAAGAAATTAAGCGAAGCAACCAAGCAAATTAAAACACAAGCTGCACAGACCACATATCAAGATCTGGAACAAAGACGCTTAAAATTGATACCAGATGATCTGCTAACAGAAATTGCATCCACAATGGTCAACAGCATTCTACTTAATCAAACTTTGTGGAACGAAATTTTACATTATTATCACACAATAATTGTGCCCCATAAACCGCCAATGGATAACAATACAAAGTTCACTTGGATTAAGGCTATCCAACAACAGTTTATTGAGTCTGAAAAATATTTTCCTTCTACCAAAAAGCCATGTGCTCAAAATATTAGCCTGTATGATATTCAAAAGTTACCTAGATCACATGAAATACTGGAAACCATAAAGCATCGACTTGTTGAAGAGATGAGTAAAAGCAAATCATCGCCACAACTTAAATGCAGGATTCCAGAAAATGCAAAACTGCTCACAGTGTACAAAAGCGCTGTAAAATTAATTTATCAAATGGTTGAGAACCATATGCACAATGCATCTTATTACAACCATCAGTCAATAGGTGCTGGAGAGCGTGCATTTGGTTGTTTGATGCATCTAAGGATTATGAAGGGGGTAAATGAAGAGGTTGCAGTCTCACGATACGTAAACAGCCCATATCACACCAAATTCGTTTGTCGTCTTGAAGATGTTGATACTTTGATTGACCAAAGAAAAAAATTGGCACCTTCATTGGGTAATATATTTGCGGCGGTTGATTACATGTCAACTCAATATAGCACTGGCATAAAAATCACTAAAGAACCTGCGAAAGTGTCAAAAACTGCGCAAAGCTTTGTAGATGCATCTTTATCGGCAGAGCTTTGCACCATGACAGAGGAAGCAAGGGTAATTTGGACTCATATGCAAAATAACTGACGTCTCATTCCCCTATCTGCAAATGAATATGATCGTCGTGCCTTGCCGCACGACAACCTTGAAACCTAATCAAGCCACTTTGCAAATCAAGGCTTTCTTTAATATGCGGTTCTAGTAATATTTTCTCAAGCCCATATTGCACACCTTCGGTTGTTAGCCAATTCAACAAATAGGCTGTTCGCTTGGGTTCAAGTCTATAGTCTCGCCATTCGCTTTGCAGAAAATCAAAATCCCATCTTAACGAAAGTTTGTTATAATTTTCACAGGGAGCAGGTTCACCTACGCGCGGTTGCGTGTACCCCCAGTAGCCAATAGGCGACTTCATGTATCCTGGCAAATACTCGCCCTTACCGTCCTGATAATAAAATGCCAAATCAACCTTATGCCCATCATCATGAGACAGATGAGGCAATAGCGGAAAACCAGTTATAAATGGAAAATTACCATCCAAGACAAGTGTCTGCGTTCCTTCGTATTTTTCCGCCACCGCTAGAGACGCTCTTTCCAACATCGTTGCCAAATCGCTAGTCACATAATTGCGGTTAAGCGCACAATAAATTGGATGAGCAGTTTTCAAACTATCTACTTGCGTAAAAGAACATGGAATAGCCTGCCGCCCAAAAACTGGGGCAATATAAATTATGGCAAAACTTGCACTTGCATAGGCAAAAATAAAGATAACGTAAACTGCCGCTCTATCCTTCCAACCAAAAACTTTTGCAACCAGCAAGACAGCTATATAAACCAATCCACCAATTTGGGTAAGAAACGTTAAAAAGAGGAAGATCGCAAACCTTACAAAGATGACAAAACTAGCTAACATCCCCGCCCAACCCATTCATAAGACTCACGAATCCCGGAAAACTCGTTTCCATCACGCTGCCATCATCCACCGCAACTGGTTTCTCACTGGCCATGCCCATCACGAGGAAACTCATGGCGATGCGGTGGTCTAGGTGGGTGGTGACGGTGCCGCCGCCGAAGCCCTTGCCGTCAGGTCTTCCCTGCACTTTTAGCCAGTCTTCGCCTTCTTCGCACGGCACGCCATTGGCTTCCAAGCCTCGTGCCACGGCTGCAAGGCGGTCGGATTCTTTGACGCGTAGTTCGTGCAGGCCAAGCATGTTTGTTTCACCTTTGGCGAAACTTGCGGCCACGGCCAGCACTGGATATTCATCAATCATCGAGGCCGCGCGTTCCGCTGGCACAGTGATGCCGCTTAGCTCGGAAGATTTAACAATTAAATCGCCAATCTCCTCACCGCCAGAATTACGCTTATTGGTGATTTGAATATCCCCACCCATTTCCATCAGCGTTTCAATCAAACCAACCCGTGCTTCATTTAACATGACATCAGGAAGCGTTATCTCGCTGTCTGGCACGATCAGCGCAGCCACAAGCGGGAAAGCCGCAGAGGATGGATCGGCAGGCACAGTTACATTCTGCCCAATCAACTTGCCCTGCCCTTCAACAGAAATTTTTCGCGACCCATCACTCGAAGTTTCCACCTCAAGCTCTGCCCTAAAGCCTTTGAACATTTTCTCCGTATGATCACGGGTCAAATGCGGCTCAACCACCGTTGTAACACCTGGCGTATTAAGCCCTGCAAAAAGCACCGCAGATTTAACCTGCGCAGAAGGCACAGGCACGATGTACTCTATCGGTGCAGTTTGCCATGGCCCTTGAAGCGTAATCGGCAAACGCCCTTCCCCTGCTTCTTCCAAAACCTGCACACCCATCTCACGAAGCGGATTAAGCACGCGGTTCATCGGGCGCGAAGATAATGATGCGTCGCCTTTGTAAGTTGTTTTAAAATCATAAGCCCCAAACAAGCCCATGCACAAACGACAACCCGTTCCAGAGTTGCCAAACTCAAAAGCCTCATCAGGCGCAAGCAACAGGCCATTGCCTGTGCCAGACATCACCCAATCATCACCGTCTTTTTGCGCAAGTGCCCCAACTGCCTGCATAGTCTTTAGGGTGTTGATAACATCTTCACCCTCTAAAAGCCCGGAAATACGTGTTTCACCGGAAGCTAACCCACCAAGCATTAAAGAACGATGTGAAATTGATTTATCCCCTGGCACACGACAAACACCAGAAAGTGGCTTTGCGCGCGATGAAGTTAGGGGTTTAGCGGGTATTTCACTAGACATAGAACTGGACATGGAAGCGGCTTCTTTTACTTAAAAGGAGGAGTTAATTCGCGCATTTCCTACCATAGAGCAAAATTTAGGTCACGCGTAATTAAGTAACTTATTTCAAGTTCTTTGCTTTTCTTCACAAATGCTTTTGACATGAAGCTAATTGAAGGCTAGGAAGACAAAAATTTCATTCTATGAGGTGCACTGTGGCCAAAGCTAATTTGGGAACTAAAAGGGTTTGTCCTGAGACAAGCAAAAAGTTTTACGATCTGGAGAAAGAGCCAATCGTCTCTCCATATACGGGAAAAGAATATCCGCTTTCTTTCTTTGAAGGAGAAGCCGAAGTTGTTGCACCGAAGCCAGAAGAGGCTGCAAAAGCACCTGAAAAAGATAAGGCAGAAACAACTTCTGATGATGAAGATGACCTAATCTTAGATGATGATGGTCCAGAAATCATTAGCCTTGATGATGCAGAAGAAAATGATGACGATGATGATGACACTGATGATGAAGAAGTGCCCAACATCCCAGACATCCCTGAATTAGATGATACTGATGAAGATGCAGCAGATGATAACACCTTCTTAGAAAGCGACGACGAGGACGACGACCTTTCTGATGTTATTGTTGGCGTCGAGTCAGATGAAGACGATAGCTAAGCTATAGCGCGCTACGTAAACAAAAAATATTCTGCACCCCTACTAACTAATTTAGGGTTGCAGCCCTGCTGGAAACCCAAACCAGCCTAAATGGGGCTATAGCTCAGTTGGGAGAGCGCTTCGCTGGCAGCGAAGAGGTCAGCGGTTCGAACCCGCTTAGCTCCACCAAAGGTTTCTATCGAACTTAGACCGCTTAGACAGCAACTTAATTACCTTTATATTTTATATACTTAGAAGCCATATTTGAATCATTTTACAACTGTGAGACTGGTATCTTAACTGATATATGCATTATTTTGCCAAACGTCTCTCTTGAGATTTTTCGAGACCCCTTCGTTCAAAATGAAGCGGCGATTGATATCTTTAAAAAGCTTAGAAATTTCTAGTGTTGGTACAATTTATATGCGTGTTATCTGCGAGGTTGCATCGTGATAATTTTAGATTAGTTGTCAGTTACCAAACCCAAGCACTTGCCTTTGCTCAGACCAGTCAAGAGGCAGATGGTAAGCAAGGGATTTCAACCGTCTTGCATTGAGTTCAACTGGTTGGTGACCCGCCATCAGGTCTTCAATGATTGAAGGTGATAGATAAGATAGCGGAATAAGGTTCTTGGCATCCGCGTGATCAATATTGTGTTGATCGGCAAAATCCCTGATTGAACTTACATTTTGGGCTTCAAGCTCCGTCCTCAATAGACATGCACTTGCCACCAACTTAATAAGCCCTTCATTCCTGTTTTCCGTATTGGCTTCCAAACCACCAATGACAAGCTTAATCTCCTGCCCTCGTCGTCGGATGTTCACATCTCGTTCGACTTTGACAGGTTTATTGGTAGGCAATTCAAGCTCAAGTAATTTTGAAAGTGTCTCTGGGCGTAAAATCAGAACCAATTGGTTTTTATCAACATTAATTTTCAAGATGAGTTTCTGGATCAGGTTTTTGGTCTTGGCAACATCATCTTCTTTGATTTGTTCAGCAAGCTCCTTTGCTTTTTGTATGATTAAGGAAGTTGTCTCCGCCCTTACATCATCCAAATCCAGAGCTTCAAACAAATAGTATGGTTTGGAGAGGGTTTGTTTCAGCAACTCAACAACCGTTCGCTCAATCATCTTCATAGGCAGTCTTAGCGAAGCGGTGTTTTTGCTATTGTCATCTGCGTTCTGCGAGACATAGTAATGATACTTCTTTCCGTCTTTTATTGCATAATGGGACAAGAGCTTGTTTCCATCTCCATCAAGCAAGAGGCCATTTAATAAGGCAGGGGATTTTTGATGGTTGAAGTTCTTCTTCTGAACCCTTCTATCAGCCATTAAGGCTTGGACGGTGTTCCATTGTTCAAGGGTTACAATTGCTTCATGGTTGCCAGAATAAATTTTATCCTTGTGTTTGATTTTTCCGGCATAAACCGGATTGGATAGAATGCATGCTATATTACTCTTTGAGAATGGTAACCCGCCCGTTGTTTTATCTTGCTTGCTGATGCGCTTGCGAGACTTCATCCCCTTGCAATCTAACTCTTCCTTGACCAGCCTGATTTTGCGATGTTGAAGATAGAGAGCAAACATCTGCCTTACGATCTTAGCTTCTTGTTCATCGATAAACAGTTGCTTGTTTTCGTTTTGATATCCAAACGGCACCCTTCCACCCATCCAAATACCCTTTTGCTTTGAAGATGCAATTTTGTCCCGAATACGCTCTGCGGTAACTTCACGTTCAAATTGTGCAAAAGACAATAGAACATTTAGCGTCAATCGCCCCATTGAGTTTGTAGTGTTAAAGGCCTGTGTTACCGACACAAATGAGACATCATTGGCATCAAACACATCAACCAGTTTGCCAAAGTCCGTGATGGATCGGGTTAGTCTGTCCACTTTGTAAACAACAATCACGTCAACTAGCCCTGCTCTGATGTCTGCTAATAGTTCTTGAAGTCCTTTACGTTCAAGGTGACCTCCAGATATACCTCCGTCTTCATAGATCTTATTGGACATCTCCCAACCGAGTCCTGCTTGAGACAAGATATATGCTTCACAAGCTTCACGTTGCGCAACCAGAGAATTAAAATCCTGTTCCAGTCCTTCTTCATGTGACTTGCGGGTATATATAGCACAACGGTGTCTTCGTTTTGTACTCATGATGTTGCCCCAAAGAACCTTGGTCCTGACCAATGCGCTCCAGTGATTGCTTTCGCGCATGCTGACAATGAAGTATGGGTAATACCATTCAGGATATAGCCCTTATCAGTCACAAGCACTTCATAGGTGCGCCCATTCCATTCGCGGATTAGCTTACTTCCAGTTTGTACTTTTGGTCGACCATTTGATGAGGGTTGAGAAGCAACTCGAGCAACACTTGCTCTAGCACATGCAAACTTTAATAACTGACGGCGGGTTGATGGCCTCAAACCACCTTGTTGTTTCTCTTGAATTTTATACGCTATGCCTCTGACCAAGGTAACATCTCGCGCGCCTTTGTAAGGCAGAAAACCAAACAGCCTTCCCCACCATTCAAGTAACTCGTCTCTGGACAACTCACGTAAAGCTTCGAGTTCTTGCTGTGTTGAATTAAATTTTGAAAGCTTGGCCATGAACATTGGTCTCCTAAAGAATTTAAATCCAAGCAATGCTTCCTTTGACCAGCAAGTCCAGCGCCGTTTTAAGGCCCTTAAAACTCTCTTCAAAACATGTTTGAAAGCCATTTATTTCAAAAATCAACGGCGTTTATTGGGGGAAAGCGGTCGTTGGCTAATTTCTATTTTTCTTTGACTTTCCCTAAAAGTAGACATTCAGAAGCATACTAGGAAAATCTGATTTATGTTGGTTGTATTTCATTATTTGACATATGTTTGGCAAGGAAGAAAAAATACACTTTTTACTAATTTTTAAATTCAAGACCAGAGTTTACTAAACAATCAATTGCCCGCCATTAATTTCTAAGATTTGACCCGTGATATAACCGGAAAGTTCATTGCTTGCGAGAAACAGATAAGCATGTGCGCAATCTTGCGGGACTCCTAACCGCTGTAAGGGAATGGATTTTTTGGTATTCTCTAGTTTTTCTTTAGAAGAATACCGGCTGTGAAAGTCTGTATCTATAGTGCCTGGTGAAACCGCGTTGATGCGTATCCCATCAGGTGCTAATTCACGTGCAAGCGCTTTAGTATAGGTTGCCACGAAAGCTTTTGCCGAACTATAAATTGATGATCCAGCACTACCCCCTGTTTTAGCTGAAATTGAAACTGTATTTATAATTGAAGCGCTTTCAGACAATCGCAGTTTAGGTAATAATCCACGCGTTACCATAACGACACTGGTTTGGTTGAGCATAACTAAATCATCGTATTGAGAGTTAGTAAGTTCAACTGCTGGAAACCTACCGTGCATCGTACCTGCATTATTAATTAAGATATCAATCGAATCGTCTTTTGAATTTATTGTTTCAATAAATCCTTCGATTTCCGCGCTGCTAGTAAAATCAGCTTCTATTCCTTTTATGGTTGAGTTTTTAAATTTTTCAGCAGAGCCTTTTCTGCCGCTATGAACTGTGACATTGGCACCGTGGTTTTTAAATGCTTCTGCGATAGAGAAACCGATACCACGACCAGCCCCAGTTATGACTATTTTTTTACCCCTAAAAAGTTCTTTGGAAAAATATGTCTGTACCATTTAACCCTCTATTGCTTCATATGAACCGTTGCGCCAAACGCTTGTTTGAGTTTCTTATAGTTTCGATTATACTAATAACGAAAGCAATGTGAAAATTGAGAATTGTATGTATTTAAGCCCTCGCCACGAAAAAATCCTTGAAATGGCAAAAGCTGAAGAGCGCGTTTTAGTAGATGATCTAGCGGCACGCTTTGATGTTTCCCCTCAAACCATTCGTAAAGATTTAAATGATTTATGTGATCAGAGGCTTTTAACGCGCATCCATGGAGGAGCCGAGTTTCCTTCTGGCGTAGCTAATTTTGAATATGAAGATCGGAGAAAAATTGCAGCCCCAGAGAAAACTGCAATTGGTAAAATGGCCGCTACATTAATTCCTAATGAGTCATCTTTATTCATAAATATTGGCACAACAACAGAAGCGGTCAGTGAAGCTTTGCTTGATCATATAGGGCTTATGGTAATTACCAATAACATTAATGTAGCGAACCGAATGCGCGTCTATCCAAAGTTTGAAGTCATTATGGCAGGCGGTGTTGTTCGTAGCGCGGATGGAGGCATTGTTGGCGAAACAGCGGTAGATTTTATTCGTCAGTTCAAAGTAGACCATGCGGTTATTGGCTCATCGGCAATCGATAATGATGGTGCTTTGCTGGATTTTGATATTAGAGAAGTGAAGGTTGCTCAGGCAATTGTTGAGAATGCTCGAAACGTTATATTAGTGGCAGATTCAACAAAATTTGAGCGTACTGCACCTGTAAGAATTGCCCATCTTTCTCAGGTTAATACATTTGTAACAGATGTTTGTGTGAGCGAAAATATCAGAAACTTATGCGAAGAGCATGAAGTTCGATTGATTGAAGTAGGTGCCCAATAATTCATAGAATAGAATTCGTTGTTGTTTTGGCATTCTTTATCAGAGTTTTGCACAGAACCATTCCTTATTTAACATTTTCGCTTGACATTCGTTTTGTTTTCGTTTTTCTTATCTGTAGTTTCGTTTAACGAAGCGATAGCGTTCTGGGAGGAACTTTTGTCAAAGGTATACGATATATTCGTCATTGGTGGCGGTATAAACGGCTGTGGTATAGCGCGTGATGCGGCTGGCCGCGGTTATTCTGTATGTCTTGCAGAGATGAACGATCTTGGCTCTGGAACTTCTTCTTGGTCGACAAAACTTATCCATGGTGGCTTGCGATATCTTGAACATTATGAATTTAGGTTAGTTCGCGAAGCATTAATTGAACGCGAAGTTCTATTAAACATGGCGCCGCATATTATTTGGCCAATGCGTTTTATTTTGCCACATCACAAAGGGTTAAGACCTGCATGGCTGTTGCGACTAGGCTTGTTTTTATACGATAATCTTGGGGGGCGAAAACTTTTACCTGCCACAAAAGTTGTTGATCTAAAAAAAGATATGACGGGCGAGCCTCTTAAAGGTGAATTTTCAAAAGCTTTTGAATACTCAGATTGCTGGGTAAATGACGCGCGCTTGTCAATCGCATACTAAAAAGGGTCCATATCGCGGCGTAACAATGGGCCATTTG
>CAZCUN010000059.1:0-18379 GCA_964502215.1 uncultured Rhizobiaceae bacterium | reverse complement strand
ATTGAACCAATGGGTTAAAAAATATCTATCGTAGTTATCTGGGACAGCCCCAAAAATTATACTAATTTGGAGTTTAATTGGTTGGCGTAGATCCTCGCCACAAGGGCGAGGATGACGACCGATGAATTAATTCCGTATCGCATTGCCATTGCGAAGAAGCTGTGTAATACGCTCTAACGTCTCAGGCGTCTTAGCAAGTTCAATAAAGCTTGCACGTTCGCGTGCATACATTTGCTCTTCTGTCTGCGGTAGTTTTTCACTGCCAGAACCACCCGTCATGATTTTAGCAATGGCACTTGCCACCACAACATCATGGGGGAAGAACCAACCCTTGTCTTGACCATCTTCAAGGAAAGCAACCATCGCGTCATGGGCTTCACCGCCAGCTAGCATAAACTCAGGTTTTTCACGTGGCTTATAGCCATTCCCCATACTCGCTAAAGCTTCACGTGATGCTTCGATTAGACGATCACGGTTCATGACCTGTTGGTCGCGTCCTTCCACAAAATACTGCATAGGTATCGCTTCATCAGGTGATGTTGCGGTCATCGCATAACCAATCTGGTCAAAAGTTTTACGGGCAGCTTTTGCCCAATCGCCAGTTGCTTTGTACCAGCGCAGATAAGTTTCTTTAACGCCTCCGCCACCTGGCACAACGCCAACACTTGCTTCAACCAAACCCAACACAGAGTTCGTGTGCGCAACCACTTTATCACAATGCGCAAGCACTTCGTAGCCGCCGCCAATCGCAAGACCAGAAGGCGCACCAACCACAGGTGCATCACAATAAAGTAAAGCTTCAACCGCTGATTGGAAGCCATGCAGGAATGTATCAATTCCGTCCCAATCCTTCGCTTCAATCATTTCAAGAAAACGCTCAAGGTTCACACCCGCAGAAAAATGCTGAGCGTCATTATGCACGATGATACCCGGCCCAGGGTTTTGCGCGGCAGCGTTTACAATTTCCATGCAATCCGCATCAAGCGCGTTGGCCTTGGTATGAAATTCAACCAAACGCAAACCGTCTTCAAGATGGAACAAGCTTGCACCAACATTTTCTAATACTGGCTTCATTGTGCGACGTGTCATGTGGAAGCGAACCACACCCTCAGGCAAGTTCACAGGGTGCATCTCCCCACCCCAATGGCGCACTTTCAAAACGCTGCCATCGGCTTCATAAAACGGCTTACCCGCATTATCACGAAGAAAGTCTGGTATGTGCCAACCCTCAGCCTCAAGACGTGCAACGAATTTACCTGAGCCAATTGTATCGATCATCTCGAATGGCCCCTGCACCCAATTATAACCAAGCTTCATCGCATCATCGATGTCTTGCGGTGAATGCGTTACATCAGGAATAAGACTTGCAGAATACGTCAAGATACGAGCAAGCACACGCCAAGCAAAAGTCGAAAGTTTATCATCGCCTTCGATCAAAATATTGATGCCGCCCTTCTCGCCACGCTTGGCAAGATCAGGCAATTCACGAACACGCGGGCGGAAGCTTTCAGTTTGTAAGTCCCAAGCTTCGCGGACATCATCAACTTCACGGTAAAATCCAGAACCAGACTTATCACCACGATGGCCTCTTGCCACATGGTCATTCACAACCTTGTTCTCGCCACCCACTTCCATAAATGGATCGCCCTGATCAAGAATAGAATTAAGTGAGCGAACCACATCGCCCATTAGATCAAGACCAATCAAATCATAAAGCCCGAAAGCACCAGTTTTAGGAATACCCATCGGACGGCCAAAAATACTGTCCGCCTCTTCGACTTTAAGTTCCTGCGCCACTGCTTCATGCACAGCCGCTTGAAGCGCAAAGACGCCAACACGGTTACCAAGGAAGCCCGGTGTATCCGCACAGTTCACAACGCCTTTGCCAAGCATTTTGTCGTTAAACTCATGCAGTGCTTCAATCACATCATCGCGTGTTTCTTCACCACGAACAAGTTCAAGCAAACGCATATAGCGCACTGGATTAAAGAAGTGCGTAATACAAAAACGCTCTTTGAAATCTTGCGGGCTCTCCTCAACCAAAAGCTTAATTGGAATGGTAGACGTATTGGAAGAAACAAGCGTCGTAGGCTTGAGATGCGGGAGCAAGTTTGCATAAAGTTGACGCTTGATATCAAGACGCTCAACAATCGCTTCACAAATCCAATCACACGCACCCGCCTTATCCAGATCATCATCTATATTACCAACAGAGATAAGATCAACATTGTCCTTCCGCATCAAAAGCGGAGGATCAGACTTCTTGATGCGTTCAATAGAACCTTCAGCCACCGCATTAGAGTTACCGTCGCTTTTGATATCAAGTAGCAAAACCTCAACACCAGCATTCGCACATTGCGCAGCAATACCAGACCCCATAGTACCAGCACCAATAACGCAAACCTTTTTTATGTCGGAAGCAGAAATTTTAGTCATAAGAACTCTCTTTTGAATACAAGTTAACCAGCAAGAAAATCACGCAAATATTGATTAAGTTCGTGCGGGCGTTCAACTGGAATTGTATGCCCTGAATGGGGCAAAACGTGAAGCGTATTATTGCACAATGTTTCTGCGAGTTTTTTGCCAAATTTCACTGGCGTCATCTTATCTTTACCAGCAAGCACACACATTGTTGGCACTTTGATTTTGCTTGCTATCTCCATACCGCCTTCAAAACCAGCACAGGCTTTTAAATCTGTTGGCAATGCACCTTCGACATTTAAATCCATTGTACGAAGCCCATTACCTACATGGGAAAAGCCTGGGACTGTATTTTCAAAATGATGTGCATCTGGCCCTAATCCCCAAGCGGTCATGGAAGATTTTGCACGCCCCTCTTTGGTTTCTGCTGTTGAGATCAACATGTCATTCACAGGAATAGCAGCAGCCGTTGCTACAAAGGCAAGTTTTTCAATGCGGCTCGGTGCTTTGTCAGCAATGGCTAGATTGACCAACCCACCTTGGCTGTGACCCACAAAGCTAGCTTTTTCAATACCAAGATGATCCATCGCCTTGAGTATCCAATCAGCCTGTGCCTCAACATTGAGTAATGCATCACCGCCAGATAAGTCATGCCCAGGAAAATCAACTGCCAACACATTATAACCCGCATAAGCAAAAGAGCGTGATTGTTGTGACCACACCAGATGCGATGAACCAGCACCATGCATGAAGATCAAATAAGGTTGGTCTTTCACATGGTCGCGTCCACCCGTTGAAGCGTAGACTTCATTGCCATCAAGTTGAAACTTCATCGAACTGCCCTCGCCGCCGCTTTGAGCGCTTGATTGAAATCAGCTTTAAGGTCTTCAATTGACTCAAGTCCAACAGACAACCTAATCATGTCTTCACTCAAGCCACCTGTTTTCATGTCTTCAGCAGAAATGTGCGAGTGCGTTGTAGAAGCTGGGTGAATAACGAGCGTTTTAGCGTCACCCACATTTGCAAGGTGAGAAGCAAGTTCAACACTTTCAATGAACGCAGAACCTGCCTCGCGGCCACCCTTCACGCCAAAGCCAATCATAGAGCCTGCACCCTTTGGCAAAATCTTTTTTGCAACTTCATGGTCAGGATGATCTTCAAGTTCAGGGTGCTTAACCCAAGAAACCATCTCATGATTTTTTAAGAATTCAACCATCGCGCGGGCATTGGAAATATGTTTCTCCATCCGCATTGGCAGCGTTTCAATACCTTGCAACAAATGAAATGCATTGGTTGGTGAAAGCGCTGGGCCAAAATTATACATACCTTCCGCACGCACTCTCATAGTAAGTGCTGATGGGCCATACTCTTCCCAGAAATTAATCCCATCTAAGGCATAATGCGCAGAGGTGAGTGTTGGAAACTTATCGTTTTGGCCCCAATTAAAATTACCACCATCAACAACAGCACCACCAATAGCAACCCCGTGACCACCCATCCATTTGGTGAGTGAATGCGTAATAACTGCAACACCATGATCAAACGGCTTGAACAGATAAGGCGTGCAAAACGTTGCATCCATCACAACAGGAATACCAGCCTTATTGGCAATCTCAACCACGCGGTCGATATCGAGAACATCAAGACCCGGATTACCAATCAGCTCACAAAAGATAAACTTGGTATTCTCTTTGATCGCGGCTTCTAATCCATCCAAATCACGGCCGTGCACAAAGCTTGTTTCAACCCCAAAACGCGGCATGGTATTTTTCAGCAAATTGATATTTGCGCCATAAAGCTGGGCAGTAGAAACAATATGGTCACCCGCACTTGCAAGCATTGTTGTCACCAGATGTAAGGCCGCCATTCCTGATGCACAGGCAGTACAAGCAACACCGCCCTCCATCGCCGCAACACGCTGTTCAAGAACAGCAACGGTTGGATTAGAGATACGCGTATAAAGGTGCCCACCCTCTTCCATGTTATAAAGCGCTGCCGCATGGCGGCTGTCTTCAAACATATAAGAAGTCGTTTGATGAATAGGAACAGCGCGTGAGCCACCCTTTTTATCTGGCACATGGCCAGCATGAAGCGCCATGGTTTCAAGGTCATAAAAATCAGACATGATCATCCCGTAATAACTTGAGTATTATGTAGGAAATTCTAACAGGTTTTAAGCAGGAATATCAAACGGAAGTTTTGAAACAACCGCGTTCATATCGCCTTCTGGCGTGTCGGTTTGAATTGTCACTTTAGAACCAGGTTCGCTAAAAGCTGTTTCAACCAATCCAACACCAATATTTGCACCAACTCTTGGCGACCATGCAGAGGCTGAAACAAACCCGATGAATGTTTCTCCATCTTTAACTGGCCACTTGTGCTGGTTTCCAGCAGCAAGTTTATCACCTTCGATTTTATATCCAACAAACTTGCGCTTGATGCCTGCAGCATTAATATCAGCCAAGGCCGAATTGCCAATAAACTCATCTTCGCGATTTAACGAAACAAACTTACCAAGACCTACCTCATAAGGATTGGTGAAATCATCAGTATCTGCACCATACGAAACAAGCCCACTTTCAAGACGCTCAATATAGTTAGGGCATCCCGGTCCAATTTCATAAGGCTGACCAGCTTCTTTGACCAAATCCCAAAGTTCACCACCACGACGACCGTCTTGCAAATAGAGTTCATATCCTCCCTGCTTTGACCACCCAGATCGCGCGACATGTAATGGAATACCGTTTAATCTGGTTTCACGATGTCCGAAATATTTTAGATCACGAACCCAGTCGCCAAAAAGGTCGCTAACAACCTCAACAGCTTTTGGCCCCTGAATGGCAAGTGGCGAAACATCAGGCTCATGAATTTGCACATCATACCCACGTTCAGCAGATATCGCGCGCGACCATAATAATATATCACTGTCAGCAATAGAGAGCCAATACTCATCTTTTGCAATTGGTAGGAGAACAGGATCATTAATCAAAGTGCCACGATGATCACAAATCGGAACATAACGCCCTTGCCCAATGTTAAGAGCACCCAAATCGCGTGTGGTTAAATAGCGAGCCAGCTTTTCTGCATCAGGCCCCTTAAGTGAAACCTGACGCTCAACTGCCACATCCCACATCGCAACGCCATTGATCAGGCGATTATATTCAGCCTCAGGATCACCATAGCCTGTCGGCATATACATATGATTATAAACTGAAAAGGACGCAACACCTTCTTCAATTGTTTTGTCGAAATAAGGGGATTTACGCACTCGTGCGCCGATAGCAATTCCAAGACTCATGGCATTTCCTCAACCACAACATTTTTTGTCCGACTAAGTAATCTCATGTGCAAAGTTTCGCACGTCAAATTACGCTATCAAAGTCGTTTTTCGACAATTCAATTAGCCGAATGTATATTCTATTTTACCAACATTGCATTTTGCAGCTTGCTCAGGCGGCATAATACGAGAAACAGTATAAACCAACCGTTGACCAATGAAATTAAATTCAACTGTAAGCGGTTCAGTAACAACAATGCCACTGCTCTCAGGAACTTCGCAATAAGCAAAACTGCCAGGCGTAATAAGCGCTCTTTTTAAATTATCACGATTTTCTTCGTGCAATCTTTTTCCCTCTCCCTTGAAGTACGAAACACCATTAAAACCGTAAGCAGCACGTAGTAGGGGATATCTTTTTAAAGTGCCCTTGCTTAAGGCCATTATCATGAATTCATTGCCGTAATACAGTCCGCACATTTCATCATTATTTCGAACATGCTCTGCAATATCAGGGTTCATCATGTGTTTTACATATTGATATTTTCGATTAGCAACGTTGATTAGAGGAGACAAGAACGGCTCTTGCGTCTTACCGCGCTCCCAACGACTAATCGTTGAGACATCTTTATTCATTTTTTCAGCAAGCTCTTCTTGCGAAAATCCAAATGATTTTCTGATATCTGCTAGATTATCCATAAATGTTCTGTATATGTCCTACATTTGCCTAGTCGATGCTCTGTTAATACATAACAACATAGGTTATTGATATATCAAGTATAAAAATGGGTTATACTTAAAAAATTGACATATCCAGATTGGAGGAGTTTATCCTTCATATGCGGCTGGCTTATGTCTTATGCCCCACATATATGTAAGTCAGCCGCAATTTATATGCGAAGAGTGCCTTCACTAATAATTACAGCACTGCCAGATATAGTAGCACTGACAAGCCTCCCATTTCCCACCTTCATCCCAAGTTTAATCCGCGATGGTCTCCCCATCTCAATGCCTTGATCAATAATAAAACTATGCTCTCCATCTGCAGGCTTATCACAAGCCATAATTTGTGCAGCAAACCCAGCCGCTGCACTCCCCGTAGCAGGGTCTTCTGATATGCCCATGGCAGGTGCAAACATCCTTGCCTGATAATCAGCATCTGGTGCTAAGGTCTCTTTTGAATAAACATAAATTTCGTCTTCAAGGCCGCGCGGTACATTATGCTTTGTCAAAAGAGTTGGGTTTATTTTAATAGACTGCAATGCTTTCAAACTAGCAATTGGAAGCGTTGGAAAGGGTACACCTGCATTACAAGGCGCATAAGAATGGCCATCTATGCCGATATCTTCTGGTGAAAGACCAAGCACTTGCGAAATTAAATCAACATCCAAATCTGCTTCAACTCTAATAGGTAATTTGGGAATAGAAAAACTGGCTGATTTACCAGACACAACACAAGGCACAAGCCCAACATTTTCTTCTAAAATAAGTTCAGCTCCCGCGTATAACCCATCCAAATGACTCAATAAAACAGCAGTGCCTATTGTAGGATGCCCTGCAAAAGGCAATTCTCTACCGGGTGTAAAGATACGAATTTTAGCTCTGTTATTTTCATCTTCAGGCGGCATGACAAAAACGGTTTCAGACAAATTAAACTCACCTGCAATGCGCTGCATCATCTGCGAATCAAGCCCATCGCTATCAAGAACTACGGCAAGTGGATTACCTGAAAGTGGCTGATCTGTAAAAACATCAAGCGTAAAAAAACTACGCATCAAACCAGCTTTTTATCAACGGTTCTAGCAATAACCTTTTTAACACTAAGCCCCTGAATGATGACCGAGAATAACACAACCGCGAAGGTTGCCGTGAGAAGTAATGGCTTGCTTTCATGATCAGGTAACGAAAGCACAAGTGCAACTGAGATACCGCCCCTTAAGCCGCCCCAAGTCAGAACAGGGATAGACCCAGGTGTAAATGCCTGAAACCGCGACAAAGCGATAATCGGAAGCGATACTGCCGCAAAACGCGCGGCCAAGACCAACGGAATGGTCAAAACAATCAACCAGCCGAAGGAAGGGTCAATCGCAACAATCAAAATCTCAAGTCCGATAAGCAAAAACAATACTGAGTTTAGAATTTCATCAAGCAAATGCCAGAAGGAAAACAAATGATCTGCAGTTTTATCACTCATGCCGACCGCCTTACCTCGATTTCCGAGCAGAAGCCCAGTAACCACAACGGCAATAGGCCCTGATAAATGCAATCGTAGTGCTATCGCATAAGTTGCCGCAACAATACCAAGAGAAATCAATATCTCTAATGTGTATTCATCCATCCGCGCCATAGCACGATAAGCAATCCAACCCGTAACAAGCCCAAGCACGGCACCACCAATTGCCTCAACAACAAACAGTTCAGCAACATGGGCAAAGTCTACACCGCCCTCACTACCGCCAACAGCAATCGCTACAACAATCGTAAACACAACAACACCAACACCATCATTAAACAAAGACTCACCAGCAATCTTAGCTTCAAGTGTTTGTGGGATATTTACAGATTTTAGCAAACTTAAAACCGCCACTGGGTCAGTTGGTGAAATAAGCGCACCAAAAACCAAAGCCCAGGCATAAGGAATTGCAACGCCAAATAAACCAGCAAGTAACCAGAACCCCGTTCCCACTATAAAGGTTGATAGAACAACGCCAAAAGTAGCCATCAGCAAAATTGGCCACTTCTGATCTGCCATTCGTTCAAAATTCACATGAAGCGCACCAGCAAAAAGCAAAAAAGCCAGCATCCCCTCCATCACAGTAGAATAAAAATCAATCTGTCCAATAATGGATTGAAAAGTCGTCGTTAACCCAAGGCTTGGATATAGTTTTTCCGCCAGCAACATAGACAACGAAGCAAATAGTGAAATCACAAGCAACCCAATTGTATGCGGAAGTTTAAAAAAGACGTGATTTATCCATCCAAAAAAAGCAGATAGAGCAAGTAAAAGAGAAGCAATTTCAAAAAGTGATAACATTATAACTCTCAATAAGATTCGATTCTCACCATTGAACATGGAATTCCCTGTTCATGTAACCCTCAAAGGCTTGCATTAGGTCTTATTTGTGATGTTTACTCACAGACATATGTCTACAGGGATTAATATGTCAGTTAATACAAAACTTTTTCATTCATTTATTTTATTTTTTTCGTTAGCCTTTTTCATGAGTTTAGCAAGCGCCACGCTTGCGCAAAGTGAAAATTCAACGGTAGCTCCCGCAGATTTCGAACAATTAATCGATAGTGCAAAAGACAAGGGTTTAAATGTAATCGTAATCTCGCCTGAGAAAAAAAAAGAGGTCGTTGAAGACACCAGCCCCACATTAACTGAAAACGCCCTAAAAATACGCGAAGAATTAGGTCGGATATTGGCAAAAGCACCTTCTGCATTTTCAGTTGTGGTCAAACGCTTCCAGGCTTTAAGCCCAGATGGCACTCTTAATTGGCTTTGGCGCTCAATTGCAGTGGCCTTGGGTGCCATTCTCATTGGCTTGATACCAACTTATATTATTCGAAAATGGAATCAGAATTATTTTAAACGCATTTATAATGATGAAATTAAAACTCGCGCTGAGAAACTATCATTCCTGCTTTACCGAGCATTTTTAATCGCCATTAACATCACTATCCTAGCAATAATCGCCAATACGATAGCCGTAGTATTCGATAATGGTCACGTCCCTAGCAGAACAACAATCAGCATTATTATCGAAGCCTATATTATTTACAGAGTGTTCCGACATATAATTTTATTTAATTTATTAGCACCTGATACCCCTTCATATCGCGTTATTAATTTAAGTGATGCCGCAGCCAATCATATGCAAAAGAGCTGGCGCAGAGTAGCACTTGCCGTAATCATAATATGTTGGTCATTTATCTGGATATTCACCATCGGGCTAAACGCTGACAGTCTGAAGTTTATTGTCATGTTAAGTTTGCTCATATCGGCTATGTTATTTGGCTCATTGGCATATATTCACAGAAACAATATTTACACCATCTTAATCGGAGAAGGTGAACCATCAAGTAAGGCATTATGGAGACGCCTACTAGCCTCTCATGCCCATAATTTATTGATATTATATTTAGCCGTTTCATGGACAATAAGTGCTTATCGTATTTTATTAAATTTGCCTGCCCCACTAGCTATTATAGGCGCGCCCATCATAGCACTTATATGTGCACTCGCAGCTTATTCTATATTTTTGGTAGCAATCGATCGTTTTTATATAGCGCGCCAAAAACGCTTTGAAGAGCGTGTCTCACTTGCCTATGCAAAAGCAAAACAAAAACAAGAAGAAGAAAAGGCAGCACTCGAAGCTGCGCTTGCCAACCCTAACGATGAAGATGATGATGATGAAAGTATCATTATTAATAAAGTCATGTCCTCTAAAGAGCTTGAGGCGATGCCCGTATTCAAACCAATCTTCAAGCCATTGCTTGAAAACGCCGCTGGGATATTAATTACGATCATCGCTTTTGGCTTCATACTAGGAAAATGGGATATTAGCGTAGGAGATTCAAGCAATCCTATTACTGAATTTTTGGACACTTTGATCATTATCTTCGTTTCATGGTTCTTATACCGTGCTGTTGTTGTTTATATAGACAACCAACTGGAAGAACAAAGCGTCGATGAAGAGCCAGACAGCGTTGGTGAAGGTGAAATGGGCGGACAAGGCACTTCACGCATTGGCACTTTATTACCACTGGTTAGAAACGTATTCATTGTTACCATAGTCATTTTATCATTTATGGTTATTTTATCCAATGCCGGTGTGGATATTGCCCCTCTATTCGCTGGTGCTGGTGTTATTGGCCTTGCGGTGGGCTTTGGTTCTCAAGCGCTTATTCGCGATATTTTCTCTGGTGGCTTCTTCCTCTTTGATGACGCCTTTCGCAAAGGTGAATATGTAGAACTAGGAGAGATACGTGGCACAGTCGAGAAAATCTCTCTGCGTTCCTTCCAACTCCGCCACCACAATGGGCCACTTCACACAATTCCATTTGGAGAAATAAAACAGCTTACCAACTACTCACGCGACTGGGTGATGATGAAACTTCCTTTACGCTTAACCTATGATACCGACGTTGAGCGCGTTCGAAAATTAGTAAAAAAATTAGGACAACAACTCTTAGAACATCAAGATGTTGGGGAACTCTTCCTACAGCCTTTGAAATCACAAGGCGTTTATAAAATGGAAGATTCTGCCATGATAATCAGGATCAAGTTCATGACCAAACCAGGCGATCAATTCGTAACACGCAAAGTAGTTTATGCCGCTATACGAGATTTATTTGAGCGCGAAGACATCAAATTTGCAAATAAGGAAGTTACCGTCCGTCTTGCAGAAGAGCCTGTAGAGCCACTCAACGACGAGCAAAAGAAAGCTATAACAGCTGCGGCACGTTCAGTAATTGATGATGAGGAAGCAGCAGCGCAACAGCCGCAGAAAAAAGACGATGGACCATAAAATAATGCAAGATTCTCAAACCATTGCCGTTTATGATAAACAGGTCAAAAAATACGCTGACTTAGTTTCAACAGATAGCGCTGGTGCGATTTTGCAAGGTTTTATGGACACCCTTCCACAAGGTGGCTATGTCTTAGATCTAGGCTGCGGACCGGGAAATTCTTCTGCTCTATTGCAAACGCAAGGCTTTCGAACCGACCCAGTTGATGCCTCTGCCGAAATGGTAAAACATGCCAATGACACCTATAATCTCAATGCAAGAAAAGCCACATTCGACGACCTAAAAGAAACCTCAACCTACGATGGCATATGGGCAAACTTCAGCCTGCTCCACGCGCCAAAGGCTGATTTCCCCAGATACTTAAACGCTATCCACGACGCACTTATTGATGACGGGGTTTTCCATATAGGAATGAAGCTTGGCACTGGCATGATGCGGGATTCTATTGGACGAATGTATGCTTATTATTCAGAAGACGAATTAACAGAGCATCTTACTAAAGCTGGATTTGTAATTCTTGATAAAACCTACGGCGAAGAGCCTGGCCTTTCAGGGGAAATTGCGCCTTGGATTACAATTCTGGCTAAACGATAGCGCTAATTTATATCGACAACTCAACCACAACAGGACAGTGATCCGAAGCCTTCGGCCTATCCCACCCCGTGCGCGGATAACGCTCTACCTGCTGCCCTGGCGGAAAAGGTGTTCGATAAGGTTGCCCACTTCGAATGATTTCAGGCACTGCTTTTGGGTTCTTATCTGTCAATGAGGGCGACGCCAGAATATAATCTAACTGACACAAATGCTGCTCTTTAGGTAAGCGTGAATGGTACAATGTCCATTGCTGCATTTTCTCACAACGCTCTACTAAATTCATTGAAAAGTTGTTTTCTATAAGTGGGTCAAACCCTGACTTATTTTCAATTTCATGATGGAACTTATGTCCTATAAAGCGATCACCCTCAACCACAATACGGGAACGATAGTCATTAAGGTCACCACAGATAAGCCAGCGCTTTTTTGCTGTATTGCCCTTACCAAACCGTTTTTCAATTATTTTACGAACAGCTTTTGCCTCAGCTTCTCGAATTGGCATCGTCCAATCTCTACCATCAACGCCATTCTTTCCACCTCCCATAGACTTGAAGTGAACCGTGTAAATCGTCAGTGGGCGACCACCAATTTTCACATCAATTTCAAGGCAATCGCGCCTGAAGATGCGTTCATTTGGTTCATTACCAGTTTGGCTCAAAGCTTTGTTATGAATCCCCAAATCCGCATACGTCAAATGTGCATGACTCTGCATTGAAACAAATTCAATTCTCTCACCTGTTGCAGTTTCATCACGCATCATGACACAAACATCTATGCCGCGCGTATCATTACCGTCCAAAAGGTATTTATGCCTATACCCATGCCCTGCCATCTTAAAGAGATATCCATATTCAAACGCATGAAGTGCATCAAGGTTTTCAACCTCCTGCATACAAATTATATCCGCACGGCAATCAGCTACCGCAAGCGCAGTTAATTGCATTGTGTCATCTGTATGAGCAACAACCCTAGCTTGCTCTAAAGCTTGGAAATGTTTCTCGTCTTTTACAGCCAACATTTGAAGCGTTCGGTCGCGACGAAGCTCATTTCTCCAACCAGAAAAATCAAATCGCTGCATCAAATTTTCAGCGTTAAAAGTAGCAATACGAAGAGTCATGAATTTCCAAATCTAAAACATAGAACCTAACACTAACATAACGATAGTAAGTTCAAAGTAAGAATTGCTTATTTACAATCTTTAAAATCCACACCCAGTTGTGTTCTATTAGACCAAATCATTTGAGACGGCGTAGAAACGTTCTGCTCACGCATTCGCAAGTCAAATTTGTTTGGAATGCCAACTGTTGTTTCACATTCCAGCAAGGCGCCCTGCTCACTCATATTTTTAACATTACAAGACAGGCTTGAGTAACCGTTGTTAAATAAAATAACACCACTCTTTAAAACACGCTGCCTGCGCAGTTTACGTTTTTCCTGCTTTTGATCCAGCAACAAGCTGTATCTGCTTTTTTTGTTTTTCATTATCCTAACCTTTAAAAAACATACGTTTCTTAACAAGCAAGAATTATGCCATAAAAAAGGGCTACCAAATGTGCAGCCCTTAAGATACCTAATATGAAAGCTGATTAGTTCTTTTCTTTATCAACTAATTGGTTAGCTGCAATCCAAGGCATCATTTCGCGAAGCTTGCCACCAATTTCTTCGATCTGGTGTGCGTCGTTGTTACGACGGATTGCTTTAAAGCGTGCGGCACCTGAGTGATATTCTTGCATCCACTCTGATGTGAATTTACCAGATTGAATGTCTTCAAGTACGCGCTTCATTTCAGCCTTAGTTTCTGAAGTCACAATGCGCGGGCCCGTTACATATTCACCCCACTCAGCTGTATTTGAGATTGAGTAATTCATGTTAGCGATACCGCCTTCATAAATCAGATCAACAATTAGTTTTACTTCATGCAAACACTCAAAGTATGCCATTTCTGGTGCGTAGCCTGCTTCAACCAATGTTTCAAAACCAGCACGGATAAGTTCAACAACACCGCCACAAAGAACAGCCTGCTCACCGAACAAATCAGTTTCACATTCTTCTTTAAAGTTTGTTTCGATGATGCCTGAACGACCACCACCAACGCCACAAGCGTATGAAAGGCCAAGGTCATGCGCATTACCAGATGCATCTTGGTGAATAGCGATTAGACAAGGCACACCGCCACCTTTTTGGTATTCGCCGCGTACTGTATGGCCTGGGCCTTTTGGCGCAACCATAAGAACATCAACCGAAGACTTTGGCTCAATAAGGCCGAAGTGAACATTAAGACCGTGTGCAAATGCTATTGCAGCACCATCGCGAATGTTATCTGCAATTTCGTTACGGTAAATATCAGCTTGAAGTTCATCAGGCGTTGCCATCATCATAAGGTCGGCCCAAGCAGCCCCTTCAGATACGGTCATCACTTCAAGGCCGTCAGCTTCAACTTTTTTTGCAGTCGATGAACCAGCGCGCAATGCAACGCGAAGGTTTTTTGCGCCTGAATCTTTAAGGTTCATCGCATGAGCGCGCCCTTGTGAACCATAGCCAATGATAAGAACATTTTTGCCCTTGATTAAATTGAGATCTGCATCTCTGTCATAATAAACACGCATGTCGGTACTCTCCTGTTACTGTGTTCGTTTAATTATTATTTGTTACTCCCACAAAGCACGAGGAATTGCTCCACAGCCCTTTGTGCAAATTGTTGAATTTCATTTTTAGATGGCTTTTTATTGTCGCCTAGCAATGCACGAATTTGAACATCCGCTATCACCAGCCCGAAGAAAAGCCTGAACGCCTCATCGCCACGTACCTCAATAAGCTTTGCCTTTTGACCTTTGAGAAAAATCGGCAAGAGCCGTGTTCTCATCGCATAAGGGCCATTTTCCAAAACAATACGCCCAAGACTAGATTTATTATTGCCCGCATGAGCAACCGCCAAACGATTAAGCGCAATTGATACATCACTGGTTAAAACTGTAAGCCAGCTTGAAGCAAACTCATTTAAAGTGCTTGAAAAAGCTTCAAGCGTAAGGTTTTCATCATCAAGCTTTGGCATAGCAACCTTAGAAGCCTGCCATTGAACAGTCGCTGTTAAGAGGCCATCACGATCTCCATACCAACGATAAAGCGTTTCTTTCGAGCAAGATGCACGTTTGGCAACAGAGGCCATGGAAAACCCACCACCCTCTTCAACCATCAAGTCCAATACAACAGAAAGCACTTCCTGCTCTCTTGCAGAAGGAGCATCACTGGCAATTGCCTCACCTTCAGGAATGGATAATTGTTCGTTCATAAAAAAAATAGTACCGTACGGTACGGTTCTACGCAAGTATAAAATTTAACATCGCTTTAAAAAAGACTTTCTTAAAGTCTTTAGCGGATTATCGATTTGAATTGATTCGAAAGAAACCATTGATGTCCCCAAATTTAAAAATAATTCAAAAAATAAACCTGATACTCATAGTCGGGTTGGTTATATTTGCTTTCTTTAATTTTGTTAGCTCAAACATTATCAATGGTCATATTCTGGATTCAATAAACCTTGTTCTCGGCAGAGACTTTCTAAACTTTTATCATTACGGAATAGCTGCTTGGACAGATAATCCATCTGCTTATTACAATTTTGATTTCTATGAAAAAGAGCTAACAAAATTCTTTAATGGCCACGATTATACATTCCAACAATGGTCATACCCTCCTCATTATATGTTACTCGCAGCGCCTTTTGCTTTGGTAAATTACTATATAGCACTAGCTATATTCATAACGATAAGCATCGCCCTTTACTGGCATTTTGTAATAGCTCCCTTTAAAGAACCATCATACAAATCAGCTTTTTGGTTCACGCCTTTACTGCTTTTATTCGCAATCTGCGGACAGTTTTCAGCAATTATTGCAGTGATATTCGTTGTTGTCTTTAAGCAGATGGACAAACGACCCATCGTATCAGGTTTGCTAATTGCTCTACTAACAATCAAACCTCAAGTAGGTCTATTGCTGCCTTTGTTTTTAATAATGACGGGACGTTGGAAAGTTTTTGTATTCGCAAGCATAGGAACAATCATATTTATAGGCTTGTCTGTTCTAGTTCATGGAACACAACCATGGATAACCTACATCGAAATTGGTGCGCCTGCTCAATCAAAAGTTTTGTTAAACTTACCTGAAATAACGGCAGGCATAATGCCAACGACATTTGTAAACTTTTATAATGCAGGATTAAGCTTCACCACGTCTTCAATACTTCATGCAGTTGTCGCCATCGCCGCGCTTGTGACGATGGTTTATGTATGCGCAAAAACAAAAGATAAATTCCTCCAATATGCAATCTTTCTAAGTTGCACTTTTATGCTTACGCCATACTTGATGATGTATGATATGCTGATTATGGTTTGGGTGGTTATGATGATGGTATCACGCTATGAAATGTCAAAACTTATGACCCTAAATTACATCTGTTTTATGTTGTTACCAATTCTTGGCATCATACTGGCCTTACTTCATATTCCTGGAAGCGTATTAGTTCTGATTGGCATCACGTTCTGGATTGCCAAAGAGGCGATGATGTCGGCTAAAAACAATCCCACGCCGCACGAAAATATTTCTCTGGCATAAACTCTTATTCCCTACTAATGTTGCGCAAATCAACTAAAAACAAGAGTTTTCATCATGAAAGATATGCGCAAATTTTACATTAATGGCGAATGGGTCGATCCGATTAACGGTACTGACTTTGACGTTATCAACCCATCAACTGAAGAGCCTTATGCGGTTATATCCCTTGGCGGCAAAGAAGATGCAGAGCGAGCTATAGCAGCAGCAAAGGCGGCCTTCCCTTCTTGGAGCAAATCAACCAAGGCAGAACGCATTGAATTGATGGAAACAATCCTAGAAGTTTACATGAAGCGTTCTGATGAAATGGGTGAAACCATCTCAGAAGAAATGGGCGCGCCATTGAGCATGTCTAAGACTTCTCAATCAGGCACAGGCTCATACCACATCAAAGCTTTCATCGATGCCATGAAAACCTATGAGTTTGAGCGCGAACTTCGTGCTGACACGCCTAATGATCGTATCATCCATGAACCAATTGGCGTTTGTGGTTTGATCACGCCTTGGAACTGGCCAATGAACCAGATTGCCCTGAAAGTAATTCCTGGCATTGCAACAGGCTGTACAACGGTTCTTAAACCATCAGAACAGTCACCTCTTTCAGCAGTTCTCTTTACAGAAATTCTGCATGAAGCTGGCGTTCCTGCTGGTATTTACAACATGCTGAACGGTGACGGCCCAGGTGTTGGCACAGTACTTTCAGGTCATAAAGACGTGGACATGGTTTCTTTCACAGGTTCAACCCGCGCAGGCACTCTCATTACTAAGAATGCAGCTGACACACTTAAGCGCGTGTCACTTGAATTGGGTGGTAAAGGCGCAAACATCATCTTTGCTGATGCAGCAGAAGATGCGGTCAAAAATGGCGTCATTCGTTGTTTCAACAACACAGGCCAATCGTGTAACGCCCCTACTCGCATGTTGGTAGAACGCTCACGCTATGACCAAGCGGTTGAAGAAGCCGTTGCTGCTGCCGATGCAACGGCAGTTGATCTAGCTTCAAAAGAAGGTCGCCACATTGGCCCGCTTGTAAGCCAAATGCAGTTTGATAAAGTTCAAAGCCTCATCGAAGTTGGCATCAAAGAAGACAAAGCTCGTCTTGTTGCTGGCGGCATGGGGCGTCCAGAAGGCATGAACCGTGGTTATTTCGTGCGTCCAACTGTATTTGCAGACTGCACAAACGACATGCGCATCTGCCAAGAAGAAATCTTTGGCCCAGTATTGTCCATGATGCCATTTGATACAGAAGAAGAAGCAATCGAAATCGCAAACGATACACTTTATGGCTTGACCAATTACATCCAAACCCCAGATCCTGAAAGAGCAAACCGTGTAGCGCGTCAAGTTCGTTCAGGTATGGTAGACATGAACGGCATGGCTCGCTCAGCAGGTTCACCGTTTGGTGGCTACAAACAATCAGGCAATGGTCGCGAAGGTGGCGAATGGGGCTTAGAAGAGTTCCTAGAAATCAAAGCAATCGGCGGCTGGAACCCTGAAGGCTAGTCAAACTAATAATTCGGCGCATTTATCAACTACCGAGTGCGCCGAATTCCAAAATCAGCTTTGCCCGCTAAAATTTCTTCGCTGGAGCGTTCCCCAACATTTACAAATCTTTTAGACTTAAGTTTAGTCTTGGAAGGATTAATCCGTAGTTTCCAATGATTCGAGACTCGCTTCTCGAGAAGCTCAATAGGATCCAAAACATCAACGCCTTTATCCTGCACGTCGTATTTCACAAATAGATTACCTAATTTTTCAAATAACAATACCGAAAAATTTGTAAATCGGCGCAAGCTCAATACAAATATAAAAGCAAAAAAAACAAAATATAAAACAACAAAAACTATCAATCCAACCCTCCCTCAACAAGAAATAGTTCAAAGTGATTAAAATAAAGGGGCTGTCCCAGATAACTACGATAAATATTGTTTAACCCATTGGTTCAAT
>CAZCUN010000058.1:0-19227 GCA_964502215.1 uncultured Rhizobiaceae bacterium | reverse complement strand
ACAATCACTTTATGTGATCGTTTCTGTGGCCCAATATTGCACTGCGTTTTACATTGGTTTTGTGAGCGCAGGTTTGCGATCAAGCTCGCTGGCTTGTTTATCTTTTTCCATATTTTCCTTTTGAAATGGGTCTTGATATAGAGGCGTTAAACACCGTCAAGGCGAGGGAGGCTTCTGTCCCAAACTGGTGTCTCTTAAGATGTCATTCCAGTTTGACAACTCGTCAATAATTTCGTCAAATTGGTTCGAAATCGGTCCGCTTGGGCCCACCATTTTCTTATCTACATGTAAAAGTTTATTTGTCTGGTGTAGTTTATCTTTTTTAAATTCAGGCTTAGTTCATGTCGGGTTGTTTATAATGAAAAATCTAAAAATACTCTACTAGGAGTGATGTTATGAAAAGATATTTAGCAATCATCGGTTTTGGCCTATCATTAAATTTAATGTTTACTGGCATCTCAAATTCCTCTGGTCTTTTGGGCGCGGAATGGGGTGGTGAAGGTGAGATTGAGCAATTCGTAAAATTTTCGCCTGATGGTAAAGTTTCAGGGTATGGCGGTTGTAACCGTTTTTTTGGCTCCTACAAAACGCGCAACAAACCAGATCAAAGATTGGGCTATATAAAGATCGGGCCTTTGGGTTCAACCAAAAAAGGCTGTAAGCAATCTATAATGAATGCAGAGTTTGAATTTATGAAAAATTTGAGGAAGACAGTTCAATATAATCGCTCTTTGCACTCCCTTAAGCTTAGGGATGAAAATGGAAACTTGATTATGAAATTACGCTGGAGAGATTTTGACTAATGCTAGTTATAAGAAGCAATAAAATTACCATTTAGATATCCAAGTTTTCCATATTTAAAATTTGTTCCATCAGGGTTGTAAACCATGCCACCAGATGCGCGTAAAATCGCATCACCTGCTGCCGTATCCCATTCCATTGTTGGGCTGAAGCGTGGGTAATAATTTGCTTCCCCATTGGCAATCAGGCAAAATTTTACAGAAGATCCAATTGAGACAATCGTTTCAATTTTTTGGTCTTTCAACCACTGGTCAGTTTCAGCATCTCTATGAGATTGGCTCGCGACTGCTTTGGGTTTGTCGGTTAAATTTTTGATGCTTGTAATTTGTTTGTCATTTTCAAAAGCCCCCAATCCTTCTGCGCCGTAAAACATTCTGTTTAATGCGGGCGCATAAACGATACCCATCGTTGGCTTCCCGTTTTCGATCAAGGCAATATTAACCGTAAAAGCACCCTTGCTATCTCTTTTTAAAAATTCTTTAGTTCCATCAAGTGGATCAACAAGGAAAAAGATGTCAGGAGCTTTTATTTGATGACTGTCAGGGTTTTCTTCTGATATGATTGTAATATCGGGGGCTAACTCTTTTAATGAATTCAACAATATTATTTCTGCGGCTTTGTCGGCTTTTGTTACGGGCGAGCCATCTAGCTTAATGTCGTGTGTATTCGCTTCATCATAAATCGTCATGATAACTTCACCAGCTGATTTAACGGCAGGCAATAAAGATTTAATCAGGTTTAAATAATTAATCATTTTCATTGAACGGGTTTGTTTCGGTTGAGACTATGCATGCATGTCAAAGCAGATATCTGCAATAGCAGCTTATCAAATCTGCAATAACCTCTCAAATTTTATCAAAATACTCATATGGTGCGCATTTTGAACAGGCAGAGTCGTTGAAATTAAATGCAAAGCCTTGCGATAAAAATTTCACCATGCAATGTTATCTCTACATTTTTTGTTGGGAGGAAATAACAAAAATGACTAAATCAAATAAACAACATCCTTTTCTTTCGATTTTCGCAAGGAATGCGAAAGAGGGCAAAATCGAGCGTCGTGAATTTCTTGCACTAGCTAGCGCTTTTGGAGCTACAACAGCTGCTGCATATGGTATGCTTGGTCTAGTTGCACCATCTACTGCACAAGCTGCTGTTAAGCAAGGCGGTACAATCCGCATGCAAATGGAAGTACGCGCACTAAAAGATCCACGCACTTATGACTGGACACAAATCGCAACTTACACAGCTGGTTGGCTTGAGTATCTTGTTGAGTACAACTCAGACGGTACTTTTGAGCCTATGCTTCTTGAAAGCTGGGAAGTAAGTGACGATGCTAAGACATATACACTAAACGTACGTAAAGGCGTTAAGTGGAACAATGGCGAAGATTTCACTGCTGCAGACGTTGCACGCAACATTGAAGGTTGGTGTGAAAAAGACGTTGAGGGTAACTCAATGGCGGGTCGTTTTGCTGTTCTTATTGATGCAAAAGACGAAGATAAAAATCCTAATGGTACAAACAAAGCAATCCCAGGTGCGATTGAAGTTGTTGACAGTCACACAGTTAAGTTGAACTTACCTGCTGCTGATATCACACTTATCCCTGGCATGGCTGACTATCCAGCGGCTATCGTGCACTCAAGCCATAACCCAGAAGATATGCTTGGTACTGCTGTTGGTACTGGTCCATACAAGCCAGAGAGCTTAGAAGTTGGTGTTAAGGGTGTTGTTGTTCGTAACGAAGGCTTTGATTGGTGGGGTTATAAAGCAGGTAAAGGCGCTTACGCTGACCGCTTTGAATTCATCGATTATGGTACAGACGCATCTGCATTCGTTGCAGCGTTTGAAGCTGATGAAATCGATATGAACTGGGAATCAACTGGTGAATTCATCGAGATCATGACAGGTCTTGGTCTTACCCAATCTGATGTTGTGTCTGGTGCTACTGTTGTTATTCGTCCAAACCAAACTTCTGATCTCTACAAAGACAAGCGCGTTCGTCAGGCGATTGCGATGGCAACGGATAATGCTGTATGTCTCGAACTTGGTATTTCTGGTGCGGGTATAACTGCTGATAACTGCCACGTTGGCCCCGTACACCCAGAGCATGATCCTTCTGTTACACGCATTCCACACGATCCAGCAAAAGCAAAAGCTTTGATGGAAGAAGCTGGCATGCTTGATACAGAGCTTGAGCTACACTCAATTGATGATGACTGGCGTAAACCAACGACTGATGCTGTTGCTGACCAATTGCGTAAAGCAGGCATGAAGGTGAAACGCACAGTTCTTCCAGGTTCAACATTCTGGAACGATTGGGCAAAGTACCCATTCTCATCAACAAACTGGAATCACCGCCCGTTGGGTACTCAAGTTCTCGCACTTGCTTACCGTTCAGGCGAAGCTTGGAACGAGTCTGGTTTTGCAAATGAAGAGTTCGACACACTACTGGCAGAAGCAAACTCAATTGCTGATGCAGATAAGCGTCGTGCTGTGATGACAAAAATCCAGAAAATCATGATTGATGAAGGTGTAACAATTCAGCCTTATTGGCGTACTATTACACGTCACCACAAGCCTGAGTTGACAGGTGTTGATATGCACATTGCTTATCTTCCACAAGTCTACAAGTGGGGCTTTAAAGCTTAATCGCAACAATTAAATTGGGCCGCCTTTTTTAAGGCGGCCTTTTTTTATTTCGTATAGAGATGCCGGTTTCGATGATTATCAAGGCTTAGGTTATCTCTATACGAAATGAAAAATTAAATAAAAAAAACCAAAGATTATTTGCGTTATAAATAGCTGGGATATCCATGTTACAATTTTTAGGAAAAAGAATGGGAGTGATGTTTTTAACAGCACTCTGCCTTACCTTTATCGTTTTCTTTTTGACAAACCTTTATCCAAATTTGGAAAAACTTGCCAAAACTCAAGGTAACTTTCGCATGTCTGAAGAGCAGGTAAATACTTGGCTTGGCAACCGTGGTTACAATCGTAACATGATGGTTAAATATGGCGAATGGTTGGGTGTTGTTCCAGGTTATGTAATTACGGGTACTGATGGCGAAACGCGAGCGCGATGTGCAAGAAAAGGTTCTCCTGTTGAAGATGCGCCTGCTTATTGTGGCGTTTTACAAGGCGACTGGGGCTTTTCGACCGTATCAAAGGAAACTGTTGGCGGAATTGTAATTAAAAGACTAGGCCTTACAGGTTTCTTGATGATGTGGGCTTTAATAGTAACCATACCTATTGCTCTATTAATTGGCATATTAGCTGGCATGAAAGAAGGTTCAAAAGGGGATAGAACCTTGTCGACTTTCTCAATTGCTACATCAGCAACGCCAGAATATGTATCAGGGGTGGTCTTAATAGCGGTTTTTGCCTCCAGTGCAGTGGGGTTGAAATGGTTTAAGGGATCAGGCGCACAAGCTATGACCGCACCAGACTTTGAGAATTTCACACTTCCCGTTTTAACTATTGCATTGTTTAACATCGGCTATATAGCACGCATGACCCGAGCTTCCATGGCTGAAGTAATGACAGCGCAATACATCAGAACTGCGAGATTAAAAGGTGTTTCATTTGTTGGCATTGTTATCAAGCATGCGCTTCGAAATGCATTGATTGCACCGTTCACGATTATCGCCTTGCAAATCCCATATTTGCTAACTGGCGTAGTGATTACAGAAACTTTGTTTAACTACAAAGGCATCGGTTGGCAGCTTGTACAGGCAGCAGGCAATAATGACATTGAAATGCTTCTAGGTGTTTCCGTTGTTTCAGTAGTGATCGTTCTGATCAGTCAATTAATTTCAGATATCGGATACGTGTTCTTAAATCCACGTATCAGATTATCATAGGGGGCGTTAGAAATGGATCCGTTAACTTGGTTCGGTAGCTATGGTTCGTATTTTGGATTACCAATATCTTTTTTGCTATGTGTAGCAATAGTTGCAGGTGTTTTTTCTTTTGGCGCTACTGTCAGTAATGATAGTCCCAAGCAAGCTTTGTTAATAGCCTCAGGCACATTTATATTTTTTGCAACTACGCTGTCAGTATTTTTATTAAATTATTATATTTCAGGTTATTTATTCTTCGAGAAAATTGAGCACAACGCGTATGTTTTCCGAGCGATTCTAAGTATTGCAATGTTTTTTGTACTGATAGCCCTTAGTTGTTGGTTCTTCAAAAATATTAATCGACCATTTGCTAAAGACACTTCACGTTTGCTTATAATATCATTATTATTGATAGCCATACTTTCAGCAGTGTGGCTTGGAGTTACTTTACTATTTCCTGATAATGATACTTTACCTTTAGCACGTGGAATTGTTGCAGAGGTAGTTTTTAGATTCACGCCCGTCTGGATTGCACTTGTTCTAACTTTTGTAATTTCAATTAAATTCAAACGTACACTAGGTCTTTATGGTCGACTTTTTGATAGTATTGTCGGAATGATAGGTTTTGCGCTTGTCATGTTTTGGGCTTATACGGCGTTGTTCACAGGTGTCTTTGACTTGATCTCAACGCATGACGCGTTAAACCAAGCATCGGGTATGAAAAACAAAGTACCAGGCACACCACTGAAGAATGCAGCTGAAGGTGCTTATGAGTATTACCTTCTAGGTGGTGATAATCTTGCGCGTGACGTTTTCAGTCGCGTTGTAAAAGGCTCAACCATCGTAATTGCAATCGCCCCTTTTGCCACTTTGTTTGCTTATATGGTTGGCATTACATTGGGGCTTCCTGCAGGGTATTATGGTGGCAGACTTGATACGGTCTTATCTTTTGCCGCAAATTTAGTTTTGGCTTTCCCAGTAATCTTATTGTTCTACCTCTTAGTAACACCAGAAATTACGCTGGTAGGTATTCCAGCCTACATGGCTGCCGTGCTTTTCATATTCCCATTAATTTTTCTGGGTATGTTATTAAATTCGAGATATGAAACGCGCCCTTCTATTCGAGCGCCTATTTTATTAGGTGTTCTGGGTGTTGGCTTTCTAATTTATATGTCAGCAATTTCAGATACAGGCAGAGATACAGCCGTTGATATCTGGCCAAGCTTTCTTGATTTATTCGATGTAAATCCAGAAATTTTGATTGTGTTCGTCTCAGTAGTATTCGTGAACTCGCCTACAATCTTCCGTATTGTTCGAGGTTTAACGCTAGATGTTAAGTCACGTGATTATGTTGCGGCTGCTCAAACGCGTGGTGAAAGCCCTTGGTACATTATGCTTTGGGAAATCCTGCCAAACGTGCGTGGGCCACTGATTGTCGATTTTTGTCTTCGCATTGGTTACACAACAATTCTGCTAGGTACACTTGGCTTCTTTGGCCTAGGGCTTCCACCAGAAAGTCCTGATTGGGGTACAACCATTAATGATGGGCGCAGACTTCTTTCTGTATACCTGCACCCACCGCTTGTTCCAGCTTTGAGTTTAATGAGCTTGGTACTTGGTTTAAATCTGCTGGCTGATGGCCTTCGTGAAGAATCGTTGAAAGATTAGAGGAGAGAAACCATGGCTAATTCTGACGTGCAACCCATCCTTGAAATCGATAACTTAGATATTTCGTTCTTCGTTAGAGCAGGTGAGATTCCTGCCGTAATGGACTTTTCCTGTAAAATCATGCCGGGCGAGACCATGGGTCTTGTGGGTGAATCTGGTTGTGGCAAGTCTACTGTAGCACTGGGCATCATGCGTGACATGGGCAACCGTGGCAAAATCGTTGGCGGTACTATTAAATATAAAGGCCGGGACATGGGAGACATGTCGCCGGAAGAATTGCGCGATATTCGCGGTTCAAAAATTGCAATGATTTACCAAGAGCCAATGGCATCGCTCAATCCTGCAATGAAAATCCGCAAACAATTGATGGAAGTTCTTTTGTTGCATGAAGATGTTAGCACAGAAGAAGCCTATAATCGTTCTTTGGATATGGTTGCATCGGTAAAACTGCCTGATCCAGCGCGTATTTTGGATTCTTATCCGCACCAACTTTCAGGCGGACAGCAACAACGCATTGTGATTGCAATGGCGCTTCTTTCAAACCCTGATTTGCTTTTGTTAGACGAGCCAACAACAGCACTTGATGTAACGGTTGAAGCAGGTATTGTGGAGCTTGTAAAAGAGCTTGGTCGCAAGACAGGCACTTCTATGTTGTTCATCTCGCACAACCTAGGGCTTATCCTAGAAACGTGCGACAAGATTACTGTGATGTATTCAGGTGAAGCGGTTGAAACAGGCAAAGTGCATGACGTGTTTGACCGCATGCGCCATCCTTATACGCAAGGCCTGTTTAATTCGATTCCACTTCCAGGAGCTGATAAAAATTCACGCCCTCTGATTTCTATTCCAGGTCAATTGCCCTTACCACACGAGCGACCACTTGGGTGTAATTTTGGTCCACGTTGTTCGCACTATGATGAAGCAAAATGTAATTCTGCAGCAGTTAGAATGCAATCAGTGGGTGGTAATGATGAGCATAGATCGCGGTGTTCGCGAATTTCAGAAATCGATTGGTTTGCAGAGCCAGATAGGCCTGTAATCACGGAAGCAGTGGAACCTGGTGACGTTGTTCTTCAAGTCGATGAGTTAAAGAAATACTACGATGTTGCGGCCAACAAAATGTTTGGCGGCAAAGACGCTAGAACGGTCAAGGCGAATGAAACAATCTCGTTTAACGCAAGAGAAGCTGAGACGGTTGCTATCGTGGGTGAGTCTGGCTGTGGTAAATCCACACTTGCTAAAGTTTTGCTTGGCCTTGAAACCAAAACCGATGGCTCTGTTAAATTGGGTAACTTAGAAATTGGCGATGTGGAAGTGGGTGACCGCGAAACAGGAACAGTTGCTTCTGTCCAGATGGTTTTCCAAAATCCGTTTGATACACTCAATCCATCCCACAGTGTGGGTTCGCAAATCATGCGAACGCTTGAAAAATTCAAGATTGGCAATTCACAAGCTGAGCGCCAACAAAAGATGTTGGAGCTGCTTGATCTTGTAAAACTGCCACGTGAATTTGCAGTGCGCATGCCAAGGCAATTATCAGGGGGGCAAAAACAAAGAATTGGTGTTGCAAGAGCTTTTGCTGGGCAGCCAAAAGTTGTGGTGGCGGATGAACCCGTCTCAGCTTTGGATGTATCCGTACAAGCAGCCGTCACTGAACTTCTAATGGAAATTCAGCGCGAAGCCAAAACCACCATGCTCTTTATTAGCCATGACTTATCAGTTGTGCGCTACATCGCTGACCGCGTGGTTGTGATGTATCTTGGGCATATCGTAGAGCAGGGTGATACGGACACAATTTTTTCACCGCCTTATCACCCATATACAGAAGCGCTTTTATCTGCGATCCCAATTGCGGATACCTCGGTTCAGAAAAAACACATTGTGCTTGATGGCGATATCCCTTCTGCACTTAATCCACCAAGTGGTTGCCCATTCCAAACCAGATGCCCGCGTAAAATGCAGGTTGAAGGTGATCTATGCGAACCTGAAGTTCCGCCAGTTCGAAAACTAGGCAACGGGCACGAAGTGAAATGTCACTTGTCGCAAGAAGTCTTGGATTCTATGGAACCCGTTATTGTTTTGGGTGAAAAGAAGAAAGCACCAACAACAAAAAAAGCTGAACAAAGCAAAGCTAAGAAAGCAAGTGCATTAGCATCGAGCGCTACAGCTGTTGCGGCAGTTGCTGCTGTAACGGCAAGTGCATCTAAGGCAAAGCCAGCGACTAAAGCAAAGACGCAAGCTAAAGCTAAAGCACCTGCAAAGCCTAAAGCAAAAACGGTTGCTAAAGCGGCCGCAAAGCCAAAAGATGCGCGTCCTGCAAAAATGAAAAAACCTGCAAAGCCAGATGACCTAAAACTCATTTCAGGGATAGGGCCAAAACTTGAAGGCGTTTTGCATGGGCTTGGTATCTATAAGTTCGAGCAGATTTCTAAATGGAAAAAAGCTGAGCGTGACTGGGTTGATGGCTATCTAAACTTTAAAGGTCGTATCGATCGTGATGAGTGGGTTGCCCAAGCCAAGAAGCTTGCCAAGAAATGATCTTATGCTGACGGTTTTAGAGCTGTCAGCAGATCATCCAAGTTTGAACCTTCACCCATTTTCATAATGATTGTTTCAATTTCACTTGCGCCTTTTTCACCAATCACTGGATCAGCAAATGCATGAAATTTTGCTTGGATCTCATCCATTGAAAGGTGATCTTCAGGGTCACCTCGTGCTGTATGGCGATCAGACGTAAGACGCTCGCCAGAATTTAATTCAATCACCACATGCGCATAACGTTGTTCTGGAAAGGCTTTGTTATAGTCCTCGGTTTCAATCAGCTTCATCGAGTTTGAAAGGCGCAGAACGTCTGGGTTTTGCAAATTGTCCTGACTGATTTCCTTAGGCCCAAGCTTGCCAAAAACAAGACTGGCAGCAACAGGAAAGGGGAGTGAGTATTGTGCTTGTTCTGTATCTTTCGGTTCACGCGCTGCAAGTTTGCAGCCCTCAAGAAATGTATGTGCTTCGATAAACTTGATATCTTCATGACTAATATTATTAGCCTGCGTTAAAGAAAGCGCTGCTTCTGTTGCGGGTTGCGCCCAGCGACAAACAGGATAGGCTTTGAAATATTGTTCAAGAATTGTCCAGCGTGTGCCCAAATCTTCCCAATAGCGCGCAACGTCTTCGCCTTCTATCGTAATCGCTGGCGCACCCGTAAATCCATCACGCGCCAGATAAGTAGCACTGATGCCAGCCATAGCACCCCAACCAGAACCATCCTTTAACATGGTAGGATGATCAATCACCCGCATCATTTGACTGCGAGGGCCATGATATTCCCCAATCCCCATGGCATGACGGGTTTGCTCTTCATCAAATTGAAGTAACCGCGCTCCAAGTGCGGCAGAAGTTACTGCACCCCAAGCACCTGAAGTATGATAGTCGGGAACACTACCATGAAGTGCAACAGCAGCACGTCCGCCAATTTCATAACCAACAACAAGACTTGCAAGAAACTCTTTTCCATCATGAATGTTTTCAGCTTCCCCAAATGCCATAAGTGTTGGAAGCACGTGACAGCCGACATGTCCTTTTGCGGGTTTGAAGCCATCATGCGCATCAATGGAATCAATCATCATACCATTGGCAAGTGCTGCACCTGCTGGACTTGCCTTCAAATCCTTCAGTAGAATAGAAGCCGAGGTTGAGCCACTCCCAAAATGTTCATGCGCATGTTTTGATATGAGTGTAGATAATTTTGTTTCACTGCCACTAATTAAAACGCCCACTAAATCTAGTAAACAACGCCTTGCAAATGCTCGTGCCTCTTCAGGCAAATCGTTATACGTAGTTTTGTGTAAGAAGTTTTGAAAGGTCGTCATTATGTTGGAGAACCTTCCCAAGGCAATGCTGCTACAATATGAACCCGATGCGTCTCGCCACCATTTAATGCGGTATGATAACCTCTTGTATCCGTGAAATAGACAGACCCATCAGCGGGTAAATGCGTTGCGTGATGATTTACCAAAAAGAGCGACCCTGGATTGGTGATAATCGGAATGTGCAATCGAGGCTCAGGATCACGATGCCATGAGTTGCAATTATACAGTCCCTTTGAAAGAACACGCATACGCCCAATCGGAAAACGTTTTGTCAGTTCATCATGCACATGTTCAAAGTAAGTGCCTTTGAAAGCTGGTACTAACTCTGTGAACTTAAATTCATCGACCACATCTTCGCGGCGTACTTCTTCATAAGTTTCATCTACTCGTGTAAAGAATAAGCCGGAAAGGTCATTTGGTGTCTCAATTTCAACGCCAGGTCTGCGTGTAAGTGAAAAAGCCCCAAAACCTGCATCGAGATCACCTTTAAATGCAGTCTTCTCTAAGGCTTGCGTTAGGGCATTTTGCAATTCAGCAATATCAAACTTTAATTCAAGCCTATCAATGCCAGGGCCTGCTTTAAAGTCAGCTACAGATTTTGTATCTGGTATCTCATTGAAATGTTTATTGATTTTTATTACATCAGGATCAAGTACAGTGACACTCATGCCTTCCTCCTAAAACTTTATTCGACGTAATGGTTTACCAGAAATAGAAGAACGTCAATCGTATACTGGCATTCTGCTCTAATAAATTTCTGCAAAGGAACAAGATTTGCAGACGTATTTTCTTTAAATGTAGAATAGGTCAACAATGCTGATATAAAATAATTGTGTATCGCTCAAAAAATAACATTGATTAAAAATATTTAACCCTTTGTTTTCATTGAATAAAATATTACTCTATTAATTAATCAAACTAAAGTCCTATAGAAATAGAGCTTGGAGTCGGGTTCTTTTAGATTAGCTATTTTTGTAGCACTTTTATCATCATTTGTGATATTGATAAAAGGTTAACTCTGGGAGGAGACTTTTATGTCTAAATTTGAACTTACACGTCGTGGCTTAATCAAGTCAGGCGCAATTGCAGGTGCTGGCTTGGCCATGCCTACTCTTATTACTAACTCAGCGAACGCTTACACAAACGAACCAAAGGGTGGCACAGTCACACTTGGTTTTAACGTACCACAGTCTGGCCCATACGCTGACGAAGGTGCTGATGAACTTCGCGCATACGAACTTGCTGTTGAGCACCTAAACGGTGGCGGCGACGGCGGCATGATGGGTACATTCTCATCAAAAGCACTCAAGGGTAACGGCATCCTTGGCAAGAAAGTTGAATTTGTAACAGGCGATACGCAAACAAAAGCTGATGCAGCGCGTGCTTCTGCAAAATCAATGATCGAAAAAGATGGCGCAGTAATGATTACTGGTGGTTCATCATCTGGTGTGGCTGTTGCTGTACAGGCTCTATGTCAAGAAGCTGGTATCATCTTCATGGCGGGTCTTACACACTCAAACGATACAACAGGTAAAGATAAGAAAGCTAACGGCTTCCGTCACTTCTTTAACTCATACATGTCAGGTGCAGCACTTGCTCCTGTGCTTGCAAAAGCATATGGCAAGGATCGTAAGGCATATCACCTTACTGCAGACTACAACTGGGGTTACACAACAGAAGAAGCTGTGAAATCTTCAACAGAAGAAATGGGTTGGGAAACAGTAAACTCTGTTAAAACACCTCTAACACAAACTGACTTCTCATCTTACATTGCGCCAGTTCTTCAGTCTGATGCAGACGTTTTGGTTCTTAACCACTACGGCGGCAACATGGTGAATTCACTAACAAACGCTGTTCAGTTCGGTCTTCGTGATAAGCTTGTAAATGGCAAGAACTTCGAAATCGTTGTTCCGCTATACTCACGCTTGATGGCTCGAGGTGCTGGTGAAAACGTTAAAGGCATCTACGGTTCAACAAACTGGCACTGGTCACTAACTGATGAAGGCACAAAAGCATTCGTTAAGTCATTTGGTGAAAAGTATGGCTTCCCGCCATCACAGGCTGCTCACACAGTTTACTGTCAGACATTGCTATATGCTGATGCTGCTGAGCGTTCTGGTACATTCAACCCATGTGGCATTGCTGAAGCACTTGAAGGCTTTGAATTCGACGGTCTTGGTAATGGTAAAACACTTTACCGTGCAGAAGATCACCAGTGTTTCAAAGACGTGCTGGTTGTGAAGGGTAAAGAAAACCCAACATCAGAATTCGATATTCTTGAAGTTGTGGAAGTTACTCCAGTAGATAAAGTGACATATGCACCTGATCACCCGCAAATGCGTGACGGTGACGGCAATGCAGTACCAATTGGTGCATGTAACCCAGGCACATAAGTCTATCGTTTTATAAAATCCTTGAGGAGGGGTGAAAATCCCTCCTCTCTTTTATTGTATTTCTAATCAATTCAAAAAACCTAAGGTGACGCTATGGAAGCTATAATCCTGCAAACTCTTAATGGCCTAGACAAAGGTTCTGCCTATGCGCTTATCGCATTAGGACTAACATTGATCTTTGGCACACTAGGCGTTGTTAATTTTGCCCATGGCGCATTGTTTATGATTGGCGCATTTTGCGCAGTCACTTTAAGCCGTCTTCTAACACTTAGCCATCAAGTGGTTGATCCAACCAAAACAGACTTTCTTGGAAAACCACTAAAAGTAGATGTTCCGTACATCTACGATATTTTTGGAGAATCTCTAGGAAACACCATTATAGATTGGTCCGTTCCTTTATCGATACTCTTTGCAATACCTGTAATGGTATTAATCGGTTTTATCATGGAGCGAGGCCTTATTAGACATTTCTATAAGCGCCCCCATGCAGACCAAATCCTTGTAACGTTTGGCCTTGCGATCGTATTACAAGAAATTATCAAATATTTTTATGGTGCAAACCCAATTCCAACTCCTGCACCGGAAGTTTTCAAAGGGTCTTTCGATTTCGGTGCTTTGTTTGGTTTAGAAGGTTCAGGCATCAACTATCCATATTGGCGTCTTGTATATTTCGGCTTTGCTGCTGCAATCATAGGAGCTATATTCTCGTTCTTGCAATTTACAACTTTCGGAATGGTTGTGCGTGCAGGTATGGCAGACCGTGAAACCGTCGGTTTGCTTGGTATCAATATTGATAAGCGATTTACAATCATGTTCGGTCTTGCTGCCGCGGTTGCTGGTCTTGCGGGTGTTATGTATACGCCTATTAACTCACCTAATTATCATATGGGCATGGACTTTCTGGTTCTAAGCTTTGTTGTTGTGGTTGTGGGCGGAATGGGGTCTTTATCCGGTGCGGTGCTAGCAGGTTTCTTATTGGGAATTCTTGAGAGCTTTGCTTCGATGACCACAGTTTTAGAAACATTACCAGGCATCAACCAAATTATAATTTATCTTGTAGCCATGATCGTGCTGCTCACAAGGCCGCGTGGTCTGATGGGTAAAGCCGGCGTTATGGAGGAATAACTATGCTAGGACTGAATAAAAAAGATGTTGGGCTTTTACTGGTCGTTATTATCTTAACGGTGTTTGCTCCATTTATTCTAAATCCATTCCCTGAAAACTCTAGCTTGGCACAGTTTAATGCTGGTTATCCTGACTTGATGCAGCGCTTGGTTATCTTTGGTATTTTTGCAATTGGATTTAATATCTTATTTGGCTTAACAGGCTATCTCAGCTTCGGCCATGCAGCCTTCTTAGGTGCTGGTAGTTATGCGGGCGTTTGGATGATTAAGCTTTTAACGCTAAATATTGTGCCTGCTATTGTGGCATCGGTTATTGTGGCAGGTATATTTTCTCTGTTCGTTGGATGGATTTCATTACGCAGATCAGGAATTTATTTCTCAATCCTAACCCTAGCCTTTGCGCAGATGTCATACTCATTAGCTTATTCTGTTCTAACACCTATCACTGGTGGTGAAACTGGTTTGCAACCTAAGGTAAGTGATCCAAGAATTCTCGATGCCGCACTTGCAGAGGGTACAACGCCACGTGCTAATTTCTTTGGTATGTTTATGAATGACAGCTATGAACTTGCTCTTAGTGGTTGGGTGTTTACTTTCAACGTAGGTTACTACATCGCTGCATTGTTTATGGTAATTGCATTTTACATATCCATTCGTATTTTCAGATCACCGTTTGGTTTGATGCTACGTGCCGTTAAGTCCAATCAAAATCGTTTGAATTATACAGGCATTGAATCAAGACCTTATACACTCGCTGCTTTTGTCATTTCTGGGATGTACGCTGGACTTGCAGGCGGTCTATTGGTTGCGATGGATACGCAAGCTGGTGCTGAACGTATGTTCTGGACTGCATCAGGTGAAGTTGTTTTAATGTCAATCCTTGGGGGCGCTGGTACTTTGATGGGGCCAGTACTGGGAGCAGGGTTTATCAAATATTTTGAAAACATCGTTTCAAAAATTAATGAAGGTATCTTACAAACTTGGTTTTCTTTCATGCCAGAAGGTTTGCAAGATTTCTTCGTTGCAATTTTCTACCCATTCATCGGTAAAGGTTGGCACCTAACTCTTGGCATCATCTTTATGTTAGTTGTTATTTTCCTACCAGGCGGCCTGATGGAAGGTGGACAACGCATTTCTAATCTTTTCAAGAAAAAATCAAATACAGATGTAGGTTCTGGCAAATCGTCACCTGCAGCTGCTGAATAGGGGTCTTTTTAGTAATGGGTATTCTCGAGGTAACAGGCGTCAACAAAAGCTTTGGCGGCTTGCAAGCTCTTAATGATGTTAATCTGAATGTCGAAGAGGGCACAGTTCACGCAATCATTGGTCCAAATGGTGCTGGTAAGTCTACTTTGCTTAACTGTTTTATTGGGAAGCTTATCCCAGACTCAGGTTCAGTCATGTTCAATAATCAATCATTGTTGGGTCTTAAGCCACACCAAATTAATCAGATGGGCGTAAGCCGTGTTTTCCAAACACCAGAAATTTTTTCTGACCTATCGGTTTTTGAAAATGTGATCATTGCATGTTTTGCAAAACGTGATGGCGCTTTTGAATTGAATGCGCTTGTGAGTGTTACATCACAAACTGACATGAAGGAAAAAGCCGAGAAAATGTTGATCGATGTCAGCATGATAGACAAGAGAGACGAAATTGCTTCTTCGCTTTCTCGTGGTGACAAGCGTCGTCTTGAAATGGCGATGTGTTTGGCACAAGATCCAAAGCTATTATTACTTGATGAACCAACTGCAGGTATGGCGCGTGCCGACACAAATAATACAATCGACCTCTTGAGAGAAATTCAACAGGCAAGTGGTATTACAATGGCAATCATTGAACATGACATGCACGTTGTGTTTTCATTGGCTGAGAAAATTTCCGTGCTTGCACAAGGTACAGTGATTGTGGAAGACAAACCTGAAAATATTAAAGGTAATCCTAAAGTTCAGGAAGCTTATCTTGGGGGAGCGCACTAATGGCTGAGGAAAAACCGATCAGGGAAAGCATTAATTCCAATCATGAACCTGCATATTTTTCTGCTTGGGAACTTAATGCCTATTATGGCGAAAGTTTTATCGTCCAAGGTGTGAGCATGAAAATTCATGAAGGTGAAATTTTAGCACTCTTGGGTCGAAATGGAGCTGGTAAAACATCAACGCTCAGAGCAATAGCGCGTCTTGAAGATCCGATGCTAACGCATGGTGAAATTTGGCTAGACCACAAACCGCTACACAACATGAAAAGCCATGAAGCCGCGCAATCAGGCGTAGGACTTGTGCCTGAAGATCGTAGAATTATTCAAGGTTTGACGGTTGAAGAAAACATCAAACTTGCACAGATTGCAGAGCCAATTGGTTGGTCGCTTGAACGCATTTACGATCTTTTTCCAAGACTTGGCGAGCGGCGCAAACAAGAAGGCACAACGCTTTCAGGTGGCGAACAACAAATGTTAGCTATTGGACGCGCGCTTTCTCGTGATATTAAATTATTGCTTCTCGATGAACCATATGAAGGTCTTGCACCTGTGATTGTTCAAGAGATTGAAAAGACCCTTCAACTGATCCGTGAAGAAGGCATGACGACGATTATCGTTGAACAAAATGCCGTTGCAGCGCTTAACTTGGCTGATCGTGCTGTCATTCTTGATACGGGTCAAGTTGTCTATGACGGTAGTGCAAAAGAGGTCCTAGACAATGAAGACTTGCGTCACGAGTATTTAGCGATCTAAATTATTGCCTAAAGGGTAGATTGATAGTCATATAATAAAGCATGAATTTTCTAATTAGGCTTTCTAGTTAGCAATGTGGCCGAAGGGTGTTTCGGTCATTTGCTCTTTAATTAGGGCTTAAAATTACTGTGAGCTTATTGGTCTTTGCTTCGTTTTTTCATATGATTAATCGATCTAAACAAGCAAAGGTTTTATAAAATGATCAAGCGTACAAATTCAAAATTTATAAAACTTGCAAGTCTTTTTATCTGTTTTCTAGTCAGTACGTTTCATTCTGCGAGTGCAGAAGAGGTTGATCTTGAACTTGTGCTGGCTATGGATTCTTCTGGTAGTATTAGTGAAAGCGAATACCGCTTGCAACTTAAGGGCACTGCAAATGCCTTTAGAAATCTAGAGATAATAGAAGCAATACAAGCAGGGCCAGTAGGAAAAATAGCCGTGTCATTAATGCTCTGGTCGGATGCTTCTAATCCAAAAGAAAAAAGTGGCTGGTTTATTTTAAAAGACGAAAATTCAATTCATCGATTTGCAAATTTTATAGAAAAATTTCAAGTAAATGACGATGACACACTGAATATGAACGGTGGAGGTGGTACGGGTATTGGGTCAGGCGTCCAAGAAGCTTTGACCATGATAGCAACCAACGGTCATGATGGACTTCGCAAAACGATTGATGTTTCTGGCGACGGCATTGAAACAGAATTTTCTTTTTCAAAAGGCATCATGATCCGCGATGCAAAATTGCTGGCAACCCTCCAAAACGTGACTATAAATGGTCTTGCAATTCTTGGCGCTGACTTTCCAAATCTTGATCATTATTACAAAACCGAAGTTATTTCAGGTCCAGGTTCTTTCGTCATCACGGCAAAAAATTTTGAAGATTTTGGAAGGGCAATACAAGAAAAATTATTAAGAGAAATAAGAAGTAATGTTGCCAATACTCCAAATGAAGAAAACCGCCATGCCTCATATAATTAAGCAATAGGTAAAGTGATTTTAAAACACGTTCCTTTTTTCGTTGGCTGATATGAAATGACACCATCGTTAGATTTTAGAATTGATTGAATGATGCCTAACCCCATACCTGTGCCACCTGTTTCACGTTGGGTTGTAAAAAATAATTGAAATATCTTATCTTGATTTAATTCTGATATGCCTTGCCCATTGTCATGGATTATAATGCTTAGTTCAGTTTTATTTTCTTTAGCGCTAACATGAACAACGGTTGCTCCATGTTGTTCAGCGTTTAAAAATAAATTTGATAAAATAATATCTACGTTCTCACATGTAAGATTGATTTGCTGATTTTCAGAAACTTCTGAATTGATTTTCAAGGGTGACCATCTCGTAGTTTGAGACTTTAGGCTAGCATTTAAATTACATACACCCTTATGATCTGAATTATCGGCCTCAGCTAAATCTCGCAAGCGATCAAGCAGTTTTGTGAGACGTTCAGTATCCCCTAAAATATTTCCAATAAACTTTACTCTTTCAGCATCGTTCATATCATCATTAGAGTCGCGCAATAATTCTGCCGCACCTTGAATTGATGTAAGCGGAGATTTTAATTCATGGCTTACATGCGTTGCAAACGTATTAATGTAGTCAGAACGGTCGCGGAGTTTGCCTGACATAGAAAGCAATCCTTCGCTCAAATTAGCAAGCTCACGGGTCCCGTTATGTGAAAGCGGCTCTAAGGCAGACCTATCGCCTTGTGAAATTCTGCTTGTACGTTCATTCAAGGCTTCAATAGGCCCTTTTATCGTTCTGATAAAAACGTAGGCAATAATGAATGTAATGAGGAGCATCGAGAAAGCTGCAAGAGCAATTTTCCAACGTTGCCCATAAAGTTCGCGCAGAAAGTGGCTTGGTGTTCTTGATAGATAAGCAACGCCTGCAATTTGGTTTTGATATATAATTGGCATTGCAATAAAAACACGAATGCCAGTTCCGCGACTAATGGTGTAGATTGGCGGATTAGGGTTCGACGAAATACGCTGTCTTATAACACTTGCATAATTACCTGAAAGTGCTTCTTTTACTTCTGAGACATGAGCAAGAGATCTTCCAACCTGACTTCGCCCAGCGATGATTGTGCCATTTGGATCAAGTATCCGAAAACCTGCTAGGGTGATTTGCTGAGACTTTGCGAGAATAGGGTCGAGTTTTCTACCAATTTCTAAAAAAAGTGCGTCAGGCAACTTAACGGCAGTTTTTACATCGCTCCTAGGGGGCAGAACTTCATTCGTTGTAAGGTCCAGTTTCGCTCTTAAGAATTTTTCTTCTTTTTCTTTGTTTGAAGAACTTTGAATTTTATTTCCAAGGAGAAGAGGCGAAGGATCTTTATCATCAAGCTCATTGATGACTAAAGCTTCAATAAAAGCTGCTTGTACGATTAGCTCTTGTTCGGTTTCGCGCACAAGTTGACTGTCATAAAACCTAAATGCCCAAATGCCCGTAACAGGTAGGCAGAGTATAAATATTAGCATTGCAACAACAACCATCCCTAAGGATGGACGCCATTTTTTAGGCGTAATACTCATGAGGGCTTTGCTCCACACGTCCCTAATCTAAACCCAATACCATGAACTGTTTCAACGGCATTTTCACAACCTGCCGCACTTAGCTTTGAACGAAGGTTTCTGACATGACTATCAATCGTACGTTCTGATACGTGGACATTATCAGGCCAAGCTGCAGTCATGATTTGGTCGCGTGTAAATGCCATTCTTGGGCGAGCTAATACAGTCTTTAAAATATTAGGGGCTGTCCCAGATAACTCAAAAATGGGTTATCAATATGGGTATG
>CAZCUN010000057.1:0-20455 GCA_964502215.1 uncultured Rhizobiaceae bacterium | reverse complement strand
CTTCTTCTCATACCCATATTGATAACCCATTTTTGAGTTATCTGGGACAGCCCCTAGAATTATTCTCATTTGACATTCCTTGCTAAGCAAACCATGAAATGGATAGGAATTAATAATAAGAGATGTTCTTTTATGGCTTTTTTGATTACTGGGGCTGCTGGATTTGTTGGGTTTCATTTAGCAAAGACTTTGCTTGATGAGGGTCGAGCAGTTATTGGTATTGATAATCTTAATGACTATTATGACGTAGATTTAAAGCAAGCTAGGCTCAACATACTTAAGCAATATAAAAACTTTGATTTTGGTCAAATTGATATTGCTGATGATATGGCGCTGGAAGAATTTCTCAAAGAAAAAAGCTTTACGAAAATAGTACACCTTGCCGCTCAAGCTGGTGTTCGTTATAGCTTGGAAAATCCTCGCGCCTATGTGCAATCAAATCTAGTTGGTCATTTAAATATTTTAGAAATTGCCCGTAATAAAGACGGGCTAGAGCATATGTTATATGCCTCATCCAGCTCCGTCTATGGAGGCAGAAAAGATTTGCCTTTTAAAGAAACAGATAGAGCCGATAGTCCTGTTTCACTTTATGCAGCAACTAAAAAATCTGATGAATTAATCAGCCATACCTACGCGCATTTATACAATATACCTCTAACAGGGCTTAGGTTTTTTACAGTTTATGGCCCTTGGGGAAGGCCTGATATGGCTTACTTCTCTTTCACAAAAAAGATTTTAGCCGGTGAGCAAATAGAAGTATTTAATCACGGGGATATGCTTCGTGATTTTACATATATTGATGATATCATTTCTGGTATTATTGCTATGTTGGATAAGGGCTTTATCAAACAAAAAGATGCACCTCATAAAGTTTATAATATAGGAAATAACAAGCCAGAAACTCTAGAAGACTTTCTAAAGACGCTTGAGACAGCGTTAGATAAGAAAGCAGTGCGCAAAAACTTACCGATGCAGCCAGGTGATGTACCAGCGACATATGCAGATATATCCCAGATTAATGCGGATTATGGTTTTGAGCCAAAAACCAATCTCCAAGAAGGGTTAAGTTTATTTGTTGAGTGGTATCGAGATTATTTCGAAATCAGATAACAGCTTTTTTGCGCTATCAAAATTACAATAATAATCTAGCACGCATTCTATAATTTCAATTTTTAAAAGCATATATTTCAGTAAAATATGATTGTTTCAATAATACATCTTTTATTGATTTTAATTTATGGTACTTTCCTTTGGAGATTAGGTATGTAAAATGCCTCAAATAAATACTGACTTAAGAAATTCTCAGGGGGCATAATTCGTACAAATGGGTGATTCATCTAAATTATTAGAAGTGAAAGACCTTAAAGTCTCCTTTAATTTGCAAAAAGGTCAGATTGATGCCGTTAAAGGCGTGAGTTTTTCTGTTGCGAAAGGGGAGGTTGTTGCAATTGTTGGGGAGTCTGGTTCTGGTAAATCAGTCATTGCTCAATCCATTTTGCGAATACTGCCTAAGAACGCTCAAATTAATGATGGCAGCATTCTATTCAATGATCCTGAAAATGATGATCCGGCGATAGACATCGCAAGTCTAGATGCAAAAGATCAGTACTTATATGAAGTGCGTGGCGGTAGAATTTCAATGGTTTTTCAAGAACCAATGACAGCGCTTTCTCCCTTGCATACAATCGGCAATCAAGTTGAAGAAGCGCTCATTCTTCATCACACGAAATCTTCAAGCGAGGCGCGTTCTGATACTGAGGAGATCTTGCGGTTAGTTGGGTTTCCAGATCCTGCCCGTGGCTATGAAATGTATCCGTTCGAACTATCAGGTGGTCTGCGTCAACGTGCAGTCATTGCGATGGCGCTGATTTGTAATCCTGCAATGGTCATTGCTGATGAACCCACAACGGCACTAGATGTTACTGTACAAGCGCAAATCCTAGGGTTGATGAAAGAACTACAGAAAAAATTCAATACTGCCATTTTAATGATTACCCACGATCTTGGTGTTGTAGCTAATATGGCTGACAAAGTTGTTGTGATTTATCACGGTGAGATTATGGAAGCAGGTAGTGTTGATGATATATTCCGCAGACCAAAGCACCCATATTTAAAAGCGCTGATAGCTGCAATCCCGCATTTTGAAATGAAACAAGGTGAAAGACTTGTCTCTTTAAGAGATGGAGGTGGAGAGAGGTCTACGCAAACAATTCATAAACTTGCTGCAAAGTTCAAAGCCTCTGATGTGCCAGAATTTGAGGGCCCTCATATCAAAGTTGAAAATTTAAGAAAAGAGTTTTCAACCAGCAAAGGCAGTTGGCTTGGTGGTGGTGAAGAGCAAAAAGTTGTTGCAGTTGATAATGTTAGTTTTGAAATCAAAAAAGGTGAGTGCCTCGGTCTCGTTGGAGAAAGTGGCTCGGGAAAAACGACTGTTTCAAAACTTATTATGAAGGCTTTGGAAGCTTCGGCAGGAACAGTTCAACTCAATACCAAAGATGGAATGAAGGACGTTCTTGGTCTTAAAGGTGATGATCTCATGGATTTTCGCCGCAAAGTTCAAATGATCTTTCAAGATCCGTATAGTTCATTAAATCCAAGAATGACTATTCAGAATATTTTATCAGAGCCTTATGTTATTCATGGTCTTCATTCAGGCAAAGAACAAAAACAAGACTTGTTAGACTTGATAAAACTTGTTGGGTTAGACTCTAACTGCCTAAACCGCTATCCGCATTCATTTTCTGGCGGTCAAAGACAGCGTATCGGAATTGCTAGAGCATTGGCTTTGCATCCTGAAGTTATGATTTGCGATGAACCGGTTTCTGCACTGGATGTATCCGTACAAGCGCAAATTCTTAATCTACTAAATGATTTACGCAAAGAACTTGGGCTTACAAGTCTATTCATCTCGCATAATCTGGCGGTTGTAAATTATGTTGCCGATCGTATTGCAGTTATGTGCCAAGGAAAATTGGTTGAGATAGCCTCAAGAGAGCAGCTGTTTACTAATCCTAGCCACCCTTACACTAAATCCTTACTATCTGCAGTGCCATACCCAGACTTAGATCGTCTTCTAGATTTTGAAAACATCAAGTATCAATCATCAGCAGAGGCAGATGATTGGGGTGCTTCTTTTAAAATTTCGCAAGATGGGGCGCTGGAAAACATTCGTATTGACGAAGGTCATTATGTTCTTGCAAATTGTAACTGTAATCCTTCGGAACTAAGAGCATTATGAGTATTAGTAGAAAAATTCTTATTGTTATTTCCATAACTTTCGCATCAATGGTGTCATCAGCATTTTCTGCAGAAATCCCTATGTTGCAAAAGCTAGTTGAGGAAGGCAGCCTGCCGCCTATGGAGCAACGACTACCTGAAAAGCCTCGAGTGCTTGATTATGATAAAACCAATAAAACAATTGGCAAATACGGTGGTGATTTAAGGCTGTTAATGGGCAAGGCAAAAGACCTTGGTCAGATCACTGTTTACACCTACGCGCGCCTTGTTGGTTATTCGTCTGATTACAAAATTGAGCCTGATGTCGCTGAATCCTTTTATGTCGGACAAGGGCGAGATTTCACATTTAAGCTTCGTAAAGGGCACCGTTGGTCAGATGGTCATCTTTTAACTTCTGAAGATTTTCGTTACTACTGGGAAGACATCGTCAACAACGCAAAGCTTGGCAAAAAAGGCATACCTGCCCAGTTGTTGGTAGATGGTGAAGCGCCAACTTTTACTGTCATTGATGATCTGACTTTTAGATATACTTGGTCAAAACCAAATCCATCTTTCTTACCAGCTCTTGCAGCACCTTCCCCGCTTTATATCTATCGACCTGCTCATTATATGAAGCAGTTTCATGAAACATATGCAGATAAAGACGAGCTTGCCAAAAAAGTTGAAGAAAATGATGCAAGGGATTGGACTGCATTGCACACACGCAAGCAAAGACAACGCAGGCCAGAAAATCCCGCACTTCCAACCTTGCAAGCCTGGCGCAATACAACACCACCACCTAGTACAAGGTTTGTTTTTGAACGTAATCCGTATTTCCACCGTATAGACCCTAACGGACAACAACTGCCATACATAGATCGATTGATTATGTCTGTTGTTTCAAAAGATGTAATTGCTGCAAAAGCAGGGACGGGTGAAGCTGATTTACAGGCGCGTTATTTGCAATTTAGCGACGTGCCTTATCTCAAGCGTGGAGAAAAAAAGAATAACTACAAAACAAGATTGTGGTCACTTGGTCGGGGATCGCAGGTTGCTCTCTTTCCAAACTTAAATGCCAATGATGAGGTTTGGCGTAAGGTAATACAAGACGTGCGGTTCCGTAGAGCACTTTCACTTGGGATTAATCGCAAAGAGATTAATGAGGTTATCTATTTTGGACTTGCTTATCCAAGTGCAAATACAGTCATGCCGCAAAGTACACTTTATAAAAGTGAGTACTCTCAGATGTGGGCTAAATACGACCGAGATAAAGCAAACGCACTCTTAGATGACTTAGGACTTGATAAAAAAGATCCTGACGGCACCCGACTTTTACCAGATGGCCGTCGTGCAGAAATTACAATCGAGACAGCTGGTGAAAGTTCTGAAGAAACAGATGTGTTGGAATTAATCACAGATCATTACCGCGAAATTGGTCTCAAGATTTTTATCAGATCATCACAGCGCGATATCTTTAGAAGGCGTGCTGCGGCAGGTGAAACGCTTATCTCTGTATTTAGTGGTTTGAACAACGCAGTTGCTACCTCGGCCATGAACCCAGAAGAATTAGCCCCAACCGATGAAGCCCAACTTCAATGGCCAAAATGGGGGCAATATGCCAGTACCAATACAAAAGCTGGTGAACCTGTTAATTTGGATGGCCCAATGGTTCAGCTACAACTTTTCAACCAATGGATGCTTGCAAATACAGACGAAGAGCGTCATCAAATTTGGCATGAAATGCTAAGTGGCTATGCCGATCAGGTCTTTAGTATTGGTACAGTGAACAACAGTAGACAGCCTGTTGTGGTGGCAAACGACTTAAGAAATGTTCCAGAAGATGGCATTTATGCATGGGAGCCTACTTCCTATTTTGGCATCTATAAACCTGATACCTTTTGGTACGATAGGTAAGGGCAAATAGTTAGATGATTTCCTATATTTTTAAACGTGTTTTATACATGATCCCAACTTTGGTGCTAACAAGCATCTTGGTGTTTACGCTTATTGAATTACCACCTGGCGATTATTTTGAGAGCTATGTGAATGAGTTGCGGGCTGCTGGTGAAACTGTAGACCCAAAATTGATTGAATTTCTTCGAACAGAATACGGTTTTGATAAACCAATTTGGGAGCGATATTTCCAATGGGCAACAGGGATGTTGGTCGGTGATTTTGGCTACTCATTTGAATATGAATTGCCTGTAAGAGAAGTCATTGGTGACCGTTTATTCTTTACAATTATAGTTACGTTCTTCACCATCATCTTCACTTGGTTGATTGCTTTTCCAATTGGTATTTATTCTGCAACCCATCAGTACAGTTGGGGGGATTACGGCCTTACATTCCTAGGCCTGCTCGGACTAGCAACACCAAACTTCCTGTTAGCTTTAATCATGATGTTTCTTGCTAATGAATGGTTCGGAACTGCAATTGGCGGTTTAGTTGATCCGCAATATGTGGGTCAGCCACTAAGCTGGGCTAAATTTGTTTCGGTTCTAGAGCATTTATGGATACCCGTGATTGTTATAGGAACATCTGGTACTGCCGCCATGATTAGGCGCGTAAGAGCAAACTTATTAGATGAATTACGCAAGCCTTATGTGACGACTGCAAGAGCAAAAGGAATGCCTGAGTTTAGGGGTTTAATGAAATATCCATTCCGTATGTCACTTAATTTCTTCATCGCGGATATTGGCGGAATTTTACCAACTGTAATTTCAGGTGCAGAAATTGTGGCAATTGTTTTATCGCTGGAAACAACTGGCCCAATTCTGATCCAAGCACTACAAAGTCAGGACATGTACTTAGCAGGTTCATTCCTTATGTTGCTGGGTTTCTTAACTGTGATTGGCGTGCTGATTTCTGATATTGCGCTTGCCTTCCTTGATCCTAGAATTCGCTTGCAGGGAGGTGTTAGTCGATGAGTAATAGCCATTACGTCAATGAAAAACCCTTTGATCCAAAATCAATTGAAGTTTTAACACCTGAACAGGAAGCTATTTATTTAGCCCCGCAAAGGCAGCTTATCTGGTGGAAATTTAAACGCCATAAGTTGGCAGTTGTAAGCGGTCTTTTCTTGGCTCTTATGTACTTAATGACAATATTTGCAGAATTCCTTGCGCCTTATTCTGTTGAAGCAAGGAATTCAAATTTTACACTTGCACCACCTCATAGTGTAAGTTTCTTTCATGAAGGTGAGTTCATTGGGCCGTTTATATATGGCTATGACAAAGAGCTTGATCTTGAAAAAATGCAACGCATCTATACGCCAAATAAAGAAAAGGTTGTGAAGTTAAATTTCTTTTGCTCAGGCGACCCTTATAAATTCTGGGGCATGTTTAGTGCGGATAATCATCTCATGTGTGCCGATATTGAAGAGCCTGTTTATCTATTAGGCTCAGACACACTTGGGCGGGATATGCTTAGCCGTATTATTTATGGCGCAAGAATTTCTTTGACGATTGGCCTTGTCGGCATCGCGATTAGCTTTAGTCTTGGTATCATCATTGGTGGCCTTGCGGGGTATTATGGTGGCTGGGTTGATCTTGTTGCACAACGTTTGATTGAGGTTGTTCAGTCGCTCCCCACATTGCCTTTGTGGCTCACTCTTGTTGCAATCATGCCAAGTAATTGGAGTCAGGTGGCTGTCTACTTTGCCATTACAATTATATTGGGTTTAATCGATTGGACAGGTCTTGCTAGGGCAGTGCGCTCAAAATTACTCTCGCTTCGTGAAGAAGATTATGTATTGGCAGCACGCTTGATGGGGGCCAGTCCAAAACGAATAATTGGATTGCATCTTGTTCCAGGTTTTATGAGCCATCTCATCGCATCTGCAACCATTACAATCCCAACCATGATATTGGGTGAAACAGCACTTTCATTCCTTGGACTTGGATTGCGCGCACCTACGGTTAGTTGGGGTATCTTGTTAAATGACGCCCAAAATATTGGGGTAGTTGCGTTAACGCCTTGGCTAATTTATCCAGTCATACCAGTAATTTTAATTATCCTTGCTTTTAACTTCTTTGGCGATGGATTAAGAGATGCAGCCGATCCATATGCTTAAGGGTTGTTATTTAAGAAGCGTTGAAAGTGTTTTTTCAAGGCGTTGAGCTGCTGCATGAATGCCGTGGTTTGAAAGCACTTTCTTTCGGCCGTTCTTGCCCATGGTCTTGCTAAGCTCAACGTCATTTAAAAGCCTGTCGGTATTTTTTGTTAATGCGGCAATGTCATCTTGCGTAGAAAGAAATCCTGTTTGTTTGTCTTCAACCACAAGCGGCACTCCCATGCTTTTAAAAGCAAGGATTGGCAGTTCTTGTAATTGTGCTTCTAAATAAACCATCCCAATGGGTTCATTCCAGCCTGGCCAGATAAAGACATCTGCACTGCGCATCCAACGCAAAACTTCCGCATGTTCAATAAGCCCAGTCCAGTGAGTGCGCTCAGAGCTTATAAAATGAAACGCATCTTTGACAGCTTGTTCTTCTGGTCCACCACCTACGATAATAAGATTAAAATCAGATCGAACACCTTTTAAGACTTCTGCCAGTATCTTAAAGTTTTCTAACTTTTTGCCTTTGCGCATCATACCCGTTGTGATGAGAACAGGTGTTTGTTTGTCCCAGTTTTTAGGTAGATTTTCAGGGGCAGCTAATGCAATGTTTTCTGCATCAATAAATGGATTAAAATGAAACAGTTTGCTTTCATTGCCCAATAAGTTTTTTAAATAATCTTGATCTGTTGGCTTAAACACTAAATGCATATCAGCTGATTTAATGCCTTCTTGGGCTTCTTTACGCCAAGGCTTCCAAAGATCTTCTGCGCCACCTTGCCCAGTACGCGCTGCTTCAATTGTGACGTATGGAATATCTAAAGCTTTTGCAATTTTAGGCCCAATCCAATCTGGTGCTTTGCAGTAAGGATGATAAGTCACCCATATTTGGGGTAATAAAGTTCTGTCCATCGATTTATAATAATCGAGCAATCTTTCAATCTCTTCTAATGCTCCATTCTTTTTATCTTCAAGAATGTTAACATCATGACGCTTGGAATATGCAATGTAACGAGAAGCAAGTTCGATGTTAGCACCGCTAATCTCAAACGCTTTAAATAAGTTTTGTGCAATAAGCCGATCGCCAGAAGGAATATGATGATCTGGTGGTTTGATTGGGGCATAAAAAGCGACGTTTGTATCTTTAAGCATAGTCTATCCGATATATGATAAGCTTGAATATAATATTATCAGGATTCACGCTTGTTAAGTGCATATAATTTATAATATTATTATACTTGGCAACCTAAGTAGTTGTATGGGCTGAAACAGGGTATAGGAATAGAATTTTGGAAATCAAACGACTGGATCATACCCGTATCCTAATGTATAGCCACGACACCTTTGGGTTAGGACATCTTCGCAGATGTCGGGCAATCGCTCATTCTATAGTAGAGCATTATAAAGGCGTAAGCGTCTTAATTATCTCAGGGTCACAAATTGCAGGTGCTTTTGATTTTAAAGCTCGCGTTGATTTTGTGAAAATACCATCAGTCATAAAGCTTTATAATGGTGAGTATGATTCTGTTGGTGAATATATCGACATCGAAGAAATTCTTGAAATGCGAAAGCTAATAATCCAAAAAACTGCTGAAGCTTTTAATCCAGATATATTTATCGTTGATAAAGAGCCTATGGGTTTGAAGGGCGAGCTTGAACCAACACTTGAAATGTTCAAAGGCACAAAGACGCAAACGGTTATTGGCCTTAGAGATGTTATGGATTCACCTGAGCTATTGAAGAAAGAATGGGCTAAGCAGAATATGCTACCCAAAGTCGATAATTATTACGATGCAGTTTGGGTTTATGGACCAGAGCATTTTTGGAATCCACTGACTGGTTTTGACATTCCAAAAACACTTATGAAGAAGCTTGGATATGTAGGGTTTCTTGAGCGAGAAAATAATTCAGCACCATCCACCGAAGGCCATGCATTGCCTGAGAAATATATTCTGGTAACCGCTGGTGGAGGGGGGGATGGTATTGATATCATGGAGCAAGTTCTTGCTGCCAGAGAACATGATCCGCAATTAGATTTTCCAATTGTTATGGTACTTGGCCCATTCATGAAGTCAGAAAACCGCGACAGACTAAGGCTTCGTGCTTCAAGGCTTGCCAATATAACCGTAATTGATTTTGAAAGCAGAATGGAAGTATTGATGCAAAACGCCATCGCATTGGTAGGTATGTGCGGCTATAATACTTTTTGTGAGGTTCTTTCTTTTGATAAGAAGGCTCTTTTTGTTCCCCGCACAACGCCAAGACAAGAACAATATATCAGAGCAAATAGAGCAAGTGAGATAGGATTAAGTTCTATGTTATTACCAGAGGAAGCTGCAATTCCTTCTGTAATGGCTGAAGCATTGCGCAATCTTCCAGATCAGCAAGCTCCATCGGAAAACTTGGCTAAAGATGATATGGCAGGACTTGATAAAATCTGTATTGAAGTTGAAAAACTATCTGAGATACAAAAAGCTATGTCTGCTAAATTAGAAAAAGATCTAACCCCACAAGAGGTTTAATCGTGTCCTTGAACAATCGAATTGCTATTGTGTTGAAAGGTTACCCACGCCTTTCAGAAACATTTATTGCGCAAGAAATTTTAGAGCTTGAAAGAGCAGGCTTTGATGTTTCAATAATTTCATTGCGCCATCCAACAGACAAACATACTCACCCGGTACATGCTGAGATTAAAGCTCCAAAACATTATCTACCTGAATATATTTATCAGGAATTGTTCCGTGTTTGGTGGGCAAAAATTAAGTGTTCATACAAGCCAGGCTACTGGAAAGCAATCCCTGTATTTGTAAAAGACCTTTTTCGAGACCCAACTGCAAATCGCATCAGGAGGTGGGGGCAAGCGATGGTGTTAGCCAATGAATATGCAGATGATTGTGATCATATCTACGCACATTTTTTGCATACACCTTGTTCTGTTGCGCGATATGCAGCCATAATATCTGGTAAGTCCTTTTCTATATCAGCACATGCAAAAGATATTTGGACATCTCCAGAATGGGAAATGCGGGAAAAACTTGCAGATTGTGATTGGCTTGTTACTTGTACTGAAGGTGGGGCGGAATATCTAAGCGGACTTGCCCCTCAAGGGCGTGTGCATTTAGTGTATCACGGCCTTGATCTAACTCGTTTTCCATCGTCTGATATAACAGGTTCTAAAAATGATGGTTCAACAAAAGCAAAATCAGTTCAATTAGTAACGGTTGGAAGAGCAGTCGCAAAAAAAGGCATTGATAGTCTATTACATGCCTTGGCAAAATTGCCTGATGATTTGCATTGGCATTGGACACATATTGGTGGCGGGCCTTTAAAATCTGATTTAGAAAATTTAGCAAGTGAACTTGGGATCTCAGAAAACTGTGAATTCAAAGGCGCGCTACCGCAGTCTGAAGTCTTAGATACATACATAAAGTCTGATCTTTTTATTCTACCAAGTAGAATTGATGAGACTGGCGATCGTGATGGTTTGCCCAATGTGATTGTAGAGGCGCAAAGTCAATCAATGGCAGTAATCTCAACGACAATCTCAGGCATTCCTGAGCTTATTGAAAATGGTGCAAATGGTATTTTGATAGAACCAGATGACGTAAATGAGTTGTCGCAATCAATTGAAAAACTTATGCGCAATCATGAGCTAAGAAATGAAATGGGTAAGCTTGGTGAGGAAAAAGTACGAGGGCATTTCTCTCATAAGCAAACCATCGGAGATATAGTTTCATTGCTAAATAAAAGTTTGGGGAACCCCAAAGAATGACCCGCGTTCTTTTTTATGTTCAACATCTTTTGGGTGTCGGGCATGTTTATCGCGTAACCAGAATAGCACATGGCATGGCCAAGGCTGGGTTTGAAGTTCATCTTGTTTGGGGCGGCACAAAGATACCAGACTTCGACTTTTCAGGTATAAAGGTTCATTATTTGAAACCTGTTAGAACAAGTGACGCTTCTTTCTCACAATTGCTGCATGCTGATGGAGCAAATTTTACGGAAGATGATAAAGGCCAACGCCGAGATCATCTTTTGCAATTATATGATGAAATTGATCCGCAAGTTTTAATCACAGAAGCTTTCCCCTTTGGACGACGTCAAATGCGTTTTGAACTTCTACCTCTTTTTGAAAAAGCTAAATCGTCAAAAAAATCACCGCTTATAGCAGCTTCTATTCGTGATATTATGCAGGAAGATCGCAAGGAAAAGCGCGTTAAAGAATCAAACGATTTAGTAGATAAATATTTTGATCTTATCTTGGTTCATGGTGATGAAAACCTCATTCGGATAGAAGACACACTACAAGGCGTTGAAAGTTTTTCTGAAAAAATACGTTATACGGGCTTAGTCATTCCGCAAGAGACAACTGTCGCTGTCTCCAATGAGTTTCATTGTGATGTTCTCGTTACTGTTGGTGGTGGAGCATTCGGTCAACAGTTAACACGCACAGCACTTGAAGCAATGAAGTTTTCAAAAGTCTATCCAACGAACTGGATTGTATCTGCTGGAACCGAAGTGTCAGAAGATGATTTTCAACTGCTAAAAGCTCAATGCCCTGAGGGTATGAAGATTGTCAGATACATTCCAAATTTAGCAAATGCGATGAACCATGTGAACGTTTCCGTTTCTCATGCAGGATATAATACAGTTGGCGATATATTAAAGTCAGGGTGCGCGTCGGTATTATATCCATACACAGGAGGACGAGAAACAGAACAACTCCGACGCTCGCAAATAATGGATCGGCATAATATTGCCGTTATGTTGGACCCAGAAAATTTATCACCTGTAAATCTTGCTAAGGCAATTGATAAAGCATCAAACTTAAATAAGCAGCAATTATCGTTGCAGCTTAACGGTGCAAATATGACTGCTGCGATCATCAAACAAGAATGTGATTTCTTTTGAGACTCGAATTGTTGATTATTGCTTCTAGCACCTTGTAAATGCTGCTGTGCTTGAATAGTAATGCAACATTCATTCTTAAAATAGGAAGCGTCATGGTTCACGGTATCATTGCAGCATTAGGGCTTGTAGCTCTTTGGTTGTTAATGTCTGGTCTTTTCAAGACGCTTGTCCTGATTCTTGGTGCGCTGTCAGTTTTATTAACAGTCTTCATAATAACCAGAATGAACAAAGTAGACGAGCATCAGCTTGGTTACGATATCGGTGTAATTTCTACGTTTAAATATTTATGCTGGCTCATGCTTGAAATCGTAAAATCTAATTTGTCAGTATCAAAGGTTGTTTTCTCTGGAAAAATGCCAGAGCAGCAGAAAATGTTCGAAGTTCCTGTTTCGCAAAAAAGTGAAATTGCCCAAGTTATATTTGCAAATTCAATCACGCTAACGCCTGGCACGATAACCGTAGAATCTGAAGATGATCATTTTATTGTTCATGCATTAGATTTTGGTGATGGGGATATGGATGCGCTAGCTGATATGGACAGGCGGGTATCTGAAATCGAAACACATAGTGCAGGGGGCAATTCATAATGTTTGCAGTTGCTGCAATAGCGCTCTTTATTGGTATGATAATTGTACTGATAAGACTATACGTTGGGCCTACACTTTATGACCGCGTCTTAGCAGGCAATGCCTTTGGTACATATACGGTGTTATTTATTGGTGTCTTAGGCTTTTTAACGGGACGACCAGACTTTTTAGACATTGCGCTTCTTTATGCCTTGATTAATTTTGTAGGCACAATCGCAGTGCTAAAATACTTCCGTTACCGTGCTATCGGCGATACCTCTCCAACACCAATTGGAATGCCAACGGCAAAAGGAAAGCTGAAAGATCAAGGAGCAAAAACATGACCGCGCTTGATCTTATTGTTGAAGTTTTTAGTTGGATTGCAATTCTCCTTGGAAGCGCCTTCATGTTGATAGGTGCAATCGGTACTTTACGTTTTCCAGACTTTTGGTCACGTGTTCATGCCGTCTCTGTAACAGATTCAGCTGGTATGTTGTTGCTAACACTTGGAATGTGTATTCAAGGTGGATTTACTTTAGTTACTGTCAAATTGATTATCATAGGCATATTCTTGTTTATTACGGGCCCTACTGCAACGCATGCAGTCGCGAATGCTGCATTTGTATCTGGTTTTCTTCCTAAAGGCGCAGATGCGTTCAGACGCAAAAAAACCGTTGCCAACAAACAAGAGAAAAAAGAAAAGAAAAAGAAGCGCTCACCATTAAAGGGAACGCTATAATGGAACTTTTTATCAATCTAGTTCTCTTTTCAATGCTAGTTGTGACAGCGCTTGCAATCTTAAAAATGCGTCACCTTTTTGCGGTTGTAATGCTTGCTGGTGTATTCAGTTTATTGTCTGCTTTGTTGTTTGTAACGCTTGACGCTGTAGACGTTGCTTTTACGGAGGCTGCGGTTGGTGCTGGTATTTCCACTGTTCTCATGTTGGGTACTATGGCGCTTACAGCCCGTAATGAAAAAATGCCAAGAGATTTTTCCATTGTGCCTTTGCTTGTTGTATTTGTAACTGGTGCAGTATTAATTTATGGCACTTTAGATATGCCTGATTTTGGATCAGCAACCTCTCCAGCTCAATTACATTTGGCGGAAAAATATTTAACACAAAGTCCAACAGATATTGGCGTTCCAAATGTTGTAACAGCTATTCTAGCCAGTTATCGGGGCTATGATACGCTTGGAGAAACCGTTGTGGTTTTCACTGCCTGTGTAGGTGTGCTTATGTTAATTGGTGGTCTTGCAAGGCGTCGCAGAAAAGACGAAGAGGGGACTGAATAATGCGCCACCACCTTCTTTTACGTGTGATTACAAAACTGTTGGTTGGACCTATCATTTTGTTTGCGCTTTATGTTCAGTTTCATGGGGATTATTCACCAGGAGGTGGCTTTCAGGCTGGTGTTATTTTCGCCGTAGCTTTTAGTCTTTTTGGCATTGTTTTTGGGTTGTCAAAAGTAAAGCAAGTCTTCCCGCCTTGGTTGGTTCATAAACTGGCAGCCTTTGGTGTACTTCTTTATGCTGGTACTGGCGTTTACAGTATGATGCTTGGCTCTACCTATCTAAATTACAGTGCCTTTACCCCTGACCATCCTGAACATGGTCAGCATTGGGGAATTTTAATTGTTGAACTAGGTGTCGGTATTACGGTCGCAGCCGTCATGGTAGCAATCTACTATGCATTTGCAGCTCGCCCTCCAATTATTAATGACGAGGAGTGGTAGGTTTATGACCTTAGATTTCATTTTTGGACATTTGAATTATTGGCTCTTTATTGTGCTCATGATGATAGGCTTTTACATTGTTGTTGCACGTGGAAATTATATTAAGAAGATTGTTGGGCTGAACGTTTTTCAGGTGTCTGTTTTTATGTTCTATATTTCTGTGGGTAAAATTGAAGGTGGTACAGCGCCAATTTTTCCAATTGATATGAATATTGATCCGCAAGTGATTTATTCAAATCCTTTGCCACATGTTCTTATTCTAACAGCCATTGTTGTCGGCATTGCTACAACATCGCTTGGGCTGGCTCTTATTGTTCGCATCCGTGAAGAGTATGGAACGATTGAAGAAGATGAGATTTTGGAAATTGAAAGTAAATTGCAAACAGAAGAAAACTGTTCTGAAGGCGCTTCTATGGGAGGTCGCGCATAATGGCGAGTGCTTCTATCCTTCCTGCATTGACGATTATTGATCAATTACCACTTTTAACAGTTGCCGTTCCTCTGATTGCAGCCCCGATCTGTGTTTTAATTGGCAATAAGCATATCGCTTGGCTACTTGCATTTTTGGCAAGCTTATTCTCATTCCTATTTTCAACACACATGTTGCTTCAGGTTATGGATGGGGATGTACTTTCTTACCATTTAGGGGGATGGGCGCCACCACTTGGTATTGAATATCGGGTCGATGCAGCTAATGCTTTTGTGTTGATGCTTATATCTGGCATTAGCACTGTTATCTTGCCGTATGCTCGTCAAAGTGTGGCGCATGAAATAAAGAAGGTCAGTCATACGCTTTTTTATTGCTGTTATCTGCTTTGTTTCACTGGTTTATTAGGGGTTGTCGCAACAGGCGATGCATTTAACGTTTTTGTATTTCTAGAAGTATCCTCACTATCAACTTATGTTTTGATTGCTATGGGTGCGGAACGTGACCGTCGCGCCCTGACAGCTGCTTATGATTATCTTATTCTAGGAACGATTGGCGCTACCTTCTTCGTTATTGGTATTGGCTTTTTGTATATTGCCACTGGTACTTTAAACATGGCTGATCTTGCCGTGAGAATTGCTGATCTTGAAGGTAATCGTACAGTTCAAGCAGCCTTTGCATTTATTGTTGTAGGCATGGGATTAAAAGCCGCTATCTATCCGCTACACCTTTGGTTGCCTGGTTCATATACTTATGCACCTTCTGTCGTTACAGTTTTCCTTGCTGCAACAGCGACCAAAGCTGCAATATATGTCTTAATCAGGTTTATGTTCTCTGTTTTTCAGCCTGACTTTGTGTTTGAGCTTCACACGCTGACTTGGATCATCATGCCATTGGCAATTTTGGCGATGTTTGCTGCATCTTTAATTGCTGTATTTCAGACAGATCTCAAAAGATTGCTTGCCTATTCATCAGTTGCGCAGGTTGGGTACATGATTTTAGGGATTGGGCTTGCAACAAAGACAGGATTATCTGCTGCAATTATTCACTTGTTCAATCACGGCATTACCAAGGCTGTACTGTTCATGGTTGTTGGTGCATTTGTGATGCGCAAGGGGGGCAGCTTTATTAAAAACCTTGATGGGCTTGGTAAGCAAATGCCTGTAACCTGTGCTGCCTTTGTAATAGGTGGATTAAGTTTAATTGGCGTTCCAGGGACTGCTGGTTTTGTTTCTAAGTGGGTATTAATTGATGCTGCACTTCAAAAAGATCTTTGGTGGCTCGCCATTCTTATTGTTTTATCCTCTTTGCTGGCTGTAATTTATGTTTGGAAGATTGTTGAAGTTCTTTACATGAAGCAACCAGATACAAGCTTAGCAATTAAGGAAGTGCCATATTCAATGTTAGTTCCTATGTGGATATTAGCAATTGCATGTCTTTATTTTGGTTTGAATACAGAACTAACTCTTTCGTCTGCAACCGTTGCTGCAGAAAGCCTTATTGGTGGGGGAGCTAAATAATGGATACTAACACAGCTATTCTTGCTTCTATGGCGATACCTTTACTCGCTTGCATCAGCAATATTTTGCATGGTGAAGCAAGGCCAGGTCTACGTGATGGCATTACACTTATTGCTGCAATTGCAACCTTTGGATGTGTCTTAAGCATTTTGCTCAATAATGGTGGCGCGCCTACACAAACCTTTACGCTATTTACGATTATGCCTGGATTAGACATTGCGTTTAATGTTGAGCCGCTTGGTCTGTTATTTGCGCTAATTGCTTCAGGTCTTTGGGTTGTCGTTCATCTTTACGCAATTGGGTATATGCGTGGCAATAAAGAAGACAATCATGCGCGTTTCTTTGCAGCTTTTTGTTTTTCAATTGCAGCAACATTGGGCATAGCCTTCTCAGCAAATATGTTTTCACTTTTCGTTTTCTATGAAGTTTTAACGCTGGCAACTTATCCATTGGTTGCCCATAAAGGAACAGAAGAAGCAAAGCGCGGTGCGCGGGTTTATGTTGGTATTCTTTTAGGTACTTCTATTGGCTTCCAATTGGTGGCAATTATCTGGACGTATGTAATTGCAGGCACACTTGATTTTACGCAAGGCGGCATTCTGGATGGCAAAGTAAGTGCTGGGTTGGCAGCAGTATTATTAGCGCTTTATGCATTTGGTATCGGTAAGGCAGCGCTTATGCCATTTCATAAGTGGCTTCCATCCGCAATGGTTGCACCCACTCCTGTGTCTGCGCTTCTTCATGCCGTAGCAGTTGTAAAGGCAGGTGTGTTTACAATTCTAAAGGTAGGGGTTTATATTTTTGGCATAGATTTTCTTGCAGAAACGAATGCCTCTGATTGGCTTATGTGGCTGGCCGCATTCTCAATTCTAGCAGCTTCTATCGTTGCGATGACCAAAGATAATCTAAAAGCGAGGCTTGCTTATTCAACCGTTAGTCAGCTTTCATACATCACACTCGGCATGGCACTGGCTACGTCTATGGGCGCGATTGGTGGTGGTCTACACATTGCCATGCATGCCTTTGGTAAGATCACACTCTTTATGTGTGCTGGAGCAATTTATGTTGCGACGCATAAAACTGAAATCAAACAAATGACAGGTCTTGGCCGTGTAATGCCATTTACATATGGTGCATTTTTAATTGGCGCACTGTCGATTATCGGATTACCACCGCTTGGCGGTTCGTGGAGTAAGTGGCAATTGATGGTTGCGGCAGCCGATACACAACAAGTCATTATGATAGTAGTTTTGATGATAAGTTCACTTCTTAATGTTGCTTATCTTTTGCCAATTGTTGCCAAGGGATTTTTCTTATCAGACAAAGAAAATAATGCTGAAAGCGGTATAAAGGAAGCCCCGTTCTGGTGTGTTGCTCCTCCTGTTTTCACAGCGTTAGGGTGTGTTGTATTATTTATATTTGCTGGTGACATTCAGGCATTCTTAATGCCAATTGTAGAGGTTAAGTAATGGCTGAAAAGAAAACGGACAATCCAGAAAATTTACCGCTTCTAGGCCGCAAACTCTTGTGGCTCGATAATATGAAAAATGTTGAGAAGATTGTTATAGGTCTTTATATCACCTGCGCATTATTGTTTTTGGCAGACTTCTTTTATAAAAAGAAAACCTACCTTGATTTAGAAGATCTTCCTGGCTTTTACGCCATCTATGGTTTTGTCATGTGTGCTTTGCTGGTTGTATGTGCGCGAGGGATGCGAATTTTTTTGATGCGTGATGAGACATACTACTCTCCAAAAGATGTTGAATCAGAAGAATATCCAGAAAAAGATATGAGCCGGGAGACAATCAATGATTGATGTCTTCCCACCTGCTTTTTTCTTTTTAATTGCAGCTGCCGTTATTCCATTTCTACCACAAGGTATAATGCGCACATTAATACTGCTTTTTACCCCAATCATAGCTGGGCTTTATATATTTGATTTGTCGCATGGAGTAGGCGGACAAGTCGAACTTGCTGGCCTGACACTCGATATGATGAGGGTCGATAAGCTTTCAGTAATTTTTGGTTTGATTTTTTGTTTGGCAGCTTTCCTTGGAAATTTATACGCCCTGCATGTGAAAGACAGCATTCAACAAGTAGCCGCTCTGGCATATGTTGGTTCTGCTGTCGGTGCTGTGTTTGCAGGCGATCTTGTAACTCTGTTTATTTATTGGGAAGGTACTGCAATTACATCTGTCTTCCTGATATGGGCGCGTAGAACGCAAGGTGCATATCATACTGGAATGCGATATCTGATTATGCAAATTGCTTCAGGTGTTATTTTGCTGGGTGGTACAGTTCTACTTTATCGCGAAACAGGTTCAATTACATTTGATGCTATGACGCTTGGTAGTTTAGCAACATGGTTGATCTTCATTGCTTTTGGCATTAAGTGCGCATTCCCATTATTACATAATTGGGTACAAGACGCTTATCCTGCGGCGACCATTACGGGCACTGTAATCTTATCGTCGTTTACAACAAAGCTTGCCGTTTATGCATTGGCACGTGGCTTCCCAGGCACTGAAATATTAATTTATATCGGTGCAACGATGACCTTGTTCCCAATCTTTTATGCTGTGATTGAAAATGACCTTCGCCGTGTATTGGCTTATTCCCTTAACAACCAGCTAGGCTTTATGGTGGTTGGTGTTGGTATCGGTACTGAATTAGCCTTGAACGGAACAGCTGCTCACGCATTCGCGCATATCTTATACAAGTCATTATTGTTCATGAGTGTGGGTGCAGTATTGTTTAGAACAGGTACTGCAAAGGGCTCAGAGCTAGGTGGCCTTTATAAAACAATGCCACTGACAATGATTTTCTGTGTTGTGGGTGCAGCATCCATTTCCGCTTTCCCGCTTTTCTCAGGTTTTGTCACGAAGTCTCTTATTCTTTCTGATGCGGCACATGAAGGCTATTACATTGTATGGGGCATATTATTATTTGCCTCAGCAGGTGTGTTTCACCACTCTGGCATCAAAATTCCTTACTTTGCTTTCTTCGCACATGATAGTGGTTTACGCCCAAAAGAAGCACCAACACATATGCTTTGGGCAATGGGTATAACTGCATTCTTATGTATCGCGGTAGGTGTTTATCCAGACCCGCTTTATGCGCTACTCCCATATGAGGTTAGCTATGTTCCTTACACGACCACTCATGTGATTACGCAGCTACAATTATTATTCTTCTCTGCTTTAGCTTTTACTGTCTTGATGAGAACAGGCATTTACCCACCAGAACTGAAATCAGTTAATCTAGACTTCGATTGGACATATAGAAAACTGATGCCGCGTATACTTGGTTTTGTTGGTGGCTATATATCAAGAATTTGGCAGGTTCTTTCATATCTATTCAAAGAAAAGTTAAACCGCCTTGTCTTTGGTCTATATCGTTCACATGGGCCAGAAGGACGCATGGCTCGTGTTTGGCCAACAGGTGCAATGGTTCTATGGATTGCTATCATCTTAACAGCAACAATGATTGTAAACTTTATCTAGTTTGAAAGGCTAAGGCCTACAATGATATCGATTGCTGGCGCTATATTGGTTTCCAAAGAGGGGCATTTGTTATTGCAACGGCGCGATAATAATCCCGCTATTCTTTCACCTAATATGATTAGTATTTTTGGTGGATCAGCAGAAGCGGGAGAAGACAATCTATTGCATGTAGCAATGCGCGAGATTGAAGAAGAGACAGGGCTTTCACTTTGTGCAGATTTATATTTACCTTTGGTCGACTTCAAAAACACTTATCCTGATGGACGCATTATAAATGCATCTTTTTACTATTTAGAAAATATAAAAAAGTCCGAGTTGAAAATCACAGAAGGGTCATTAATTGAAATCCCAATTTCAGAAGTTGGTTATTTTATGCATGAAATGGTGCCAACAACATGTTTTGCAGTTTCCGTTTATTTACAAGGTATAAAAGCGTAAATAATAGGGTTTTAAGAGCCCAATAAATAATTCTAGGGGCTGTCCCAGATAACTACGATAAATATTGTTTAACCCATTGGTTCA
>CAZCUN010000056.1:0-20805 GCA_964502215.1 uncultured Rhizobiaceae bacterium | reverse complement strand
TTGAACCAATGGGTTAAACAATATTTATCGTAGTTATCTGGGACAGCCCCAAATACTATTCTTACGGGTGGATTTATTTCTGTAACAGGTCCATTTGGCACTCAGTCAGGTATTGGAACTTCATCTAATATTACGATTGTAAGAGATGGCAGTGATGGCTCATTCCAGTTCTTTGTTACTGCTCCTGGTACTTATACCTTGAATGCAACTTTACCTGCTTCAGGTGTTGCAAGTACAGACAGGCTGCCATTGGGCACTTTAGATGCAACAACGCTTCTTCCTGCAAACCCTGCCGTTTTAGGTGCTGGCGAAGTAGGGAATACAGGTTCTTTGTCAGATGATAGTGCTTCTGGGAATCCTTTCTACTTTACCTTCGAAATTGCCGAAGGTGATCCTGCAATCTTTAACAATAACATCCCGCTGATGTTCTGTGCGGCTCCTGAACTTACGGCATCAAAGTCTATTACGGGTACACCTACCATTCAGTCTAATGGGAATACGCAATTTACGTTCTTGATGGCTGCTGAAAACACTGGGGCTACTCAAGTTGATAATGTGTCTTTGGTTGATAATCTAACTTCAATGTTTGGAGCTGGTAATTATTCGGTTGTTACGCATTCTGTAACTAACGCACCTACTACTTTTGCTGCATCAGTAAACAACGGATATAATGGTGGTTCAGATTCAGAGTTATTGCAAACTGGTGGGACATTACAATCTGGTGAACGTGTTGAAGTTCAGTTGATTGTAGAGTTAATGGCTGCCAATTCTGGTAACTTTACCAATACAGTTGTTGCAGGGGGTGCTTCGCCACTTGATGGTAGTGCGATACCTAGCAATGATGCGTCGACCAGTTTTAATGTTGTTGCGCCTAATGATCTCGATCAGTTACTCGTCGAAAAAGTTGCCGCAAGACCTATTGTACGTTTGGGCGAAATTCTTCCATACACGATTACAATTAGGAACCCAGCAAACTTGCCGCGTATTGGGGTGAATGTTGTAGATTTCTTGCCTGCAGGATTTATTTATCGTCCAGGTACTGCGCAGATTGATGGTGTTGCTATAGAGCCGCAAATTTCAGGCAGAAGACTTGTCTTTACAGGACAGGACATTGAAGCCAATGGATCCATAACGCTAACACTAAATGTTGCTGTGTCTGCTTCTGCGACTGTTCAAGAGTTTGCAAACAAAGCTTGGGTTGAAGATCCACTTAGTGGCGATACGATTTCGAATGTCGCTAAAGCAATCGTGCGCCGTGAGATTGCGCATGTGTTTGATTGTAGCGATATCATTGGTAAAGTTTTTGATGACCAAAATAGAAACGGGTATCAAGATGAAGATGAGCCAGGTTTGCCGGGTGTTCGTTTAGCAACCGTTAAAGGTGAGTTGATAACAACTGATAAGCATGGTCGCTATCATGTTCCTTGTGCTCTCATTCCGTACGATGCAACAGGTTCAAACTTTATCCTTAAGTTGGATGCAAGAACGCTACCGACTGGATACCGTATTACAACTGAGAACCCTCGTGTGATTCGTCTTACTAAAGGCAAGCTTGCGAAGATTAACTTTGGTGCATCTATCTCGCGTGTTGTTCGTATTGATCTAAATAATGCAGCATTCGTTCAAGGGGAGGTTGATCCATCGAAAGCTTTAGCTGATGCGGTTGAAAGGTTGGTTGAGAATCTAGAACAAGAGCCATCAATTCTTAGGCTCACGTATCAGGCTAATAGTAATGAAACGAAGCTTGCAAAAGAGCGCATGAGAAATATCTCAAGAATTATCCAGAGACGTTGGAAGCGCTTTGGTGGTGATTATGATCTGGAAATTGAGACGCGTGTTTTGAATAGATAGAGGGGATAATGAAGGAGTATATTTATACCCCTTCATGCTTTTTAACTCTTAGCAATCAATGATCCAATGATGTTGGTAAGCTCTTCTTCACGTCTTACACCTTGCAAGATGTTTTCTAACTTTCCTCTTTTGTTGAAGAGTAATAATGTCACGTGCGGTACGTTATATTTATTGGCGAACTCACGACCTTTCTGAGTTCTTACATTTGCGACAAGGAAATTTACTTCTTCAGCTTCAAAGTTTGAAACAGCTTTTCGTGTCTCACTTTGAAGAGTAGCGCAAAGCTGGCAGCCAGGGTCATGAATTTGTACAACAGCCGGTTTGCCGCGCCCGATTTTAGTAAGGTCTCTTTCCTCAAGGTCTTTTTGGTAAGCACCGTAAAAATATGCTCCAGCTCCGCCAACTACAGCAAGTCCAAGAGCACTGTTTCTAAAGGTAGTAAGGGTGTTTCGTTTGCTTTTATCAATAGAAGAATTGGTAGCGCCCTTATTGGATGCTACTTTGTTTTTGTGTGCGTTTGATTTTTGTTTTCTACTTTTTGGCATGAATAAACCTTTGCTTTTTATGCAAGTGACTCGATAATTTCGCCCATCGCATCTGCACTCATGTTCGGATATTTTTTGCCGTTAATAAAGAAGGTTGGTGTTGAATTCACACCGTAATCTTCTGCTGCTTTTTTCTGGATGGAAAGAACATTATCAAGTAATTTTTGATCTTTGAGACATGCGTTAAAGCTTTCTTGTGTGAAGCCTGCAAGTTTTGAAATTTTATATAATTCATCAACAACCTTGCCGCGGCTCCAGCTTGCTTGTTTGTCGTAAAGAATATCAACCATGGAGAAATATTTATCTTCACCTGCGCACTCTGCGAGCATGAATGCTGCGGCTGCTGAGGGGTCAAAAGGAAATTCGCGAAAATAAAATTTCACGACACCTTTATCAATGTATTTTTCTTTGATTGTTGGATAAACATCCTTATGCCATGCTCGACAATGCGGGCAAGTCATTGATGCGTATTTTATAAGTGTTACAGGTGCGTTTAAGTCTCCCTTTACATGCTCTCCAAGGGGGCCTTCATTCATGAGTGTGGATAGATCCATTGCATGAGCAGGTGTGGAACCTATAAGCGGTGATAAAGGTGATAACCCATTAAGGCCACCCAGCGTGCTTACACCAAGTGCAGTAATTGCTGGTAGTGTTTGTCTACGTGTCAGTTTCATGCGATTTTCCTTTTCTCTATTTTTTGGGTTCTAAGGCCACGTTATAGATGCGTGTTAATTCTTTTATCTCTTCTTTGCTGAAGCCTATTCGTACAGCTCCTGCTTTTATGCATGGCGTATCTTCTTTAGAATATTCATGACGCTTACCAAGCGATATGTTGTTATCATCATTCATATGTAGATTTATTTTGTTTGCTGTCATTGTAACCTCACAAAACAATAATAGGTGGACTGCCTTTGACGCGATTGTAAAGGTCAATAACATCTTGATTGACCATGCGCACACAACCGCTTGAAACAGCTTTGCCTATTGTCCAATATTCTGGTGAACCGTGTATTCGGTAGAGCGTGTCTACTTTACCTTGAAAAATATAAAGCGCCCTTGAACCTAGTGGATTATCAATGCCTGGCGGTTTGCCACCATTTTCAGCGCTATACATCTCAAGTTCTGGTTGCCGTTCAATCATTTCAGAAGGGGGCGTCCATTTTGGCCACTCTTGTTTCCATGCTATGCGTGCACGTCCTGACCATTCAAATCCTGCCCGCCCTAAACCTACACCATAACGCATTGCCTTTTGGTTAGGTTGAATAAGGTAGAGGTAGAAATTATTTGTATCAACGATAACCGTACCTGGTTTTTCACCGCTTACATAATCGACTTTGCGTCGATAATATTTTTCAGGAATTCGTTTCAAATCAGCCGCAGGAATAGGAAACTTTTCATTGGGTAAGGCTGCATACATAGATGCAACCTCTCTACTGAAGGGAACAGCTTGTGCAGGCTTTGGTTTTCTAAAAGATTGTGAGCAGCCTGCAAGTGTTAAGCTTGCAGCGCTGATTGACGTGTTTAGAAACCTCCGCCTAGTTAGATTTAATGAATGGATCATGATCTATCCAATCCAAAAAACAATCTAGAAAATTTATAATATAAAAAGCATGTGAGTGAACGCATGATAGGTGAGCGGAATGCTTTTTCAGTGCCAAAGTTTTGGTAGAACATTGTAGAAGTTCCAATAGATAACAAAATAAGTTATGGGTGCAATTTTTGCTCCCGTAAGAAAATTAACTCGAGTTTGATTAAGCTATTGGAGGACGAAGAAATGAAGTCGGCACGTGAATGCCTGTTTCAATAAAGTTAGCGCTTGCTAATTTAATTGGAATGCCGATTGATCCAAAAACCATTACTTCATGATCGATACAAATATCGCCAATGCATCTTGGCTGTTGTGTTTCTGATGTTTCTTCTTCGCTGGAACAACACTCTGATTTTGTCATAACTTCTGACAAAGAATTAGCTTGTGCAATCGTATAAGATTGTTGCTCATTTGTATTGAGAACTTTAGGCAGACCTATAGCGCCCATCGTAAATGCAAATAGAATGACTATTGTAAAAACTATTCTCATACCATTGTTTAGTATTGTAATTGGTTGATAAGCAATGTTTGGAATATAAATTCTTTGTTATCAGCTCAATTTTTATTTCAATTAATTATCTATATAAATATTAATAATATCAAATGCTTAAGTGATTTTTTGACGTTTAGATTCGTCTCTTAGTTTGATTTAAAATATTGAAATATACCTCAGAATTTCTTGATATTATTTTAGTGCGTGGGTTGTTGAAGCTTTCAGTGCGACAGCTTCTAGCTATTTTATGCGTTGTTTTTTTGATGTGTACAATCTTCTTGAAATTTATTAAAAGTAAAAAGATATTCATATAAAGAATATATTTATGGCGTAAATCTAGTGGGCAATGGTCGGTTTTTCTAAGTGCATTACGCTATGAATTGATTACAAGATGAACAATTAAAACAAAGAATCATATCTCTAGGAGAAAATTATGTCTGCAAAGGTAATCGATGGTAAGGAAGTCGCTAGCGAAGTTGTTGAGACCGTAAAGACTGCAACTGCTAAATTGACGGCTGATACGGGTGTTGTACCTGGCATTGCAGTTGTGATTGTGGGCGAAGATCCTGCCAGTCAGGTTTATGTCCGCTCCAAGGGCAAGCGCGCAACGGAGTGTGGTTTTCATTCTGTAACGCATACGATGCCTGAAGAAACCTCAGAAGCTGATTTGCTCGCCATGGTTCAAAGTTTGAATGATGATGAGGCGATTGACGGAATTTTGGTTCAATTGCCACTGCCAAAGCATATTGATGAAGGCAAAGTCATTCAGATGATTGCGCCTGAAAAGGATGTTGATGGATTTCACTTTATAAACGTTGGTAAGCTTGGCACTGGCGAAACGGACACGGCTTTCGTGCCCTGTACACCTGCAGGCTCTATGGTGTTGTTGAAGAAAGCACTTGGGACTTCTGACTTGTCAGGCTTGAATGCGGTTGTGGTGGGCCGCTCAAACATCGTTGGCAAGCCAATGATGAACTTGCTTTTAACTGCAAACGCTACCGTAACAGTTGCGCATTCCCGTACAAAAGATTTGCCGGCGCTTTGTATGAAAGCTGACATTCTGGTTGCTGCTGTTGGTCGCCCTGAAATGATCAAGGCTGATTGGGTTAAGCCTGGTGCATCTGTGATTGATGTGGGTATTAACCGAATTGATGCGCCAGAAAAAGGTGAGGGCAAGACTCGCTTGGTTGGTGATGTTGCATATGCTGAAAGTGCAGAAGTTGCGGGTTCTATCACGCCAGTTCCAGGGGGTGTTGGTCCCATGACTATTGCAATGTTGATGGCGAATACGCTTACAAGTGCTTGCCGTCGTGCAGGTGTTGAAGCGCCGACTTATTAAACCTTAAAGGTAATTTCTAGAATGGATCAGCGTTTTATTAATGGCAAATCTGTTGCTTCTCGTATTTATGAGGAAGTGCGTTTAGAGTTTGAAACTCTTGGTGGTGCTAAGCGTAAACTGGTTTCTATTTCCATAGGCGGCGACAAGGAAGTTGCGGTTTATATCAGAAATCAGGTGAGGGGCGCGGAGCGTGCTGGCATTCCGTTCGATGATCAATATTGGGATGGTGATCTAACGCAGGAAGAGTGCAAAACGCGTATTGTTGAGATGAATGATGATCCTGATGTGATTGGGATTATTCTACAGCGTCCTGTGCCTGAGCATCTTAATGTGCGTTCACTCCAGTCTGCTATTCACCCACTAAAAGATGTTGAGGGAATGAACCCAGCTTCGATAGGTAATATTGTTTATAATGATTTAGCGCTTGCACCTTGTACAGCGGCCGCATCGGTGGAGCTGATCAAAGAAACAGGGCTAAACCTTGAAGGCCTAGAAGTTGTTATGATTGGCCATTCTGAGATTGTTGGCAAACCTGCTGCCTTTATGCTGATGGCGGAAGGGGCGACTGTTACAGTGTGTCATCACATGACACGTTCAGTTGCGGCTCATTCGCGCCGTGCTGATGCGGTGCTTGTAGCGGTAGGCATCCCTAACTTTCTTAAAGCTGATATGGTGAAGCCAGGCGCTGCGGTTATTGATATCGGTATCAACCAAATTACGGATGAGGATGGTAAATCTCGTATTGTGGGTGATGTGGATACGGATAATGTTATTGAGGTTGCAAGTTGGGTAACGCCTGTTCCTGGTGGTGTCGGTCCTGTGACCGTTGCTATGCTTATGCGTAATGCGCTGACGGCACAAAAGCGCCAGATTGCAGCTGGTTGGATTTCGTAAATTACTGGGGAATATAGGCAGCAAGTCGCAGTTTAACATTCTGTTTTGAGCTTAATTCAATTAATAAAGTAATACGTATTTATGAAGTGGATTTCGCATGGTTGCGCTAAAGACTAATAATTATAAACTCATTGAAGCTAAGCCTTTTGCCCCAAATCTGGGTGCGGAAATTTATGGTGTTGATCTTAGCCAAGATGTTCCTGATGATCAGTTTGAAGAAATTCAACAAGCATTTTTAAAATACCAAGTCTTGTTTTTTAAAGATCAAAAGGAAATTCCACCAGAGCAGCATGTAATTTTTGGAAAGCGCTTTGGTCCATTGCACGCGCACCCAGCAGCGCCTACCATGGCGGGGCATCCAGAAATATTTGAAATTCATGCGACTAAAAACTCTAAAGTTGCGAATGGCGAGTTTTGGCATTCGGATGTTTCATGTGATGAGACGCCGCCATTAGGCACGATGCTTCAAATTCATATTTTGCCACCGTGTGGTGGTGATACGATGTTTAACGACATGTATGCAGCTTACGAAGACTTGTCTGAGCCAATTAAAGAAATGATAGGTGGTCTATCTGCTCTGCATAGTTCTGAGCATATTTATAAAGGCCGATATAGTGATCGAGGCAAACAGGATACTGATATTGATTGTCCTGAGGCGGTTCACCCGATAGTGCGGACACACCCGGATACGGGGCGCAAGTCATTGTTTGTAAATCGCACTTTTACGACCAAAATTCTTGGGCTTTCTGATAGCGAAAGTGATGCAGTTTTAGCCATGTTGTTAGAGCATGCAGAACACATCAATTATCAAATACGTTTTCGTTGGACACTTAATGATATGGCGTTATGGGATAATCGTTGCTGTATGCACCGCGCTATATGGGACTATTGGCCAGAAGAGCGGAAAGGGCGACGCGTTACTATCAAGGGTGATAGACCAAGATAGTTGGTTCGCAATCAAAGCTTGAAGTTCCAGTTGTTGATTTATCTAATCAAGATTTCCGCTCTTTAGTTAGATTTATATGGTTGGCATAACCGCTCATTGTAAACGTGATCATGTGATTCATTTGCAAACTCTTCCTGTCACGTTATAGTTAGAAAAATATTTGGGGCTGTCCCAGATATTTTATTTCTGAGGGGAATAAGAATGATTTTTGTGGCTGAAGATAAAGATGGTGATGAAATTAGGTTTGTAGACAAGAAACGCTACCTTTGGATTTTATCAGTTTTAGCGCCAATTATACCTGGGATTTGCGCTGTTCTTTTGCTCGCTGGTGGTAGCCTTTTTTGGGCACTTGCGCCTTTGCTTTACTATTATCTGTTTATGCCTCTGCTTGATATGATTGTTGGGGAAGACCCTACAAATCCACCAGAGGAGATTGTCGAAGAACTTTCCAATGACGGTTATTATAGGTTCTTGCTACATCTTTCTATTCCTGTTTTTTACTTCACATTCTTAGCTGCTGCGATTGCAGTTGGTACACTTGATTTGCCAATTTGGGCGTTCATCACGCTAACATTAAGCGCAGGTATTGCGAGCGGTAGTGCGCTTACGGTTGGTCATGAACTTGGTCATAAGCAAAATGCGCTTGATCAGCTGGGTGCAAAAATTATTACGTCCCTTACGGGCTATGCGCATTTTTGTATTGAGCATAACAAAGGTCATCATGTCATGGTATCGACGCCAGAAGATCCAACTTCGGCACGATGGAATGAGACGCTGTACAAATTTGCGCTACGGGAACTGCCTGCTACTGCAACAATTGCTTGGGATTTGGAACGTAAAAGATTAGAGCGTAAAGGCTTTTCTTTTTGGCATTGGCGTAATGATTTACTTCAAGGTTATGCAATAGCATTCGCATTTGCATTTGTTTTGATTGCCTTGTTAGGTTGGATTATGATCCCGTTTCTTTTGCTTCACCATAGCTTTGGGTGGTTCCAGCTGACTATGGCAAATTATGTTGAGCATTATGGCTTGTTGCGCGAGAAGAAAGATAATGGGCGCTATGTGCCTTGTGAGCCAATTCATTCATGGAATACAAATCATATTGTTTCCAATCTGCTTTTATTCCATCTACAGCGTCATTCAGATCATCATGCAAATCCAATGCGACCATATCAAGCGCTTCGTAATTTTGACGAACTTCCGCGTTTGCCAAGTGGTTATCCAGGTACTTTTGTTCTCGCACTTTTTCCACCGATCTGGTTTAAAGTTATGAACCCGAAAGTTCTTGAATGGACAGACGGTGATATGGAGCGTATCAATACAGGCTAATATTAGAATTGCATTTTGGGGGGAAGATTAAATGCTGAAAATTGGGCTTCCGATTGCGCTTGCAATTATCATGTTTGGTATGGGGCTTGGCCTTACGATTAAAGATTTTACGCGTGTTTTTGCCAAGCCTAAAGCGTTTCTGCTTGGGGCTGGATTGCAGATCATCATGTTGCCTTTAACTGTTTTTGTCATGTTAATGATTTTTCCATTAAGTCCAGCCTTTGCAGCAGGTTTTATGATTCTGGCAGCTTGCCCAGGTGGTGTTACGTCTAATATCCTGACTTTTTTTTCACGGGGTGATGTTGCTCTGTCTGTTTCTCTCACAGCAATCATAAGTTTACTTGGGTTTATAACCGTGCCGCTTATTACAGATTTTGCGCTTTCAAATTATATGGGTGAGGCAGCGCCTGAACTACCAATTGCCAAGACTATGATTGGTATTCTGCTCATTACTACTATTCCTGTTGCGCTTGGGATGTTGGTACGGAAATTTAATGTATCGCTTGCTGATCGCATGGAAAAAGTGTTTGGGCCGCTATCGGCTATTATCTTTGTAGCGGTTATGATTGGAGCGCTCTTTGCTGAACGCGAGAATGTTATTCCATACATTCAGCAAACAGGTTTCTTTGCTATTGCTCTTAATCTTGTGACGATGATGATTGCCATGACGGCGGCAAGAATTTTCCTTTTACCAATGTTGCAACGTACTGCTATTACACTTGAATGCGGGTTGCAGAATTCAACGCTTGGGCTTGCTATTGCAATTACTATTCTCGATCGTACGGATATTTCTATACCGATTGCTGTTTATGGGTTGCTTATGCTCTTCACTGGTTTTGGATATGCAATTTGGGCGCGGTCGAAAAATGCTAGTGTTGAAGCATGAGTAAAAATGAAAAAAAACAGAATAAGTCGACCATAGCTGCGAGAGCGAGTGGGTATATTGATGCTGGCTCTGGGGGTGTTGTGCCGCCGATGCAAAGTTCAACGACTTTTATTCGCGATGAAAATTATGACCCTTTAGTTGCGCGCAACACTTATGGGCGTGATCATAATGATCAGGTTCGATTGGCCGAAACTATTTTGGCTAAACTAGAAGGCGCTTCAGAAAGCTTGTTGTTTGCCTCTGGTATGGCGGCAATTTCTACTTTGTTTGCAAGTTTAAGAGCAGGGCACAAGCTGCTTATTCAATCAGGCATCTATTGGGGAACTACGGCTTGGGTACGGGAGTTTTGCAAACACCGTGATGTTTTCTTAATTGAAGCGGATAGTTCGAAGACTGATGAATTTAATAAAATTATAAAACAAGAAAACCCTGATCTGGTTTTTATTGAAGTGCCATCCAATCCATGGATTTTAACAAGCGATATTGAAGCTATTTCACAAGTTACCAAATCAACTGGTTCTTTACTTGCTGTCGATGCAACGGCTGCAACGCCAGTTTTGATGCAACCACTTGAGCTTGGAGCAGATATTGTGATGCATTCAGCGACTAAGGCGATTAATGGACATTCTGATGTGATTGCTGGTGTTTTGTCTTGCCGTGATTCAAATTCTGATACTTGGGATTTCGTTAAGCGTGAACGCCATGGAGCGGGGGCTATTCTTTCTCCACACTCGGCTTGGATGCTCATTCGTGGAATGCGCACCTTGCCACTGCGAATGGAGCGAATGTGTGTGAATTCCATGGCAATTGCTAATTTTCTGGATGGGCATGAAAAAGTTGAGGCTGTTTGGTATCCAGGATTAAAAAACCATCAAGGGCATTTGCTAGCAACGGAACAAATGCCAAATGGTTACGGATATTTGTTGAGCTTTCTTGTTAAGGGTGGACTTGAAGAAACACGTGAATTTTGTCGGCATCTGGAAGGCATTCACAGAGCAACTTCGCTTGGTGGGGTGGAAAGCCTTGTTGAACATCGATATACGATTGAAGGAGAAATGACAGGCTGCCCTGAAAACCTTATTCGTTTATCAGTCGGTATCGAAGATGTTGCTGATTTAATTGGTGAACTGAATTCGGCTTTGGCGCAGATATAAAAAAACGCCCCTAAAGATGAGAGACGTTTAAAGCTTTAGAGATTAAACTTAGCTTATTTGCCTTGTTTTACGATTACAGGTGTTAGTAGATCGCCAAAGTTGCCATTGCCGCAGTGGTGACGGGCTGAGCGAATGAGTTCCACGGAGACGCCAGCTTCAACTGCTTTCATGACAGATTGGTTAAGGCGGTGCAGGTCATTTGCCACCATGCGGATTGCAGACTGCTCATCTGTCGACATGGATGATGCCATTTCTTCTGAGCGCTCTTTTACTGGTGGTTTCGTACTCATTGTATTCTCCTTGTTGTGAAGTGGAATGTTTCACTAATTTGCTCTATGTAGGGTTAAGGTATGTAATAATTTTTACAAAGCAACTAATAAATTAGGGGAAATTAGCTTTAAACTCACAAAAACTGGTGTTTCTGTCTGTATTTTTACTGCTTTTTGTGTAAACTAGTAAATATTGTAAAAAAGCATATGTAAATGATGTAATCACCAAGTTATGTTGCATAAAGAGAGGTTTCTCAATGGCAGATCAGAAGATTTTTGCAGGGCCGAGAATTAGACGAATACGCTCTGGGTTAAACCTGACACAAACATCCATGGCTGAAGAATTAGGTATCTCTGCCAGTTATCTTAATTTGATTGAGCGTAACCAACGCCCGCTTACAGTGCAGCTCCTTTTAAAACTTGCTTCAACTTATAAGCTTGATCTGGATGAACTCCAAGGGGTCGGTGATGAAAACCTCATGGTGCAACTAAAAGAGGCTTTTTCTGATCCATTACTGGTTGGCGAAGTTCCTGATCGAACAGAGTTAATTGAATTTACTGAAGCTACGCCAAATGTTGCTGCTGCCATGGTGAAGCTTTATCGCGGTTATCGTGAGTCGCTTGAGCGGCTTTCTGGTCTCTCTAGCATGATGGCAGAAGAGGGAAGTGATGCGGTAAAAACGGCGGCGCGCTTACCTGTTGATGAGATGCGACAATCTTTGGAAATGCGTTCGTCCTATATTCCCGCGATTGAAAATGCAGCAACCAAAATGCTTGCGTTGATGGATATGTCAGATGGATTGATGGCGGGGTTGAAGCGTTGGTTGTTAAAAGAGCAGGGGCTAGCAGTACAAGTCTTGCCGGTTGAAGCGATGCCAGATTGGCGTCGTCGTTTTGATCGCCACTCAAACAGATTGTTGATTTCTGAGCGATTATCACCTGCGGATCAGTTGCAGGAGGTTGCTCTTGAGGTTGCGCTACTTGCTGAAAGTAATTTGATTGATGAAGAGGTTGGTTTCTTGAAACTTACCAGTGACGAAGCTAATCGCTTGGCGCGTTTTGAGTTTGCTAGATTAATCGCTTTGGCAATGATGATGCCTTATGAGAAATTTTATACAACTGCAAAAAGACTTCGTTACGACATTAATGTGCTTCGCTCGCGTTTTGGCGTTACCTTTGCTCAGGCGACTTGGCGTTTGACGATGCTTCAAAGAAATGGTCAATCAGCTCCGCAGTTTTTTGTAATGGAAACGGATGCAGCTGGAAACCGTATCAGGCGAGGGGGCGCTAATGGTTTTCCTGTGACGCGCTTTGGAGGGGATTGCCCTAAGCTGGTCGTACACCAAGCATTTGGAAGCCCTGGCCAGATATTCGCTGAAACTGTTATTACACCACAAGATGCAGAATTTATTGTGCTTGGCCGCACCATTGAGGGCTTGCGATCAGGATATCTTGATAGGCCGCATCGCACAGCGCTTCTTATAGGATTTGATACAACCTATGCAAAAGAAATTGTCTATGGTGATGGATTGGTTGGCGCTGCTGCTAGAGAGCCTGTTGAGATTGGACCTGGTTGCAGGTTGTGCGAACGTCCAGGATGTATTTCACGTGCGCATCCACCTTTGACCCGACCGCTTGGTTTAGACGAAATGGTACGCGGTGTCTCTGCTTTTGATTTTCAATAAAAACTTAGCTTATAAAATCTTTAGTTTTGATTAGCTTGGGGTGGTTTACTTTTTAAAGAGACTAACGGGTTAGCAGTGTTTCCTTGAATAAGGTAGCGCTTTTCTTTTGGGCCTTCTTTTGTAACCTGCTGTAATTGTAAATCCATAGTGCCTTTGAAGATGTTGATTTCACCAATTAATTGCATTTTTAAATTGCCTGTTTCAAGCGATGTCTGAGAAAGTGAAGCAACGCTATTATTTGAAAAAAGCTTAAATTCAATAGTATCATATGGTGTGCTTGTATTTTCATCAAAGCCGATAATGTTTGCAGGCGTATCGGGTTCTTCTGGAGGGAAGAGTTCTATCAGATTTATACCTTTAACTTCGCCCTCTAAAAACTTTCCTGAAATTGAACCATTTAAACCCGAGTTTACAAGCCCATCTTCAAGTTGATTGGTTCTAACGCTTGCAGTGAAGGTCGTTTTTCCTGAAATATCAATTAACTTTTCCCCAAGTAAATTAGAAATACTTTCGCTATCCATATTTGTTGCAGAAACATCGAGAAAGGCCTGTTCTTTTTTATCTGCTAAACGCTTACCCAGTTTTGCAACAAGTTTGCCATTAAAGGCTGTTGCATCACCAATATCAAAGGTCCAGCCTTCATTGTCTATGATGATTGCTGCGGCTACCTTTTCCATATTAATTTCACCAATGTTGATTGTCTGAGAAGATATTCTGAGATCAACATTAAAGTTATCGGAAATTTGAGGTGTATTTATTTGGCTTCCAGCTAAGCCGAGTGTTTTGAAGTAATTTACGAGATCAATATTTTCAAACGCCAGTGTACCATCTAGCTTGGATTGATCAGCCTCATCGGTTGAAAAACGAATAACGCCTGTTGCAGTGTTCTCACCAATTGAAATTGTAGCTTCTGAAAGGTTTGTGTTGAGAGCCGTTGCTTCAAGTACTCCTTGTACGTTCCATTCTTCAGTGCTGTTTAAATCACCAACGTCAAGTTCAATCACTTCTGCTAAACGGTTTATAGAAGGGGTGTTTGCTTCAAAATTACCCTTAACAAATAAGTTCGCCAGCATGTTAGCCGAACCATCAAAAGTGAAAGTAACTGGTTGCGAATTCAACTCGACAAATAGGTTGCTTTCGCCGCTGGATATAATTTCGATAGGATTTTGAATTGTAGCGCTCGTAGTAATGCCTTCGCCACGCCAAATACCGTTGCCCACAATGTCGGCATCACTGTGGTTGTCTGGCCAACTTACCTTGCCATTTAAGCTTGTTATTGTATCGCTTTTACCTGAAACTTCATCCTCGTAAATAACAATGCCATCTTTTATTTCCAGGGTGCCTATCTTTATTTCAGGAAAAGCTGCTTCTTTTTGGTTTGTACGATTTTCAATTGCTATTGCGATTGTTTCTTTCAAGCTGCCTTTTTCGAAACTCCAATTCTTTGTACCGTCACCGTTGGTTTTTAAAAATAGGCTAGGTCGAAGGAATTGATATTGTGTAATTTCAACTTTACCTAAAAGGGTGGGGAAGAGGTCTAATTGTGCTTTTACTTTTTCAACCTTCAAAAGTGCTTTTGCTTCTGCTGGAAGGTTTGGATCAATTAATTCTAAATCTGAGATTTCAAATCCTAAAAACGGGCTGAATGATAGAGAGGGATCGCCTTGAAATGTGACTTTATGGCCAGTTAATTGTTCAATTTTAGATATGATTCCACGACGAACTGTTTCGGTAGAAACAAGGAAGGGTGCAGCTATTACAATGGCTGAGAATATAATCAGCACAAAAAATGTGCCTTTGATTATGTGTTTCATAGTTTACCCTCACGCACTTGTTTTACCCCAGAATGCTTATTTGCAGTTCATATATTAGTGCATATGCTATGTTTTATATCAGAAATTAGTTGTTGTAACCATCAAGTATGGTTTACCAACAACCTTGCTAAATATAATATCCAGCAAGGTAAAAACACTATTTTATTGTAGAGAGAAAATGACAGAATCAAACCCGATTTGGACACCTTCCCCTCAAAGAATTGAAGCTTCAAGAATGAGCGAATTTGCACGCTATGTAGAAAATAGTGAGATGCTTAAATTAGATGACTATGCGTCTCTTCATGCCTGGTCTTGTGAAGCTGGTGGAAAGTTTTGGGATAAACTGTGGGATTTTGCAGGTGTTGTTGGCAAAAAAGGCAGCCGCATTGTTGTTGATGAACATAAAATGCCTGGTGCTAATTATTTTCCAGATGCAGAAATTAATTATGCTGAAAACCTACTCAAGTTTTCGGGTGATGAAGAGGCGATTGTTTTTCGTTCAGAAGATAAAGTTGAAACGCGTCTAACACGTAATGAATTACATGCAATGGTTTCGCGCTTTCAACAAGCTTTTATTGCTGATGGTTTGGTCAAAGGTGACCGTGTTGCAGCTATGATGCCTAATATGCCAGAAACGATTGCTGCGATGCTGGCTGCTGTTTCTATAGGAGCTATTTGGTCATCATGTTCGCCAGACTTCGGAGTTAAGGGTGTTTTAGATCGATTTGGACAAATTAGTCCTAAGATATTTGTTACTTGTGATGGGTATTGGTATGGCGGCAAGAAAATTAATGTGGCTGAAAAACTTAAGGAAATAATACCTGAGTTGAAGTGTGATCGGACAATCATTGTGCCTTTGTTAGGTGAGGCTGATGCAATAGTATCCAGTTTTGAGAAGTGTTCTACAATAGAAGATTACTTAAAAAACTATCAGGCTTCTGCTGTTGAATTTACACGCTTAAGTTTTAGTCATCCGCTTTTCATTATGTTTTCATCTGGGACAACAGGTGTTCCTAAATGTATCGTTCATTCACATGGTGGATCTTTGATGACTTTGATTAAAGAGCATCAACTGCATGTTGGTATGAAGGAAGGGGATCGTGTCTTTTATTTTACCACCTGCGGTTGGATGATGTGGAATTGGCTTGTTACAGCGCTTTCTACTGGTGTCACGTTGATGCTTTACGATGGCTCCCCATTTGCACCAGATGAAAAATCAATCTTTGATTATGCTGAGCAAGAAAAATTCACACTGTTTGGGATTTCTGCTAAATATATTGATGCAGTCCGCAATTCAGGTCTTAAACCGATAGAGACACATGACTTATCAAGTGTTCGCATGGTTGGATCTACTGGCTCACCGCTAGCGCCTGAAAATTTTGACTTTGTTTATTCAGGTATCAAAGCTGATGTGCATTTGTCCTCGATGTCTGGCGGAACAGATATTATGGGGTGCTTTGTTATGGGTGTGCCTTGGAAGCCTGTTTATAAAGGCGAAATTCAAGGGCCAGCATTGGGTATGGATGTGCAAGTTTGGGATGATGATCAAAACTTTGTAAAAGGTGAAAAAGGCGAGCTGGTTTGCGCTCATGCATTTCCCTCCATGCCCGTTGGTTTTTGGGGAGATGATGATGGAACACGTTATCAAAACGCATATTTTGCGCAATTTGATGATGTTTGGTGTCATGGTGATTTTGCTGAATGGACATCAACAGGCGGTATGATTATTCATGGCCGATCAGATGCTACCTTAAACCCTGGCGGCGTTCGTATCGGCACGGCAGAGATTTATAACCAAGTAGAACAGGTGGATGTTGTTGAAGAAGGGCTTTGTATTGGGCAAGAATGGGAAGGGGACGTGCGTGTTGTTCTTTTTGTCAGATTACGCGAAGGGTTGAAACTCGACGAAGCATTAGAAAATGAAATTAGAGTACGCATTAGAAATGGTTCTTCGCCACGACATGTGCCTGCAAAGATAATTCAAGTTGCTGATATACCCAGAACAAAGTCCGGTAAAATAACAGAATTAGCGGTTAGAGATATTGTCCATGGGCGTAAGGTAAAGAACCGTGAAGCACTTGCAAATCCTGAGGCTCTTGATCTTTATATTGATATAGCAGCGCTTAAATCGTCATAATTAAAGTTAACAAATGGTAACCGAGAAATTAACCTTGAATATCATTCAATTCGTAGAAACTACTTATAAAAGGTTAAATTAAGGTTTTGTTAATTTTTGCAGGTCAATATGTAATTAACAAAGAGCTAACGGATTTACTTCCCCTCTTTACCCAGATTTAAACGTGCAAGTGCTCTCACACTTTAAACTCTATAGCCTCGATCTCCTTGATCGGGGCTTTTTTTTGTTTGGAATTTGAGTTTTACGCTATTTTAATCTGCTAAGACACGTTGCGTTGGGAACTGCACATGGGCGATTGTACCTTGCCCAGGATCGCTTTCAAGATCGAATAGCGCTCTGTTCGCTTCAACCAAAGCCTTTGTCAGTGGCAAGCCTAAACCAGAGCCTTCATTGCGGTTTTGCCCAGTTGTATGTATTTGATGGAAGGGTTTTAAAGCTTCTTCTATTTCTGCTTCACTCATACCATTGCCTGTGTCACGAATACGAAGAGCCACTTCACCATTACTTTCATAGACGGTTGAAACAATGACTTGTGAATTGGTTGGTGAAAATTTAATCGCATTGGATACTAGGTTTAATATAATTTGGCGTATACTTCTTATATCCGCTACAACTTTTGGCACTGAGCGTGACAATGATGTACGAATAATAATACGATTAGTATTTGCTTGTGGTTGCAAGATGGCTACTGATTCAGCAACTAATTCATTTAAGTCTACAGCCTCAAATTCTAATTCAAGTTTGCCAGACTCAATTTTTGAAAGATCAAGAAGGTCGTTGATTAGGTCAAGTACATGTGTGCCTGAGCGATTAATGTCGCGCAGATATTCGCGGTACCGTTCGTTTTTGACTGGGCCAAAACGTTCCTCAATCATAATGTCAGAAAATCCAATAATTGAGTTTAGCGGCGTTCTTATTTCGTGGCTAATATGTGCTAAAAAATCTGATTTTTGAGTGCTCATAGTCTCCGCTTCATGCCGAGATTGGATGAGTTCTTCTTCTGCTCTTTTCCAACTTGTCATATCGCGAATGACTGCGCAAAGCTTGCCAGAAGATTGCATTTTAGAAACTGTAATAAAGACGGGGATCATTCCGCCATTAGCTTCTGAAGCAATGACTTCTTTGCCATCACCAAACATAGTATCAAGGCTAGGAGTTGAGTGGCTTTCAATGTATTGACGGATCGTGTTTCTGCTCTCTGTGGCAAAAAGAGTTGTTATATTATTGCCGGCGGCTTGGTCAAAACTGACATTGAAAAGTGCTTCTGCTGAAGCATTAATTGAAATGATAATACCCTCATGATCAATAACAAGAATACCATCACTGGTAATGTCTAATATGTTTTGGATTTCGCTTACATTTGAAATTTCAATTGCAGGAGGTTCTTGCTTATGTACTTCTTGAGCCGTTGAGAAAGAAATTAAGAGTGCTTTTTCACCAGCCCATGACACACTGTTCAGAATAGGATTAACGCGTGTTTTCGTGCCTAGTTTTGTTGTTAGATGATACTTAGGAGCAGTGTCCTCACCATCACTAACAATCGGTGCGAGAATGGCTTCTATGCCACCAATTTCTTCCAGTTCTTTGTTGTTTTCATAACCAGTCGCTTCAAAAAGACTTTGATTGCCAAATAATATTTCTTCACTGTTGTAAATTACAATTGGTACAGGAAGTTTTTCCATGATTGATACATCAAGGCCATCTGAATTGGTGTTTTTAAGGACTTCATCAATATCACTGTCGTTCTCTTGGGGGTGATTGAAGCTAGATGAATCATCATCAACTTCAGTCTCGAGTTCAAGAACAATATCCATTTCAGGAATATCCTCGAGTTCAAGAGTTATTTTAATTTCTGGTTCTGCACTCGACTTGAAAGCGCGTTCTATTTGCTCTTGATTTTCAATTGGAGAGAGTTTTGTATTGTTCTGCTCGCGAAGTGTGTCACCAATTTTCTTAAACGCATTATTTTCTTGTTCGCTTAGAGATGGTTGTTCGGCGCTTGAGCTGCGAGGTACTAATCTTACTATGTTAGTTTCTTGATCCTGTGCATTTTCATTAGAGGTTTGTGGTTTAATATCTTCTTCTATTTCAGTCTTAACAGTTGGAGAAAGTGCTAACCCCACTTCATCAGGATCTACCAATGCGTCTGCAGTTCGTATGATGCCAAATCCTCTAAAACCTTCAAATTCACGATTAGAATTAAAGGAGGGTAGGGCAGCTAAATCAATTGGAAGAACCATGTCAGTACCTTCAACAGGCCATAGTACTGTTTTCCCTGACCAAGTATCATGTTTGTTTAAAAGTTTTTCAATTTCTCTGCTGGTATCAAAGCCAAATACATTTGCAACATCACGCCATTCACGATCAATAACAGCTGCTGCATTTGGACCAACAGTTTCAGCAAGTTCGGGGGAAGTCGATTTAAAAACGCGGTTTTCATCAATTACCCACGCAAAGCGCACAGTGCCGTCATTTTTTGCAACGTCATAATTAAATGGTTTTACCGTTTTAGGATCCACTAATTCAGACGGAGCTTCAAGTTCTTGTTCTTGCGTAACGTCCGCTGTCTGTTGAGTGTTTTTTGCTACGTTTAATTCATGTGCGATATCAGCCATAACCGCTTCAGCAGAGTTATCCATAGCGATTGGGTTTGAATTTTCACTAATTGGAGTGGCTTCAGTTGCGTCTATGTTGTCATCCAGTGAAGGATTTGTGTTGTTTGTTTGTAACTCGCTTGTAGTGTTAATTTCTTCTTCTTGCGTTTTTGCAATAACAATCAAGTTTCTACCAGGCGTATTAGAAATACGTGCAAGACCAATTGCTATTTGTTGACCATCCAAGTTTTTTTCCGGACGTTTTATAAGGCGATCGGCTTCGTTCTTTAGTTCAGACACAAGAGATGAAAGGGTGTCTTTTGAAGGGCCAAATTCAATAAAGTTTGATGACGCAGATAAAGGTGTGCCAAAATCATCTAAAATAGCGGCTGCATCTGCAAAACTATTAAGTGTCTCTACAGCGTTTTCTGCCAGCACGTTTTCGGATGTGATCTCACTTTTACTAGAAAAGTTAGTGATTTTATATCCAAATTGGCCGTCTAAAATTTTAATACGCTTAATTTCAAATTGAATAAGCAGCGAGCGTAACCCCTGATTTATTCTAAAGCCGCGAATGATAGATTTATTACCTTCAATCTGATGGATTGACTCTTTAAGCTGTCTAACGATTGATTGGCTATCTGAAATACTAGCGGATAGGAGGTCAACAACACCACGTCCACCAAACAGTTGAGCGCCACTTGCATTTGCCCATATGATTTTGTTGATGTCTTGGTTGAACAAAACAACAGCATCTTGCGAGAGTACGTGTTTGCGTAACTCTTTGATCACCGAAAGATCTAGATAAGATTGATTTTGCCCTTGCATACGCGTTTACTCAATACTTGTGTTTGCCACCAACAAACATGTTTTAAAATGAGCAGGTCCTCGCCATTCTGCCCCTAAATTTATTATTAATGAACTGTTAATACAGGGGAACTGGTTTCGGGTCTATAAATAATCGGTGTTTTAGTTAAATGCTTGAATACAGGGTTAATGGTGTTTATTTGGAAAATTATTAAAATGCGTGAAGTTTCTCTTGCAAATCAGACAAGATGCTCGTATTTCAAATGTGCTTCTGAATGAAGATGTGCGGTTGTAGCTCAGTTGGTTAGAGCGCTTGCTTGTGGCGCAAGAGGCCGGTGGTTCGATTCCTCCCAACCGTACCATTCAGGAAGTATTTACTGTTTAAGCTATATTTGCCTTCTAATCACACTTTGTATAATTTATTTTGGGGCTGTCCCAGATAACTCAAAAATGGGTTATCAATATGGGTATGAG
>CAZCUN010000055.1:0-21010 GCA_964502215.1 uncultured Rhizobiaceae bacterium | reverse complement strand
ATTGAACCAATGGGTTAAAAAATATCTATCGTAGTTATCTGGGACAGCCCCAAAATTAATTTCGCATCATCTTGATGGTGAAAAACTGCGAGAGTTTGACGGAAAAAGCAATGGTGATGGAGATACATGCGAAGCATCCGATGATTTGGAAGAGGTTTCACAATCGCTTCTTAAAGGTATACTCGACAAACCAAATGATAAATGAATTTGTATTTGTTAGATGAAATACATATAAAATTTCAATTATCAAGATAATGAGATGTTTGCGGGCTATGGAGCAATCTGTTGGCTTGTTTTTTGAAGGTTATATGGCAGGTAACCTGCCACCACTATGTCTGTGTGGTCAGTAAAAAGCTTTTAGCTGACACCCATTACAAAAAAAACCGCCAGAAACATCTGTCTCTGACGGTTCTCATTTTCAGCGATAAACTCAATTAATCCACCTTAGCCACTTCATCCGGCGTCATATATAAATCCCCGCCTTTGCGGTATTTCTCTTTCATTTTTTCCATGCCTTCTTTTTGGGCTTCTGTTCTGATGTCTTGTGAGATTTTCATAGAGCAGAATTTAGGGCCACACATGGAGCAGAAGTGTGCTACCTTGTGGGCTTCTTTTGGCAAGGTCTGGTCGTGGAAATCACGTGCTGTTTCTGGGTCTAGTGCTAAGTTAAACTGATCTTCCCAACGGAACTCGAAGCGGGCGCGTGAAAGAGCATCATCGCGAATTTGTGCTGCTGGATGTCCTTTTGCAAGGTCTGCTGCATGGGCTGCAATCTTATAGGTGATCACGCCCACTTTAACATCATCGCGGTCAGGCAGACCCAGATGTTCTTTTGGTGTTACATAACAAAGCATAGCTGTGCCGTACCAACCGATCATCGCCGCACCAATGCCTGATGTGATGTGGTCATAACCCGGTGCAATGTCTGTTGTGAGGGGCCCAAGCGTGTAGAAAGGTGCTTCGCCACACGCTTCCAATTGCTTGTCCATGTTGGCTTTGATCTTATGCATTGGAACATGGCCAGGGCCTTCAATCATGACCTGACAGTCTTTTTCCCATGCGATTTGTGTGAGTTCGCCAAGTGTTTCAAGCTCTGCAAATTGTGCTTCGTCATTTGCATCAGCAATAGAGCCAGGACGCAAGCCGTCACCTAATGAGAAAGTCACATCGTAGGCACGCATGATGTCACAGATTTCGCGGAAGTTTGTATATAAGAAACTTTCCTTGTGATGGTGTAGACACCATTTCGCCATGATAGAGCCGCCACGAGACACGATACCTGTTGTGCGATTTGCGGTTAGCGGAACGTAGTGAAGACGTACGCCAGCATGAATGGTGAAATAGTCAACGCCTTGCTCACATTGTTCAATCAACGTGTCGCGGTAAACTTCCCACGTTAAGTCTTCTGCAATGCCGTTTACTTTTTCTAACGCTTGATAAATTGGCACTGTGCCAATTGGCGAAGCTGAGTTACGAATGATCCACTCGCGGATGTTGTGAATGTTGCGACCTGTCGATAAGTCCATCACATTGTCCGCACCCCAACGGGTTGCCCATACCATTTTCTCAACTTCTTCTTCCATCGAAGAGGTAACAGCAGAGTTACCAATGTTTGCATTGATTTTTACAAGGAAGTTACGACCAATAATCATTGGTTCAACTTCTGGGTGATTGATATTTGCAGGAATAACCGCACGGCCACGGGCGACTTCTTCGCGAACAAATTCTGGTGTTACGAAATCAGGAATTTCTGCACCAAAGTCTTCGCCATCACGTGTCAGCTTTTCTTTTGCTTCTTCGCGGCCAAGGTTTTCACGAATTGCGATGAATTCCATTTCTGGTGTGATAATTCCAGCACGTGCATAAGCTAATTGTGTCACAGCTTTGCCGTCTTTAGCGACCAGTGGTTGATTGCGAATTGGGAACTCTTCAACGAGTTTATCACCCTTCGCAAAGCCATTGTCTTCTGGCTTAACATGACGCCCTACATAGCTTTCTAGATCTTCACTTTTATCAAGCCATTTTGAACGAATACGCTCAACGCCTTTTGCAACATCGATTTCGACATTTGGATCTGAATATGGGCCAGAGGTGTCATATACTGTAACTGCTGGTTCACCAGAGGTAGGGTGGACTTCAATTTGGCGCATTGGAACACTTACGTCTGGGTGTAATTTGCCCTTGATGTAGATTTTGCGAGAAGCAGGCAGTGGGCCTGACGTAACGGTTGGTGTGATTGCATTCATTGTTAGGTTCCTTGTTTTAACAAAGACCCCGTCAATATTGTGAAGGATGCATTATTTTGAACTATGCATTAATTAGAACATGCATGTTTGGACCAAACTTGATTTGAGCCAAGAGCTTCAAGTGCTTCCTACGCCAGTATTAGCTGGGTCAGGTTCAAAGGGTTGGCTGCGCTATGCTTAACTAAAGCACTTATCAGTCTCTCAGTTCCTTTAAGCGGAACACCCCTGACGGATTTATTTTATGGTTAGAAGTGCGCCATAAGTCAATGAATTATAGCTGTCTTGTCTGTAGCTTGTATAAAGCAGTGATAAGATTGATTCGTTATTAATCTTTTTTGATGTATTCTTAGCGGTAGAGAGAATCAATCAGGGCGAATCAACTTGGATTCTAAGCGTTATATTGTTTTTAAAAAACTGTTTTGCCTTTTAAGCGCTGTTTCGCTTTTTTGGATGATGCCTGTTTCTGTTTCGATTTTTGCCCAAGATTTATCGGCTCAACGTGAAAAAAATGTGCAAGAGCTGCAAACGCTACAATCTGAAATTTCGCTTAGTGAAAAGCGCAAGCAAGAACTTGCGGCGCAGATTGATTCACTTGAAAAAGACCGCGCTACGATTAATCGAACTTTGATAGAGGCATCGACAAATTCGCGAACAATCGAAAAACGCATTACAAAAGCTGAAGCTAGGCTATCACAATTGCGCGATGAACAGGCTAATGTTCGAGTTTTTTTAAATAGTAAAAAAGCTTTATTGATGGAAGTGTTGGGTGCTTTGCAGCGCATGGGGCGTAACCCGCCACCTGCTTTATTGGTAACGCCTGAAGATGCGCTATCATCGGTGCGTTCTGCAATTTTGTTGGGGTCTGTTGTTCCTGAGATGCGCTCTGAGACAGATATTCTGCTTGGGCAATTGAAAGATTTAGTGCGGATATCTAATGATATTGAAACGCAACGTGCAGACTTGTCTGCCGAATTGGTTTCACTTGCTGGTGAAGAAGAAAAATTGAACCTGCTTTTAATCGAAAAACGTAAGTTAGCAGGTGTTGCGCAGGATAATCTGGCGCAAGAAAGCGCAAAAGCTGCAGAATTAGCCGCTCAAGCGACTTCTTTGAATGGATTAATTGCCAGTCTTGAAACTGAAATTGAAGGTGCACAGCAAGCTGCAGAAGCTGCTAGGCTTGCTGAAATAGAGCAAAAACGTCTCGAAGACGAGCGAATTGCTACAGGCCGCAAGTTTGAAAAAAACGAAGCTTTTTCTGATCCAGGGCGTGTTGCACCTGCGATAAGTTTTGTTGCTGCTAAAGGGTTGTTACCTTTGCCAGTTGAAGGTTTTAAGCTAGCATCTTTTGGTCAAAATGATGGTGCAGGAGATAAAACGAAAGGAATTTCTCTTGAAGCGCGTGAGAATGTTAGGGTTATTTCGCCAGCTGATGCTTGGGTTGTATACGCGGGGCCGTTTAGATCTTACGGACAACTCTTGATAATGAATGCAGGACAGGGTTATCATATAGTTCTTGCAGGCATGGAGAAAATCAATGTTCAGCCTGGGCAGTTTGTTTTGGTGGGAGAACCTATTGGAACAATGGGCGCACAAAGGATTGCAAGTACGGGCTTGGTTGACGTAAACACAACAAAGCCTATTTTATATGTAGAATTCCGCAAGGATGGAAATTCAATAGATCCGAGCCCATGGTGGTCGGTCAATAATAAGGAAAGAACTACGGATGGTTCGTAAATTTGGTCTTTTGCTAGCAGGTGCCGCTATTGGTGCAACAGCAGTTATAACGGTTTCAAGTGGTCTTAATCACTCTGCCTCAGCACAAGCAGCTGGTATTGGAACTTATCGTCAGCTAAGTATTTTTGGTGATATTTTTGAGCGCGTACGTTCATCTTATGTGACTGAGCCTAAAGAAGAGGAGCTTATTGAAAGTGCTATCAATGGCATGCTTACTTCTTTAGATCCGCATTCAAGCTATCTCAATGCTAAAGCCTTTTCTGATATGCGCGTTAATACGAGCGGCAAGTTTGGGGGGCTTGGTATTGAAGTCACTATGGAAAATGAACTTGTAAAAGTGGTTTCGCCTATCGATGAAACGCCAGCGGCAAAAGCAGGGGTTCTTGCAGGAGACTTTATTACAAAAATTGATGGCGAAAGCATTCGTGGCGTGAGCCTTGCCGAAGCCGTTGAAAAAATGCGTGGTGAAGTTAATACGCCAATCGTTTTGACCATTGCACGACAAGGTGCTGATAAGCCAATTGAAATTACGATTATTCGGGCTGTAATTACAGTTCGTTCTGTTCGCCACCGTGTGGAAGATGGCGACATTGGTTTTGTCGACATTAATGCTTTTAACGAGCAAACCTTTGATGGCTTGGAGAAAGCTATCAATACTATTCGTGACGAAGTTGGTGATGATAAGCTTAAGGGCTATGTGATTGACCTTCGCCTAAATCCAGGTGGGTTACTTGATCAAGCGGTTAGTGTTTCTGATACATTCCTTGATCGTGGGCTAATTGTTTCAACACGTGGACGTAACCCTGATGAAACTAGACGCCATGCAGCGCGTCCAGGAGATCTTACAGGCGGTAAGCCAGTAATTGTTTTGATGAACGGTGGTTCTGCTAGTGCTTCTGAAATTGTTGCGGGTGCGTTACAAGATCATAAGCGTGCAACAATTTTAGGTACGCGCTCATTTGGTAAGGGCTCTGTACAAACGATTATTCCATTGGGTGCAAATGGCGCATTGCGTTTAACAACAGCGCTATATTACACACCTGCGGATCGCTCTATTCAGGGTAAAGGCATTGAACCTGATATTAAGGTTATTCAGCCGCTACCAGAAGAACTTCAGGGGCGTGTTGAGGCAAGGGGTGAATCTAATCTTCGGGGCCACATTGTTGGTAATGAAGAAGATGAAGAAGGTTCTGGCTCAATTGCTTATGTGCCGCCAAATCCTGAAGATGACGTTCAGTTGAATTATGCAAAGGATCTTATTCGTGGCACTAAACAGCACGTGGCTTTTCCGCCTGATCCAGATAAAGCAGTTCCAACACAGAACTAGTTTTACTGCTTTTGATTTACGCAAGGGAGGGCTATGCTCTCCCTTGTTTGATTCTATGTGACAAAAACTAAAATTTGTGGGTGATGCACTAAGCTAATGGAACCAAAAAACGAATTTAATAAGCCGCTTAAAGGGTATTCTGAAAAAGAACAGCCAAAAGAAACACGCTTTGCGTTGATTATGGCTGCTATTGCACTGTTGATTTTTCTGCCTGTTTTTCATTTTTATGATGGCTTTGGCTATATTTCTAAAATCTTTGAGCGTCCGCAAGTTGTTGCGCAAATTCCTATACCACCCGTTCAGCCTGAACCTGTGCCTGAGTTGGATTTAGAAGAGACTGAAGTTCTTGAAGTCGTGCCTAGCAGGCAACATACACTTGACCCTGAAGGCGGTGATTTTCAACAGTTGAAGCCACTTGAAAAATTAGAACCCCTTAAGCCCCTTAAACCGCTTACGCCTGTTATACAGCCGCCGGTTGATCTAAAATCAGTACGAAGACAAGAGCAAGCGCTAGCGCATTTGCCTGATCCAGAGCTTTCTGAGCGTGGGGCTACTGGTATTATTCCGAAGCGATCAAGAGATGGTCTTCGTGCAATGGATTTATACTCTCGCCAACCGGATACTGAAGGCAGCTTTGGGGTTGCACGTGTTGTGATTATTATTGGGGGTGTAGGTATTAGCCAAACAAGTACCCAACAAGCAATTCAAAAACTTCATCCCAATGTGACTTTAGCATTTGCGCCTTATGGGAATAGTTTAAATAGATGGATGGCAAGTGCCCGCAAAAAAGGCCATGAGCTTTTATTGCAATTGCCTATGGAGCCGCTTGATTATCCGCAAAACAACCCCGGTGCTCATACGCTTAAAGCTGATGCAAACCTACAAGAAAATATTGCAAACCTTCACTGGTCAATGAGCCGTGTTACGAATTATGTCGGCGTTATGAATTATCTTGGCAACAAACTTCTTGCGCAACCTGCTAGCTTGTCACCGATTTTTTCTGAAATATCTGAACGTGGACTGTTGTTTGTAGAGGATGGCACCGTTAAAAATTCACTTGCTCAAGGTGTTGCTATCAAAGAGCTTGTTCCTTATGCGCGTGGAAACATTTTACTTGATAATGTTCGCTCTCGATCTGCTATTGCTGAGAAGCTTGTTAAACTTGCAGAGCAGGCAAAGCGCACAGGCGTTGCAATTGGTGTTGGGAATGCCTTCCCAGATACGATTGATCTGGTCGCTCAATTTGCACAACAAGCAAAAAAGAATGGTATTGAGATAACGCCTGTTTCCGCAGTTGTGAAAGATCCGCAACGGTGAGCAAGAAACGTAAAAATATAAAAGCAGAAGATCTGCCATATCGCCCTTGTGTTGGGATTGTTCTTTTAAACAGTGAGGGAAAAGTCTGGGCAGGGAGACGCCTTCCTAATACAGAAACTTTTGGTAAAGACGCGCTTCGCTGGCAAATGCCACAAGGCGGTATCGACAAAGGCGAAGACCCGCTAGTCGCTGCCAAGCGTGAATTGTGGGAAGAAACTGGCATTACAACTGCAAGCATGATTGGTGAGATTGATGAGTTGCTAAACTACGATTTGCCTGATGATCTTATTGGCATTGGCCTTCGTGGAAAATACCGAGGCCAAACCCAAAAATGGTTCGCTTTTCGTTTTGAAGGCAGCGAGGACGAGATTAACATCACCCAACCGCCCGATGGTTCAGACCAAGAGTTTGATAAATGGGAGTGGAAAGACTTAAGCGAAATGCCAGAGCTGATTGTTGAGTTTAAGCGGGCGATTTATGAGCGAGTTGTGGCGGAATTTGCTGGGCTGGCAGGTTAAATTGTATTTATCAACTATCAATCACACTCAATCTATCATTTGAAAAGGATAATCCATGGAACTTAATGGGAAAAAAGCAATCGTCTTTGGTGGCACTTCAGGTATAGGCAAGGCTGCTGTTGAAATGTTGGTAGAAAAAGGTGCAGAAGTTGTGGCGATCAGTCGTAATGCTTCAAAATCATCATCGATACCACAAGGTGTAACTCTGCGCGATTGTGATGTTCGTGATGTTGATGCTATGGAAGCTCTACTTTCTGAGCTTGCTCCTTTTGACGTCCTAATTTCTGCTGCAACAGGTGGTGAACGAGCCGTTGGGCCTTTCATGTCCATGGATATGGAGGGTTATAAAGCTTCATTTGATAAGTTATGGGGATATGCCAATGTGGTGCGCTATGGTGCAAGCCATGTTCGTGATGATGGTTGTATCGTGCTTGTTTCAGGAACACCTGCGCGCAATTGCAAGCCTGGGCAAATTGCAATTTCTTCAGTAGGAGGTGCGGTTGAAGCCTTCGTGCGCGGCATGGCAACAGAACTGGCGCCCAAGCGCATTAATGTTATGTCACCAGGCACTATCGACACGCCGATGGTACCGCTAATAGGTGAAGAACGTGACCAGCTTTATGAAAAAATGGTCAAAGGTAATGTCATAGAACGCGCAGGAACCGCAGAAGAAGCTGCTAAAGGTATCCTGTTCTTGGTTGAAAATGATTTTGTCACAGGCACCACAGTAGATGTTGATGGTGGCTGGTTATTATCTTAAATAACGGGGACTAAATATTGTGGCTTGATATAGGTAATAAATATTCTGCCACAATGTTTTAATATATTCACTCTGCGGCGTAGTTCTTGCCTCTGAATTTTTCCTTGATATGTCCTAGCAAGCTCCCGGCGGATTCCAGAATATTTGTTCCCGGACCATAAATCTCTGTGACGCCCGCATCTTTTAGAAATGCGTAATCCTGCGCTGGGATTACTCCGCCGCAGATTACGATTTTATCGGCTGCGTTTCGTTTGGCGAGTTCTTCTAATAGCATTGGTGCTAGCGTTTTGTGGCCTGCTGCGTGGGAGGAGATGCCGACGACGTCTACGTCTTCGCTCACCGCCATATCTGCTGCTTCACCTGGGGTTTGGAAAAGCGGGCCAACCACCACATCAAAGCCGATGTCTTCAAAGGCTGTGGCGATTACTTTTGCGCCTCGGTCGTGGCCGTCTTGTCCCATTTTTACCACCATGATGCGTGGTTTGCGGCCAAGGGTGGTTTCCATCGATGCAATGTCTGATTGTAGCTTAGCGTAAACCTCATCGCCTTCAAAACTATTGCCATAGACATCTGAGATGGTGTGCACTTGCGCCTCGTGACGTCCCCATGCGCTTTCCATTGCGTCTGAAATTTCACCTACGGTTGCGCGGTGGCGAGCTGCTTCTACGGCCGCATCTAAAATGTTGCCTTCGCCCGTTTTTGCAACGTCTGTAAGTGTTGCCAAAGCTGCATCGCATTTGGTTTGATCGCGGTTTTTGCGGGTGCGTTCTAGCCTTGAAATTTGGGCTTTGCGAACGGCTGTATTATCAATTTCTAAAATGTCGATGTCGTCTTGTTGGGCAAGTTTATATTTATTAACGCCAACAATAACCTCATCGCCTTTATCAACACGTGCTTGACGTGCGGCAGAAGATTCTTCGATGCGCGCTTTTGGAAGACCAGCCTCGACTGCTTTAGTCATGCCGCCAGCAGCTTCTACTTCTTCTATTAGCTTCCAAGCTTCATCCACCAAATTTTGCGTGAGGCTTTCGACGTAATAAGAGCCTGCAAGCGGATCGACCACATTGGTCACGCCTGTTTCATGTTGAAGAATGAGTTGTGTGTTTCTGGCAATTCTTGCAGAGGTTTCTGTTGGTAGGGCAATCGCCTCATCAAACGAATTGGTGTGCAGCGATTGTGTACCACCCAGCACTGCGGACATCGCCTCAAAGGCTGTTCGCACGACGTTGTTATATGGGTCTTGCTCTTGAAGTGATACACCCGAAGTTTGACAGTGGGTGCGTAGCATTAAGCTCTTTGGATTTTTCGGTTCAAACTCTGACATCATTTTCGACCAGAGCAAACGTGCGGCACGAAGCTTTGCAGCTTCCATAAAAAAGTTCATGCCGATGCAAAAGAAGAACGACAAGCGACCCGCAAAAGCATCTACATCCATGCCTTTGGAAAGTGCAGCGCGGACATATTCGCGCCCATCGGCAAGCGTATAGGCAAGCTCTTGCACAAGGTTGGCGCCTGCCTCTTGCATGTGATAACCAGAGATTGAAATTGAATTATACTTTGGCATTTCATTTGAGGTATATTCGATGATATCAGCAACAATTTTCATGGATGGTTCTGGTGGATAAATATAAGTATTGCGCACCATAAACTCTTTTAAAATATCGTTCTGAATAGTGCCTGAAAGCTTGTCGCGTGAAACACCTTGTTCTTCGCCTGCTACAATAAAACTTGCTAGAATAGGAACTACTGCGCCATTCATTGTCATGGAAACAGACATTTCATCAAGTGGGATACCATCGAATAAGATTTTCATATCTTCGACTGAATCAATTGCAACACCAGCTTTGCCAACATCGCCAATCACACGTGGATGATCTGAATCGTAACCACGGTGTGTTGCCAAATCAAAAGCAACGGATAGGCCTTTTTGTCCTGCCGCTAGATTTTTGCGGTAAAAAGCATTGGACTCTTCTGCAGTTGAAAACCCTGCATATTGGCGAATAGTCCACGGACGGCCTGCATACATGGTGGCTTTTGGCCCACGCAAGAAAGGCTCAAACCCTGGTAGCGTGCCAAGGTGTTCAACGCCATTCAAATCTTCTTGCGTATAAAGCGGTTTAACAGCAATGCCTTCTGGTGTATTCCAAGTTAAATCATCTGGGTTGCCACCGCGCATTTCTTTTGCTGCTAGGTCTAGCCAGTCTCGTTTATTTGGTTTTTTGGTCATTCATTTTACTCCGCTATCACTTTACTTATAAAGCCTATGGCGCAATTTTCCAATTCGCATAAAGGCGTAATGGATTGTGAATTTTTGCCCGATGAAAGCGGGTTTTATCAATCGCGAAATTCTTCCTTGAGCGGAATGCGCCCAAAAGCAATTTTTGCGCCTGAGTATTTGGTAATGGTTTTAGGTTTTTCGCCATAGATAATTGTGTCCTGACCAAATTTTTGATTAAGCGCATCAACGGCTGCGCATAATTCTTCGCGCGTATTGGTTTCGCCTGAGGATGGGCGATCTTCAAATAGGTCTGCGGTGTGTTGGCTTTCGTGCGTTAAGCCACCCAGCATGACACCAACAGAGGCTGGTTTTTTCAAATTTAATTGCGGCCAAGCTTGTGCGAATAGGTTTAAGAGTTGAAAGCTGTCTTGTGTGGCTCGCATGGAAATAGAGCGCGAACGTTTGCCGCCAATTTCGCATTTGCCTGATAAGTATAGATGATCTGCGAAAAAATCATCGCGCCTTAGTCGTGTTCCTGCTTTGATGAGCAATCGCCGTGCAACCAGCCTTGCGCCTTCTGGATTGCGGTTTCCTGTTGTTAGAATTTGTCCATGACCCAGCGAGTGAGGTTTGGTTTCAGGGTCTGGGATATCATGGCCTTGAAGGGCCAGAATAAAGCGCTCGCCGGTCACCCCGTTCCAGAGTTTGCGGGCATGTTTGGGTTGGAGTTCATAGAGTTGCTTGATGTTGCAAATGCCAGCTAAGATAAGGCGTTTTTCCATGCGTTTACCAATGCCGGGCAGTGCGCTTAATTTAAAATTCGCAAGTTTCTGCGGCATGACTTCAGGGGTTAGCCATTCAAGCCCATCTGGTTTTTTCATCTCACCCGCCATTTTAGCCAGCATCTTGCTAGAGCCAAGACCGATGGAACATCGCATGGCAACACCGACCCTTCGAGCAATAGAGCGACGCATCGATTCACCAATTTCCATAGCGGTTTGCAAATCACGCGCAGAGCCTAAAAGGCGGATGGAAAATTCATCGACCGAATGGGCTTTTTCAATCGGATGCACACGCTCAATCGCCTCGATAATTTGGTGATGGTAATCGACATAAAGATCGTGCTTTGCTTCACGAAACACGATGTCAGGGCAAAGTTCACGCGCTTCCTCACGCCGTGTCCCCACCCCAATCCCAAAAGCCTTTGCCTCATAACTAGCCGCAATACAACACGCCCCACGCTTATCAACGGTCACAATCCCAACAGGCTTGCCCCGCAAAGCAGGTTCTTCCTGCTGCGCAACGGAAGCAAAGTAAGAGTTCATGTCTAGGAAGATGTAATTAACGTTGATGTTTTGCATGGTTCTATTCTGAAAGTTGGATTCAGAATAGAACAAATTAGGAACATTATTGCAAGGAATATATTCCTGTGATGTGTAATATAAAAATAAAAAAGCTCACGGTATTATCGTGAGCTTTTTAAGTATTCTTGTTACGGAAAGGGGAGGCATTGCCAACTATCCTTTCTCGGATAAAATATTAGTATATTAAAAATGTGAAATTGTCAAGATTTTTGAGGGCCTGCTTTGCCACTTACTGATGAAGAGATCGAATGTATTAAACAAACTCTATCTGAAACTAGATTTCAGACTTATCTAAATGCAACCTCACATAATTCTTTGCAAGCTATTTTACTGTATGAATGGAATGTAAAAATATCATCAGCTTTAATTGTGCCGTTACATTACTTTGAAATTGCAAATAGGAATGCAATTTTAAGAGTAATTATTGAGGTGTACGGTGAAGTCTGGCATGATTCAGAAGGCTTTAGAATGGCACTTCCAAACCCAAGTGGGAAGTTTTATAGCCCTAGGCGTGATCTTATTTCTGTCGTTAAAAGGTTGCGTGATGATGGTGTTTTATCAGCAGGCAAAGTTGTTGCTGAATTAAAGTTTGCATTCTGGGAGCAGATGTTGACAAAACGCTATGACAGTCGACTTTGGGCAAGATATTTAACTCTTTCATATCCATATAAAAGTGATGTGTCTCAATATTGGCAATCAAGAGCGGAGGCAAAAAACATTGTGTTTGCCACCCGTGAACTCAGAAACCGTATTGCGCACCATGAGCCTATATTTACTCGAGATATTCTCAGTGAATATCAAGATATCATAAAGCTAATTAGTTGGTGCAGTGAAGATACAGCAAAATGGTTGAATGAGTTTGATACGGTGATGGACGTGTTGAGTACTCGTCCATCTTAATCACTCCCCAAACTCCATAATCACATCATCAAGCGCCAGACTGTCACCTGCCTTCGCATTGATTTTTGATATCTTACACTTCTTCTCTGCTCGCAGGATGTTTTCCATTTTCATGGCTTCTACGGTTGCCAAGGCTTGGCCTTCTTGGACTTCGTCGCCTTCGTTTACGTTGATAGAGACGACTAGGCCTGGCATTGGGCAGAGTAGGAATTTTGAAAGGTCTTCGGCTATTTTTTCTGGCATCATGGCCAAGTATTTAGCTTGGGCTTCACTTAGGACTTTGACGTCCATTTCTGCGCCGCGCCATCTGATGCGGAAGCCTGTGTTTGTTCGGTCGACTTTTAGCGATAATATTTCATCGCCTACTTGAACGTTAGCTAAGGATTGCCCAGGACGCCATTTGGTTTTGACGTTTAATTTCTGATTGCCAACTTTAACTTTCGCGCCTTCGTTTTTCAGCTTCTTAAGTTTAAGTGGAATTTGATTGCCGTCGATTACCGCTACCCACTTTTTGCCAACTTTGCGCTTGTGATTAACGATTGCGCCAGACAGTCTGGTGCGGCGTAGTTCGCATATCATGTTGAGAACGCCTGCGGCTGCTGCCAGTTTTTTCTGGTCGTCTTGTGCGATCGTGACGCCAGTGAACCCTTCTGGATATTCTTCCTCAATAAAGGCTGTTGTGATGTTGCCTGAACAGAATTTTTCATGATCCATCACAGCAGACAAGAACGGTAGATTGTGGCCGATGCCTTCAACCTCAAATCCGTCTAGTGCTTCCCGCATGGCGTGAATGGCTGATGCGCGGTCTTCACCCCAAGTACAAAGCTTTGCGATCATCGGGTCATAGAACATGGATATTTCGCCCCCTTCAAAAACGCCTGTGTCATTTCTTACTATGATTTCCGCTGGCGCATCCGCACCACCGTCCGTTGACGCAGCTTCACTTTTGCTAGTCGCAAAAGCTTGTGCTGGCACGGAGCCATGTGCCACGGAGGGAGAGGGCGTGCCGTTTGTTTTGAAACTACCTTCTTGCGGTGGGCGGTATCTTGTTAGGCGGCCGATTGATGGTAGAAAGTTTCTATAAGGGTCTTCGGCATAAAGTCTGCTTTCAATTGCCCAGCCGTTAAGTTTTACATCTTCTTGCTTGATCGAAAGCACTTCGTTGTTGGCGGCTCTTATCATTTGTTCGACCAGATCAACGCCTGTAATTAGTTCTGTGACAGGGTGTTCAACTTGTAGGCGTGTGTTCATTTCTAGGAAGTAAAAATTCTTATCGCCATCAACGATGAACTCGACCGTGCCAGCAGATGAATAATCAACAGCCTTTGAAAGCGCTACAGATTGTTCGCCCATGGCTTTGCGGGTTGCTTCATCCAAGAATGGGGAAGGCGCTTCTTCGATTACTTTTTGGTTGCGGCGCTGGATGGAGCATTCGCGCTCACCTAGATAAATACAATTGCCGTGATTGTCGCCAAGTACCTGAATTTCGATGTGGCGAGGTTGGGTTACAAATTTTTCGATGAAAATACGATCATCGCCAAATGAGTTTTTGGCTTCGTTTTTGGAAGACTGAAAGCCTTCACGTGCCTCTTCATCATTCCATGCAATGCGCATACCCTTGCCGCCGCCGCCAGCAGAGGCTTTGATCATCACGGGGTAGCCGATTTGGTTTGAAATTTTAATCGCTTCTTCTGCATCCTCAATTAATCCCATGTGTCCTGGAACAGTTGAAACGCCGGCTTCTTGCGCAAGTTTCTTAGAGGTGATCTTATCGCCCATGGCTTCGATTGCGCCAACAGGTGGGCCGATGAAAGCAACTTTTGCTTTTTTTAGTGCTTGCGCAAATTTGGGGTTTTCAGATAAAAATCCATAGCCTGGGTGAACTGCCTCAGCGCCAGATTGCTTAATGGCATCCAAGATTTTTTCAATCACGATGTAGGACTCATTAGCTGGCGGTGGTCCGATGTGGATGGCTTCATCCGCCATCTTTACGTGCAACGCATTTGCGTCTGCATCTGAATAAACGGCAACGGTGCTAATGCCCATGCGTTTTGCAGTTTTGATAACACGGCAGGCGATTTCGCCACGGTTTGCAATGAGGATTTTTTTGAACATTATTTTACCAACTCGTCATGTAGTTTTTGATGTTTGTCTTGTAATTCTAAATTTCCCATAGCCTTGGCAACGTTGATCATGCCAATGTGGGCAGGGATGTAATTTGGGTCTAGGGATAATGCTTTTTCAAACAAAGGAAGTGCTTCTTTATAACATTTTCGCTCAGCTAAAACGCGCCCTTGATCTGTTTCAAGACGAGCGCTTTCAGGAAAGCCTTTAAATGCGATAAGCTCGCGTGTTCTTTTAAACCAGCGGGAAACTGTTTTAAGATCATCTCCTCGAATATGAGATGAAACAGCAAAGCCCCAAAAAATATTTGGGTTTTCAGGTTCTAATAACCAAGCTTGATTAAAAGCACGAATGGCATGATTGGGGTCTTGCCCTATACGCTGCCAACCAATTTGAATAAGAGATTGAGCCGCCTGCGCGTGATTGCCATTAGCAAGTTTTAAAGTCTCTGCAATAAATTTTTGATCATCCGCAAGGTCAGCAGCAGTTTTCTCATAGCCTTCCCACATCGGTGCAGGGCGTGATGAGATTTGGGCATGGGCAGTGCCAATTGCAAAGACAAAGCATAAAGCAAAGGATATGAATGAAGTGAATTTCATAATTTTGATCACAACGGAATGTTATCATGCTTCTTCCAAGGGTTTTGCAAATCCTTGTTTCGAAGCGAGGCGAAGGCGCTGGCTAGGCGTTTTCTGGTGTTGCGCGGGCGTATTACGTCGTCGATGAAACCCATCTCTGCGGCCACAAACGGATTTGCAAAACGGTCTTCATATTCTTTTGTACGTTCTGCTATTTTGTCTGGGTCGCCTAACTCTGAACGATAAAGAATTTCGGTTGCACCTTTTGCGCCCATGACGGCAATTTCTGCTGATGGCCAAGCGTAGTTTACATCTCCGCGCAAGTGTTTGGAGGCCATCACGTCATATGCACCGCCATAGGCTTTGCGGGTGATGAGTGTTACTTTTGGCACGGTTGCTTCGCCGTATGCGAACAAAAGTTTTGCACCATGTTTAATAACGCCGCCATATTCTTGCGCTGTTCCTGGTAGAAAACCTGGTACGTCAACTAGGGTTAAAATAGGAATATTAAAACAATCACAGAAGCGCACAAAACGAGCCGCCTTGCGTGAGGCGTTGATATCTAGAACACCAGCAAGCACGAGCGGTTGGTTTGCCACCACGCCCACGGTTGATCCTTCAATGCGCATAAAGCCTGTGACGATGTTCTTTGCGTAATCAGGTTGGATTTCAAAGAAATCACCTTCATCTGCGATTTTATAAATCAGCTCTTTGATGTCGTAAGGCTTGTTTGGATTATCGGGAATGAGCGTATCGAGTGATTTATCTTTACGCCCGATAGAATCAAAGAAAGGTTGAACAGGAGGTTTTTCTTTGTTGTTAAGCGGGAGGAAATCAATGAAGCGACGAAGTGCTGATAGCGCTTCAACATCATTATCAAATGCATCATCTGCAACAGATGATTTTGATGTATGCGTTTTTGCGCCGCCCAGTTCTTCCGCGGTGACAATTTCATTGGTGACGGTTTTTACAACGTCTGGCCCTGTAACAAACATATAAGATGAGTCGCGCACCATGAAGATGAAATCCGTGATGGCAGGAGAGTAGACCGCGCCACCTGCGCATGGGCCCATGATCATGGAGATTTGCGGCACAACGCCTGAGGCCAATGTGTTCATTTGGAAAATGTCTGCATAGCCGCCAAGCGATGCAACACCTTCTTGAATGCGTGCGCCACCTGAATCATTTAGGCCAATAATAGGCGCACCATTTTTCATCGCCATTTCCATGATTTTAATGATCTTCTTGGCGTTTGTTTCAGACAGGGATCCACCAAAGACTGTAAAATCTTGGGAGTAGACATAAATCATACGGCCGTTAACTGTGCCCCAGCCTGTGACCACACCATCGCCAGAAAATTTGGTCTCTTCCATGCCAAACTCTGTGCAGCGGTGGGCGACAAACATGTCGTATTCTTCAAATGAACCTTCATCAAGCAAAATCTCAATACGCTCACGGGCGGTGAGTTTGCCCTTGGCGTGTTGAGAGGCGATGCGTTTTTCACCGCCACCTTGTTTTGCTTGCTCGCGTCGGGTTTCGAGTTCTTGTAATACGTTAGTCATTTTTGTCTCTCTTCTTTAAACTTTCAACATCGCCCTTCGACAGGCTCAGGGTGAGGTTGAAATACTACGCTCAGAGTAAGGTTTAAATTAAACCTATAAGCTGAGATTAAATAGTCACTCAGTATTACTTTCAAATACAGCCCTCATGCTGAGATTGAAATAGTATGCTTAGTATGACTTTTAAATAAAGTCCTCATGCTGAGCTTGTCGAAGCACATTTGTGTTCATTACTTATTCTTAAAGTCAGGCTTACGTTTTTCTGCAAAAGCGGCCATGCCCTCTGATTGATCTTCTGTGGCAAAGAGTGAGTAGAAAGTACGACGTTCAAAACGTAGGCCTTCGTTTAGTGTAGTTTCAAAGGCGCGGTTAACTTGCTCTTTGGCGATGTAAACAGATGGTGTTGAATAGCCTGCAATTGCTTGCGCTGCTTTCATGGTCTCGCTCATGAGTTCATCTGCTGGAACAATGCGCGCAACAAGGCCTGAGCGTTCTGCTTCGTCTGCGTCCATCATGCGGCCTGTTAGAATTAAGTCCATTGCCTTTGCTTTGCCAACTGCTTTGGTTAAACGTTGTGAGCCGCCCCAACCGGGTGTGACGCCAAGCTTGATTTCTGGTTGGCCGAACTTTGCTTTATCAGAGGCAAAAATCATGTCGCACATCATGGCAAGTTCGCAGCCGCCGCCCAGCGCAAAACCATTTACCGCCGCAATGATTGGCGTTCTTGTATTTGCAAAACTTTCCCACTGGGATTGCTTATCGGCAAGAAACATATCCATATAGGATTTTTCCTGCATTTCCTTGATGTCAGCACCTGCGATGAAAGCCTTGCCTTCGCCAGTAATAACAATGCAACCAATATCTGGGTCTTCGTCAAAAGCTTTTGTCTTGGAGATAATGCCATCCATAACGGCTGAGTTTACTGCGTTAAGCGCCTCTGGCCTGTTGATGGTGATAAGGCCAACTTGCCCATGTTTTTGTGATAAGACAACGTCGCTCATGATTAGCCTCTTTCTAAGTTTTCAAGCCAAGTGATGATGCCAGAGAAATCAAGATCTTCTCCGCTTTGTGCAGCAAACTCTTTGTAGAGTTCTAATGCACGTGAACCCATTGGTGTTGCCTGACCGCTGGCATCTGCAGCAACTTGTGCAAGGCTTGCATCTTTAATCATAAGAGAAGATGCAAAGCCTGGTTTGTAATCATTGTCTGCAGGTGTTGATGGGCCAACGCCTGGTACTGGGCAATAGGTGTTAATCGACCAGCACGAACCTGAAGAAGTAGACATCACGTCATAAAGCGCTTGGGGTTCTAAGCCTAATTTTTTGCCTAGTGAAAAAGCTTCACCGACACCAATCATAGTTGTGGCAAGGAGCATGTTGTTGCAGATTTTGGCAGCTTGTCCTGCGCCACCTTCACCGCAAAGAACCTGCTTGCCGCCCATGATGTCAAGGTAGGGTTCGGCGCGTTTGCAGTCTGTATCTGAGCCACCAATCATGAAGGTAAGTGTGCCAGCTTGTGCGCCACCAATGCCGCCAGAGACAGGGCAATCTATTGAACCAAGACCTGCTGCTTGTGCGGAGGCGTGAAATTTTTTGGCGCTTTCCACGTCTACGGTTGAGCAGTCAATCAGCAATGCGCCTTTTGGGGTGACGGGCAAAATTTCTGCCATGACAGATAAAAGTATTTCGCCATTGGGTAGCATGGTAATGAGTGTTTCAGCCTCACTTGCTGCATCAGTTGCTGTGGCGCATGTGATAATATCTGCTTCTTTCGCGGCTTGAAGAATTTCAGGAGACGTATCAAAGCCCAACACCTCATGACCTGCCTTAACCAGATTGCTAGCCATCGGTAGACCCATGTTGCCCAGTCCAATAAATCCTATTGTTGCCATTTTACCTTAACTCCTCAAATGTAAGTTCGTTCGCGCCAAGTGATGCTAGCATCAAATCAATTCTATCTTGAGTCAATTCTTCCAAGGTAGCAGGTTGCCATTTTGGTTTGCGATCTTTGTCTATGATTTGCGCACGAATGCCTTCGATAAAATCACCATCGGACATAGAACGATAAGTGAAGCGATATTCGAGTTTTAAAACATCTTGCATGGTTTGCGCCTTGCGCGCCTCATGCACAATTTCGATGCCGCAAGCAACTGAAAGCGGGCAATTGCGACGCATCAGTTTTGCTGCATTTAATTCCCAATCATCGCCGTCAGCCTCAAGAGACTGGATGATTTCAATAGCGTTTGATTTTGAAAAATGTGTATCGATGGTTTTTTGATTTAACGCTAGATCACCTGGAACACATTCACGGGCAAAATCATGGATCGCTGATGGGTCACCGGTTTTTTCTAACAATGTGATGAGGTCTAGTAGATTATCTTCTGGCACATAATAATCTGCGATACCTGCATAAATGCAATCTGATGCATTTAGCCTTGTGCCTGTGCTTCCCAAATATTCACCGATTGAACCTTGTGCGCGCGACAGAAAAAAATTACCGCCAACATCTGGCACTAATCCGATGCCACATTCGGGCATGGCGAACATGGTATTTTCTGTGACGATACGATGTGAGCCATGTGCAGAAATGCCAACCCCACCACCCATGACGATACCATCCATAATGGCGATGTAAGGTTTTGGGTAATCTTTGATTTTTGCGTTGATGCGATATTCATCTGCCCAGAATTTTTGGCCGTACGCAAAGTCGCCCGCTTTTCCAGTTTTATAAAGATCAGCAATATCACCGCCAGCGCAAAAGCTTTTTGACCCTTCCGCGTCAATGATGATGATTGAAATGCTATCGTCGGTTTCCCATTCATCCAGTGCCTTACCAATACTCATGCACATTTCATAGGTCATGGCGTTAAGCGCTTGTGGGCGGGTTAATGTGATGCGACCAGTATTACCAACCTTGCGGATGTGGATGTTATCGGTTTTTAGCACGCCTTACGCCTCTTTCAGCATGTCGCGTGAGATAATCATTCGCATGATTTCATTTGTACCTTCGAGGATTTGGTGAACACGTAGGTCACGAACAACTTTCTCGATGCCGTAGTCTGAGAGGTAACCATAGCCGCCATGCAATTGTAATGCATCATTGGCGACGCGGAAGGATAAGTCGGTTACTAAGCGCTTTGCCATGGCGCAATGTTTGGTGGCATCAGGTGCTTTTTGATCTAGCTTCCATGCGGCTTGACGAAGGAAAACGCGGGCTGCCTGTAGTTCTGTTTCCATGTCTGCAATACGAAATTGTAGTGCTTGGAATTCAGAAATTGATTTGCCAAATGCTTTGCGTTCTTTCATGTATTGAACTGTTTTATCAAGTGCGAATTGTGCAGCACCTAATGCGGAGGCTGCAATGTTTAATCGCCCGCCATCAAGACCAGACATGGCGTATTTAAAGCCAGCGCCTTCTTCACCGATTAGTTGATCAGCAGGAATTTTACAATCATCAAATAGAACTTGCGAAGTAGGTTGTGCACGCCAGCCCATTTTGCGTTCGTTTGCACCAAAGGAAAGGCCTTCGGTTGGGTTCTCTACCAATACCGCAGACACGCCTTTTGAGCCTTCTTCACCAGTACGCACCATAGCTAGGTAGAGTTCTGAGGTTTCTCCGCCTGAAATAAAAGTCTTGCCGCCATTTATCTTCCAACCATTGCCATCTTTTTCAGCCTTAGTTTTAAGCGCTGCAGCATCTGAGCCTGAACCTGGCTCTGTGAGGCAATAAGAACAATATTTTTCTAGCGTCATCATTTGAGGCAACCATTTTTGACGCTGCTCCTCAGTGCCATAAGTGTCGATCATCCAAGCAGTCATATTGTGAATGGAAATGAATGAGCCAATGGAAGGGCAAGCATAGGCGAGTGCTTCAAATATTAGGGTAGCATCAAAACGGGAGAGATCAGAACCACCCACGTCTTCGCGCACATAAATACCTGCCATGCCTAATTCGCCAGCAGCACGCAAAACGTCTTTTGGAAATGAACCCTGCTCGTCCCACTCAAGCGCAAGTGGTGCAATCGCTTCCTGTCCAAAGCCAAAGGCCATGTCGTAAATGGCGTTTTGTTCTTCTGTTAAAGCAAAGTTCATGTTGGTCTTTCCCTAGTTTAATTCTGATCACGCCCTTCGACAGGCTCAGGGTGAGGTCAGATTAGTGGTTTCTATCTCAGAGTGAAGCCAGATTAATGGTTTCTATCTCAAAGTGCGGCCAGATTAGTGGCTCTGTCTCAGTGTGAGTTTAGATAAACAATTCTATCTCAGCGTGAGGTCACTTTAATGGTTCTACCTCGACTTGAGGTAAGGCTAATTATTCTAGGGGCTGTCCCAGATAACTACGATAAATATTGTTTAACCCATTGGTTCA
>CAZCUN010000054.1:0-21539 GCA_964502215.1 uncultured Rhizobiaceae bacterium | reverse complement strand
AATTGAACCAATGGGTTAAACAATATTTATCGTAGTTATCTGGGACAGCCCCAATATTTATTTTAAAAAGATTTATCGCTCCAATAGTATCTAATTATGACGCCATTAGATGTAATGCATGACGGTAAAATGATTTTTATCCGATAGCAATATCTAACCCTACATCTAATGTAGGTGCGGCCATTGTGATTTTCGATGTCGAGATATAATCTACGCCTGTTTCAGCAATCTCTTTGATTGTGCTGATGTTAACATTGCCAGATGCTTCTAATTTGACTGAACCACCATTGTTTTTTTGATTGATCACGACAGCATTTGAAAGTTGCGCATTGCTCATGTTATCAAGCAAAACCACATCAGGCTTGGCACTTAGTGCTTCTTCAAATTGTTCAAGCGTATCAACTTCAACCTCAACCTTGACCAAATGGCCTGCAAAATCTCGCGCGCGTTCAACGGCAAGCGCCACACCACTTGCAACAGCAATATGATTGTCTTTAATCAAAATTGCATCATCAAGGCCAAAGCGATGATTTGATCCTCCACCACATTTAACAGCATATTTATCAAAAGCACGATGACCTGGAATGGTTTTACGTGTGCAACAAACTTGCGCATTTGTATGAGAAATTTCGCTAGCAAACTGTGCCGTATAACTTGCAATACCAGACATGCGCATCAGATAATTTAGCGCCACACGCTCTGCACTTAAGATCGCCCTTGCATTGCCTTTGATACTGGCAAGCTTCTCACCTTGTTTGATTTCATCACAATCTTCAACCAGCCCTTTAAATTTCAACCCAGGATCAATCGCGGCAAAAGCTGCACGCGCTAATTCCATTCCTGAAACAATACCGTCTTCACGACTTGCTAAAACACAGGTAGCAATTGCATCTGCTGGAATGGTCGCGTTTGTAGTGATATCACCAGCACGACCTAAATCTTCCAACAAAGCTTCATCAATGGCCTTGCGGATAAGTATTGGCGACAGGTGTGGGGCAAGCTTACTCATAGGCTTCCATCCAATACTTTGCCCACCAATTTATTCGCATAGGGGAGAGAAATAAAACTGCGCTTTTTAAACGCTTTTTCTTCATTTGGGAAATCACTGCGTTGATGTCCGCCCCTGCTCTCTTCACGCAACAAGGCGCATACCGCAGCAAGTTTTGCAGTCGTTAAAGCATTACGAAAACGCGCTGATTTATTCTCTTTTTCTAATGCATCAATTTCTTTAATCGCAGTTTTCAAGCCTTCGCCATTACGAGATACACCTACGTGCTGAGACATGATTTTGCGAAGCTTGGGCATTAAGGGCTGCTCATTCTTAGCGTCATTTTGCCCTGAAGGACGTTCAACAATCGGATGCGTTGTACTAGCAGGATAATGCAGCAAAACATTTTCTGCGATACGACCTGCAAAAACCACCGCTTCCAAAAGCGAGTTTGAGGCAAGTCTGTTAGCACCATGCGCACCTGTTGAGGTTACCTCACCACATGCATAAAGCCCATCTAGTGAAGAGCGCCCATCTGCATCAACGAAGATACCGCCCATGTGATAGTGTGCCGCTGGAATAACTGGAATGAGTTCAGTTACAGGATCAATCCATGCTTCCTTGCAATATCCATAGACCGTCGGAAACTCTTCTTCGAAATGTTCACCAACTGCTTCGCGCGCATCAAGCCATGCACCACGTCCAGAAGCAACTTCTTCAAAGATCGCTTTTGCAACAACATCACGCGGCGCAAGTTCTGCATCTTTATGAACTTTCAACATAAACCGCTCACCTGCATCATTGTGTAATGTGCACCCATCTCCTCGCAATGCTTCGGTTGCAAGCGGTGCTGGGTCTTTGCCAACATTTATTGCCGTTGGATGAAATTGAACAAATTCAGGATCAGCAATCACCGCTCCTGCACGTGCCGCCATGCCTGTACCACCGCCACGCGCTTGTGTTGGATTTGTGGTCACTTCATAAAGCGCACCAGTTCCCCCCGCCGCCATAATGACCGCATTCGTTTTAAGTTCGATACGATGCGGGTTTGTGCCACGATCACCGCGTGCCAAAAGACCAACAACCTTCTTACCATCAGTCACAAGTTCTTCTGCCACAAAGCCTTCTAACAAACTTATCGAAGGCGTCGCATGAACCGTCGCTACCAGCGCTTCCATGATTGCCTTACCAGCTCTATCGCCCTGCACACCCACAACGCGATGCTCAGAATGAGCCGCCTCACGAGACGCGGTTAGTTTGCCCTCAAGGTCACGATCAAATGGAACACCATATTCAGCCAAATCAAGCACACGGTCTGCCGCTTCACCCGCCATAAGTCGCGCAATCTCTTCATCGACGATACCAGCACCTGCAACAAGTGTATCTTGCACGTGTTTTTCTACTGTATCGCCCGGCATCACAGAAGCAGCAATTCCCGCTTGCGCCCAAGCAGATGATGCACCCGTTCCAATTGGCGCAGCAGCAAGCACAGTCACCGGACGCGGCGCAAGTTTCAGTGCACAAAAAAGCCCAGCCAAACCACCCCCGATGATAACCACATCATTACAGGTATCCATTGGCAGCTTTGGAAAAAGTTCGTCTTGAGTTTCACTCATTAAATTAAATTCTTATCTTCTAATTCATCTTCAAGTTCACCATGCGCTCAACAGCATGTTTTGCTTTTTCAGCCATTACTGGATCAACCACAACCTCTTCACGCATATAAACCAACGCCTCAAGAATGTTTGGCAACGTTATGCGTTTCATGTGCGGGCAAAGATTACACGGCTTAATGAACTCAACACCCTTGGCTTGTTCTTGAATGTTAGAAGCCATTGAGCATTCTGTTACCAAAAGCACTTTCGCCCCTGGCTTTTGACCAATCGCAAAATCAATCATGCCTGATGTTGAACCAGAGAAATCTGCAACGTCAACAACCTCAGGTGGACACTCAGGATGCGCCACAATCTGAATTGCAGGATCAGCTTCTTTATAAGCAAGCAATTCTGCTGGCGTGAAACGCTCATGCACTTCGCAGTGGCCTTTCCACGTCAGAATCTTTTTCTTGGTAAGCTTGGCAACATTTTGCGCTAGAAACTCATCTGGAATAAGCAAGATCGTATCGCTCTCAAAGCTCTCAACCACACGAACCGCATTTGATGACGTACAACAAATATCGCTTTCAGCCTTAACATCCGCAGAGGTATTTACATAAGTCACAATCGGCACACCAGGGTTTGCTTCGCGCAACAACCGCACATCTTCGCCTGTTAGCGATTCAGCCAGTGAACAACCCGCCTTCATGTCAGGAATAAGCACTGTTTTGTCTGGGTTAAGAAGTTTCGATGTTTCCGCCATGAAATGCACACCGCATTGCACAATAATATCAGCGTCCACCTTCTCAGCTTCCATCGCAAGTTGTAGGCTATCGCCAGCCACATCCGCCACACAATGAAAAATCTCAGGCGTCATATAATTATGCGCAAGGATTACTGCGTTGCGTTCTTTTTTGATCTTATTAATCGCATGAACGTAAGGCGCATGAATTGGCCATTCAATCTCAGGGATATGATGCTTTACTTTTTCATAAAGGTGAGCAGTTTCTTTCGCGACCTCAGGCGTATATTCCAGCGTTGGCATTTCCAGTACACCATAACGCTCCGCAGCGCTTTGACCCGCGGATGATTTCGTTTCAGTCGTCGCTGTTTGATCAAGATTAGCCATCATCAAACTCCCTTAAATTATATTATACTCAAAATGAGTATAAGGGGTGTAAAATAATATGCCCGCTAACGGGCAAACTATATATAGCAATTGAAGCAATACGTTTCAAGAAAAACACATAAGTTTACAACAGATGAATTAGCAGGTGATTGCCATTACTTTATACCCTATATGAACCCTATGTCTTTTATAAATAAACTATTCTCCCCTTTTGAAAATCTAATCAAGCCACTTGATTTACCCATTGAGCCAATGCCTAACAGAAGTCCTTTGGTGCTGGTTTGGCATTTTGCCAAGATGTTCAAAGGCATCTTGGTTCTGGTTTTTCTGCTTTCAGTCGTATCTGCACTTATCAGTCTTTCTACCATCTGGGCACTTTCGTATATCGTAGATGGGATAACCGAATTTGGCGTAGAGGTCTTTCTAGCACGTAATCAGAGATTGCTCATATTCTTCTTGCTATTATTTGCAGTCATAGACCCACTTATTGTGTTCATGCGCTCTTCATTCATGTCCCAGACCGTACAAACCCTCCTACCCGCCGCCATTCGTTGGCAGGGTCACAAGTCAGTCGAAAAACAAGATATGGCTTTCTTTGAAGATATCTTTGCAGGTCAAGTTGCCTCGCGCATTTCGCAAGTTACAGGCTCAGTCCAAACCCAATTGATGACAGCAATGCAAACTATCCCGCGCGTGAGCATTCAATTCTTTGGCTCTTTCACTCTCTTGCTAGTGCTTGCGTGGCAATTAGCCGTTCCAGTTTTCTTCTGGATTATTGCAAATGCACTTTTGGCTTATTACATCGTACCGCGATTTCTTGAACGCGCAGCCAAGGTTGCCAAAGCAAAATCTCATGCAACGGGTGCAATGACCGAAGTTTACAACAACATCTCTATGGTAAAACTCTTTGCAGCTGAAAATTCAGAATCAGATGCCATACGCTCAGTCATCAATGAAACGATAGACACTCAACACAGCGAAAACCGCTCATTCATCCTCTCAAACAATGCCGTCCATTTATTAAATGCCATATTGATTATCGCCATTTTTTCAGTTGGCATTTGGGGCTTGCTGGGCAAATTTGTGTCTCTAGGTGAACTGGTTGCAGGCATAACGGTTGCAAGATCACTGTCGGGTTCATCTTATGCGTTTATATCACTTGGACAATCGATCTCACGCACCCTTGGTACAATCACAGACGCCATGCCCGTGATGACCCAACAGCCCACGATTATAGACAAACCAGACGCAAAAGAATTGCCTATCACGCAAGGCAAGATCAAATTCGAAAACATCACGTTCAGCTATACATTAGAAAATGACCCGATCATCCGCAACCTTGATCTCACGATTAAGCCTGGAGAGCGGCTTGGTGTGATTGGTCTTTCTGGCGCAGGTAAATCTACCTTGATGGGCTTGTTGTTGCGACTGCGAGAAATCGATCAAGGCAGTATTTCCATAGATGGAAATGATATCCGTGAAGTAAAACAAACCTCTTTGCGAAACCAAATAGGTGTCGTCACGCAAGATGTCTCTCTGCTCAACCGTTCAATTCGCGATAATATCCGCTACGGCCTTCCGCAAGCAAGTGACGAAGAAATCATCCGCGCCGCTAAACAAGCCGAAGCTTGGGAATTTATCGAAACGCTCAAAGACAACAAAGGCCGCATCGGCCTTGATGCTTTTGTTGGCGACAAGGGCGTGAAACTCTCAGGCGGTCAACGACAACGCGTAACGATTGCCCGCGTACTGCTTAAAAACGCACCTATTCTGATTTTAGACGAAGCAACATCTGCACTCGACTCTGAAGCAGAAGCAGCCATTCAAGAAAATCTAAATCAGATGATGGAAGGTAAAACCACAATAGCCATCGCCCACCGCCTATCCACAATCTCCGCGCTTGATCGTCTCGTCGTCATGCAAGACGGCAAAATCATAGAACAAGGCAGTCACAAAAAGTTGGTTAAGTCAGGCGGACTGTATGCCCGACTATGGGAGCGGCAATCAGGTGGATTTTTGGGTGAAGAGTAAACTACTCCCCCGCCAAAAGTTCTGCGTTCCCGCCTGCAGCTGTTGTATCAATACAAACATGTTTTTCACGCGTCAGCCAAAGCGCGAATTCTTTTTCTGTCAACAAAGGTACGATAGCGCCTTCGCGTGAGGCTAATGCTTTTCGCAGTTCGCTTGCATTATCGCTAAAAGACACAACTGCATCGAGTGCTGATATCTGGGACAATACCTTTGGTGAAACAATCCCATCAAGCCCATCTTTAAGATCAGGCGCAATCGCAATTACCTGACACCCAATCGCCTTTGCAGCCTCGCGTTGAACCTTCGCATCTTCCACACTTGGCCCAAGACAAAGCACACGGCCACGCGGATGAAGCGACCATTGATTAGATTCACCTGTTGGCCCTGGGAGTTGAGCGCACTCAAGCTCTCGCTCTTCATGAGACATTTTATCGAAAGTCTCTTCAATCATTTCTAAAGAAACAATATTTCCCCCAACAACAGAATTTGAAATCACATCAGGTTTCATAAAGCGCCTGATATATTTAGGCCCACCCGCTTTTGGTCCAGTACCGCTTAAGCCATCCCCGCCAAAGGGCTGAGAGCCAACAACCGCTCCGATCTGATTTCGGTTGATATAAATATTACCTGCTTCAACACGGTCAATCACATGCTGAACACGGTCATCAATACGACTGTGAAATCCGAAAGTTAATCCGTAGCCAGTGGCATTTATCGCATCAATCACGGTATCTAATTCATCAGAATGATAGGTTGCAATGTGAAGCACTGGGCCAAAAATTTCTTCTTTTATATCTTCAATACCATTCACATGAATGACAGCAGGTGCCACAAATGTACCCTCTTGCGGTGTTTCTAATTGCTTAAGCAACCGCCCTTCAGAACTTGCTTTTTCTATATGTGTATCAATCCGCGCTTTAGCAGTCTGGTCAATAATAGGCCCAACATCAGTTCTAAAATCAGACGGATCGCCTATCCGTAATTGATCCATTGCACCAAACAGCATTTCTTTGAAAATCTCAGCCACATCTTGTTGAAGATACAAACACCGAAGCGCACTACATCGCTGCCCTGCTGATTGAAAACTGGACGCAACAATATCACGAACCGCTTGTTCGGGCAGTGCCGTGCTATCAACGATCATCGCGTTTAGCCCGCCCGTTTCTGCAATTAGAGGTGCAGACGGCGCAAGGTTTTCAGCCATAGTTTTATTAATAATTTGCGCAGTTACCGTTGAGCCAGTGAAGGCAACACCGTTAATCTTTGTGTTAGATGTAACAGCACTTCCAACTTCGCTACCTATTCCTGCAAGCAGTTGCAAAACAGACTTCGGCACTCCAGCCTTATGCATTAAACCAACCGCAAAATTTGCAATCAAAGGTGTTGTTTCAGCAGGTTTTGCCAAGACCCCATTACCAGCGGCAAGGGCTGCCGAAATTTGCCCTGTAAAAATCGCTAAAGGAAAATTCCATGGCGAAATGCAGGTAAAAATACCCGCAGGGTTATTAGGATATTGCTCAGCCTCATCTGCATAAAAACGCATGAAGTCTACAGCCTCGCGCAACTCACCAACACAGTCGTTAAGCGTCTTGCCCGCTTCACGAATAAGCAATACAAACATCTCGCCAGCGTTTTCTTCGTAAAAATCAGCCGCCTTACGCAAGGTTTCTGAGCGCTCCATAGGGGATGCCTTGCCCCAGGACGTAGCCTTTTTAATAGCTGCATCAACATCCTTGGCATTGGCTTGTTTAACACTACCAACTACCTTGCCTGTGGCCGGGTTCGTAATATCTATTAAAACCCCAGAACCTGAATTCATTTTCCAAGTTTTTGACTTAAATTTCGTAATCTGCTTGGCAATGTCACTTAAAGTTTCTGGATCTTCTAAATCAAACCCCTTGGAGTTTTGCCGCTCAGGCCTGAACAAATCAGACGCAGCGGTAACCATAGAATTATCATTGACACCAATCTTTTCAAAAGGATCAGCAGCCACTACTTCTGGCGGAATGCTTTCATCAACAATCTGGTTGACAAAAGAAGAGTTTGCACCATTTTCCAACAATCTACGCACGAGATAAGCAAGCAAATCTTTGTGTGCACCAACGGGTGCATAAATTCTGCACCGCGTTCCTTGACGTTCAACAACCGTATCATGCAGCGCCTCGCCCATGCCGTGTAAGCGCTGAAATTCGAACTTGGATTTATCATCTGCCATTTCTAAAATGCTCGCAACCGTATGCGCGTTATGCGTTGCAAATTGCGGGTAGATACGATCCGTCATTTCCAAAAGCATTTTCGCGCAACATATATAACTTACATCGGTTGCAGCCTTTTGTGTAAAGACAGGAAAATCCTCATGCCCCTCAACTTGCGCATGTTTGATTTCCGTATCCCAATAAGCCCCTTTAACAAGTCGCACCATGACTTTGCGATCAAATCTTGTTGCCAGATCATAAATCCATTTAAGGACATAGGGCGCGCGGCGATTATAAGCTTGAACCACAACGCCAAAGCCATCCCAATCTTTCAAATCAGAATTTGATAAAACCGCTTCAATCACATCAAGTGATAGATCCAACCTACCCGCCTCTTCCGCATCAATGTTTAAGCCAATACCCGCTGACTTTGTCAAGATAGCAAGCGAGGTCGTACGCGGAACAAGTTCATCCATCACGCGTTGTTTGTTGAGCGTCTCATAGCGCGGGTGAAGCGCTGATAGCTTTATCGAGATACCTGGGTTCTCTTTAATGTCGCCTGAAAGCTTAGCTTTAGCAATCTCGGTAATTGAATCAGAGTAAGACAGAAAATATCGCTGCGCATCAGCTTTGGTGCAAGCAGCCTCGCCCAGCATGTCATATGAATAAGTGAAGCCTTTATCTTCTTGTGCGCCAGCTCTTTTCATTGCTTTGTTGATCGTCTCACCCAAAACAAACTGCTGACCAAGCACTTTCATCAAACGTGTAACGGCCTCCCGAATGACAGGCTCTCCAACACGCTTAACGGCCCCACGCAAAATTGCTGCCATGCCAGAACTTTTTTCATCATCGAGAACTTTACCCGTAACAAATAACGCCCAAGTGGATGCATTGACCAACGAGGAATGCGATTGGCCTAAATGTTTACCCCACTCACTAGGTGCAATCTTGTCTTCGATCAGCGCGTCAATCGTTTCATCATCAGGAACCCGCAATAAAGCCTCCGCCAAACACATCAACGCCACACCTTCATCCGTTGAAAGGCCATACTCACTCAAGAACAGTTCCATCATACCCGTATCACCGCGTTCACGAATGCGTTCTACAAGCTCAATGCCTCGAGCTGAAATGCGACTGCGCAAGTCAACATCGATTGAAGCTTCCGCAATAAGATTATCCAACGCCGCCTGTTCAGACGCTTCTTTTGCGTTCCTAAAATTTAAGCGAGACGCATCCATATCACCCTCCAAAGTATATTTACTGACCAAATATGCCATAATTTGACTTTACATTTCTCCTTGAATTAGATTAATTTTAGACAAATTCACCTTTTTACAAACAAAAATTAGATATTATGAAAATAAAGGCTAACAACAACAGTAAACTTGATGCAATAGACATGAAGATTTTGCATGCATTAAGCCGTGATGCCAGAATTACAATTACTGATCTTTCGCAAGAGGTTGGCCTTTCTAAAACACCCTGTAATTCACGCTTAAAACGCCTTGAAAAGGAGGGCGTTATCCTTGGATATAGAGCACTGCTAGACCCGGTTAAAATGGGCTTGGATCACATTGCTTTTGTCGAAGTAAAATTATCAGATACAAGGGCAAAAGCTTTAAATGAGTTCAACGAAGCGGCTCGTAAATTACCTGAAATTGAGCAATGCCATATGATAGCTGGCGGCTTTGATTACTTATTAAAAGTTCGCACACAAGACATAAATTCATATAGAAAAATAATGGGAGAAAAGCTTTCCAACCTCCCCCACTTGGCACAAACTTCAACTTATGTTTCCATGGAAGCGGTAAAAGAAGAGGTGATTTTGGATTAATAATTGAAACCAAAAAGCACTACTCTACGTTTCTATTTCAAGACCCAATCAGAGACATTTATCATGAGACTTTCACTCACACCAATTGCTGCAACAGCTTTTACCGCCACATTATTTGCATCAGCAGTCCCCAGCCAAGCAGCAGATTTAAAACTCGAAGAGTTTTTCAAAGGCACAACTCATGCTTACGGAAGCTTCAAAGCCATCAATGGTAAAAAGCGCGAATTTAGAGTTTTATTAAACGGCAAATGGAATGGAAAAACGCTCGTTTTAAGAGAGGATTTTTTCTATACAGATGGTGAGCGTGACGTAAAAACTTGGCGCTTTACGAAGACCTCTTCAAACACTTATTCTGGAACGCGTGAAGACGTCAAAGGAAGCACAACAGTTCGTATAAAAGGGAATATTGCTAAGTTTAGCTATACAGTAGATATAGACAACGGACCAAAAACAAATTTTGTGAAATTCAAAGATACGCTAACTTTGGAAAAAGACGGCACTTTGCGTAATACTGCACGAGTTTCAAAATTTGGAATACCAGTCGCCAAAGTTGCAGTTAACTTTGCACGTAGTAAGAAAACCGCACTAGCGATAAAGCCAAGATAAGACGATAATCTAGTCGAGTGTTTCTATTACAACGCCCACATTGTTGCCTGTAACCCAAGCTTTTCTAACATTCATTGTTTCAGGAACTGCTGGAGTTTTTATCATAAACTGCTCTGGAAGCTCTGTACCTTTTGGCAAAGCAAGTTGCATTCCTGTGCTTGAAACATCAGTAATTACACAGTGGCAAATAAAACCTTCACTCGTCAGGATAGCCCCTGAAAAACTTGATTTTACGCGTTCCGCTTTACGCTTAGTTGCAAGTATATTTAATACTCTTTGTTGCCCTTGTCCTGTTGCCTGCTCTAACATTTTCTATCCAACCTTTTTAGAATAATGTGTATCCATAACGTATTAGATTTAAGAAGCTGTTAATAACTATGCTAAAGCTTAATCGATATGTGTAACTTATTCCCATCAAGATCACGGACATAAGCTCCATAATAATTTTCTTCATAATCGCGCGGACCAGGAGCGCCTTCATCACTACCGCCCATTTTCATCGCGGCATCATAAAACGCAGAAACAGTTTCTTTGCTATCTGTAGCAAACATAATCTGAGTACCATTCCCAAAAGTAGCTTGTTTTTCATTATATGGCGTAACGACCCAAAAATTAGGATTGTCACCAACAGGCCCATATCCAAGTTCATGTTCAAGGTGCACATGCAGCGCCATGTTAATGGTTGATAAGACGGCATCATAAAACACTTTGGCCTTTTTCAGATTATTACTGCCAATACACGCACCAATAAGCATGATATTCTCCTTGCAAATTTACTCTAGGAATCATAAACGGAAATATGAATTTCATAAAGCGAGAACACAAATGAAAATCGGAATTCTTCAAACTGGCATCGTACCTGAAGAACTTTCACCAAATTATGGTGAATATCCAGACATGTTTAAAACCTTTTTAAGTGGACACGATTTTGAGTTTCAAGATTTTTCAGTCGTCAATGGCGTGTTCCCGAACTCAATAGAAGACTGCAGTGGCTGGTTGGTAACAGGCTCTAAACATGGCGCTTACGAAGATCATGCTTGGATACCGCCGTTAGAAGATTTCATACAAGAGGTCTATGCTGCAAACATACCGATAGTGGGTATTTGTTTTGGCCATCAAATCATGGCGCAAGCACTTGGTGGTAAGGTTGAAAAATTTGGCGGTCTTTGGGGCATGGGCACTCAAGAATACTCACACCCTGACGGCTCTAAATCAAAGCTTCTGGCTATGCATCAAGATCAGGTTGTTGAAAAGCCACCCGAAGCAAAAATCATTGCCTCAAACGACTTCTGTAAAATGGCAGGACTTGCTTACAAAAACAAAGCAATAAGCTTTCAACCGCATCCTGAATTCACGCATGAATTCATGGAAGGCCTGATAAAAAGCCGTGCTGGCGTTACCATACCAAATGACCAAGCAGAGCCTGCATTAGTTAGTGTATATGCAGACAATAACTCTGACGAATATGCTAAACTTATCGCGAATTTTTTCAAAAGCGACTAATTTTAGCTACCTAATAAAAGTCTTGGTAGATATAAAACAATTCCTGGGAATGCTACTAGACCTGCAATTGTAAGTGCGTCAGCAACGAAAAACGGTGACGCGCCTTTAAACACATCTTGCACACTAATATCATCACGCACACCAGCAACCACAAAACAGTTCAGTCCAATTGGCGGCGTAATAAGACAAAGCTCCGCCATCTTAACCACCAATATCCCAAACCAGATTGCACACTCTGCCCCTGATAAGCCAAAAGTACTATCAGCAACAGAAACGCTCTCCCCCCCGTTTAACGCCATCACAGCTGGGTAAACAACAGGCAACGTCAGAAGCAGCATACCAATAGCATCCATAAACATGCCCAGCACCGCATAGGCAAGTAAGATACAAACTAAAATCAGCAAAGGACTATATTCAAGCGATGTAATCCAATCAGCAAAAGCTGTTGGTAAATCTGCAAAACCTAAGAAGCGAACATAAATCAACACACCCCAGATAATGGTGAAAATCATCACTGAAAGCTTAGCACTTTCAATCAGCGCCTCTTTAAGTTGCCCCCAGCGCATGCCTTTTATCATTGCAATACAAAACACAACAAATGCACCCAACGCACCACCTTCTGTTGGTGTACCCCAGCTATCTCCACCAAATGGGTTGTAAATAAATGAGATGATAATTACGACAACAAAAACAATCGGAAGTGTTGGCGGCAAAGAGACCAAGCGCTCTTTCCAAGTAAAGCCACCAACTGGCGGGCCAAAGTTTTTAAGAACTAAAGCCATGCCGACAATAAGACCAGCATAAATAATTGCAGAAAATGCACCCGGCAAGAAACCAGCAAGTAACAAACGCCCTACATCTTGCTCAACGATGATTGCATAAATAACCAAAATCGCAGAAGGCGGAATGAGCGAGGCTAACGTACCACCAGCAGCCACAACACCCGCCGCAAAGCGTTTGTCATAACCAACCTTCAACATTTCAGGAATGGCAATGCGTGCAAACACAGCAGACGTCGCAACAGATGCACCTGATACAGCCGCAAAGCCAGCAGTCGCAAACACAGTGGCAACCGCCAAACCACCCGGCAACCAACCAACCCAGCGCTTGGCCGCCTCAAACAAAGCCTTCGTAAGTCCGGCGTGATAAGCCAGATAACCAATCAAAATAAACGTTGGAATTAGCGATAAAGCGTTAGTTGTAATTTTAGAATGAGGCACTTGTCCTGCTGTCTTTGTAGCAACTGTTAGCGCCCAGAAAAAAGCTTCAGGATCATACCCCTTCTTAGCCCAAAATATCCAGACAAGGCCAATCAGACCAGAAAGACCTGCAGCAAATGCCACACGCATGCCAAGCACAACCATGACCAATAAAACGCCAGAAACGGCAATACCAATTTCAATCGGTTCCATTAGTTTTGCTCCTTATCAACACTAGCACCTGAAACAGTCATTGCTTCTTCTGCTGCTTGTGTCGCCGCATCTTTGATTAACGGCAAACCAACCGGCGCACTTTCATTATTGATAAAAGCTTTGATGTATCCATAAAGCTGCAAACAAAGCCTTAGAGTCAAAACACCAAAAGAAACTGGCACAAGTAGTTTAGCAGGCCAAAGTGGAATGTTTAAATCAACAGAACTGTCATTACTCCACAAAGGAGCATCAAAATTTATAGCTCTTAAGAAGTGTTCGTACGAACCCCAAACTAAAAGCAGCATCAAAAGAATCATAAAAAATACGGTAATGATTTCAGCAAGCCACAAGGCGCGCCCTTTTAATTGACCAACCAAAATATCCATTCGAATATGGCCGCCTTCACGCTGCGTGTATGAAATCCCTAAAAAAGCAATCATCGGCAAAACTTGCTCGATAAAATCTACATACCCAGGCAAGGGCTGACCGATCGTATTTCGTCCTCCAACTGAAACAACTGCCAAAATCATAAGTGAAAAAATTGCGATACCACTTAGCAAACACATGAGACCCTCAAGTGAATAAAGCTTTCGCTCTAATCTGCTGTATGTGGAATTATCGACTAAAACGGATGATGCGCCAGCCATAACATAAGTGCCTTGCAAAAGATTGTTTAAAGCTCAAGCGTAATAATAGCCTAAGATAATAATAAGCCCCAAACTAAATTCTCAGAATGGGGCTTTAGAGAGAGGTGATTATTTACCTAGCGTGTCTTTTACAAGCTTGTAAAGTTCTTCGCCAGGAACACCAGATTCTTTCATCTTAGCAAGCCAAGCTTCACGAACAGGTGTCGCTGCTTTTGCTTTGAAAGCTGCAAGTTCTGCATTAGAGAATTCAACTTTTTGAACGCCCTTCTCAGCAAGAATGCCTTCCCACTTAGTAATCAATGCAGCATAGTTTGAAAGATAATGCGCAATAGCTTCATCTTTTGAACCATCAAGCGCTGCACGGTGATCATCAGAAAGTGCTGCATAAGCGTCTGTATTCACAACCACAGGGCAGTTCACAGTTCCTGGGTTAAGGTTAGCAGTCCACCACTTAGCAATATCAATTGTACGGAATGCAAGGTGCGCGTGTTGAGCAAATGCAACCGAATCTACAACACCTGATTCAAGTGCCGTATAAGCTTCAGTAGCGGTTACAGAAGTTGGCGTAGAACCAACTGTTTTAAACGCATTACCAAGACCGCCAGTTGCACGAATGCGCATACCATCGAAATCAGCCAAAGTCTTAGGAGCATCACCTACACCAGCAACATTATACTGTGGCATTGGTGAAGTCATAAACGGAATAGCATTCCAGCGCGCCAGATCTTTTTTCACAGCAGGGTGATTATAAACAGCTGTTGCAACTTTTACTTCTTCTTCAAGTGTTTCAACACCTAGGAATGGCAACTCAAGAACTGTAATCGTTGGGTTTTTATCGCGGTGATAACCAGCACAGAACTGAGCCATTTCAAAAGCACCAATTGAGATACCATCAAGGTTCTCACGGTTCTTTGACAGACCGCCATAAGAAATGTTGATTTTAAAATCGCCATTTGTTTTAGCAGATACAAGTTCCGCTAGTTTCTCAACATGCTCAGTAAACGCACGTCTCTTACCCCAGAGGGATACATTCCAAGTTGTAGAAGCAGCAAATGCCTCAAAGCCCATTACAGATAAAGCTGCAGTAGAAAGCAGTGCTACTTTTGTGAATTTCTTAAACATAATTTCTCCTCCATATGTCTGATTGAGAGCCTAGCATGATAAATAGGGAAATCAAATTAGGCATAAAATTGCCACTAATAAAATTGGGGAAATAAGTTTATTTATAGTTTCTGCGGATAATTGCGTATTTCTTCATTTTCGCATTTAAAGTTCTGCGCGGCAAATTTAGTTCTTCTAGAACTAATGCAATATCTCCACAATGCTTTTTCATTGCTGCTTCTATGACTGATTCTTCATACCCATCCAAACGCGCATTTAATGGCCCAACATTTTCAGATGCATCACCACCATCTATATTTAGTCTGTTAGCAACAGCTTGATCGGCACCTAACTTTTCTGTTTCACACTGACTATTTAAATGCTTTACTCTCTCAGCTTGCGCAATTTTTATCGTCTCTAAAAGTTTTTCCGGTGAAAATGGCTTGGTGATAAACTCAAACGCACCTTTTTTTATAGCCTCAACAGCAAGCGGTATATCACCATGCCCTGTGATTAAAATTACGGGTAAGTTTTTATCCTTAGCAAGCAAGTGCTGCATTAAGGAAATGCCATCAAGGTCTGGCATTCTGATATCAGATACAACAACACAAAGACTGTTAAGCTTGATCGTTTTCAATAACATTTTTGGATCAACAAAAGCTTGAACTTTAAGTCCAGAAAGGGTCAACCACTGAACACTTGAATGAATCATTGCACGGTCATCGTCAACGAAATAAACCACACAGTCTGACGCCTTAAAGTCTTGCCTTACTTCATCCATCCAGAAGCTCTTTCACAACGCTACTCTTGTTTGCTTTACTAGCTTGATATGGGAAATCTAAAGTGAAGCGAACGCCTCCACTATCAATGTTTTCACAAACAATCTTGCCATTCGCTTCATCAGCAATCGCGTAGCAAAGTGCTAGACCAAGACCAACCCCCTCACCTACGCTTTTGGTTGTAAAAAAAGGATCAAACAACTGCCCCATAATTTCAGACGACACCCCTTCACCATTATCTTCAACCGATAGGCCGCAACGCTTTCCCTTTACCCACGTCTTAAATATTATTTGAGGCTGACTTGATTTCTCACAAGCTTGAATTGCATTCTTCAAGAGATTGCTAATCACCTGCTCAAATCTTACCCTGCTACCTTTTACAGTCACCGGCGTTTCAAAAAGCATCAATTGCAAATCAACATTCTGCAGCTCAAGCTCTGGCTTAAACTGGTTCAAAATACTGTCTATGCTTTCATTAAGATCACATATCGCAGGCTTCGATACAGGCTTTCTTGAAAACACCAGCAAATCAGAAGTGATTGAACCAAGTCTATCCGTCATTTTTTTGATGTCTTCAAAAACCTTTCCAGCTTCTTTCAGGCGGCGTTCTTTTAACAAAAGCAAACCACTGGATGTAAACAATCTGATTGCGGATACAGGTTGATTAACTTCATGCACAATTGAAGCTGACATCTTACCAAGCGCTGTAAGTCTACTTGATTGAATCAATTCAGATTGCGCATCTCTGAGCTGTTTTTCAGTCTGCTTTCTAACTTGAACCTCTTGTTCAAGCTGCCTATTAATCTGCGAAATTCTCTCCGCCTCAAGTGCTTTAACTCTTAAGATACCTTGTTGGTTTTTTGATCTAATATAAAGCAAAACCGAAGCAAGCAAACCGCAAAACAGCAAAACAAATGCAGCAAAAGTATAGGCGTATTTTTGAACGGTTATAAGGGGTGTCAAGAAATGTAATTTCCAACCAAGCTCAGAAGTTCCAACTGTCGAAATAGAAAAGCGTTCGTCTTCAATTTGAACCCGACCTTCAAATACACCTGTCGCAGAAGTAAAATTGAGTTTCTTTAAATCGTAGCCAGTAAATTTCTTACTTTCACGCATTTGCGAAAGGCGCCCATTTGGCAAATCTTTCAACGGTTTGTATAAATATTGACTTTGGCTCGCAAGCACTGTGACTTGATCTTCATCGGTAATAAGCACGTCTTCACCCGCACCACGCCAAACCTCCAACAGTTCATCAAACTCTACTTTAACAACAGCAACACCAAGTGTTTCGCCACCCTCAACAATTGCCTCAGAAATAAAGTACCCTGGCCTCCCCGTCGTTACCCCAATTGCAAAAAAAGTAGCCTGGCCGTTTTTCACAGCATCAATAAAATAACGTCGGAAACGATAGTTATTTCCAACAAAACTTTCAGGCAAATCATAATTACTTGCAGCAACAGTAGTTGCTTCATTATTCAAAATGTATAGCGCTGCACTATTAGATTTATCACTTACAGTTTTCAGGTATTGATTAAGAACCTCAACTTTAGTGCCATTCCTCAACATCTCAGCTGTATAAGGGTGGGAAACAACGACACGAGGCAAATGCGAAGAGCGATTAATCGTGGAGCGCAAACTCTCTTGGTAAAGTAATAATCTTTCAGAAGAAGTTGCCAGTGCAGATTTTTCGAAACGATTATAGCTCAAGTGATATGTAGCAGTCGTTGCTACACCTATTAACAGCGTAATTATTATCGTATAAAATAAACGCTTGGCTATGTATCTCTCCCAAGAAGAACATCATAACCCGCTTAGACAACTGCAATCAAGAAGGCACCAGAAATGGCACTTATTTGCTCAAAAATTGAAGATAATGTTTTTTATCTAAATCTGAATAATCCAGCGCGTCGAAACGCGCTTTCACTAGAAATGATTGCTGAAGTTTCCAAGGCATTAGATGAAGCAGATCAAAACAAAGAAGCACGTGTGATTGTTATCGCTGGCAATGGGCCAGTATTTTCTTCTGGGCATGATCTAAAAGAAATGACAGCGGCTAGAAATTCGCAAGACCGCGGACGTGGTTTATTCCAAGAGACTATGCAGAATTGTTCAGCCATGATGCAAAAGATTGTCAATCACCGCTTGCCAGTAATAGCCAACATAAAGGGAACCGCAGCAGCAGCAGGGTGTCAATTGGTTGCAAGTTGTGACTTGGCAGTTTCAAGTGAAGAAGCAAGTTTTATAACACCTGGTGTCAACATTGGTCTTTTTTGCTCAACGCCAATGGTTGCACTTTCCAGAAACGTCTCAAACAAACACGCTCTAGAAATGCTTCTTACTGGTGAAGCAACACCAGCAAAAAAAGCAGTAGAAATTGGCCTCATAAACAAAGCCGTTCCACTTGATGAGGTTGATGTAACCGTTAAATGGTACACAGACTGCATAAAAGCCAAATCGGCAATGACCATAAAAACTGGCAAACAAGCCTACTACAACCAATCACAAATGCCGTTAAATGAAGCCTATGATTATTGCACCAATGTAATGGTAGAAAACATGCTAAAACACGATGCAGAAGAAGGCATAGGCTCTTTCTTAGAAAAACGCAAACCAAAATGGCGTGACGAATAATCATGAGTATCTACAACGAAAATCTCGAAAAGACCTCTGCAAATTATCAGCCACTTTCGCCTTTGCCATTTTTAGAAAGAGCAGCAAGTACCTTTCCAAACCATGTAGCGATTATCCATGGAGAGCTTCGTCGTACCTACGCACAATTTTACAATCGTTCACGCAAACTAGCTTCCGCACTCGCTTCGCATGGCATTACGACAGGCGATACGGTTTCTGTTATTTTAGCAAACACCCCTGCCATGCTAGAAGCCCATTATGGTGTGCCAATGACAGGTGCTGTTCTCCATTCTATGAATACACGCCTTGATGCCAAAGTGATTGCTTTTCAACTTGACCATTCAGAATGCAAAGTCTTACTCACAGACCGCGAGTTTTCCTCGACAGTTAAAGAAGCTCTTACAATTGCCAAAGTTAAACCACTGGTCATAGATTATGACGACCCTGAATATGACGGTGATGGCGAAGTTTTAGGAGACCTAGAATACGAAGCTTTCATCAAAAATGGTGATCCAAATTTTAAATGGAAAATGCCAGAAGATGAATGGGATGCAATCTCGCTTAATTATACATCAGGCACAACAGGAAACCCTAAGGGCGTAGTCTATCATCACCGTGGCGCATCCTTGCTGGCTCAAGGAAATGCCCTCACTGCATCTATGCCAAAACACGCAGTCTACCTTTGGACGCTACCAATGTTTCATTGCAATGGATGGTGCTTTCCTTGGACATTATCCGCCATCATCGGCACACACGTTTGCCTTCGCGCTGTACGCCAAAAAGCAATGTGGGACGCAATAGCAGACCATGGCGTAACCCATCTTTGTGGCGCACCTATTGTCATGTCTACGCTTCTTTCCGCAAGTAAAGAAGACAAACGCGACTTACCTCATACAGTAGAATTCTTCACCGCAGCAGCCCCACCCCCTGAGGCAATTTTAGCAAACATGAAAGAAGCAGGTTTCAACGTAACCCATCTGTATGGGCTAACGGAATGTTATGGCCCTGCGGTCGTTAATGATTGGAACTTAAATTGGAACACGCTTGATAACGCTGGCCAAGCTGCCATGAAAGCACGTCAAGGTGTTCGATACTCTGCCCTCGAAGGTCTCGATGTCAAAGACCCTGAAACCATGCAAAGCACACCTGCTGATGGTGAAACCATTGGCGAGGTTATGATGCAAGGCAATGTTGTCATGAAAGGCTATCTTAAAAACAAAGACGCAACACAAGAAGCCTTCGAAGGCGGATGGTTTCATACAGGTGATCTTGGTGTCATGCATGAAGATGGCTACATCCAGCTTAAAGACCGTTCCAAAGATATCATCATTTCAGGCGGTGAAAACATCTCCTCAATCGAAGTAGAAGATGCACTTTATAAACACGATGCAATTGCAGCAGCCGCAGTCGTCGCAAAACCAGATGATAAATGGGGAGAAACCCCTTGCGCATTTATCGAGTTAAAAGAAGGCATGAACGCCCCTTCTCCTGATGAGTTGAAAGCTTGGTGTCGTGAACATTTAGCAGCTTTTAAAACACCAAAGCATTTCATTTTTGAAGCGCTTCCAAAAACTTCAACGGGCAAAATACAAAAATTTGTTCTTCGCGAGCGAGCAAAAGAACTCTAACTGGAAAGCGTTGAGATGCAATTTTTTAAACAACAGAAAAAACAGATTGATGAACAATTTGCGCGCACTCTTTCCAGAACAAACATTAAAAAATTAAAGATACATTCAAATAAGCTACCCAGCTATCGATTTGTCGATCTCTATAATGCTGTTGAAATTTTACAAAGAACAGAAAAAATCTAGACGTTATTCATTCCGAACATGTTGAAGATCTAAAAAGCATAATTCACTCGCAACCTTATCAAAAAAGAGACCGTCTAATAAACAGCTCCACTAGAATTGTATGGCAAAAAAATGCCTCCGAAGACATTTCTCTACCGACAGAATGTTTTTGGATTTGCCCTTCAAATGTTGCGAATGAAAACCTGATAATACGATTGAAATACGAGCAATATCACGACAAAGCATCAATAGAGATTGCTTGCCAAGAGGATGATTTAGCAAAAAAACAACTTGAAGAAATCATTACTGCGAGTGTGAAAAGCTCTATTTATATTGGCCAGATAATTCATCTGGTTCACCAAGCAGAAAAGCGCGATGATTATGGCGATATAGAAAAACAAGAGCGCCTTCAGGTAACTTTTTCTAAAGTTCAAGAAATTTTAGACAAAGACATTGTTCTGAGCAAAGAACATGTTCATCTGTTAAAACGCAACATCTTGGACATTTATAATCGCGAAAAAATACTTAAAGCAAACGGCGTTCCAACAAACCGTGGTATTTTACTTTATGGCCCACCTGGAACTGGTAAAACTTTTGCATGCAGACATATCTGTAGCCAGTTACCAAATGTAACAAAACTATTCATATCTGGATCAACCCTATCCAATATCGGTGCAGTCTTTTCATTAGCGAGACTGTTTCAACCTGCAATTATTTTTATTGAAGATGCAGATCTAATGTTTTCTTCCCGTGACATGAACAATTACAGCACTGTTCTTGGCGAGTTAATGGACCAAATGGACGGCATGAAAAGCGAAGACAACATCAGTATCGTCATGACTACAAACGCGATTGACCGCATTGAAGACGCACTCAAAAACAGGCCAGGACGTATCAGTCAGTGTATATTTATGGGAGAACCAAATGCAGATTTACGCAAGAAATATCTAGCGCATCTTCTTCAAAAACATAACATTAAAAATGTGTCGCTTGGTACTCAGGTGAAAATTTCTGAAGGCTCAACACAAGCATTCTTAAAAGAGTGGGTATTTCGTACAGTCCAGATTTCCACCGAAAGAATTGCAAATGAAAATGATAGACCTGAATTAACAGATAGTGATTTTGAAGAGGCAATGACCGAAATGAAAAAGTATCTTGAAGACAATGGCAGCAGTATTATTGGCTTTACCAGCAGGCTTTAAACCAGATGATTCACGATGCTTATCCAGACGCTTATATAAAACAAGGGGCTGTCCCAGATAACTACGATAAATATTGTTTAACCCATTGGTTCAATT
>CAZCUN010000053.1:0-21632 GCA_964502215.1 uncultured Rhizobiaceae bacterium | reverse complement strand
TTCTTCTCATACCCATATTGATAACCCATTTTTGAGTTATCTGGGACAGCCCCATAAATTATTTTATAAACATGTGCTTAATGTAAAACGAGGGGATAATCTTATGCGGTTTTTAAAATGCGCCGATATCGATTAGCACGCGCGCTACTTTTTCGAAGTGTCTTTCACGAATTGCTTTGCCGACCTCAACAGATGATATGATGTCACTCATCAAGGCTTGGTCGAAGATGACGGGGATGTTTTTATTATCTGCTGCTTTCATGTCGCTGTTAAAGCGGGCGCCAGAGAATACCTTTACTAGGGCAGGCACTTTTGAATGCTCTGGGTGGAAGTAAATACCTGCGGCAGATTCTGAACCTCTTAGGACCATCGTTAGGCCACTCGTACCATCACGGATCATTCCACTACCTTGCGCCTCGCCAGATACTTCTGCAATCATTCTGCGGTGTTCAGATTTTTGGTGCTGCTTAAATTCTGGGGAGCCGTTCAGCTCCTTTTGTTCGCGTTTGGCTTCTTTATGTCCCATTTTCTGCTCATCGTTGAAAAGAAATTTTTGCAATGGCATATCAAGCAAACCGAAGAATAAGAGCATCACAACCGCAGTTGCAATGATGAGTGTTCCAACAGAAATTGCGCTATCAGCCACACAGCCTATAGAGCAATAAATACTGGCTAGAATGGTTTGTAAAAAGAGCCAGATAAACACACTTGTTATGACAAACCAAAACACAAGCTTGCTGAGCGATGCAGCAAGTTCTACCATGTTGCGTTTTTTGAAAAGCTTTTTAAACCCCTCGGCTGGGTTTACCTTTTTAAAGTCTGGTTTTAGTGGCTCCAGGGAGAAGGGGATACCTTGTTTATCCAAGATGTTTGCCACGACACCGACTAATATTATCAACATCACAAAGGGTACAATTGCATACATAATGTCAAATACGACATTTAAGAAAAGCGATAAACCAACGTCTACAACATCATCATTAAAAGAGAGGACGGTGAGTTGAAACAGATTAGAAAACGTGTCTGAGAAATTTTGCCAGTTTAATATAACATAAAAAATACCAGTAACTGTGGTCATACTTTGCACAAAGTCGGAGCTTTGCGATACTTGACCTTTTTTCCGAGCTTCCCGTAGTTTGTGTTGGGAGGGGTCGAGGGTTTTTTCTTCACTATCATCTGACATAGAGTTTTCCCTATCTCAAAATATTCTGGACAACCGATGGCACAGTGGCCAAAAATTCGAGGTTGTCTTTGAAGAGCCTAATAGAAATCACCAAGAAGAGGGGTAAAATCATTATGGCTATCAGGTTTTTAGTGGAAAATGTCAGGTGTCCAACATCAATGTTTTTACCAAACTTTGCACCGATTAGGTGAATGATGTCGGATAGAAACATGATAACGAGTAGGGGGCCTGCTAAGACAACCGCGCTCAATAGAATGTTTTCTAAAATTTGTAAAATTGCATCTGCACCAGGGTCAAAGCTAGGGAATTTGGTGTTTACAGGCCAGATGTCATAGCTTTGATAAATTGTAGATATTACAATCTGGAAGCCGCCAATATTTGCAAAAAGCCAAAGGGTCATGATCGCAAAGACCATGCCGTATGAGGTTACTTCACCGCCGGCTGGGTCTGATGTACCCAACATTGCGCCACGGTAAAGGTCGATAATGCCCCCACCTGCAAGTGCGATGGCTAATGGTACGGAAGAAGCAAAACCCAATAAAGCTCCGATCAGCATCTCTTTCAGCAATAACCCAAAGAAATTCATTTCAAGAACAATTTCTGATGAAGGGATGCCATTTGCAAGAAGTGGTAGCATGATGCCTAGAGAAAAAACCATGCGGAGCATGCCCGTGCCGACTTGTGTCCAAGCAAAAATTGCAAACAATAACGTAAAACCGAAGGGTCTAGCCATTGCTAGCACTACCCACGGTGTGTACTGGCCAAAGATATCCAGTATTGCGTTAAAGAGTTCATTTGCAGGCATAAATTAGTCCTACTTTGAGTATTCGTGAAACCTTGAAAAGATCTCATTTGAAGTCGTATAAAGCGGTGCAGTTAATGTGTGTCCGAAAGCAATGAGTACGAAACCAATCACCATAATCTTGATTGTTTGCGGCAAAGTTTGTTCTTGAATTTGTGTGACCGCTTGAAACAAACCAACGACAAACGCGATGATTGTTGCGAGTAAGAGCGGAGGTACTAGGACAACTGCTGAATAATAAAAAATACTATAGAGCGATGAGATTAGCTGTGCTTCATCCATGGTGCTTCACCTTTATACGTACGTTAGGATCAGGCCATGAACCAGTTTGGTCCAGCCATCGAGGAATACGAACAACATCAATTTAAACGGAATTGAGATTGTTGTTGGTGGAACCATCATCATACCCAGTGCCACTAGAAGAGTTGTGATGATAATATCAATCGCCATAAATGGCAGATACAAAAGAAAACCAATTTCAAATGCTTTTGTAAGTTCTGAAAGTAGGAAAGATGGGACAAGAACTGTCATAGAGTCCTTGGATGTTGTTGCGGCTAGCCCTTCACCCCAAATTTGGGTTGTAGAAGCATTAAAGAACTCAAGTTGCTTTGGATCTGTATGTTTTAGCAAGAATTCTTTAAGTGGGGCGAGAGCCTTGTTCCCTGCTGCAAGCCACTCTTCTAAAGTTTGATAATTAAAGCCATCTGCTTCAAGAACGGTGTAAATTTCGTTCAAAATTGGCATAGCTACATAGACTGATAAGATCAGGGAAAGGCCATATAGAATGATATTTGGCGGTAATTGCTGAATACCAAGGGCTTGTCTTACAATAAAAATTACTACAGATATTTTTGCAAATGCAGTCACCGTCACTGCAACCATAGGCAGAAAAGCGGTGCCTAGTAGTAATACAATAATTCCAAATGAATTTTCACCAAACATATTATGTCTTTCAAATTACGAACCTTGACAGTCAATATAGCTTAAATGTGTTATCAGACCTTGAATGCGCCGACAGAATCTAGCGTAACAGCAAGATTATTTCCCAAAATTGACAGATGTCCCTTACCAAATGGACGTGCTTGGTAATAAATATTGACACCATTGTTACTTAAGCGCTGAATATTAATTTTTGTACCGACTTCAATGGTGTGTCTGTAAAAGGCAGAAAGAGATACTTCTCCTAGTCCAAACGTTACAAAAATGCTTTCGGTTTTCTCGTTAGAAAATTTAACTGGCCCTGCTAGTTCACCAGAAATTTCAACTTGTTCATCTTCGATGTGAATAGGCCAATAACGACCATCTGAACGCATCAAAACACCTTTAATGATTGAAGAAGGCTCAACGCCACAATCAATTGTTTCACCTGGGCGCGCTAAATAAGCTTGCTTTGCTGTTACAACAACAGGGCCAAGATGAACAATCATACGGTTATCTAAAGCTTTTTCTTCTGGAAAGCTGTTCTTACCTACGATTTTTTCAACGATGTTATGCAGCTCTCCTTTGATCTGAATTGCGCCTTGAAGCGTTTTTTCTTCAACATCAAATTCAAAGCCAAGTAATTCGCCAGAGACTGGAGCGTCAACGTCTGTGATTGAGACGATTGAAAGTTCTGCGCCAAATAAGTTTTCAAGTAGAGTGAGGTGGTATGTGAATATGTGCTCAAATATCAAAGCAGCATCGCCACCCTCAAGCTTGCTTAAATCAAGATCTTGATCTGCAAGTTGAAGAATATAACCTGCGACTTCTGAAGGCAAAAAGATGGTGAAATCACCGCCATTACTTTTGCCAATAATTTTAATCCAAGTACCATTGTTTGCGATAACTGGTGGTGTTGCTGTTGTGATAAGTTCAGTAATAAATGTACCAATTTTAATGGACGTATCACATACTAAGCCACCCCATGATGACGCGAGAGCTATAAGTGATTTGTCATAATTTAACCCAGCATTTGGCTTAGGCGCCATCTTTGGGGTAAAGAGTTTTTTGTCTAGACTTTTATTACCAGCTAAAAAACCTGATTGCATTTTGCACACTCCGCAACTTAAAATCTATTTAAAGATTACCCTTCGCGGGCTGCTTCGATTTTCTTCATATCGATGAGCTTATCGCAGAGTTTTCTTGTTCGCTCTTCAAGTTGCAAGAACCGCGCCAGTTTTGATTGTTCCATTTTGAGACGCTCTTCAGACTCAGCAAACAACTGTTTGCTCAATGTCGTTTTAAAAGCGGAAGCCTGAATTTCCTGATCTGTTATCGCGTATAAATTAACAACACGAGCGTTTTGAAGTGCAGGGTTGTTGCTAGGTTCAAGAACTTTTTTCAGTCTTTCTTGTCTTCGCTCACTCGCTGTTTCTTTTACCTGTATCTCATTGTTTTGTGCGTCGATAACGTCCTGATCTGCTTGTAGCATAGCACGTTTTGCTTTGGCGGCTTCCAATTCAGCAAGCCTGCGCCTAAGTTCTTTCACTTTAAGGAGTTTATCTATTTGTTTAAGCTTACTCACTTAAAATAGCCTTCATTGTTTCAAGCGATTCTGGGTGCTTCACTAATGTATGGGTATGTTGTTTTAAGAACTGCTCAATCGCAGGATTACATTCAATTGCCATATCAGCGATTGGATCTGTCCCACTAACATATTCACCAACTTGAATGAGTAATTCTAAATCTAAATATTTAGCCATGAGTTTGCGCAAGTCATTTGATGCGTTTATTTGCTCTTCGCTACAAATTTCATTCATCAATCGACTTTTACTCTTTAAGACGTTGATTGCGGGGTAAATACCACTTCGCGCTAGAGATGCATCAAGTACCAAGTGCCCATCTGTCAAACTGGCAATCTCTTCTGCAACAGGATCGTTGACACCGTCGTTTTCCACCAACACTGTAAAGAAAGCCGTTATCGCGCCTTTTGAAGTTTTACCCGTGCGTTCAATTAACTTAGGCAATTCTGCATATACAGAAGGTGTGAAGCCACTGCGTACTGCTTTCTCGCCTGCTGATAAACCTACTTCACGTAAAGCACGTGCAAATCGTGTTGCGCTATCAAATAATAGTAATACTTTTTGGCCTTGTGAGCGGAAGTGTTCTGCAATTGTTACTGCACTATGAGCTGCCATAATACGTTCCATTGCAGGACGATCAGACGTCGAAGCAATGACGATACAGCGTTTTCTAACTTCTGGTGGTAGTTGGCGTTCAAGGAATTCGTTTACTTCACGGCCACGTTCGCCAATCATTGCCAAAACCACAATGTCTGTATCTGAGTGACGTGCGAGCATTGCTAATAATGTTGATTTACCTGCGCCGGCCTCACCAAAGATAGCAAGACGCTGCCCGTTACCAATGGTATTAAAACCATCTATAGACTTAACGCCAGTTTCAAAAATATCATCAATTACAGGTCGATCTAATGCATCCATTGTTGGAGGCGTGATTTTAATTTGTTCCATAGTTGATGTTTTAAATTCTTTGCCATCAACTGGGCGGCCTAAACCATCTAAAACTCTACCGACAAGGCCTTGGCCAACCCATATTTTACTAGGTTCGCCAGTGCCAACTACTTCTGTTGTTGCCGAAAGACCTTCGATGTCTTCCATTGGTGAAAGAATGGCGCGCTCTTTTTCAATTGCAACAACTTGTGCAGGAATTTCGCGACCAGACTCTGGCAAGCGTAAAATACACTTTTCGCCAACGAAAACATCTTTTAACGTGGTCACAATACGGCTAGCAGAAACGTCTGTTATCTCACCAATTTCACGGTGACGATTGCTGTGTTTTAGGTTAGCAGCAATGTTTTTAAGAGTTGAATTTAAATCAGTCACATTGCTTTCTTTTGTTTTCAGCAAGGTGCGCATTAGTCTTTAGCTCCAGACAAGCTGTTAGCTAAGGATTGTTTTAATGCTTTAATTTGCACCTTAAGACTTACTTCAATTCGCTTTTCACCTGTATCAATGATGCATCTGCTTTGGTCTAAGTTTGTATCATCAATGATTTTATAACTCATTGTTTCGCTCGTTTTATCTTTACTCATTTCATAAAGTCTTAAGCGATTTGCACTGTCTGGATGGGCGTGTAGCGTTAATGTCTTTGAGCTAACATAATCTTTAATAGCCTTATCAACTGCCATAGAAAATGCTTTATCGTTTCCAATCGCTCCCAGTATTAATTCGATTGAGGTTTCAACGATCTCTGAAATGCCCGCTTTAGCTGACCATAAATCATCACCCAGGGCGTTGAATTTTTCGTTGACTTTTTCTGCAACGATACGACTTGCCTCTTCTTCAGCAGCTTTCTTTTTTTCTACTAAGATTTCATCGGCTTGCTTGTTGGTTTTTTCAAGAATTTCAGCAGCTTCTTCGCGAGCATATTGAAGGATTTCTTCTGATGTTTTTGGCGGTAGTTTTCCATCGCTTGTTTTTTGCTCTGTAGTTGAGCCTTCTGCGGGAACCATTGCACCGTTATATGCGTCGTTAATATCAAACATTCTTATGCCTTTATGCCGCTATTGAAGAAGTTTCATTAGTCATTGCAATCCCAACTGCAATTACAATTGAGCGAGCCATCTCCGTATCGATTGTATGTGTGATTTCTTCTTCTTGTTCCTCGTTCGTCTCCATAAGATATATGCGCATTCCTGCTTGCTCATCGAGGCTGGTTTTCCAGCTATGAATACAAGCCTTACCTGAGCGCTCAATGAGCGTAGCAATTTGATCCATATCCGCTTCAAATTCGGATTCTTGTGGATGTAAGTGATGCAATGAGACTGCAATCTTCAAATCTTCTAGTGAAAACACATCTGAAATGATTTGGAAGTCTGATTTTGAGATACGTGTACGCAAAAATGTACCGTGGATTACCATGCCACTAATTTTACAAAGACGATCTCTGTCTAAGCCATATGCTTGTGCTGATGAAATGTCTTCAGGTTTTAAGTCAGCATTTAAGTCAATCCCAAATGATTCAAACATTCTGTCACGACTTGCTTCAAAAACTCGGTCGTTTGACATCATATCTATCGCTAAGTGTGGTGCGCCAAATGTTTCGCCCCAGCGTTCGAACCAAGCAGGGTTTAACTCTTCGCGATTAGGTAGAAATTTCTTCATGGCTATTTACTCTTAGCTGTGATTGTTTTCTGACGTTTTTTACCCTTCGAAGTGCTTTCACTTGTTAGTTTAAATCCAAACCAAGCTACAACACCAAGTAGTGCTAAAAGAAATAGATTCCAAACACTGCTGCCAAATGAAGCTACTGTTGATCTTCGTGTCGGGGTTGCTGTTGCTGATGTGTTGTCTTCAAAAAGCGCAACCTCAACAAATGAATACTCGAGATTATCTAGGCTGTTAACAATCAAGTTTTTGATCGTTGGAATTTGCGGACGTAAATCTTTGCCCGCTTCTTGGTAGATAAATACAGAAGCACGTGGCGGTGTCTTATTGTCCTCAAATGGGCTGTCTTCTGGTACCATCAAATGAACACGAGCTGATACAACGCCATTAATGCGAGTAATAGAATTAGACAGTTCTTCGTTTAGGGCATGCATAAAACGTGCGCGTTCTTCGAAGGGAGTAGAAACCAGTTTTTCAGAGTTGAAGATTTTACCTAATGATCCAAACTGCTCGCGTGGTAGGCCTTTTTCAGATAGCTTTGCAATTGCTTGGCTAAAATCACTACGGTCTACGCTTACAGAATAGTTTCCTTTACCATCTGAAGAACGTGATGCCTCGATACCATTCACTGCTAGAACAGAAATCATTTCATTGACTTCGCGTTCTTGTAGGTTTGAATAAAGTTCTGATTGACACCCAGCAAGAAATAAAGTTGCAGCCATGACAATGCCAAGGTTTGCGTATTTCTTAGTCGGTCTATTTGCGCGCATTTTGTTCATTTGCTTTCCACTCGATACATATAAAAGCGTTGATCGTTTAGTCTATCTTTATCACTACAGTTTCTTTATTTTATAATAACTAAGTCTAATTAATATTTTATGATTAGCTCTGCCTAATTAGTGTTCTTGAAGTATCAGAAACACCGCTAACAACCTGATTAACCATTGCCATGAAGATTGCATGGTCAAAGGTTTTTGATAATGCATCTACTTTGCTGTCTTTTTCAGGCGATAATCCAGTTGCATCTGATGGGCTCATGCCTTCAACTTTTGATGATATCTGATTTTTTAGTGTATCAATAGGGGACACCTGCTCAGTTGCATTTGGAACTTGAGAAGAGAGCTTATCAATTTGTGTGTATACACCGTCTAATACAGATGAGGCAAAGCCTGGCTGTGTTGGGGCATTAGATGTCTGTGGTGCAACTTCCAAAGAAGCTGGAATTGAATTGCTGATTGATAGCGATGTAGCATTTGAAGTTGGAGAAACTTCGCTGCTTGATGACTTTTGCTCAGCAGCTTGTGCTACTTGCTTCAATGCTTGTGATGGGTCAGCGCCAACAGCGCCTACAGGAGGAATTGTCATACTATGTTTCCTTATGAACCTGAGTTGTTTTGAGCTTCAGCTAAGATGTTTTGCAACATTGAGAAGAAGACTGATGCGAATGCAGTTTCTGCTGCTGCATTAAGTTCTTGAGCTTGGCTTGTTGCGGTATCTGCAGGAGCGACACTTGGATTCACGCCAGGAGCAGCAGCGTTAGTTGCTGAGTCTGTAGGATTAAATTGCGGGCTTATGCCACCGATTTCCATTTTTAATTCTCCATTAATAAAACTTTAATGCTTCATTGTATCAGATCGTGACCCAGCGTAACACAGTAAATACTACTTAGAATTACCGTATTGAATATAATTATTTAATAAAAACAATTACTTATCGGTAAAAGTAAAGCTTCACTTCGGCGTTACTCAGCTGCTTCCGTATATGTCTCTTGTGATGCAAATTCCATGCCAATTGTACCAATTGGGTTGAAATTAAATTCACCAGACAATTCTCTGAATGCTACCACGTGGAAAGCGAGGTTATGTGCTTTTAAATACTGTGATAGTGGGCGGCGTAACTCTGTTTTTGTCAAAATTACTGGAGGTTTTGCATTTAATTCCTCAATATGATGACGCTCTGTAATGTCTTTTAAAAGTGCGTCTGATAGCGCCGCAGATGGGTGAAAGTTATTTTCTTCCTGCTGATAGTTGATGCTGTTAGCAATCTCAACTTCCATTTGCGGTTCAATTACGTAACCTGCGATTAATCTATTTTCGTCTGCGTAATTAGAGCAAACTTGGCGGGCAAGGGCAAAGCGTGCTTGTTCTGCAAGGTTAGATGCGCTGCCGCCTGAAAGTGTACCTTCTAATAGTGCTTCAAACAGAATTCTACGCGGTAAAAGTGGTACGCCATCATCCAGCAAGCTACGCAATACGTTCAACATTTGCACAGGTGAAAGTGTTTGTGAAACCTGTGTTGCAAGTTGATCGTGTTCTTTTGCAAGATCTTTGATGATTTCTTGAACTGCTTTATAGCCAAGAATGCGTGATACTTTCGTAATCAAGTAGTGAGATCCAAGACGGGCAAGCAATTCTCCCATCCCAATTACTTCAATACCTGCATCTGTTAGAATGAACTCGTTTGCTTCATCAATCCAATAAGCTGATCGTAGCGGCCAATGCTCTTCAACTGCGATGATTGGCAACCCATTTATTTCCAAAATATCTGGCTCACAAATTGCGACCTTAACGCCTTTTGGGATTTCTGCACTGAATACAGACACATTATCTAGTGTTAGAATGATTTTACTTGGTTCAAGATTTTTATCGGCTTCAATACCAAATACTGGTAGATCAATACCTGTTCTTTTAAAACCACGTTCTAAAGCTGCGTCACGAGCAATAATGAATTCATCACGATTAAACTCATTATAAACTTCATCACCTGCAGAAATTTTAAATATATCATTTGCAGAAACTGCGATGCTTTTATCAGCCTCTGCTTTTGATGCAGGAATACCCTTTGCAGTGTTTTCCTTAGCGATTTCCTCTTCTTCAATGCTCTTGGCTTCACGCTTGCTTATAAAAAATGCGCTAGCACCTAAGACCAAAGCCATTGCCCAAAACAGGATTGTTGGGAAACCAGGAATAAGGCCGATTAATGCGATTAAAACTGCGCCAATATAAAGTGATTTTGATTTGCCAATCAACTGCTCAGAAATGTCTGTACCAAGATCTTTCTCTGTTTCAGTTGTAACACGGGTAATAATTGTACCAGCACAAATCGCCATGATAAGTGCAGGTAATTGTGCCACTAGGCCATCACCAACCGTTAGTCTTGAATAAACCGAACCTGCTTCAGCAGCAGACATGCCTTCATTCAAAATACCGATTGAAATACCACCAACAAGGTTGATTGCAATAATAATAAGGCCTGCAATTGCATCGCCTTTTACGAATTTCATTGAGCCGTCCATCGCGCCAAAGAACTGGTTTTCTTTTTCCAGTTTACGGCGGCGACTGGTTGCTTCTTCTGAAGTAATATCACCTGCGCGAAGTTCTGCATCAATACTCATTTGGCGGCCAGGTAGGGCGTCCAAAGTAAAGCGTGCAGCAACTTCCGCAACACGTTCAGAACCTTTTGTAATCACGACAAACTGTACCGTTGTAATGATTAAAAAGATCACAAGACCAACAGCAACACTGCCTGCGGTTACAAATGTTCCAAAAGTTTCAACAATATCGCCTGCATCCGCTTCTGATAAGATCATTCGTGTTGTGGAAACAGATACTGCCAGTCTAAAAGTAGTGGCAATTAGAATAACGGCTGGAAAAACTGAAAAGTCATCAGGCCTTTGAAGGTAAACAGCTACCATCAAAATCATCACTGTTAAGGCGATGTTTAAAACAATTAGCGAGTCAATCAAGATTGTTGGCAATGGAATAATCATTACCAATACAATCATCATCAGCATAGCAACAAGCGCTAAATCCTGACGGCCTTTGAAGAGACTAAGTAATTTCATTTCAGCTTACCTTGTTAAATGAGCGGAATTTGCCAAACCAAGATTTAGCATCAGCAATTTTATTTGTTTTGAATGAAACAATACTGCGATACAAAAGCACTACACCATTCAAAGCACTACCTTGGTTAGTTTTTTGCAAATGGTCGTATTCTTCCACCATAGCCTCTGCTTCATGCCAGCGCTTAAGGCGCATGAATGCAACTGCTAATAGTCTGCAACATTCTATATTCTTTGGGTTAATTTTTCTTATCATCATTAGATAAGGAATTGCTTCTGCTGCACGACCATAGCGTATCTGCATGGCTGATAGCGCACAAAGCATTTGCTGATCACTCCAAGTAAGGGGAATTTCCTTCAATGCAGGATTGATGTCGTTAGTTTCTTGCTCAATATTATTTGCTTGATTAGCATTTAAATTTGACAAGTTTACTTGCGTATTAGGTGGCTGTGAAAGCGCTGTTTTTGTAGGTTTTTTTATAGTAGATTTACCTGCTTGCATGGTTTCTAGCTTAGCAAGTCTCGACTGTTTTTCAGGTTGCTTTTCAGTCATAGACTGCGTTGCAACTTGTTCTACTTTTTTATCTTGAATTTGTGATGCGAAATGTTTGAGAGCCATGTTAAGCGTTCCCCTTTAGTCCGTCTGACACAACTTCAGTTCCTGCAATCATTGACAGACGACGCACGTGCTCGTTCAACATCATTTTGCAAAGCTTAGAAGTTTCATCTTCGCCTTTAGAATCGTCATATGAATTAATTGCCATCAATATACGAGAAAGGTCACCCATCATTTGGTCGCGATTTTTTCCTGATAGGGGCTGTAAATCTGTTTCTGCAATATCACTCGCTGCAACAAGCTTCTTTGCTTTTTTCGCAATGATCTTTTTGCCATCTGAAAACTTTGAACGAATATTTGTAAAATGTTTTATTGCTAACGGTGTAGCAGCGTTGTTTAGCTTTGAATTGCTTTTTACATCGCCCTGGTTTGGGGTTTGTACAACGGCAGTATTATTTCTTGTTTCAATACGGGACATTTATCACTCTTCGAAATGCGGTTACGCTGTTATGTATTTATGGAGCAATATTTGTGCCAACTAACGGCATAATGCTTTCAAACTGCCAAGTTAAGCCGTAACTTAGCTTGGGTTTGACTTCGCTAAAATTTAGTAAGTTAGTGAAATAATTGCGCCATCGCGTTCGATCATGACGCTCACGTCATTAATTTCAACGATTTTCCAGCCAGCTTTGATGTTACTTCCTATGCTACCAACAGTACCATCTTTGAAAAAGACAGAAGGATTATCATCAAGCCAAACAGATTTGATTTGAGGAATGTCATTGCCTACCTTTGCGCGGCTAACATCTCTGATTAAAGGTGGAAAGCTTGATGTTGTATCATACCATTGTAGGAAGCTTGTCCATCTTGGTAATTCGCTATCTGCGATATTACCGAATACTCTAATAGATCCGTCAGCAGTAGGGGCAACGCGAAGTTTGTGATTAAGCTGTAGATCTTCTAGTTTTACTCGAACTGTCCAAGCAAATGCTTCATCATGGTTTTGATCTGTTCCAGTAGAAATGTTGCCAAGCAGTTTGTCAGATGTACTTTTAATACCTTGATGCATTGTGTTTGCAACGCGCGAACCTGCTTCGGCAACTGAACCTACAAAATTAGATGCAATGCCATAAACAATAGGTATCATTGCAAGCAAACATAAGAATGCAAATATTCTAATACCCGGTTTGACGAATGATTTTGGATCAGCAATTCGCGTTATTTCAACTCTTGTGTCACCAAAAGAAATGATTTCACCTGTTGAGATTTCAGCATGTTGCCCAACTTCTACAATTGACCCATCTTCAAGCTTAATTATGGAATCTATTGGTTTCACTTCAAGTTTTGAAATAATTCCAGATTGTAATTTAACTTCGAAATGGTTCTCAGCAATATTTGATCCAAATAAGATTACATCATTTTCTGGGCCTTTGCCGATATTAACGATGCCTGATTTTTGGATGTGTGTTGAACCTTCATGCACGCCATCGAGCACTTCCAACATGTAGTGCCCAGCATGTTTTAAAGTATCATTGGCATTAGACAGATAAGTTTTCGCCTGACTTGTGTCAGAAGAACTTATCTTGGCTACGCCTGTGTTAATGATATTTTCCATACTCATCATGTGCTCGTGTATACTCTGTAATGGTTAACTTTTTTACCGATTTGATAGTTAACGTTTTAACCGATGTGACATAAAAAAAATGTAGAATCTTATTGTGGACGTTGTTTCAGTGCGTATAAATCAGCACCTTTTTTAGTCGTAATTGTTAGCGTTTGTGTTGCGCCTTTGATTGCATATTCAAAAGCTTCAGAAAGTTTCTCATTTCCTTGGCCATTACTTTGTACGTTAGAATTTCCGTTTGCTTGCGAAACTGAGTCTATATTAGGTGCGTTCATTACATACTCCACTCATAAATCTATTTAATACTGTGTGTGTTTTACCACATTGTCTACGTTGTTTTTATGCCAATATTGCGTAGTGACATAAGGGAAATTACTTAGAAACCGCGTTAATTGTTATTTACTGTTCCAAAACGAATAATCTTTAAGTTATCGCGTTTTGTTTTTTTGTTTTTGCCCAGAGATTCAGCTAATAACTCTACACTTGCAATGTAACTTGCAGGCCCATTGATGATGACAGAATTACTATCTTCAACAAAGTTAAGGTCATAAGAGGGTGACGATAATCCTGCGCCCTCAAGTGCGCTTTCTAGGTCTTTCATTTTGGTCTTACCAAGAAAAATCATACGTGTTGTATTTTCAGAACCTATTGAAATATATACCTGTTTCTTTTGAAAATGCCATTTCAAATCAAACTGAGATGAGATCTGCTTCAAGATGCCTTCCATATTGAGCGGAAGTGAAATGTTCTTTAAATTCCCACGTACGCGAGGTGTCATGGTAATTTCTAAACCGTTACGACGCGCTGCTTGCCTTAGAAAATCTGGTAGTGATTGTTCAACAACAAAGATTTTACGTGCAGAAGGCTTTTGTGCTTGTGCTGTATTATTTGTTTGGGTCTGTGTTGACGAAACAGTTTGCGTACTTGCAGCATTTACTGGCGTTCCAAGGCACAAGCCAAGGCTCAAAATAGGAAGCAAAGAATACTTCTTAATATGATTTACAAAATTGATGCTCATTTTTCGATCCTTACAGATGCTTTTTCGTCAATTTCTAAATTTACTTCTCCGCCCATGTTTGACAGCCCAAGAGAGCGTGCAACACGAACAAGTTGACTTAAAGTATTTGATTTTGTCTTGCGTCTAATATTTAGACGGTGCGTTTCAACTGTACGTACTGACAAATCATATTTGTTAGCGACTTCTTTATTGCAATAACCGTTTGCTAATAATGAGAGTATTTCCAATTCTCTTGCAGTAAGGTCGTAAGCATTTTTCTGATTTGTTGCTGTGTATTTTGCCTGAAACAAAATATTAGTAAGGTTTTCAGAGAAAAAATTTCCGCCCTCCATAACTGCTTTCACTGCAACGCTGTATTCGCCTGAAGTTGCATTTTGGCCAATGAAACCATCTGTGCCACACTGTTTGAATTCCTGAAGAAGGCTAGCGTCTTGTTTAATGTAACATACAACTACTTTACGATTAGGGTACAACTTCTTAAACGCTCTAATGAATTCAAAAACATCAGAACCAGGAAGTGATGCACTCATAAGCAAAACTTCGTGGTCGTGTTTCTCGCTTGCATAAAGAGCTGCATCAGTATCACCAGCTTCACCAGATACAATACATTGATTGTCTGATTCTAGAAACTGTCTTAGGCCTTCACGAACGATTGGATGTGAATCTACAACAATAACTCTTGTTTCGTTGGAATTCATACTAGATACCTCATCTTCAAACTTAGGACTGTGTCAGAATTGTACACTTACCGCTTTCATGGAGATAACGTTTCAAGTTTTGTGCCAGTTTCAGTATTAAACACGCAAAAAAGTATAATTAATTACCTATTAATTCGGTAATTTACCGAAATCGATGGCTTTATGTCCTCGAAATGCAGTCAATTTTATCAAAAAAGATGTTTTAGAAGTTATATTGCTTAGGCTGGTTGCTTAAAGATAGTTCGTAATTGGTGGGTTCTTTAATCCAAAAACTGTCTCTGGTGTTATTTCGAGATATATAAGCCTTATACCATAAGGTTCTATTTTAATGATGAATATTGGAAATGATCTTGGGTCTAAAGTTTCCTCTTGTTAATACTTGAATTTTAATAAGCTAATTGCCATTGTCTGCGTATGTTAAAACAGATTAAAAAGCTTCTTCTTTCATTCGTTGCTACCCTCAGTATAGTTACAATTAATTCCAATGCTGTTTATTCTGCTAATGGTGAGCAAGTTATATTGCTTCATGGGATTGCGCGATCATCCGATCATATGAAAGATTTAGAAAAGCTGCTTACTAATAAAGGGTATCAGGTTTATAATTTAGACTATCCATCTACAGAGCATACGCTCGATAAGCTTGCTGCAATTGTTGCTTCAGAAATTAATAGTAAAATTAGCGCTGCAAAGCCTGTGCATTTTGTAGGGTATTCAATGGGGGGGATCGTTACGCGAGCAATCCTCAATAAATATAGGCCGGATAATTTAGGCAGGGTTGTACAACTTGCCTCGCCCAATAAGGGCAGTGAGGTTGCTGATTTTTTAAAAGATAATTGGCTGTATGGAAAAATCTATGGGCCAGCGGGTAAACAACTAACAACCAAAGATGCTGGAATAGAGAATTTGCTTGGTAAAGTTGACTATGAATTAGGGGTTATAGCGGGAAGTTTTAGTATTGACCCGATCTCTTCAACACTCATAGCAGGCAAAGATGACGGAAAGGTTTCTGTAGAAAGCACGAAAGTTGATGGCATGAAAGATCATATTACCGTCAATGCGTCACATACTTTTTTTCCACAAAATGAAGATGTTCAAAAACAAACGCTTCATTTTCTGCGTACGGGTGTATTCAAGAAATAAAGTGTTTACGGATTGCTTAAGATGGTATTCGCACTGTTTGACTATTTTTGGATAGATTTTCTCGGACTTCTATCAATTTGCAAATTTTCATTCCTCCCAATCTAAAATCAAACCACTTATATTGTTTGTTCAATACAAGGAGAATAATTATGCTCGGTATTCTAAAACCAAATTTTACAACTGCTAATGCGAAAACTAAAAATTTAATTCAACGCATGGCTCGTTTTGATCTAACAGACAGGCTTGAATTAATTGGTAATGAGTTTGGTAAGTTAGGCTTTAGAACTGGGTTCTCATTATCTGACCAGGTTTTAACCCACGCACTTGTAACAACTCGGGCAAATATAGAATTTGTCATAGACTTAGACGCCTCAAAAGGAAAAGAGGCTTTAAGGAGTTTGCAAAAAATTACGCGCGAGACTTATGATTTGGAATTCAAACACCGCTTATCTAGTGGTGTCGAAATGGTTTTTGATAGTAATCCTTCTGATCGCTATATTTCAAAAGATAAAGTAAGAAACCTTCTGACTATTAATCCGTTGGCTGATTGGAACTCTAAGGCGCTTGTTGAATATGTGCTTGCTCATGAGGTTCCCGTTGACCCGATTGACATTTTGGCTATGCAGCCTGAATTTAATAGCCAAGTTGCATGATAAAACCTAAATGATATTCCTGCTTTGAAGTAGTTCTATCTAATGGTGAATAACTTGCTTTAGGTGAAGTCAAACACATAAAATGAGAAATCTTTTCCCAACAAAATTTTTGATGTCGCAATTTAACGATTGACGTATTTTGAAGTCTATATTTAATCAGCATTTAGATTTAATATTTTCAATATGATGGAAATGAATATGAAAGCTGCTGTTTGTAGAGAATTTGGCCAACCCCTTTCAATAGAAGTGATAAAGCTTGCGAGCCCAGGCATGCATGATGTGCATGTTGATTTGAAAGCTTGTTCGATTTGTCACTCAGACATTTCTTTTGCTGATGGCATTTGGGGTGGGCAATTGCCTGCCGTTTATGGTCATGAGGGAGCTGGTATCGTTAAGGCCGTTGGGGTAGGGGTTAAGGATTATGCCGTCGGTGACCATGTCGTTGTGACGCTTATTCGCCATTGTAACGATTGTCATTATTGTTCAGATGACGTGCAGGTTTTATGTGAGGGGGAATTTTCTTTATCGCAAGCTGGCCCAATTTCTAACCTTGAAGGGGAAGGCCTTGAACAAGCTATGAATTGTGGGGCGTTTGCTGATGAGGTTTTGGTTCACCAAAGCCAATTGCAAAAAGCGCCAAAAGATATGCCGTTTGATGTGGCCTCTCTTTTAGCTTGCGGTGTGATTACTGGTTTTGGCGCGGTTATGCATGCTTCCAACCTAAGAGAAGGGCAGCATGCTATTGTGATTGGGTGCGGTGGTGTTGGGCTTAACTCATTACAAGGTGCAAGCTTCAAAGGGGCAGCCACTGTTATTGCGATGGATTTGGAAGAAGACAAACGAAAACTAGCTTTAGAGTTTGGTGCTACCCACGCAATAGACCCGCGCGATAAAGATGTTGTTGATCAAGTCATGGCAATCACAGGTGGTCGTGGGGCGGATTATGTTTTCGTAACGGTTGGTGCAAAAACTGCGATTGATAGTGCGCAGAATTTTATAACAAAAAATGGTACGATTGTTATTGTCGGAATGCCAGGTAGCGGCACGCGTGGCGACTATGACCCCGGCACAATGGCCGCATGGGGGCAGAAAATTATCGGCACAAAGATGGGTAACTCAGTTATTGCTGTCGATATTCCGCGATTACTGGAACTCTATGCCAAGGGCGAATACAAACTTGATGAACTCATCTCAGGTCGCTTTAAACTAGAAGAGATCAACCAAGCCATGGACGAAGTTCGCTCAGGAAAGGCGATTAAGAATGTTGTGGTTTTTGATTAGGGTGTAACTGTGGTTTGTATGGCTTGGAGTGTTTTTTCTGAAATCTAGGCTCCCACTCTCAAAGCTTCTGCCAATTGCGGAAACGTGTCCACAATCACATCGTGTTGTGGGTTGGGTTCTGGGTCTGGTGGTGCTTCGTTTCCCCATTCATCTGCGCGTTTTACGAAGGCGGTTTTGAAGCCTACTGCTTTTGCGGCATCAAGGTCAAAGTTGTGGCATGCGACCATGCAGATTTCTGACGGATCTAGTTGCAGATAGGTTGCGACGGTTTCATAGGCTTGTGGCAAGATTTTATATTTGCCGATGCCTTCGCAAGAAAAGACTGCATCCCATGACAACCCGTTTTTGCGGGCGGTGTCCATGATGATGCGGTAACTCAATATGGTGAAAGAGCAGACGGCATATTGCTCGCGTAGTTTTGGCAGGACGGCTGGAAAGTCTTGCCAGCAGGTAAAATTGTGTGCGGCGGTATAAGCAATTGCGTGGATATCTTCTTCATCAAAGGGTAGGTCGTTTTCCTTGATTAGAGCTTCAAGCGTAAAGCGGTGTGCGCCATCGAAGGTGTAGGTCGGTGGTTCGTGTTCGCCCAAGCGTAACATCGACATGAGTGAGCGTTTTCGCAATTGGTTGGCGAGGCTTGCCCAGTCTTTTTCTAATCCGTGTTTTTTGCCGGCCGTTTCAAGTGCAGTTCTAAAGCCTGTATGCCAATCAAGGATTGTGCCGCCAGTATCGAAGGTGAGGGCTTTTATTTCAGTTAAAGACATGGGGTTTGCTTTCAATCGTTGCTTGACACAGTTTTGACTTTCTTCATTGTAAGTGCAACCGATTTTTAAGTGAGAACCAAGATGCAAGTTAAAGAACTCAAGACATTCGTTGTTGGAAATCCACCGCCGCACACGGGCGGGCGTTATTTTATTTTTGTTAAACTGACAACGGATTCAGGTGTTGTTGGATATGGTGAATGCTATGCAGCGACTTTCAGTCCTGATGTGATGGTGGCTTGTATTGAAGATTGCTTTGGGCGTTATTTAGAAAACGAAGACCCGCATCATATTGAGAGGTTTTGGCGACGAGCGTATTCATCTGGTTTCACACAAAGGCCAGACCCAACCATGATGGGTTGTGTCTCGGCCTTAGAAATGGCGTGTTGGGATATTGTGGGCAAGGAAGCGGATAAGCCTGTTTATGAACTGATGGGCGGTTTGGTGCATGAGCGATTGCGCTCTTATACCTATCTTTATCCAGAAGATGATGAGAGCGTTTATCCAGCAGATCGTGAAGAGGGAGCAAAGACTGTTTATAACGATCCTGACATGGCGGCAGAGGTTGCGCTTAAGGCGGTCAATGAAGGATTTACTGCCGTGAAATTTGATCCTGCTGGGCCTTATACGGCCTATGATGGTCACATGCCGCGATTGGTTGATATTGATTTATCAGCGCGTATGTGTGCGGCTGTTCGTGAGGCAATTGGGACACGGGCTGATATCTTGTTTGGGACACACGGGCAATTTTCGCCTTCTGGTGCGGTGCGGCTTGCACGTGCGATCGAACCCTATGATCCACTTTGGTTTGAAGAGCCTACCCCACCTGATGCACCTGATGTAATGGGCATTGTTGCGGACAAGACATCTATTCCCGTTGCAACCGGTGAGCGGCTTTGTACACGTTATGAATTTGCGCAGGTTTTAAAATCAGGTGCGGCTTCGATTTTACAGTTGGATTTGGGACGCTCTGGTGGTTTGCTTGATGGCAAAAAGATTGCTTCTATGGCTGAGACTTATCACGCGCACATTGCGCCACATTGTTATTGTGGGCCAATCGTAGGCGCTGCCAATGCGCAACTCTCAACTTGTACGCCAAATTTCTTGGTACTTGAATCCATCAAAAAATGGGATGGTTTTCATGGTGAACTTTTGAAGAAGCCAATTGAGTGGAAAGAGGGCTATGTCATTCCATCCAAGGAGCCAGGTTTAGGTGTTGAATTGGATGAAAAAGTAGCAGAAGCGCATCCTTGGGATCCGCGTGGGCCACTTCATTTGGAGATGAGACCTGATCCGCTGGAATGGGATGAACCCGTTTAAATTTGGGTTTGTCTTAAAAATGTCCTATGTTCATTATAGGTTCAGTAAGGAAGTGTTAACCATAAAGTACTTTCGAGGCTGGATATAAAGAAAGGAAATATCATGCATACTCAAGTCAGAAATTTTCTAATCAAACCTTTGCTTGCTTTGGCAATTGCTATTCCTGCTATGATGGCAGGTAATGTTGCCGATGCTGAAGCTCGCCATAAACACAAACGCGCAGCGATTATTGCTGGTGCAATTATTGGTGGTGCGATAATTTATAAGCACCACAAACGTAAGAAATATCATCGCCGTGTTAACCGTAATAAATATTATGGCAGAAAGCATTATAGGTCAGGTCATAGATCTGGATATCGTTATGGTCATCGCAATAGATATCATTACCGCCACAGAGGCGTTAATCGTCGAAATGGTTACTATGGCTACAGTGGTTACGAGCCTGATCATAATTAGGCTTTAAACGTAATTAAATCTTTGAATTCCCCGCTTTTAATTATTAGAGGCGGGTTTTTTTATGGGCTGGTTTTATCTGCTTTGCGCGGCATCAGTTCAACCATTAAGATCGCGACAAAGATTAATCCGCAGCCAAAGTACCCTAAGTTTTGCAATCGTTCGCCTAAGAAGAATGCGCCAAACATTGCTGCAAAGAGGCTTTCAGTTGAAATTAGAACTGCTGCAGCACTTTCTGAGGTGTAGCGCTGGCCAACAGCTTGAAGTGTGAAGCCAAGGCCGCCAGCAAAAAGACCTGCGTATAAGATTTCAGGAAGAGCGCCGATAAGCTGCGCGCTGGTTGGTAAGTTCTCGCCAAGACCTAAGGTGCTTGCAAAGGCAAAGCCGATAAAGGCAAGCAATGATGTTATGAAAAATTGCAGCGTTGCCATTGTAACGGGTAAATCTGTCTTTTGTCCCACACGTCCTGTTAGAATAACGTGAGCAGCCCAAAATAGTGCGCAGATGATAATTAGAATATCCCCGCTATTTAAGCTTGCTAAATCACCGCCACTTAAAAGGTATATGCCAATTAGTGCTAAAATGGATGCTGGCCAGATGATGAGCGGCTGGCTAATGCGCAAAACGCTGACCATAATAATGGGAACAAGGATCACATAAAGTGCGGTTAAAAATCCTGCGTTTGTAACGCTTGTTCCAATGAGACCTACTTGCTGGAAGGCCATGCCAAGAAAGAAGGCTAACCCAACCAAAAAGAAAGAGCCTTTATAGCGCGAAATCTCTCCTGACATGGATGTAATATTTTTGCGTTTCATCTCCGCATAAGCAAAAGGCGCGACTGCAATGCCTGCTAATAAAAAGCGTAATGCAATAAATAACATTGGCCCGATATCGTCCATGGCAGTTTGTTGAGCAACAAACCCCATGCCCCAGATAGCACCTGCTAAAAGCAGCAGTAGATTGGCGGTTGTGCGTGACATGAAAGTTTCCTCAGTGCAGATGATAAAGCGGTATCAAAGTGGTTTGTTTTTGCCAAGTAAGAACACGCAATTATTTGCATAATATTGCTTTCGTGTGACTTCCAGATAAAGCTATCGTTTACAATAATGTCTTGAGTTTAGGATTATTGAACGTACCATTTATAATAAGGGGCTGTCCCAGATAACTCAAAAATGGGTTATCAATATGGGTATGAGA
>CAZCUN010000052.1:0-21829 GCA_964502215.1 uncultured Rhizobiaceae bacterium | reverse complement strand
TCTTCTCATACCCATATTGATAACCCATTTTTGAGTTATCTGGGACAGCCCCATAGTTTTTTTCTTCCGCTCTTATGAGTTTTTTTAAGTCGCCCATTGTATGGTTGTTATTAGTCGCCAATGGCTACACCTTCACGCCTAATATCTGCGCCACCTTCGAGGCCATCAGGGGTGATTTCAATCCCATGCAAGCCAGAGTTTAAATCTCGCACTTCAACTTCAAAGCCAAGTTTTTCTAAAGGTTTAACAAATTTCTCTGCCGCCGTTCCACGTTCAAGGTCATATCGCCCAAAACGGTTTATCATGTGAGGAAGTTCGATTGCTTGTTGGATGTTCATATCCCAATCAAACCAAGCAATAAGCGTCTTTGCCACATAAGGAATAATACGACTGCCACCAGGAGATCCGATAGCAAGAATAGGCTTACCATCCTTCATGACAATTGTAGGTGACATAGATGAACGCGGGCGTTTGCCAGGTTCAATCGCATTTGCAACAGGCTTGCCATCCACTTCAGGTACGAACGAAAAGTCTGTCAGTTCGTTGTTGAGCAAAAAACCATCGACCATCAACCGAGAACCAAAACCATTTTCAATTGTCGTCGTCATTGAAACAACATTGCCGGCAGCATCAACAATGGAAAAATGGCTGGTTGAAGGAAGTTCTATTGAGTTATCTGGTGATAAATTAAAAGCTTGATCAAAAGGTGGTTTGCCTGGAAAGACATCATCATCAGTCAGTGCGTCGTCGCTGATTAGGTCTTGGCTTCTATCCCAAAGGTATGAGCGGTTAAGAAGCCCCTTAGGCATTTTAACATAATCACTGTCTGCCATATACAAACCACGATCGGCAAAGGCTAGGCGCGTGGCGTCTCCAATAATGCGCCAGCTTTCAGGATCGCCAGCGCCATAAGCTTTAAGATCATAAGCCTCAACCAACCCTAAGATTTGTCCAACAGTTAAGGCGCCTGAAGAAGGTGGTCCCATGCCACAAACATTATGGTCGCGATATCGATAACAAACAGGTTCGCGTTCTATAATTTTATAACTTGCTAAATCTTCAAGAGATAATCGACCAGGATTACCTTCAGCGTTTTGAATCGTATTAACAATGCGCTTAGCAATGTCACCTTTGTAAAAAGCATCAGCGCCATTTTTTGCGATGGCTTTTAACGTCTCTGCGTAAGGCTTGTTTGTGACAATCGTTCCAACAAAAAGCGGAACACCTTCCTCACTCAAAAAGTAGTCTCGTGTGGGTTGATATTTATACAAACTCTCCGCTGATCTAGTAATAAGTGCATTAAGGCGAGGGGATAGTTCAAATCCTTTTTCAGCCAACGTAATTGCAGGTTGCAAAACCTCAGCCCAGCTAAGTTTGCCATACTTCTTATGAGTTTCATGTAAAAGTTTGACAGTTCCAGGTGTGCCAACAGAACGCCCCCCAACAACGGCATCAAAAAACCCAAGTGGCTGACCTTTGTCATCTAAAAACATATCAGGTGTTGCGGTAAGCGGGGCTGTTTCACGGCCATCAAAGGTTGTGAGTTTTTTGCGGTCAGCATCATAATAAACTAAAAATGCACCACCGCCTAAGCCAGAAGATTGTGGTTCGACCAATCCAAGGACAGTTTGGATTGTCACCATCGCATCAATCGCATTGCCGCCTTGTTGCAGAATTTTATCCCCTGCTTCACTTGCATAAGGGTTAGCGCTGGATACCATTTGGCTATTCGCTTTTACTAAAGATTTTTTAGTAACCCCAGATGAAAATTCTGGCGCCACACTATCAGCTATATTTTGTGCAAGCGTTATAGAAGTGGGAAAAGCAAGCATTGTAACAAGCATTGTGAAAAGCATAAGTACTTTGCTAATTTTGTAGCTTTTGGATAGTAGCATGATATCTCTCTGTTCCATTTTTAGTTTCAAAATAACTATACACAGCCATCACGTTGCGTAATAGTCATTTGCTTGTTATTTAACGTTTGAAAAGGGATGTGCGTTTAACGAGTTAAATGCAGTGAGGGCAAACAATAATCATTATGAAAACGGATATCGGTATACCTTATTTATCAAGCAGAAAAGTGCTTGGTCTTAAAGAAGATCAAGGCAACCAACTTTTACTCTCTTTAATTGAGAGATTAGTTGGTGTTTCTAAAATGAATGAATTGATGGAAGAGGTTGGTCGCCCTTGGCCAGATGCCGGGCCACTAATCGACACGCTTTTCGAGCGACTAGACATTAAGTGGGACATAGAAAACCCGCAGGTTCTAGAAAACTTAGATGATGGTCCAAAGGTTTTTGTTGCTAATCATCCATATGGTTTACCTGATGCATTTGCTATGTTTCAGCTTTTAACGCGTTATCGTTCTAATATTAAAATTTTTGCAAATAAGCTTTTAGCAGCAACTCAGCTTGAAGAGCCAAGCCTTTTATTTGTTGATCCATTTGGTTCGGTAGAGAGCAGAGGGCAAAACCGAAAGTCAATTGCCACTGCCTTAAAGCATCTTCGAGATGGGGGCGATCTTGCTCTTTTTCCAGGGCGCATATGTTCTCATCTTAAAACGTCAGACTGGACTATTTCAGATAGTGAATGGACAGACCAAGTCCGTAAATTTGTAGAAGTCAGTGGTGGTGAATTAGTACCCTTGTATATAAGTGGTCGTAACTCGATGATGTTTAATCTATCAGGGCTTATTCACCCAAGAATCCGTACTTATATGCTTCTGCGTGAATTTTTGCGCGGTGGACATGATTTTACATTTAAAGTCGGAGACCCAGTTTCAAGTAGACAGCTTACAAGAGTTTCAAGAAGTATGTCTGTAGGGTCTTTTTCAAGAAGCCTAGTATATGCGCTTAAAACAGGAGCTCCCAAAGTTCCTGATATTCCACAACTTATCGAGCCTGAATTACGAACAAAGATTGAGCAAGAAGTTGCGCAAAGAAAAGCAGCGCCGATTGCAGGCAAGCACGCTTTATCTCTTTTGAAGAAACATGAAGTTCTCGTAGAGCAAAACGGCTATACTATTTTTCAATCAGAAAATGGTGGCTCTGATGCTTTGATGGAAATGATTTGTGAGGTTCGCTTTGCAGCTTACGCGCAACAAACAAATGTTGATTATCCTTCAGAACTAAAAGATAAATTTGATGACTTTTATAATCACCTGATCCTTTGGGATAATGCAAAGAATACAATTGTAGGTGTTTATCGATACACTTTGCCAAGCCAGAATATGCAAACAGTAAGTGCTGATAACTTAGTTACAAATTCTATCTTTGATCTAAGTCCTGATTTCCATAAAATTTTACCAAATTCTATGGAGCTGGGCAGGGCGGCTATTTTGCCTGAATATCAAAAGAGCTATTCACCTTTGATGTTGTTATGGCGCGCGATACTAGAAGTGCCGCGTAAAAATAAAAAAATAAAATATCTTTTTGGTCCAGTAACGATGGGGCAAAACTTCAATCCTGTTTCTCGTGAATTGCTGCGTCGTTTCGTAATGAATAATTGGCGAGATGAAAGTATGGATGGTTTCATCACGCCAAAAGTTGAACTTAATTTAAAAATCCCTCGTGAGGTTAAATTAAGCCAGCTTGAAAAAGGCTGCGGCGATTATTCTAAGCTGGGCAATATTGTTTCAGGTTTTGAAGGGGGTAAACGCAGCCTGCCAGTCTTGTTTAGGCATTACTCAAATGTTGGCTGCAAGTATATTGGATTTGGCGAATGGAAAGATCTCGATAATGCTACAACAGGTATCACGATTTTAGATCTAGATAACATAAGCAAGTCGCTCATAACTCGATATTTTGGAGATGAGGGCGCAAAGTCTTTTCTGAGTGGCCGATCTTAAGGCTAAGATTACGCTAATAGGTATTTCGCTGGCAATAGAAATAAATAAATTTCGCAAAATTATATCGCAAAAAAAGATTCTCAAAACACCCCCTTGCGCTTTGGAAAACAAGGCGTTAGATACTATTTATCGAAAGAAAAACGTGTGCATAGTGGTGAAAACCGTTCTGCGCACGATTTTCTGTGTATTTACAGACGGTTGCATGGTTTGTAGGTTCCGATTTTAATCATAGTTGGTTTAATACAAACAGCGAGTCAGGGTATAACTGATGGCATCTAAGACAAATCCTTTTGCTTTCTTGCAAGAAGTGCGCACGGAAGTTTCTAAAGTGACATGGCCTACGCGCCGTGAAACTGTAACAAGTGCTATCATGGTTTTCATCATGGTTATCTTGGCAGGAGCGTTTTTCTTTGTATTAGACCAAGGGCTTAGCTGGTTTGTAACAACCTTGCTAAATCTTGGTTAAGTTGGCAGCAGATAAGTAAAGTAAAGTTTTACGAGGAAAACTACAACAATGGCGCATCGTTGGTATATCGTTCAGGCATACTCAAATTTTGAGAAAAAAGTTGCTGAGGCAATTGAAGAGAAGGTTCGTCAAAAAGGACTTGAGCATCTCTTTGAGGCTGTAATGGTTCCTGTCGAGAAAGTTGTTGAAGTGCGTCGTGGCCGAAAGGTTGACGCAGAACGTAAGTTTTTCCCGGGCTATGTGCTTGTTAAGATGGATATGACAGATGCTGCATTCCACTTGATTAAGGACACACCAAAGGTAACAGGCTTCTTAGGTGCTGATAATAAGCCTAAGCCAATTACTGAGCGTGAAGCCAATCAAATTCTAAATCAGGTTCAGGAAGGCGTTGATCGTCCTAAGCCGTCCATCATGTTTGACGTAGGCGAGAATATTCGCGTTTCAGACGGCCCTTTTGCTTCTTTCAACGGTGTTGTGCAGGAAGTGGATGAGGAGCGTGCACGTCTTAAGGTGGAAGTATCAATTTTTGGTCGGGCAACTCCGGTCGATCTCGAATATGGGCAAGTTGAAAAACTTTAGGTTTTTCTTTTGTTCATTAAACTTGTGGGAGGGGAGGTTAGTCTGGCCGATTAACTAAAACCGTACCACAACCCCTAAACCAGCTGTTTAGTCAGCTAAAAAAGGAAAAAGAAACATGGCCAAGAAAATTGATGGATACTTGAAGCTTCAAGTTCCAGCAGGCAACGCTTCTCCTTCGCCGCCAATCGGTCCGGCGCTAGGTCAACGCGGTCTAAATATTATGGAATTTTGTAAGGCGTTCAACGCTAAGACACAAGAAATGGAAAAAGGCGCTCCAGTTCCTGTGGAAATTACAATCTATGCTGATAAGTCATTTACTTTCAAAATGAAGCAGCCGCCAATGTCTTACTTTATTAAGAAGTCATTGAACTTGTCTTCTGGTTCTAAAGAACCTGGTCGCTCAGTAGCTGGTAAGCTTTCGCGCGCTCAAGTGCAAGATATTGCTGAAAAGAAAATGGCAGATTTGAACGCAGGCGATATTGAGGCTGCAATGCGCATTGTTGAGGGTTCTGCTCGCTCAATGGGTATCGAGGTGGAGGGCTGATCATGGCTGGAAAACGTTATAAAAGTGCCGCTGAAGGCATTGATCGCAATCACCTTTATGGCTTAACAGAAGCTGTTGCGATGATTAAAGAGCGCGCAGGCGCAAAATTCGATGAAACTATCGAAGTTTCCATGAACTTGGGTGTTGACCCTCGTCACGCTGACCAAATGGTGCGTGGCGTCGTAAACCTTCCAAACGGTACAGGCCGTACAGTACGTGTTGCTGTATTTGCTAAAGATGATAAAGCGGAAGAGGCGAAAGCTGCTGGTGCTGATATTGTTGGTAGTGATGATTTAATGGCAGAAGTGCAGGCCGGCAAAATTGATTTTGACCGTTGTATCGCAACACCTGACATGATGGGCATCGTTGGCCGTCTTGGTAAAGTGCTTGGTCCTCGCAATTTGATGCCAAACCCACGCACCGGAACGGTAACAATGGATGTCGCTGATGCAGTAAAAGCTGCTAAGGGTGGTGCTGTTGATTTCCGTGCTGAAAAGTCTGGTATCGTTCATGCAGGCGTAGGTAAAGCATCTTTTGATGCAGCCAAGCTAGAAGAAAATATCAAGTCATTCGCTGACGCAGTACAAAAAGCAAAGCCATCAGGCTCTAAAGGTACTTTTGTGAAGCGTGTGGCTATCTCATCTACGATGGGCCCAGGCGTTAAGCTTGACCCTTCAACTGTTATTGGTGAGTAAATAAAGAATTCCGATGTGGGTTCGCTCACATCGGTTCGTTTTGATTGGGTAACTAATCAAAGCACCTGTCCGAGATTGCCGGTGGCCTAACAGCCTTAATATTCCAGCCTGCAGTAGATAGGAGTGAGAACGAAGTTATTTGAATTTAGGTTCAATTATTTCAGTTCAAACTCGCAAAGCCTTGTCAAAGAATTGCTTTCTTTGGCCTGGGACAGGACCTAGAGCGTTATTAATGCAGCTTGTTCTGTTCTCGAATGGTCAAGAAGTATTGATAACAAAGGCAAACGGAAGGTTTGATGCTTTATGTGTTGAATTTTCTAAATGGAGAGAAACTGTGGAAAGAACGGAAAAACGTGAGTTTGTAACGTCCATTAAATCAGAGCTTGCAGATGCAGGCGCTGTGGTTGTTGCACACTATGCCGGGCTGACTGTTGCTGACATGAGTGCTTTACGCATTCAAATGAAAGAAGCAGGCGGCACCGTAAAAGTCGCGAAAAACCGTCTTGTAAAGTTAGCTCTTGAAGGCACGGAAGCTGAACACATCAGTGATCTATTTAAAGGACAAACTCTGGTTTGTTACTCTGAAGATCCTGTATCAGCTCCCAAAGTAGCTGTTGAATTTTCTAAGACCAACGACAAGCTCGTTGTTCTTGGTGGTGCAATGGGTGCTACAAACCTCGATCCAAATGGCGTCAAGTCTCTTGCGAGCCTACCGTCACTGGATGAACTACGCGGTAAAATTGTTGGTCTTGTACAAGCGCCAGCAACTAAAATCGTACGTGTTGTCAATGCGCCAGCCAGTCAGGTTGCACGTGTTGTCGGGGCTTATGCTGCAAAAGGGTGAAGCTGCGTGAGACAATGTTTCTCGCGGGGACTTCTCAAATGTTTGAACTATATAACGAACTTAACTAAGGAATATAAACATGGCTGATCTAGCTAAACTCGTAGATGATCTATCTGCACTATCAGTTTTGGAAGCTGCTGAGCTTTCAACAATGCTTGAAGAAAAGTGGGGCGTTTCTGCTGCTGCACCTGTAGCTGTTGCTGCAGCTGGTGGCGGCGGTGGCGAAGCTGCTGAAGAAAAAGACGAATTTGACGTTATTCTTACAGACGCTGGCGCTTCAAAAATCAACGTGATTAAAGAAGTTCGCGGCATCACAGGTCTTGGCCTGAAAGAAGCTAAAGACCTTGTTGAAGCAGGCGGTAAGGCTGTTAAAGAAGGTGCTTCTAAAGCTGAAGCTGAAGAGATTAAGAAGAAGCTTGAAGAAGCTGGCGCTAAAGTCGAACTTAAGTAATTCTGGTTGTTGGTTTCTGAAGGTCTTATTCTTCAGCGCAAAATACCAACGCCAATACAAAAATCGGCTTCGGATTCGTCCGGAGCCTTCTGTGCAACTAGACCGGCAGCATGGGTCTTGTGCATTTATTAAGTAAAAAGAGTAGGGCTCTACAAGAACTGTTAGCCCACAGTTCAAGACGTGACGACAGTCTTTACGTTAGACACGTGTCCAGACAACCGAGTACCACATTTTTATGTAAGGTGCGCATTGGTTATCTGGAGACATGTCTGGCGGAATGCTGCTGCAACATACGAAGGTACCAAAATGGCTCAAAACCATGTTTTTAATGGTCGCAAACGCGTAAGAAAATTCTACGGAAATATTACAGAAGTGGCAGATATGCCAAATCTGATTGAGGTTCAAAAGCAATCTTATGATGCTTTCTTGATGGTTGATGAACCAGAGGGCGGACGAGGCGATGAAGGTCTACAGTCTGTTTTCAATTCGGTTTTCCCGATAACAGATTTCTCTGGCGCTTCAATGCTTGAGTTCGTTCGCTACGAATTTGATGCTCCAAAATACGATGTAGAAGAATGTCGCCAACGTGACATGACATATTCTGCTCCTCTAAAAGTGACATTACGCTTGATCGTGTTTGATATCGATGAAGATACTGGCGCAAAATCAGTTAAAGATATTAAAGAGCAAGATGTCTACATGGGCGATATGCCATTGATGACGGGCAATGGTACATTCGTTGTTAATGGTACAGAGCGTGTAATCGTATCGCAAATGCACCGCTCACCAGGTGTATTCTTTGACCACGACAAAGGTAAATCACACTCATCTGGCAAATTATTGTTTGCAGCGCGTGTTATTCCTTACCGTGGTTCATGGCTTGATGTTGAGTTTGATGCAAAAGACATCGTCTTCTCACGCATTGACCGCAGACGTAAATTACCAGCTACAACATTGCTTATGGCGCTTGGCTTAACACCTGAAGAAATTCTTGAGACGTTCTATACATTCTCAAAAGTTACTCGCGATAGTGACGGCTGGAAAATTCCTTTCGACGGCGAAAGCATGAAGGGTAGCAAGGCAGAGGCTGATTTGATTGATGCCGATAGCGGTGAAGTTGTTCTTGAAATTGGTAAAAAGATGACTGCTCGTACAATCAAGCAGTTAGCTGAAAAGGGCGTTAAAAATCTTCGCATCACCAATGAGCAACTTTACGGGAAATACGTTGCTGAAGATATCGTCAACATGAAAACTGGCGAAATCTACATGGAAGCTGGTGATGAGGTTGATGAAAAAGCAATCGAAATGCTTGATGAAAATAAATTCAAGTCTATTCAAGTTTTGAACATCGATTACGTCAACATTGGCGCTTATATGCGCAACACACTGGCAGCGGATAAAAACGACACGAAGCAGGATGCTTTGTTTGATATTTACCGTGTCATGCGTCCAGGTGAACCGCCAACAATGGAAACAGCTGAGAACATGTTTAACTCCTTGTTCTTTGATCCAGAGCGTTATGACCTTTCAGCTGTTGGTCGCGTGAAAATGAATATTCGTATCAACCAAGAAGTGGAAGATACTGTTCGTGTATTGCGCAAGGAAGATATTCTTGAGGTTGTTAAAACCCTTGTGAACCTTCGCGATGGTAAAGGAGATATTGATGACATCGATAACTTGGGTAACCGTCGTGTTCGCTCAGTTGGTGAATTGATGGAAAACCAGTACCGTATTGGCCTACTTCGTATGGAGCGCGCCATCAAAGAGCGTATGTCTTCAATCGAAGTTGATACGGTCATGCCGCAAGACCTGATTAATGCGAAACCAGCAGCAGCTGCGGTTCGCGAATTCTTCGGTTCTTCGCAATTGTCACAGTTTATGGACCAAACAAACCCACTATCAGAGATTACGCACAAGCGTCGTCTTTCTGCACTTGGGCCTGGTGGTCTAACACGCGAACGTGCTGGCTTTGAAGTGCGCGATGTCCACCCAACACACTACGGTCGTATCTGTCCGATTGAAACACCAGAAGGACCAAACATTGGTCTGATTAACTCGCTTGCAACTTTTGCTCGTGTTAATAAGTATGGTTTCATTGAAAGCCCATACCGCAAAGTTGTAAAAGGCAAAGTGACAGCTGAAGTGGTTTATCTTTCTGCAATGGAAGAAGCGCGTTACAACGTTGCGCAGGCGAATGCTGATCTGGATGAGAAAAACCAGTTCATGAATGAGTTTGTAACCTGTCGTGTTGCGGGCGAAGTAACTATGGTTCCAAGTGAAAACGTGGAACTGATGGATGTTTCACCAAAACAGCTCGTATCTGTAGCGTCTTCGCTTATTCCATTCCTTGAAAACGATGATGCGAACCGCGCATTGATGGGCTCAAACATGATGCGTCAGGCTGTGCCTCTCGTTCGTGCGGAAGCACCGTTCGTTGGAACTGGCATGGAAGCTGTTGTTGCTCGTGATTCAGGTGCTGCGATTGCAGCCAAACGCCCAGGCGTTGTGGATCAGGTTGATGCGACACGTATCGTTATTCGCGCTACAGAAGAAACAGATGCTTCAAAGTCTGGCGTCGATATTTATCGTTTGATGAAATATCAGCGTTCAAACCAATCTACTTGTATCAACCAACGTCCACTTGTGACGGTAGGGGATCGCATTTCTGCTGGCGACATCATCGCTGATGGCCCATCAACAGATTTGGGTGACTTGGCTCTTGGTCGTAACGTGCTTGTCGCGTTCATGCCTTGGAATGGTTACAACTACGAAGATTCAATTCTGCTTTCAGAGCGCATTGTGCGTGATGACATCTTTACTTCAATTCACATTGAAGAATACGAAGTCATGGCGCGTGATACGAAGCTGGGACCAGAAGAAATCACACGTGATATTCCAAATGTTTCAGAAGAGGCTCTTAAAAACCTTGATGAAGCTGGTATCACATACATTGGTGCTGAAGTTGGCCCGGGTGATATTCTGGTTGGTAAAATCACACCAAAAGGCGAAAGCCCGATGACACCAGAAGAAAAACTTCTTCGTGCCATCTTTGGTGAGAAAGCCTCTGACGTTCGTGATACTTCATTGCGCATGTCACCGGGTGCCTTTGGTACTGTTGTTGAAGTTCGTGTTTTCAACCGTCATGGTATTGAAAAAGACGAACGCGCAATGTCGATCGAGCGTGAAGAAATCGAAACACTGGCAAAAGACCGTGACGATGAGCAAGCAATTCTAGACCGTAACGTTTACAGTCGTCTTTCTGGCATGATTGTCGGTAAAGAGGGTGCTGCTGGTCCTAAGGGCTTCAAAAAAGGCAAAATCACAGAAGAAGGCATGGAAGAGTTCCCGCGTTCGCAGTGGTGGCAGTTTGCTGTAACGGATGACAAACTTCAAACTCAACTTGAGCAACTTCAAGCACAGTACGATGAAAGCAAAGATCTTCTTGAACAACGTTTCATGGATAAGGTTGAAAAGCTTCAGCGTGGTGATGAGTTAATGCCTGGCGTTATGAAGATGGTAAAAGTCTTTGTAGCTGTTAAGCGTAAGCTTCAATCTGGTGATAAAATGGCGGGTCGTCACGGCAACAAAGGTGTGGTTTCACGCATTATGCCTGTCGAAGACATGCCATTCCTTGAAGATGGAACACATGCTGATATCGTGTTGAACCCGCTAGGCGTTCCATCGCGTATGAACGTGGGTCAGATCCTTGAAACACACCTAGGCTGGGCTTGTGCTGGCATGGGGCGTAAGATTGGTGATCTGATTGATGCTTACAAAGAAAATGGCGACATCAAGCCACTTCGCAGTGAGCTTGAGCAAGTTTACGGTGATAACGAGCGTAATGAGCCTGTTAAAAACTACGACGATGAATCAGTTATGCGTCTTGCTAGTCAAGTACGTCGTGGCGTTTCTATTGCAACACCAGTCTTTGATGGTGCGCATGAACCTGATATCGTTGATATGTTGGAGCAAGCAGGTCTTCACGGCTCTGGTCAGTCTGTTGTTTATGATGGACGTACAGGCGAACAGTTCGACCGTAAGGTGACAATGGGCTATATCTACATGCTCAAATTGCATCACTTGGTGGATGATAAAATCCACGCGCGTTCTATTGGTCCTTACTCGCTTGTTACTCAGCAGCCGCTTGGTGGTAAAGCACAGTTTGGTGGTCAGCGATTTGGTGAGATGGAGGTCTGGGCGCTAGAAGCTTATGGCGCTGCATACACCTTGCAAGAAATGCTTACGGTTAAGTCAGATGACGTTGCGGGTCGTACAAAAGTGTATGAAGCAATTGTTCGTGGCGACGACACGTTTGAGGCTGGTATTCCAGAAAGCTTTAACGTTCTGATCAAAGAGATGCGTTCTCTTGGTCTGAGTGTTGAGCTAGAGAACACCAAAGTTCCAACCATCGAACCAGAAGATGATGGCGAAGAACTGCTTCCAGATGAAAGCGACGCAGCAGAAGCTGCCGAATAAGAACACTAAAGAGGCGAGGACTATTCTCGCCTCTGGTTCGAACTGCGTTAATAGCGCGAATTTGAAATTTTGGTTTTGGTAAAGTGCACAAAAGTCCAAAACCGCAACGGGCATAAAGCTCAAAAAGGAAAGAAGTACCATGAATCATGATGTCATGAACCTCTTCAATAACCCGGCCGCTTCACAGAACTTCGATAGCATTCGAATTTCTATCGCAGCACCGGAGAAAATTTTATCTTGGTCATTTGGCGAAATTAAAAAGCCAGAAACCATCAACTACCGTACTTTCAAGCCTGAACGTGATGGCTTGTTTTGCGCGCGTATCTTTGGCCCAGTAAAAGATTATGAATGTCTTTGCGGCAAATATAAGCGCATGAAGTACAAAGGCATTATCTGTGAAAAATGTGGTGTTGAAGTAACGCTATCTCGCGTACGTCGTGAGCGCATGGGTCACATCGAACTTGCAGCGCCTGTAGCGCATATTTGGTTCTTGAAGTCTCTACCATCACGCATTGGTCTTTTGCTCAACATGACGCTTAAAGACCTTGAGCGTGTTCTATACTTCGAAAACTTCGTGGTAACAGAGCCTGGTCTGACTTCGATGAGTGAGTACCAACTTCTATCAGAAGAAGAGTACATGGATGCAATCGATGAGTTTGGTGAAGATACCTTCACTGCTATGATTGGTGCAGAAGCAATTCACGAAATTCTTTCTTCAATGGATCTTGAAAAAGTTGCTGGCGAAGTTCGTACAGAACTTGCAGAAACTTCTTCTGAACTTAAAACTGTTAAACTGCAAAAGCGTTTGAAGGTTGTTGAGGCATTTCTTGAATCAGGCAACCGTCCTGAGTGGATGATTATGAAAATCATTCCAGTCATTCCACCAGACCTGCGCCCACTTGTGCCGCTGGATGGTGGTCGTTTTGCAACGTCAGATTTGAATGACCTTTACCGTCGCGTAATCAACCGTAACAACCGTCTACGTCGTTTGATGGAATTGCGTGCACCTGACATCATCATTCGTAACGAAAAGCGTATGTTGCAAGAGTCTGTGGATGCCTTGTTTGATAACGGTCGTCGTGGTCGTACCATTACGGGTGCTAACAAACGTCCTCTTAAATCTCTTTCAGATATGCTTAAAGGTAAGCAAGGTCGTTTCCGTCAAAACTTGTTGGGTAAGCGCGTTGACTACTCTGGCCGTTCAGTGATCGTAACAGGTCCAGAACTTCTTCTTCACCAATGTGGTCTACCAAAGAAAATGGCTTTGGAACTCTTCAAGCCATTTATCTATGCACGTCTTGATGCAAAAGGTTATTCTTCAACTGTTAAACAGGCGAAGAAGCTGGTTGAAAAAGAAAAGCCAGAAGTTTGGGATATTCTCGATGAAGTAATTCGTGAGCACCCAGTTCTTCTTAACCGTGCGCCAACACTTCACCGTCTTGGCATCCAAGCGTTTGAGCCTGTACTAATCGAAGGTAAAGCAATTCAGCTTCACCCACTCGTTTGTGCGGCTTTTAACGCTGACTTTGATGGTGACCAAATGGCGGTTCACGTTCCATTGTCACTTGAAGCACAGCTTGAAGCACGTGTGTTGATGATGTCTACAAACAACATTCTACACCCAGCAAACGGCCAGCCAATTATCGTTCCTTCACAGGATATGGTTTTGGGACTTTATTATCTTTCAATTGTCAACGATAATGAGCCGGGCGAAGGTATGATCTTCTCTGACATGAGCGAATTACAACATGCACTTGATACAGATGTTATTACATTGCATGCAAAAATTCGTGGTCGCTTTAAAACGGTTGATCATGAAGGTAATCCAATCAGCACAATTTATGAAACAACACCAGGTCGTATGATCTTAGGTGAACTACTACCACGTAATGGTAAGGTTCAGTTTGATATTGTGAACACAGAGATGACTAAGAAAAACATCTCTAAAATGATTGACCACGTTTACCGTCACTCAGGTCAAAAAGACACGGTGATTTTCTGTGACCGCATTATGCAGCTTGGTTTTAAACATGCATGTAATGCAGGTATTTCATTCGGTAAGGATGACATGGTTATTCCTGAAACAAAAGCAGGCATGGTTGAAGAAACACAAGCGCTCACAAAAGAGTACGAACAACAGTACAACGACGGTCTGATTACTCAGGGCGAGAAGTACAACAAAGTTGTTGATGCTTGGGCGAAGTGTGGTGACAAGGTTGCGGATGAAATGATGGATCGCATTAAAGCGGTTCACGTCGATGATGTAACAAAACGTCAACTTCCAATGAACTCTATTTACATGATGTCACACTCAGGTGCTCGTGGTTCTCCAACACAGATGAAACAACTTGCTGGTATGCGTGGCCTAATGGCTAAGCCGTCAGGTGAGATTATTGAAAGCCCGATTATCTCAAACTTTAAAGAAGGTTTGACGGTTCTTGAGTACTTCAACTCCACCCACGGTGCGCGTAAAGGCCTTGCGGATACTGCGTTGAAAACAGCAAACTCTGGTTACCTGACACGTCGCCTGGTTGATGTTGCACAAGATTGCATTATCACATCAGAAGACTGTGGCACTGACAATGGCTTAACAATGCAGGCTGTAGTTGATGCAGGGCAAGTTGTTGCTTCTCTAGGGTTGCGTATCTTGGGTCGTACAGCGGCAGAAGATATTGTTCACCCTGAAACAGGTGAGGTTATCATTCCTAAGAACCATCTTATGGATGAAGCAGACGTTGATAAGGTTGAGGCTGCTGAAGTTAAAACGGTTCTTATCCGCTCAGCGCTTACCTGTGAAAGCCAAAACGGTATCTGTGGTGCGTGTTATGGTCGTGACCTTGCACGTGGTACTACAGTTAATATGGGTGAAGCAGTTGGCGTTATCGCCGCTCAATCGATTGGTGAACCAGGTACACAGCTTACAATGCGTACGTTCCACATCGGTGGTACAGCGCAGGTGGTCGATTCATCATTCCTTGAAGCATCTTATGAAGGTACAATCCGTATCCGTAATTCCAATATCTCTAAAGACAGCGAAGGCCGTAACATTGTTATGGGTCGAAGTGTTGCGATTGTTATTGAAGATGAGAAGGGCGTTGAACGTGCTTCGCATCGTGTTAATTACGGTTCGAAAATTCTTGTTGCAGAAGGCGATAAGATCAAACAAAGTCAACGTATGGCTGAGTGGGATCCTTATACTCGTCCAATGATGACAGAAGTTGATGGTACTGTTGAGTTTGAAGATGTTGTTGATGGCCTTTCTGTTCAAGAAAATGCTGACGAGGCAACAGGTATCACTAAACGTGTCGTTGTTGACTGGCGTGCTAACCCACGTGGCGCAGACTTGAAACCTGCGATTGTTATCAAAGATAAGAACGGTGAAATCGCTAAACTCAAGCGTGGGGGTGAGGCTCGTATTCTTCTTTCAGTAGATGCAATTCTTTCTGTTGAGCCAGGTTCTAAGGTTAAAGCTGGCGATGTTATGGCTCGTATTCCAACTGAGAGTGCGAAGACAAAAGACATTACGGGTGGTCTACCACGCGTTGCTGAATTGTTCGAAGCGCGTCGTCCGAAGGATCACGCTGTTATTGCTACGATTGACGGTACAATCCGTTATGGTCGTGACTATAAGAACAAGCGACGCATCTCGATTGAGCCAGATGATTCAACGCTAGAGCCAGCAGAATACCTAATTCCGAAAGGCAAGCCATTCCACTTGCAGGATGGTGATCCAATCGAGAAGGGGGATTACATTCTGGACGGCAATCCTGCGCCACATGACATTCTGGCGATCAAGGGTGTTGAAGCACTCGCTTCATATCTCGTGAATGAGATCCAAGATGTCTACCGCCTACAGGGCGTGATCATCAACGATAAGCATATTGAAGTAATTGTACGTCAGATGCTGCAAAAAGTTGAAATCACAGAACCAGGCGATACAGGTCTTCTTGAAGGCGAACAAATGGATCGCATCGAGATGGATATCTTGAATGAACGTATGGTTGAAGAGGGTAAGAAGCCAGCTGCAGGTAATCCAGTACTACTTGGAATTACCAAAGCTAGCTTGCAGACACGCTCATTCATCTCAGCTGCATCATTCCAGGAAACAACCCGCGTTCTTACAGAAGCATCAGTGGCCGGCAAGTCCGATACACTAGAAGGCCTGAAAGAAAACGTGATTGTGGGTCGTCTGATCCCTGCTGGTACAGGCGGTGTCATGGCTAAGGTTCGTCGTCTGGCTAATTCACGTGATGATATGATCATCGACACGAAACGTGAAATGGCTGAAAGCGACGCTCTTCTCGCTGATATGAGCGAAAAAGGCGAACCTGCTGAATAAGTTTTGGTCTAATTGAATTGAATAAAAGGCTGCCTTTTGGTGGCCTTTTTTTATTTGAGAAGCAAAAATTTCAAAATTGTTACGAATAATAAAGGGTTTGCTTGTAAATCGTTTAGTATAAGAGATTATTAGTGGGTACCTAAGCTAAGAAAATCATAGATAAACTATACGGTTTTGACCCTTACTTTGGTATCAACCCTGATAGCAAAGAAGCAGGGCGTTTACGCGCTGCACAGATGGCGGCTATTGCTAAAACAACTCCCTATATGATGGTTGCAAAGCTTATTTGCGCAACAGCAATTTTTATAGTTTTTTATCAATCTGCTGCTGGTTGGTTTCTAACCTATTGGACTATTGCAATTTATATTATTGCGGCATTAAGCTTGAACCATGTGTATCAAAATAGAGAACGTGGCACTGTTTTTACCGCTTCAACAAAGGCTGTTGTTTTATCCGGTCTATGGGGGATAAGCTTTTAGTCGAGGTTGCTAAATCACTTAAGAAAATTGTTTCAGATAAAGACATTGTGGCGCGTCTTGGGGGAGATGAATTTGCAATATTATGTAATTCAGCAGGTACGGTACAATCTGTCTCTAGTCTTGCAGAATCGATACTACGAGATATTTCTAAGACATACATAATTGATGAAACGATAATGGAAATTGGTGTTTCAATAGGTATCACATTAAGAAACCGTGACGGAAGTGATGCGCACACTTTGATGAATAATGCTGACTTAGCGCTTTATAGAGCAAAGGCTGAGGGCAAGGGGACGTTTAGACTTTATGAGCATCAAATGGATGAAATTGTAAAGGAACGACGTAGTATTGAGCGTGACCTAAAGAGCGCAATGAAAAACAATGAGCTTTCTTTGTCTTATCAGCTTTTAGTTTCCGCAAAAGAAACAAAGGCTGTCAGTTTTGAGGCTCTTGCACGTTGGACACACCCTATTCGTGGTAGTGTTTCGCCAGCAGATTTTATTCCAATTGCAGAATCAATGGGGATTGTTGCAGAAATTGGCGATTGGGTTTTATACCAAGCATGTTATGAAGCTGCTTTATGGCCAGAAAACATTGCAGTTGCCGTAAACCTTTCACCACAACAATTCCTATCCAATAAAATTGTAAGTACAGTTATGGATGCTCTCTCTCAGTCAGGGCTTGCGCCTGAAAGGTTGAAGCTTGAGATTACTGAAGGCTTATTCATGGAGAATTCTAAAGAAGTAATGTTCTCTTTGAGAGAGTTGAAAGCAATAGGTGTGTCAATTTCTTTAGATGATTTTGGCACTGGATATTCCAGCCTTTCATATTTACTAAAGTTTCCATTTGATAAGTTGAAAATTGATCGTTCACTTATCAATTCTCTTGATCATGATCCTAATGCAAAAAATGTATTAGAAACGATTACAAAACTTGCATCCGTTATGAATCTCACCGTAACAGCAGAAGGTGTTGAGAGACTTGACCAAGTTAAAGTGCTTTTAAAAATGCACTGCACATATTTTCAAGGCTTCTTATTTGGTCAGCCACTGCCAAGAGATGAATTGCCCGCTTATTTTTTACGTGAATCCCAGATGGAAATAGATACTATTTCTAAAAGTGATGATTATAAAAAAGCTGTTTAGTAAGGCTTTAGAATATTATCTGTCACTGGGGTGGTTTACGCCATCGTAAACTTTTGCTGGTGCAAAGTCATACGCGTTCACCCCTTCAAGACAAGCAACATTAAATCCATATTCATTAGGATTGCTGCGTCTTTGGTGGTGGGTATAAATTCCGCATGTCTTGCAAAAATAATGTTTAGCCGTCTTGGTGTTGAATTGATAAAGCGTCAAGTTATCCGCGCCTGCGGTTATTTGAAGGCCATCAAGAGGCGTGCTACTCACATATGCCGTGCGCTTTCGACATAATGAACAATCACAGTGATGAACATCATCAAGGTCGTTTTTTAGCTCAACTTTAAATTTAACGGTACGACAGTGGCAGGAACCTTCGTAAGTTTTCATGATATATCGTCTTTCTCAGGGTAAATCAGCAAATGGTGTATCATATTGAATCAGTATTGGTATAAAACCTATCAAACGACTGTTTTGACTCTAAAATTCTCTTTCAAGTGTAAAAAGGGGTTGACGCATATGGATGTTGCGCCTATTACCTTTTCAACAGGTCGATGTGAGTCATATTCGATTTGATGCTACTCGCATTAAAATAAAGACTCAAACAAGATTTGAACATAGATTTTATAGTTTTAAGTGCATGACTGTTTTCAGTCCTCTGCTTATTTAAAGTTTCTCCGTCAAGTTTCGTTCTTGGGATTGGTGAAGCTTTTTTGCATGGGAAATACCTCGGCGTTCTCGCACGGTATTTCTGAACGTAACATGTTTGGCGAAAAGGAAAGGGCAGAAACCTTCCTCAGTCGTCAAGAAAAGAAAAGGTCTGGATTGTATGCCTACAATCAACCAACTGGTTCGTAATCCGCGTAAGCCTAAAGTTAAGGCTTCAAAAGTTCCTGCGATGGAGGCTTGCCCTCAAAAGCGCGGTGTATGTACACGTGTTTACACAACAACTCCAAAGAAGCCAAACTCAGCGCTACGTAAAGTTGCTAAAATTCGTCTTACAAATGGCTTTGAAGTCATTGGTTATATTCCAGGTGAGGGTCACAACCTTCAAGAGCACTCAGTAGTAATGATCCGCGGCGGCCGCGTGAAAGATTTGCCTGGTGTTCGTTATCACATCATTCGCGGTGTTCTTGATACGCAAGGCGTTAAAGACCGCAAGCAGCGTCGTTCGAAATACGGCGCTAAGCGTCCTAAGTAAGGGTAGTAGAATATGTCTCGTCGTCACCGCGCAGAAAAACGTGAAGTCAATCCAGATCCAAAATTTGGTGATTTGGTGCTTTCAAAATTCATGAACTCCATCATGCTTGATGGTAAAAAATCAGTTGCAGAGCGCATTGTTTATGGTGCGCTTGATGAAGTTGAAGATAAAGCAAAGTCTGATCCTCTGGAAGCTTTCCACTCAGCACTAGAAAACGTTGCTCCGGCAGTTGAAGTGCGTTCACGTCGTGTGGGTGGTGCTACGTATCAGGTTCCTGTTGAAGTTCGTACAGAGCGTCGTCAGGCTTTGGCAATCAGATGGGTTATTGCTGCTGCTCGTAAGCGCAATGAAACAACAATGATTGCACGTCTGTCAGGTGAAATTCTTGATGCGTCGAATAATCGTGGCGCGGCAGTTAAGAAACGTGAAGACACGCACAAAATGGCAGACGCTAACAAAGCGTTCTCTCATTATCGTTGGTAATTTAAAAGGTTAGTTTTGAGTAAGGTTGCAATTCTCCCAAAGTTGCAAAACTTCAAAAATAAAGGTTAGACAAAATGTCTCGCGAATATGAAATTAAAGATTATCGTAACTTCGGCATCATGGCTCACATTGATGCGGGCAAGACGACTACGACTGAACGTATCCTGTATTATACAGGTAAAAGCCATAAAATTGGTGAAGTGCATGATGGCGCTGCAACAATGGACTGGATGGAGCAGGAGCAAGAGCGCGGTATTACGATTACTTCAGCTGCTACGACGACTTTCTGGGAAGGTCGTGATGGCACAAAGAAGCGTTTTAATATCATTGATACGCCTGGCCACGTGGATTTCACAATTGAAGTTGAGCGTTCATTGCGTGTTCTTGATGGTGCGATTGCGCTATTAGACGCAAACGCAGGTGTTGAGCCGCAAACTGAAACAGTTTGGCGTCAGGCTGATAAATACAACGTGCCTCGCATGATTTTCGTCAATAAAATGGACAAAATCGGCGCTGATTATTACCGTTCAGTAGAGATGATTAAAGAGCGTCTAGGTGGTAAGCCACTGGTTCTTCAGATCCCAATTGGCGCAGAAAATGAATTTGCGGGTCTTGTAGACCTTATCACGATGAAGGCTTTAGTCTGGAATGGTGAAGAGCTTGGCGCTACATGGGATGTTGTAGATATTCCTGAAGATCTCGTTGAAACAGCTAACAAGTTCCGTGAAGAAATGATCGAAACTGCTGTTGAAAATGACGAAGCTGCTATGGAGGCTTATTTAGAAGGCGAAGAGCCGACTGAAGAAAAGCTTCGTGAGCTTATTCGTATCGGTACAATTTCTGCTGAATACTTCCCAGTATTCTGTGGTTCTGCATTTAAAAACAAAGGCGTACAGCCATTGCTTGATGCTGTGGTAGACTTCTTGCCTTCACCGTTGGATATTCCTGCGATTAAAGGTATTGATGTGAAGACAGAAGAAGAGACAACACGTCCTGCTTCTGATGATGAGCCTCTCGGTATTCTTGCATTCAAAATTATGAATGACCCATTTGTTGGTTCTTTGACATTCTGTCGTATCTACTCAGGAAAAATTGAAACAGGATCTTCTGTTCTTAATACTGTTAAAGATAAAAAAGAACGTGTTGGCCGTATGTTGCTAATGCATTCAAACGATCGTGAAGATATCAAAGAAGCATATGCTGGTGATATTGTTGCGATTGCGGGTCTTAAAGAAACGACTACAGGTGATACTTTATCTGATCCACTTAAGCCTGTAATTCTTGAGCGTATGGAATTCCCTGATCCGGTGATTCAAATCGCGATTGAGCCTAAGACAAAAGGCGACCAAGAGAAAATGGGTATTGCCCTTAATCGATTGGCTGCTGAAGATCCGTCATTCCGCGTTAAGTCTGATGATGAATCAGGTCAAACAATCATCGCTGGTATGGGTGAATTGCATCTTGATATTCTTGTTGACCGTATGAAGCGTGAATTCAAAGTTGAGGCCAATGTAGGTGAGCCACAAGTTGCGTTCCGTGAGACGATCACAAAAACATACGAAGCAGATTACACACACAAGAAGCAATCTGGTGGTTCTGGTCAGTTCGCTCGTGTTAAAATCTTGTTTGAGCCAAACTCAGAGTCTGAAGAGTTTGAATTTGATAGTAAAATTGTCGGTGGTAATGTTCCTAAGGAATACATTCCAGGCGTTAAAAAGGGTATCGAGAGCGTTATGTCTTCGGGTCCTTTGGCTGGCTTCCCAATGTTGGGTGTTAAAGCAACGCTTTTGGATGGTGCTTACCACGATGTTGACTCTAGTGTTCTTGCTTTTGAGATTGCGTCTCGTGCATGTTTCCGTGAAAATAAAAGCCAACTTGGTGCTCAAATGCTTGAGCCTATTATGGCGGTTGAAGTTGTTACACCTGAAGAATACTTAGGTGATATCATCGGTAACTTGAATTCACGTCGTGGCATGATCCAAGGTCAGGAAGTTCGCGGTATTGCAACAGTTGTAAACGCGCACGTTCCTCTAATGAACATGTTTAAATACGTCGATAACCTGCGTTCTATGTCTCAGGGCCGTGCCCAGTATTCAATGCAGTTTGATCATTATGCGCCAGTACCTTCTGCGGTCTCTAAAGAGATTCAAGAAAAGTACACTGGATAATTATAGTAATTTTAAAAATAACCTGATGTGTGGCGAGTGTTCCACACCAACGGATGGAGAAGCCAAATGGCAAAAGAAAAGTTTGAACGTAATAAGCCGCATTGTAACATCGGCACGATTG
>CAZCUN010000051.1:0-22794 GCA_964502215.1 uncultured Rhizobiaceae bacterium | reverse complement strand
CTTCTCATACCCATATTGATAACCCATTTTTGAGTTATCTGGGACAGCCCCATTTCTAATTAACTAAAGTCTCGGGACAGATGTAATTAAACCTCGAATTACAACTTTATCATCTACTGTGATTTTACAAACTGCATCGAACCTCTCTCCTGGCCAGTCACGTTTACTTAATACCTCATTGGCTTGCGCTTTTTCAATTGCATTGGGTGGAGAACAGAACGACCACGCGTCTTTAAGATAAAACGGAACTTCCATCGGAGTTCCAAAATATCGTCTAGTATCGCGTTCATTTGGTACATTAACTAAAATTGCACGTAAGCCATTTTTATAAGATATAGAAAAAGCACCTTCAGGCATATCAGGTCGCGTATGCAAATCAGCACGATAGTAATCATATATAGAATAACCAATAACAGCGATAATAGTAGCAACTAGAACTCGTTTAATCAGCTTCCACATGCAGTTATCTCCAGACTAGCTTCAAGCAAGCTTACTCAGCCGCTTCCACTTGCTTTGCTGCCCCTACTTTCGCCGCGCAATACTTAAACTCTGGAATTTTACCAAAAGGATCAAGTTGCGGGTTTGTTAGGCGGTTTGCGGGTGACTCGTTAAAGCAGAATGGTATGAATACCATATCATCGGCTACATCGCGGTCTTCACGAAGAACAGCAGATATTGTGCCTCTTCTAGTGGAAACTTCAATCATTTGCCCCACTTCAAGCCCTAATTTGGCAATTTGATGCCTATTCATAGCGGCAATGCCTTCTGGCTCCAGCTCATCAAGCACAGCAGAACGGCGTGTCATTGCACCTGTATGCCAATGTTCTAGCAAGCGGCCTGTTGTTAGTACCAGCGGAAATTCTTCGTCTGGCACTTCATCTGGTGCTAGAAGATCAGCAGGTACAATTTTGCCCCTGCCGTCTGCTGTTGGAAAACCGTTCGTGAAAATTACTTCATTGCCAAAGCCACCTGGTTCATCAATTGGATAACAAAGCACATCTTCTTCATTTAGACGCTCCCAAGTTACAAAGTCTAAGGACTTCATGACCGAAGCCATTTCTGTGTAAACTTCGCCTACACCTTCATAGTTCCAATCAAGACCAACACGATTTGCAAGCTCAACAATAAGCTCCCAGTCTTGACGTGCTACACCTGGCGGATCAAGCGCTGGACGACCAATTTGAACCTGACGGTTTGTATTGGTGAATGTACCAAGCTTTTCTGCATGTGCAGAAGCTGGAAGCACGACATCAGCATGCCAACAGGTTTCTGTTAGGAAAATATCTTGCACGACAAGGTGGTCTAGTTTTGCCAATGCGCCACGTGCATGGATTTGATCTGGATCAGACATGGCAGGGTTTTCGCCCATTACATACATGCCTGAGATTTCATCATCATGAATTGCATCCATGATTTCTACAACCGTAAGGCCACGCTTAGGATCAAGTGTTCTGCCCCAGAAATCTTCCATTTCACCACGAATATCTTCGTTTTCTACCAAGCGATAGTCAGGATACATCATCGGGATAAGACCTGCATCAGATGCACCTTGTACGTTGTTTTGTCCGCGTAGTGGGTGAAGCCCCGTACCTTCACGACCAACCTGCCCTGTGATCAATGCAAGTGCGATCAAACAACGTGCATTGTCTGTACCGTGTGTGTGTTGAGAGACGCCCATCCCCCAGAAGATTATTGAGCGTTCTGATGTTGCGTAAACTCTAGCAACATCGCGTAACATATCAGGCGCAATGCCACATACTTCACTCATTGCTTCTGGTGAGAAATCTTTTACTTTTTCTTTTAATGCATCAAACCCAGAGGCATTTGCTTGGATGTATTGCTCATCGTAGAGGTTTTCTTCAATGATCACATGGATGAGCGCGTTTAACATCGCAACGTCAGTGCCAGGTTTAAACTGCATTGGGTGCGTTGCATGACGCATCAAATCTTGGCCGCGTGGGTCCATGATGATTAGCTTCTTACCCTTTTTTGCAGCTTGTTTTAAATAAGTCGCTGCAACTGGGTGGTTTTGCGCAGGACGCGCACCAATAACAATCATGCAATCTGATTTCATAGAATCTGTAAATGGCGCTGATACAGCGCCTGAACCCACACCTTCAAGCAATGCTGCAACTGAAGATGCGTGGCAAAGTCTTGTACAATGGTCAACGTTGTTAGTGCCAAAGCCCTGACGGATAAACTTTTGGAACAAATAAGCTTCTTCATTTGAACCTTTTGCAGAGCCAAAGCCTGCAAGGGCTGAACCGCCACGTTCGTCTGAAATTTTCTTGAGACCACCAGCCGCAAGTTCCATTGCTTCATCCCATGTTGCTTCACGGAAAATGTCTTCTACTTTCATGAAACGCATGTCCATGTCACCAGCTTTTGGTGCGTCGTCACGACGGATAAGCGGTGTTGTTAAACGCTCGTCGCTCATTGCATAGTCATAACCAAAACGCCCCTTTACACAGAGACGGTTTTCATTTGCTGGGCCATTACGACCATCGACTTGAACAATTTTATTGTCTTTAATCGCCATTGTAGTCTGACAACCAACGCCGCAGAACGGACAAACTGAATCAACTTGCTTGTCAAACTCTTTGATTTCACGAGTCTTATTCGCATCGTCCATCAAAGTTTTTTCGTATAACGCACCTGTTGGACAGGCCTGAACACATTCACCGCAGGTTACGCAGGTCGAATTACCCATTGGGTCAGCTAAATCAAAGACTGGAACTGAATGTGAGCCACGTTCGCCCATGCCAATGACATCATTCACCTGCACTTCACGACATGCACGAACACACGCGTTACAGGCAATACACGCGTCCATATTCACAGCAATTGCAGGGTTTGAGATGTCGAACTCTACGTGTTGACCATCAGCAAACTTACTATCAAAGCGATCAGAGCCGCTAATCCCCATGCTTTCTGACCAAAGCCAGAAATCAGATTGATCATCTGGGCTCTCTTCGCGCGGGCGCATGTCTGCTGCAAGCATTTCAAAGACCATCTTGCGAGATTTATCTGCGCGTTCATTTTGAGAATTAACGACCATGCCCTCAGAAGGTGTACGAATACAAGAAGCCGCAAGTACACGCTCCCCTTCGACTTCAACCATACAAGCACGACAGTTACCATCTGAGCGGTAGCCTGGCTTATCCAAGTGACAAAGGTGTGGGATACGCGTTCCCTCACGTTTTGCAACTTCCCAGATGGTTTCATCTTTGGAAGCTGTAACTTCTTTGCCGTCTAGGGTGAATTTGATTTGGTCAGTCATTGTTTTTCACTTCTCTTTCTAGTCGTCATCCTTGGGCCTGTCCCAAGGATCTAAGCAAGTTACGATTATTATTGCAGTTTGCTTAGGTTCTAGGGACAAGCCCTAGAATGACGTTTTAACTATCCATCGTATCCTTCAACAATCATAAATTGCGCATGGCCTGCGCCTGCGCGTTTCGCACGTGCTGCCGTATATTCAGCAGAATTATACCAATTACGTGCTGAATCCATGTCTGGAAACTCAAGGATTACGACGCGCTTGCCTTCATCTTCAAAGTTCTCAAGGCCTTCAACAGCACCACCGCGCGCAATATACTTACCGCCATATTCGTCAGATGTAGGACCAGCAGCAGCCGCATATTCTTTCCACTTATCAAGGTCTGTTACTTCCGCGCGTACGATTACATAAGCTGTCATTGTTTTATCTCCTTAAGTCCACTGAGTAACAGACTTGCACCAAGTGCTGCAAATGTTACACCCAAAGCTGCCTCAATCCATCGGGCAAATCTTCGGTATGCTTTAATAGCAAAACCACTTGTAAATAGCATCAAGTAGCCACCATAAATTAAAAATCCTGTTATAGCTGCCAAAGGCCCAAAACCTGAAACCTCATAACCATTTAACCCATATCCGAATAGAAAGCTGGCAACTGCCGCCCACATTAATGCAGCTTTTGGATTTGTCATGATAACTAACAAGCCGTTTCTATATGCTTGCCAATAACCCTTAGTTTTAGTGTCTTTTCCTACAGTCAAATCATTGTCAATGATTGCTGAACGAGTAGCTTTATAGGCAAGATACATTAAATATAAGCCGCCTATTATTTTCATAGCAATTAACAACCATGGAAATACTGACAGAACGGCTCCAAAACCAATTGCCATTAAAACCGCCCAAACCATCATTCCTGTAGCAATACCAATAACAGTTGCAAAACCAATTCTTCTACCTTGCGACATGCCTGTACTAACTGTCGCCAAAAAATTTGGCCCTGGAGATGATTGTGCGAGTACCACACCAGATATGGCAAGAAGATAGGCTTCGAACATTACAAATCTTCTCTGAAATGCGTCAGTAAATGCCTAACGGGATTTGGTGCTGCTTGCCCCAAGCCGCAGATTGAAGCGTCACGCATCACGATTTCAAGATCAGCGATTGCGTCTTCGTCGAGCTTTCCGCCTTTTTGTAGCATCGCAACCATTTTTTCTGTACCACCACGACAAGGTGTGCATTGACCGCAGGATTCATGTTTGAAGAACTTCAAGGTGTTCAGCACTGCATCTTTGATGTTGTCTTGATCTGACAGCACCACAACAGCATGTGAACCAACGAATGAGCCAAGGGAAGCTAATGGCTCACCGAAGTCTAGCGCCAGATCATCCATGCTTGCTGGTAGAACACCACCGGATGCACCGCCTGGGTAATAGGCTTTGAATGTGTGTCCATCTTCCATGCCGCCACAATAATCATCAATCAGTTCACGGATGGTAACGCCAGCAGGTGCAAGGACTACGCCCGGCTTTTTAACGCGGCCTGAAACGGACCAAGAGCGAGGGCCTGGGTGACCTTCTTTACCTTGAGAAGCAAACCAGTCTGCGCCTTTTTCTATGATGTCACGGAGCCAGAAAAGCGTTTCTACGTTGTGGTTTAAGGTTGGCCGACCAAACAAGCCAACTTCGGCAATGAATGGCGGACGGTGACGTGGCAATCCGCGCTTACCTTCGATGGATTCTATCATTGCTGATTCTTCACCACAGATATAAGCACCAGCCCCACGGCGAAGCTCTATAAAGCCTTTTTCGCAAACACCAGCATCTTCAAGGGCTGCAATTTCTTTGCGTAAAATTTCTAATACAGCAGGATATTCATCACGCATGTAAACATAAATCCGCTCAGCTTCGACGTAATGAGCAGCAATCAATGCGCCTTCAAACATACGATGCGGATCACGCTCTAAATAATAACGATCTTTAAATGTACCAGGTTCGCCTTCATCGCCATTAATGGTCATCAAGCGTGGCCCTTCATAGCCACGAACGAACTTCCACTTCATGTGCGATGGGAAGCCAGCGCCCCCTAGCCCACGAAGACCAGAATCTTTAAGCAAATCAAGCATGGCATCAAATTCAATTGCGCCAGACTTTACCTTGTCCCAAATCGCATAACCACCATCAGCCGTATAAGCATCCAAAGCGACATAGGCAGGAATATCAGCAGGAATTTCTTTATTGGTAGAACCAGTGTCCGCAAGCGTCAGCAAACTTTCTACGGTCACATTACCAACTTCTTTATCACCAACACGAGCCGCAGGTGCTACATCACAGCCCCCCATACAAGGTGCTCGCATAATGCGTACTTTATCTTTATCAGCACCTGCTTCTAGTTCAGAAATCAGTGTTTCAGCACCAGCCATCATACAAGATAATGAATCGCATACTCTAATTGTTACAGGTGCAGGTTTTGTTTCACCTTCTTTTACGATGTCAAAATGATCGTAGAAAGAAGCCACCTCATAAACTTCCGCCATTGAGATGCGCATAGTCTCCGCTAAAGCTCTCATATGTCGGGCTTCTAAGCAGCTATATTTATCTTGTATCAAGTGCAGGTATTCAATCAGAAGATCACGCTTGCGCTCACCTACACCAATCAATGCGTCCACTTCACTAAGAGCAGCTTCATCAAGCAGACGCCCTTTGGTGTGATGGGATTTTTTCCCTTTTCCGCGCTTAGGCTCGTTAGGTGAGAAATGTTTATTCATTGGTAGGCTTCCCGATTTACCGATTCAATAACAATATTACGTGATTGTTGTTGTGGATAGCGACTGTCTACGACTTATCTTAATGCGTAGACGGCTGGTATATTTATAGCCTACTATCCAAACTGGGAACCCTGTCCAGTTAAAACACTATTATCACAAGAAAGACTTTCGACAAGTCACATTAGTATTTTTCCTATCAAAATAATTTATTTCACAGGAAGAATAATAAATCAACACAGAGGAAAATGAAAATGTCTCTCCCACGCACAATGAATGCAACCGAGATAACAACGCCTGGCGGACCAGAAGTTTTGCAAGCTTGTGAACGCAATGTGCCAGTCGGCACTGACAATGAAGTATTGATTAAAGTTGCGGTTGCAGGTGTTAATCGTCCTGATTGCTTGCAACGGATGGGAGGCTACCCACCGCCGTCAGGTGCATCAGATATTCCAGGTCTTGAAGTTGCGGGGGAGATTGTAGCTGTCGGACATTCAGTTGATGTTACCAATCTTGGCAAACACGTTATGGCGCTAGTGCCGGGTGGTGGCTACGCTGAATATGTAAATGTTGATATCACAAACACACTTAGCATTCCAAAAGGGATTTCTATTGAAGAAGCAGGCGCAATTCCTGAAACGTTTTTTACCGTTTGGCATAATGTTTTTCAGCGCGGTGGATTACTCTCTGGCGAGACCTTTATGGTGCATGGCGGCACAAGTGGCATTGGCACAACAGCCATTCAACTGGCAAAAGCGTTTGGCGCGACTGTCATTGCAACTGCGGGGACAGATGAGAAATGTGATGCTTGTTTAAAGTTGGGCGCAGATCATGCGATTAATTACAAAAATGAAGTCTTTGAAGAGCGGACAAAAGAGATTACCCAGGGCAAAGGTGTTGACGTTATTCTTGATATGGTTGGTGGAGAATACACAGGTCGTAATTATAAAGCCGCAGCCATGGATGGACGCATTGTGCAGGTTGCTTTTCTTGGTGGGCCAAAAGCTGAAACTAACTTTATGCCAATCATGCTAAAACGTCTAACTCATACAGGCTCAACGCTTCGCGCACGCTCAATTAAATTCAAAGCACAGATTGCTTCAGAGCTTCAAGAAAAAGTTTGGCCATTGATTGAAAGCGGTAAAGTCAAACCAATCATGGATAGTAGTTTTGCACTGAAAGATGCAAATAAGGCGCATGAACGTATGGAATCAAGCGACCATATTGGAAAGATTATTTTGAAAACTTAACGCTCGCCAACGCGTAAAAGCAGCACAACAGGAATGGTCCCTGCTGCAATTATCAACAAACAACCGATGGCTGCATCTTCAACGCGTGCTTGAGAAGCAAAATCATATACATGCGTTGATAGTGTGTTCACTCCAAATTGCCTTAGCATGATCGTTGCTGAAAGTTCTTTTATGACTTCGATAAAAACCAGCAACCCAGCCCCAATGATTGCTGGCCGTAAAATTGGTAATAAAATTGATTTGAGCACCTGCCCTCTACTACGACCAAGGCTTCTTCCTGCCATGTCTATGTTTGGGGAGAGTTTGGTAAATCCATTTGCAAGGCTACCAGTTGCCATTGCCATGAAGCGAACGACATAAGCAAATATGAGTGCTGCACCTGAGCCTGTTAATAATAGCCCAGAAGAAACTCCAACTGTCGAACGTAATAAACCATCAAGTTGATTATCAAATGTTGCAAGGGGTAGAAATATTCCCAAAGCGATAAGCGTTCCTGGTACAGCGTAACCAAGCGAACTAAGGCGAACTGAATATTTTATAATTTGTGTGTTTGAAATACGATCTGCATAAGTCAAAAAGAGAGCAATGATTACAGCAATGATAGCAGCTATAATTCCAAAGCTGATGCTTGTGAAAAATGCTTCTATTAATTGGCTTGAATAGCCGCCATCAAAATTTGAAACTGCATATTTGCCAAGCACATAAACAGGCACACCAAACCCTAAGGCTACAGGAAGAATACAAAATATAAATGCTATGTATTGTTTGATGCCTGATAACTGCTTTCTAATAATTTTTGTTTTTGAAGCCATCGCTTTAGCTTCATGAAACTTGCGGCCACCCCTGCTCCAATTCTCAAGCCAAATAAGGCCAACAACGATTAGTAATAAAAACAAAGCTATTTGCGCAGCTCCTGCCAAGTCGCTTTGATTGAGCCAAACAGAAAATATTGAAAACGTCAGTGTTTGTATACCCATATGTTCAACTGCACCAATATCATTGAGCGTTTCCATAAGCGCTAATGTGACGCCCAGAATTATTGCCGGCCGTACTAGAGGCAAGATTACTTTGAAAAACAAGCGTCCACGCGTTGCGCCAAGCACTCTAGCGCTGTCTAAAATATTACTCCCTTGAAATTGGAACATTGTTCTTACCGACAAATAAACATAGGGAAACAAAACCAGCCCCATGACTAAAACTGTACCACCAATAGAACGCAAAACAGGAAACCAATAATCGCGAGGTGATTGAAACCCTCCTATCGTTCTTATGAAGCTTTGTATTTCACCTGTATAAGAAAAAAACTCTACGAATGCGTAAGCAGAAATATATGTGGGTACAGCAAGTGGTAACATTAACATCCACTGCACAACTCCCCGCATGGGAAATTCATAAAATGCAACTAACCAAGCCGTTAGCGTTCCTATGGTTGCTGTTAGTAATCCGACGCCTAACAAAAGCCAGAAGGTTGTTAAGGTAGCGCTTGGCATTACCGTTGTTGCGATATGAGAAAAACTTTCAAAATTACCACCAAAAGCAATAAAGAAAAGTGCGATGATTGGCATACATAGGCAAAAAGCAAAAAGCACGGTAACAGTAGTAAATTTGTTACTGTCCCGTGTTTTTTTAGTACTCAGTTGCTTAGATAGAATTATTTCATTCAACTTTGTGGGCCGTTATCATATCCAACCTTATCAACCAGTTTAGATGCAGCTTTGCGAAGTTTAGCAATAGCATCTAAGCCAAGAGTATCAGGCTTCATTTCACCAAACCCAGCAACTGTTGCTGAAGGTTTGGCATTTGGTGTTACAGGGTACTCATAAACTTGTTCTGCATAAATTTCTTGGGCTTTTTCACCAGCAAGAAATTCCATTAATTTTATAGCTGATTCTTTGTTTGGTGAATGCTTCGTAAGTGCCATACCTGAAACGTTTACATGCGTTCCACGGTCATTTGTATTTGGAAAGAGCACTTTGATAGATTTTGCCCATTCTTTTTGTTCTGGGTTTTTGTCATTGTTTTGCATCAAGCCAACATAATATGTGTTGCCGATACCAAGATCACACTCACCTGAAAAAATTCCTTTTGCTTGTGCACGGTCGTTACCATCAGGTTTTCTTGCTAAGTTGTTTTTCACACCACCTAACCACTCTTCAGTAAATGCCTCACCCTTGTTTGCGATCATAGATGCAAAAAGTGCAACGTTATATGCATGTTGTCCAGAACGCGTACAGATGCGCCCTTTCCACTCAGGCTTTGCCAAATCTTCATAAGTAATATCGTTCTGTGCAACGCGCTCTTTAGAAGCAAAGATAACTCGGCCACGAATTGTTAAGCCAAACCAGCTGTTCTCAGCACCACGAAATGTGTCAGGAATTTTTGAATTAATAACCGAACTTTCAACGGACTGAGAAAGGTCTTTGGAAACGATCAGCGACAATCTGCCAATATCTGTAGTCAGGATAACGTCAGCTGGTGAATTTACGCCTTCGGCTTCTAATTTTTCAACCATTCCCTTTTTTAAAAATTGCACCTTAGTTTCAATGCCAGTTTGTTTAGTAAACTCATCTAATACAGGCTTAATTAGATCAGGCTGACGGTAAGAATATATATTTACCGTATCAGCAAACGCTGTACTTGAGAGCGCAGACAGCACAGTTACGCCAAAAAATAGTTTAAGGGCAGTTTTCATGTAACTTTTACCTTGTATTTAACATTACTATTTTTATCATGTTTATCTAATTGAGAATCATTGTCAACAATAAACTTGATAAAAAAGGTTTACTTTGTTTGGAATTGTTCTAAACTAGCTAATAATTTGAATCTACGGAACCCCATATGCGTCTGACAAAGCAAACAAATTACGCAATCCGCATCTTAATGTATTGCTCTGCAAATGATGGAAAGTTAAGTCAAATTCCAGAAATAGCGACAGCGTATAATCTATCCGAAGCATTTTTATTTAAAGTTTTAAGGCCCGTTGTGAAGCATGGCTTTGTTGAATCTATTCGTGGACGCAATGGCGGTATTAGGCTCGCGCGTCCAGCAAGTGAGATAAAATTATCTGAGATTGTTCGCATTACAGAAGATAACTTTGCAATGGCTGATTGTTTCGAGGCTGATGGCACAGACTGCCCTTTGATTGATCACTGCGGTTTGAATTCAGCCTTACGAGAAGCTTTAAATGCCTTCTTCGCAGTTCTTGATAAATATACAATCAAGGATCTTACAAAAAATAATTCCAGAATTGATGAATTATTAGGGCTTCACCTTCTCGAGGGATATGAAGCATCTGCCCACTAACTGATATGTTTCAATAGCTTATTTCTTAATAGTCATTTCACGCGGTGTATTGCACAAACATTCATAGCCTTTATCGGTAATCAATATTGGTTCTGTGATTTCCAAGCCACCATCATCTAACCAAAGCGCTGGCATAAAGTGAAAAGTCATCCCTTCTTTTAAGATAGACATATCGCCTCTCCTAAATGACATAGTACGCTCTCCCCAATCTGGTGGGTAAGACAAACCAATCGCATAACCGCACCTGCTATCTTTCTCAAAGCCAAGTTTATTCAGTGTTTGATTAAATGCATTGGCTATGTCCTCACATCGGCTCCCTGGCTTTGCATGTTCTAATCCTGAATCTATCGCTTCAAGCACCGCTTTTTCTGCATCAGCATATTTTTGTGGAGGTGAACCTAGATATAAAGTTCGCGATTGAGGGCATTGATACCTCTTATGCGCACCAGCAATTTCGAAGAAAGTACATTCGTCACTTTTTAAAGGTGTATCATCCCATGTTAAGTGTGGTGCAGTTGCATCCATACCAGATGGTGCCATGGGTACGATTGCTGGATAATCCCCCCAGTGACCATCTGCTCCTGAAATAGCAGCATGATATATATCTGCGACCAGATCATTTTTTCGCATACCCGGTTCTGCTCGCTCAACAATCATTGCGTGCGTCTCTTCAACGATGCGTGCTGCACGGCGCATGTATGTAATTTCTGTTTTACTTTTGATTGCACGTTGCCAATTCACAAGGCCAGTTGCATCTACAAATGTCGCTTGATCTAAGTTAGAGTTGAGAGCCTGATATGCGGCGGCTGAGAAATAGTAATTATCCATCTCAAGACCAATTTTTAAGGTTTGCCAGCCATTCTGCTTAATAAGTAACGCTAATGTCTCCATTGGATGTTTGAGTGGGTTTTGTACATAAGTATCGTCATAACCCTTGATATTTTCATCTGACATAATGACAGTTCGCTTAGCGCCAAGTGCATCCATGCCACGTCCCCACCAAATTGGATCAGCATCTTGAGAAAGGATTATCGCTTGGTGTGTATAAAATGACCATCCGTCATAGCCTGTAAGCCAAGCCATATTTGAGGGGTCACTTACAATAAGAAGCTCAACACCCTTATCTATCATCGCGTTACGAGTTTTTTTTATGCGATCTTGGAACTCATTAAGAGAAAAATTATGCTTACTCATTGTCTCACCCTTGGTATTTAATCCAAAGTCTGCGATGAGTTTGTCAGGCGGTCAAATGTTTTATTACATTTGAATAAATACAAAAAAGCCCCGCAGCAATAATTGCCACAGAGCTTTAATAAAAAATTTTAAATACAATTATGAATTAACAGCTTCTTTTAATGCTTTACCAGCTTTAAATTTTGGTGCTCTAGAAGCAGCAACTTGTACAGTTTCACCCGTACGTGGATTACGTGCTGTTGTCGCTTTGCGCTGTGATACTGCGAAATTGCCGAAGCCTAGAATGCGCACTTCATTGCCAGCACATAGCTGCTCTTGTACAGAACCAAGCACAGCTTCAACCGCTTCGCCCGCTTGTGCTTTATTCATTTCACATTTTTCCGCCACAGATGCGATAAGTTCATTTTTGTTCATGATTATATCCCTTTCATGATTATTTAAACGACTCATTACTATATCTGTATAGTTCTATTTTTATGCGTATAAGACAACACTAAACGCTCCAAAACGCCTGAAAACCCGCATTTTGAGCGTTATTTTCTAAGATTCACCTGTCATAAAAGCAAAGCTTACTATTGGTTACCTGACTACAAACTAAAATAGGCTCGAAACGATTCGAGCCTATTTTTTCATTTTTTGAGGGAACTTAATGCGCTAAATTAGAATTTTCTGCAGTATTTGATGACATCATTTCACGACGTGCGCGCTCTGCATCCTCGACAGTCCATTCGATTGCAACAGGTTGCGATACCAGTGCATGCTCAAGCACCTCATCAATACGAGAAACAGGTACAATTTCCATTTCATTTTTCACATTGTCAGGAATATCGGCTAAGTCTTTAGCGTTCTCTTCTGGGATCAAAACTTTAGTAATACCACCGCGCAGTGCGGCAAGCAGTTTCTCTTTCAAACCACCAATTGGAAGCACTCTTCCTCTCAGTGTAATCTCACCAGTCATGGCAACATTTGCGCGGATAGGAATACCAGTCATTATTGAAACGATGGAAGTCGTCATACCCACGCCTGCAGACGGGCCATCTTTTGGTGTAGCGCCTTCTGGCACGTGTACGTGAATGTCAACCTGATCAAATGTTGGTGGTTTGATACCAAAATCAACCGCCCGCGAGCGTACATATGATGCTGCTGCAGAGATTGATTCTTTCATTACATCTTTCAAGTTGCCAGTAACAGTCATCTTGCCACGACCTGGCATAGAAACACCTTCAATCGTCAGCAATTCGCCACCAACTTCAGTCCACGCAAGGCCTGTAACAACGCCGACTTGATCTTCTTTTTCTGCTTCACCATGACGGAACTTTGGAACACCAAGATACTCATCAATATTATTTGGCGTAACTTTGATGCTTTTCTTATTGCCCTTCATGATTTCGGTAACGGCCTTACGCGCAAGCTTGGAAAGTTCGCGCTCAAGATTACGAACCCCTGCTTCACGCGTATAAGTTTGAATCACAACACGAATAGCATTGTCATTTACAGAAAACTCTTTCGCTTGCAAAGCATGGTCTTTAATCGACTTTGGCAACAAGTGGCGCTTAGCGATTTCCAGCTTTTCATCTTCTGTGTAACCAGCAATACGAATGATCTCCATACGATCCATTAATGGCCCAGGAATGTTAAGCGTATTTGCCGTTGTTACAAACATCACATTTGAAAGGTCATAATCAACTTCAAGATAATGATCTGAAAATGTATTATTTTGCTCAGGATCTAACACCTCAAGTAAAGCTGATGATGGATCTCCACGGAAATCCATGCCCATTTTATCAATTTCATCAAGCAAAAATAGCGGGTTTGCTTTTTTGGCTTTCTTCATGGATTGAATAATTTTACCTGGCATTGAACCAATATATGTACGACGGTGACCCCGTATTTCAGATTCATCACGCACCCCACCTAACGCCATACGGATGTATTCACGCCCAGTAGATTTTGCCAATGATTTACCCAAAGACGTTTTACCAACACCTGGAGGGCCAACAAGACAAAGGATAGGCCCTTTTAATTTTTTAGCACGTGTTTGCACTGCTAAATACTCGATGATGCGTTCTTTGACCTTATCAAGCCCGTAATGGTCTTTGTCCAAGATCTCTTCAGCTTTATGTAAATCTGTTTTTATGACAGAGCGCTTGCCCCAAGGTATACCAAGCAGCCAATCGAGATAATTGCGCACGACTGTTGCCTCAGCAGACATTGGGCTCATTTGTTTTAGCTTTTTAAATTCAGCTTGAGCCTTCTCTTTAGCCTCTTTTGAAAACTTTGTTTTATTGATGCGGTCTTCGAGTTCTTGTAACTCGTCTTTTCCGTCTTCCCCCTCGCCTAGTTCTTTTTGAATGGCCTTCATCTGCTCATTCAAATAATACTCGCGTTGAGTTTTCTCCATTTGGCGCTTTACGCGGCCACGAATACGCTTTTCCACTTGCAGAACAGAGATCTCGCTCTCCATCATGCCAATTACGTGTTCAAGACGTTCACGGACGCTGAAAATGCCAAGAATTTCTTGTTTATCTGCAATCTTAACCGCGAGGTGAGATGCAATCGTATCTGCAAGTTTAGAATATTCTTCAATTTGCGTAACAGAGCTTACAACCTCAGGTGATACCTTCTTGTTTAGCTTAACATAATTTTCGAAGTCAGAGACAACAGAACGCGCTAATGCTTCAATTTCAACAGGATCATTGTCATCATCATCAATAATATCTGCAACAGCTTCAAAATATTCCTCACGGTCTGTGAATTTTTGCACACGGGCGCGTGAAACACCTTCAACAAGCACTTTTACAGTACCATCGGGCAGCTTCAACAATTGAAGCACAGAAGCAACTGTACCAATCTCATAGAGTGCTTCTGGTGAAGGATCATCGTCGCTTGCATTTTTTTGCGTAAAGAGCAGCACTTGGCGATCATTTTTCATTACCTCTTCCAAGGCAGCGATTGACTTCTCACGCCCCACGAATAATGGAACAATCATGTGAGGAAATACAACAATGTCACGCAAGGGTAGTAGTGGAAGTATATCACCAGTACCGAACTCAATTTCGCTTTTTTTATCGTTGCTCATTTAAAATCCTTTTTACGCAAATAAATTTGCTTTTGATTCTGTATAATAACCCCAATCCAACTGAACGAATACTGAATTCATTCATTATACCTAATTCAATCAGGAATATGGTAAATTGCTGATAAGTAGAAGAGTAGAATTATCATTCTTGTTGAGCTTGATTTGGGGTGCTGAAAGCCACCATTCAACCCCAATTATTCTAATTTTTGCTTGAAACCTGTGACATATGTGTAATTTAACACAAAAAAACCGCCTCAAAATATTTGAGACGGTTTTAAATTGGTTTTTAGAGGAAATTAAGCGCTAGCTTCTTTTTCTTCTTTCTTTTCAGAATAGATATAAAGTGGACGTGCATCGCCATCGACAACTTCTTCAGAAATGACAACCTCTTCAACACCCTCAAGTGCTGGTAGATCAAACATCGTATCCAACAAAATGCCTTCTAAGATAGAACGTAGGCCACGAGCACCTGTTTTACGGCCAATTGCACGACGAGCAACAGCTTTTAGAGCGTCTTCATGGAACGATAGCTTAACTTCTTCTAGTTCGAATAAGCGTTGATACTGTTTAACCAGAGCATTTTTAGGTTGTGTCAGAATTTGCACCAATGCGTCTTCATCAAGATCTTCCAAAGTTGCTAAAACAGGGACACGACCAATAAATTCTGGAATAAGACCAAAACGTTGTAGATCTTCTGGTTCTACACCCCGAAGTAATTCGCCAGTTTTACGCTCATCAGGGTTTTCAACGTGAGCTGCAAAGCCAATAGAGGTTTTTTGCCCGCGATCTGAAATGATTTTTTCAAGTCCTGCAAAAGCACCACCACAGACAAACAGCATATTAGTTGTATCAACCTGCAAAAACTCTTGTTGCGGGTGTTTTCTACCACCTTGTGGCGGAACAGATGCGACTGTTCCTTCCATAATCTTCAAAAGTGCCTGCTGAACACCTTCACCTGACACATCACGTGTAATCGATGGGTTATCAGATTTACGAGAAATCTTGTCTACTTCATCGATGTAAACAATACCACGTTGAGCGCGCTCAACATTGTAATCTGATGCTTGAAGCAGCTTCAAAATGATGTTTTCAACGTCTTCACCAACATAACCCGCCTCAGTTAGCGTGGTTGCATCTGCCATTGTGAATGGAACATCAAGAATTCTTGCGAGAGTTTGCGCAAGCAGTGTTTTACCACAACCTGTTGGACCTAAAAGCATGATATTTGACTTAGCAAGCTCAACATCTTGGTTTTTAGTCGCGTGATTAAGGCGTTTATAGTGGTTATGAACAGCAACAGACAACACGCGCTTTGCATGATGTTGACCAATTACATAATCATCCAACACTTCAAGAATTTCTAGAGGTGTTGGGATGCCCTCGCCAGACTTTACCATAGAAGACTTATTCTCTTCACGGATAATATCCATACATAGCTCAACGCATTCATCACAAATGAATACGGTAGGCCCTGCGATCAGCTTGCGAACTTCGTGTTGGCTTTTGCCACAAAACGAACAGTACAGTGTATTTTTTGAATCACCGCCGCCATTGCCTTCGTTACCGCCACCTGTATTAGAAATTTTGCTCATAAACTAAACCTCGGCCCTTTTATTAACGCCTGTTTCGACACAACATGCCATTTTCATTCACTTACATTCAAACTATACAACAAAATAGATAACTGACATATCACGTTATCTTCAAAATTATTGCTTACTCAAACACTCAAAAGGCACCCTAGCAAGGACAAAACCGCCTTTTGTAGACACTTTACTCCATAAATCATTCACAGAGCATTAACAAAAAACAATCCCATGAGTGTTTAAGTAAACAGTTTTACTTATCGTCAGGAACTTCTCTTTGCTCAATCACTTGGTCAATAATACCAAATTTCTTTGTTTCTTCTGCAGTCATGAAGTGGTCACGATCTAGCGTCTTTTCAATAGTTTCGTAGTCTTGGCCTGTATGTTTCACGTAAACTTCATTCAAACGACGTTTCATTTTAATGATATCTTGTGCATGGCGTTCAATATCTGATGCTTGTCCTTGGAAACCACCTGAAGGCTGGTGAACCATGATACGTGCATTTGGCAGCGCAAAACGCATGTCTTTATTACCTGCACATAAAAGCAATGAGCCCATAGAAGCCGCTTGCCCCATACAAAGTGTTGAAACTGGAGGGCGTATGAACTGCATCGTATCATAAATAGCCATGCCTGCGGTTACCACGCCACCTGGCGAGTTGATGTACAGGTTAATTTCTTTTGTAGGATTTTCAGCTTCAAGAAATAGCAATTGAGCAGTAATTAACATTGCCATGCCATCTTCGACTGGGCCAGTTAGAAAAATAACGCGCTCTTTGAGCAATCTTGAAAAGATATCATAAGAGCGTTCTCCACGTGCTGATTGCTCCACAACCATTGGCACTAGGTTCATGTATGTTTCAATTGGATCTTTCATAATGTGTAGGCCCCTTCAAGTTGCCGCGAATCTGTGAGTAATCGTTAAAATAGGGTATGGCGCATCGAAGTTAAAGGCGTAAAATAGCGCAGTCTGCGTTAGGGGTAGCAAATTACTTTATAAATCGCTCTTATTTAGCCGTTCACCCATCTCAATTGTACGTTTTGCAGTCTTTCCTAATATTTTATCCCAGTGAGATGGTGCAAGACTTAACCCGGGTCTGCATATCTTCAAGTTATCAGAACTAAACACTTCGCCCTGCGATATATCGCGTGATGGATAGATGGATTGTCTGAATTGTTTTGAGTTTTGTTCATTGGCAGTGCCATCATAATGCACTTCACCTCTTGCATGCCAAGCGCGTGAGGTCTCTTCTTTTAACATTTTCATTTCATACGGTTCCATGGAAAACTCAGAATCCACCCCACCCTCAGAACGGTCAATTGTGAAATGCTTTTCAATAACAGTAGCACCATAGCCAATGGCTGCAATACCAACCCCAATACCAAGCGTATGATCTGATAAACCAACCTGAACGCCAAAACGTTTTGCCATATCTTCTATTGTTTGAAGGTTAGCGTCTGATGCGTTGGCTGGGTACTGGCTAGTGCATTTGAGGATTATAATATCGTCTGTTCCACCTTCTCGTGCAGTATCAATGGCTGTTTCAATTTCTTGCTGACTTGCCATACCCGTTGAAATAATAACAGGCTTACCCGTTTGACCAATTTTGCGAATAAGCGGCAGATGGGTAATTTCAAAACTTGCGACCTTAAACATAGGCACATTAAGTTCATTTAAAAAATCAACTGCGGTTTCATCAAACGGAGAAGAAAAAGCAATCATACCATGGTCATTTGCAACTTTGAAAAGCTCTTCATGCCACTCCCAAGGCGTATGCGCTTCTTCATAAAGCCCATGCAATTGCCGCCCATTCCAAAGGCTCTTATCGTCGTTGATAACAAAATCAGGCTTGGTCGAATTTAGTGTAATCGTATCTGCTGTATAGGTTTGAAACTTTAAGCAATCCACACCTGTTTCCGCTGCACGTTTGATTATTTCAATCGCGCGCTCCTTTGAGCCATTATGATTGCCAGACATTTCCGCAATGATAAATGGTTCTTGATCTTGACCAATCTTTTTATTTCCCACTTGAATTGGCTGCATTCCCTGTTCCTTTAGTAACTTGAAGTCTTTCTTTGCGCGGTTTGAAGCGTTTTTTCAACAGGCATGACGCATATTGTCTGTCTGCCTTGCAATCTATGCGTTACTCTATGTGAAAATAATGGAGTTATCATGCAATCAATTCAATCTTTTCTCGACATATGCAAAATTGACGATGCGCACTCACTTAAACAAGCAGCTCAACCCTACCCTTCAGATCTAGAGGAACTCTTTCCTGCTAGCATGGTCAATGATGCTCAAGATGCGATTGCTAATTGGCAAGGCTATAAACCCACTTCCTTGCATGACCTTGCCCCCCTAGCCAATGCAATTGGCGTTGGCAAACTTATGTATAAGGATGAATCCTCGCGCTTTGGTCTTGGTAGCTTCAAAGCGCTGGGTGGTGCTTATGCCGTTGAAAAACTAATGGCAGACCGTGATGCATCACAAGTCACCGTTGCAACAGCGACTGACGGCAATCATGGGCGCTCGGTTGCATGGGGTGCGCAACAAGCTGGCTGTAAATGCGTGATTTATATTCATGCAGAAGTGAGCCAAGGCCGTGCTGATGCCATGGCTGCTTATGGCGCAAAGATTATCCGTGTTGATGGGGATTATGATTTATCCGTTCGCCAATGTGCGGAAGATAGCGCAAAGCATGGTTATGAAATAATCTCAGACACCACATGGGAAGGTTATATGGATGTGCCTCGCTATGTGATGGCCGGTTACACCATGATGGTGCGCGAGATTAAAGCACAAGCTGAACCGCCTACGCATGTTATCTTACAAGCGGGTGTGGGTGGCCTAGCTGCTGCCATCACTGCCGCCCTTTGGCAGGACTTAGGCACGCATATGCCAAAGGTCATCATTGTAGAAGCTGGCTTTGCACCCTGCTTGATTGCCAGTGCAAGATCAGGCAATGCGGAAACTGTGCACATCACTCAAGAAACCATTATGGCAGGTCTTTCTTGTGGTGAAGCTTCGCCGCTTGCTTGGGAAATCTTAAAGCAACGTGCCAGTCATTTTGTAACAATTGCAGATTATGCTGTTCCAACAGGAATGCGCTTATTAGCGTCGGGTGATCTTGGCTCTAAGATTGAAGCGGGTGAATGTGGCTTACCTGGCATCATCGCACTTGCTGGCATGATGAAGGATGATGAATTACGCAAAACGGCTGGCTTAAGTGCATCCGCCCGCGTTTTGGTTTTTGGCTGTGAAGGCGCGACTGATCCTGAGATATATCATAAAATCATTTCAGGAGAAGTTAGTTGATAGAACCCTCTCGCGGATTTCCAATTGCAGAATTTGTAGCTCGCCTTGCGAAGGCTCAAAGCCAGATGGATGCGCAAGGCTTATCTGCCATGTTGCTCACAACAGAGCCAGAAGTGCGATATTTCTCTGGCTTCCTCACGCAGTTCTGGCAAAGCCCTACACGGCCTTGGTTCATGGTTATTCCATTATCTGGTAAGCCGATTGCAGTTATTCCAGAAATTGGCCGTCAATGTATGTCTAATACGTGGGTTGAAGACATTCGCACTTGGGATGCGCCTAATCCGCAAGATGAAGGTGTATCGCTGTTAGCTGACACGCTTTTAGAAGTTGCAGGTAAGACTGGCACAATCGGCATCATGAAAGGCGCTGAATCGCATCTTCGCATGCCAATGGCAGACACCGAAAAACTGATTGCCGCCCTGCCCGATAATCCAATTCAAGATTGCAATGAATTGGCTCGCGCGTTGCGTGTGGTTAAGTCTGAAAACGAGATCGACAAAATCCGCTATGCCGCACAAGCTGCATCCCGTGCATTTTTACGTGTGCCAGAGTTTGTTTCAATCGGCATGACAGATCGTGAGATATTTCAGACAATGAAACACGAATTGCTCAACGAAGGCGTTGATGATGTGTCCTATCTTGTGGGCGGTTCAGGCCAAGGTGGGTATGATGATATCATCTCTCCAGCTTCGACGCGCAAAATCTCGAATGGCGATGTTGTCATATTAGACACAGGCTGCATCTGGGATGGCTATTTCTGCGATTTCGACCGTAATTATTCAATCGGCAAACCATCAAACGAAGTAGCAAGCGCTCACCATATCATCTGGGACGCAACTGAGGCTGCGCTAGAAATCTGCAAACCCGGCACAACCTGTGCAGAACTTTTCCAAACCATGAACAAAGCAATGGGCTTGGGCGATGATGCGGGTAGCGTTGGCCGCTTAGGCCACGGCTTGGGCATGCAACTCACCGAACACCCATCGCATGCCGCCTTCGACCAAACCATCTTGCAAGCAGGCATGGTGCTAACGCTGGAGCCTGGTTATGAATTCACTGAGGGTAAAATGATGGTGCATGAGGAGAATATTGTGGTGCGGGAAAGTGGTGCGGAGATGTTGAGTGTTAGGGTTGGTAGAGAGATTGTGGTTGTTTGAGTTAATTTGGCTCTAATTACTTGATCTATTTTCCAATTAAGGCAGAACACTATGAAACAAATTAGGTTTACGCTCACTAATATTATTTCGGCCGTCGTGTGGCTTTTCATAGGGTGTGCATCTAGTTATGCCGACAGCACGTCACCAAAACTTGCAGCATATTACGACCTTAAAATGTTTATTTGCAAACAAACAGCCTATCAATGGACTGGCAATGAAAGCCCGCAAGCTGTTGCAAAAGATATCCATCAAGTTGGCGTTGGTCGTGACGCAAGCTATGTGCTTACTAGATCTGGAAAACTTCTGACTTGGGATAAAAATCAAAACATATTTCGCGAAATACACAGTGCTATTGAATGGTTTGCAGTTGGTCGAACAGGTGTATTTGCAGCGCATTCTAATGGAAATTTACTGCATTTTCTTAAACCAAAAAATTGGTTTGGTGCAGGTGAATTAGAGCAATCTAAAGTCGTTAGCAACTCTGTTATGGCCGCAAGTATTGGTGATAGCGCAAACTATTTTATAGATGAAAATGGAACACTCTTTGTTAAAGGTCTCGCGCATCGTGGGCAGTATGGCGATGGGAAATTAAAACAATCTGAAACCTACGTTAAAGTCGCGAGTAATGTTGTATCTATTAAAGCTCACACTGGCCATGCCATCTTACTCAAACAAGATGGTACTGTAATGGGTACAGGTGGCAATATTTATGGCCCCGTTGGAAAGCATGGTATTGGCGATAAAGCTATTGTGTGGAGTCCTATACTCCAAGACTCGATTGCAATAGCAACTGGCTCTAGCCATAGTTTAGCTCTAAAAAAGAACGGCTCATTATGGCATTGGGGACGTGGTATTGGCCTTGAACCAAAGAAAATCATGGATAATGTTGTTGCTGCAGCAGCAGACCAAAATAGTAGTCTTGCCTTATTAAAGGATGGTACACTTTGGCAATGGGAACGCGCTCAAAAACCAAAGCTCCATTTTAAATGTCAGTAATTTATTAGATTAGAAAATAGATTTATATTTTTACTTTTTCAACCGCTTTGACTAGCTTTACTAAATCTGCAGCGTAGAAACCTGCAGCATTCATGCAATTTGTTTCTATCATTTTTAGACCTGATTTCGTTCTACAAATATCCAATACGTATGCAGGAGAATAATCAGGATTTAAACTTGCCATATCTTGGCCGAACTGCAGTGCGTCTTCATCAATTTCATGACGGTAAATAACACGAGATCCTTCTTTATATAGCGAATAAGTAATAAGCTTTCCGTTCACTATCCAAAGGCGCCATTCTTTATCTATTTGAACAGGTTCTGTTAGCATTAGTTCTGTATCGTGACGCAAAGAACCTAATGGTATATCCTCTATATCAAGAGCAAGAACTTTCTTTGATAACTTCAAAATCTCACTTGTTGACTTCACATTACCAGGCTCTTCTTTACTGTCATCAACAGGTCGTAAAAACCAATCGCGACCATCATCCTTTAAATTGTTTGGAATATCTTCTAGTTTTAGAAACAGTGCATCAATACCATTCAACAGAAACGGATGCCAAACTTCTTCATGTACAAAAGGCGAGATTTTAAAAACACCAGGCTTATAATTATTTTTCTCAGCATTTTTCCATAGCGTATAAGAGCCAAACATAACTACATTACTTGCATCTTTAATATTTGGTTCTGGTATTAAATCGCCAACAAAAGGTATTACTTTATGCCAAGTATATTCTATCGCAAGTTGGTCTAAAGCCTTAGCAAGTTTTATTGTATCCTCAAATTCTTGTAGTAACCATTGCATTTTTAAATACCTTATTATTTTATTTGGGGCTGTCCCAGATAACTACGATAAATATTGTTTAACCCATTGGTTCA
>CAZCUN010000050.1:0-23530 GCA_964502215.1 uncultured Rhizobiaceae bacterium | reverse complement strand
AATACATGTCAAACAAGATGCTAATAGACGCATCCCACCCGGAAGAAACCCGGGTAGCGGTGGTACGCGGAAATAGAATCGAAGAATACGATTTTGAATCCCAGGAGAAAAAACAACTAAGAGGCAACATATATTTAGCAAAAGTGACAAGGGTTGAACCCTCACTTCAGGCTGCATTTGTTGATTATGGCGGAAATCGCCATGGTTTCTTAGCTTTTTCAGAAATTCATCCAGATTATTATCAAATTCCTATGGCTGATCGCCAAGCTTTGCTTGACGCAGAAGCTGAAGATGCGCGCGCATCGCGTGAGGCAGAAGAAGCTGAAGATAACGTCATAGAAGTTTCATCTGACAATGAAGACGAAGATGTCGACAATGAAGCGCCAAAGAAAAAGCCACGCCGACGCCGTTCTCGTAAGGCAAAATCTGCGGACGAAAATACAGAAGAAAATACAGAAGAAAACACAGTTTCTAGCGAAAATGAAATTGATGACACTTCAGTTGATGCTTCTGAGGCTGGAGTAAAAACGGAAGCAACTTCAGATACCGCAGACGTTACTGAAGAAGTTGCGGATGAAAAGCCTAAGCGCCGTTCAACTCGACGTAAAAAAGCGCCCGTCGCGAAAAAAGCAGATACAAAATCAGAAGCCACCGAAGAACCTTCTGAGGTAGAGGTAGAAGCAAAAGAAGAATCTGAACCAGAAAAAAAGCCAAAGCGCAGAACAACACGTCGCAAAAAAGCATCGGTTAAAGAAGCGTCAAATAACGATGCTGACGGCGAAGCAAATAGTAATGATACGGATGATGATGATTCCTCGACAACTATGGCAGCAATGGTCGAGATGGATACTATTTCAGAACCCCTACCAGAAGATGCTGATGACGATAGCAATGATGAAGCCACAGAAGCATCTGATGATACCCCTGTAGCAGAAGAAAAACCTAAACGTCGTTCAACAAGACGCAAAGCTGCGCCAAAGAAGAAAACTGTAGAAGCAGAAGATAAATCTGAAGCTTCAACGGATGATGCTAATGATGCATCAGAAGAAGTAACCTCTGAAGAAAGCACGACTGAAGAAAAGCCAAAACCTAAAAAGCGTGCGCCTCGAAGGAAATCTCGTTCTAAAAAAGCTGAAGCAGACAAAGAAACGTCTGATGCAACAGAAACTAACGATGATGACAACGAGCAAACAGATGACACCGCAGAATCTATAGAGTCTATAGGCAAAGAAGACGCGCTTGAGGAAGTGCCAGTTTCCCCTCGCCGTCAACGACGTCATTATAAAATTCAAGAAGTTATTAAACGTCGTCAGGTATTACTTGTCCAGGTTGTAAAAGAAGAGCGCGGCAACAAAGGCGCAGCCCTTACAACTTATTTATCACTTGCAGGCCGCTATTCTGTCCTCATGCCAAATACCGCTCGCGGTGGTGGTATTTCTCGCAAAATAACAAATGCAGCAGATCGCAAACGCTTAAAAGCAGTTGCTGCAGGACTTGATGTCCCTGAAGGCATGGGTGTAATTTTAAGAACGGCAGGTGCGTCTCGTACAAATGCAGAAGTAGAACGTGACTTTGATTATCTTATGCGCCTTTGGGAACAAGTCCGCAGCCTTACGCTTTCTTCATCCGCACCTTGTTTAGTTTATGAAGAAGGTAGCTTGATAAAGCGCTCAATCAGAGACTTATACGATAAAGACACAGGCGAAGTACTGGTTTCAGGTGAAAATGGTTTTAACGAAGCAAAAGACTTCATGACCATGCTAATGCCAAATGCGACAAAGAAAGTTAAACTTCACCGTGATAAACAAGCAATCTTTGCAAAGTTTGGTGTTGAAACTCAACTTGATAAAATGGTTACGCCACAAGTAACATTAAAATCTGGTGGCTACTTGATTATAGATCAAACCGAAGCACTCGTTGCTGTTGATGTAAACTCAGGCAGATCAACACGCGAGCACTCTATCGAGAACACTGCCCTTCAAACAAACCTTGAAGCAGCAGAAGAAGTTGCTCGTCAATTGCGGTTGCGTGATCTTGCGGGATTGATTGTTATTGATTTCATCGACATGGAAGAAAAACGCAATAATCGCGCCGTGGAGAAAAAACTCAAAGATTGTTTGAAAAACGATCGAGCAAGAATTCAAGTAGGCCGTATTTCACACTTCGGCTTAATGGAAATGTCTCGCCAACGTATGCGCGCAAGTGTTCTTGAAAGCACAATGGATGTTTGTTCGCTTTGTAGTGGTACGGGTCATGTTCGTTCTGACTCAGCGATTGCACTACATGTATTTCGTGCAATCGAAGAACATGTTTCTCGCCATAACCGTTATGATGCTGTTATTAAAACAACGCCTGCTATTGCACTTCATATTCTAAATCATAAACGCGAGGCTTTGTTAGAGCTTGAAAAGCGATATGGCCTAGCTATTTTGATTGAAGGATCACCTGATATAAAAGGTCAAGATTTTGAAATCCAAAAAGGCGAACTTTCAACTGGCGAAGTAAAATCAACAGCCGTTGGGTTTCAAGATATAACTACAGATACAGATGATACCTCTGATGAGGATGAAAAACAGACGCGCGGTAGAAAACGTGGTCGTGGTCGTCGCAAAAATCAAAACGATACAGAGCAAGATTCCTCTGAAGAAGATAACATTGAAACAGATGTCACTTCTGATGATAACGATGATGAAGATAAACCACGCAAGAAACGCCGTAGAGGCAAGCGTGGCGGTAGACGTAAAAATGGAGAAGAGACATCAGAAGGCAACGCTTCTGATGACGAAGCTTCCGCCAATCTTGAAACTAATGAGCAGTCTCAAGATGAAAAACCTACCAAGGTTGAAGCAGAAACTACTGAAATTGAAACTGAAGCGTCAGAAGAAAAACCTAAGTCACGTTCAACAACAAGACGAAAAGCTCCTGTATCAAAACCAACGAAAATAGAAGCTTCAACGCCAGCTACTGAAACAAATTCTGAAGAAGCAGAAAAGCCTGAAGAAGCAAAAAAACCACGTAGAACAACAAGGCGCAAAAAGCCCGAAGAAGAAACGCCTTCTGAAAGCGAAGCGTCAGGCGATACTAGCTCAGAGCCGACCGCTGAACAGTCTGACAACCTCGCTAAAAAAACACCCGAAGAAGGTAAAAAGAAGAAAAAAGGCTGGTGGAACCGTGGGGGTGGCTTCTTTTAAGAACGCATGAAGTTCACCTCTCCATTAATCGAAACACGGCTAATAAAGCGATATAAACGCTTTTTAGCTGATGTTGAGATGTTAAATGGCGACGTTATTACGGTACATTGCGCTAACCCTGGTTCTATGCAGGGGCTGACGAAGTCTGGGAATAAAGCTTGGATATCTGACAGTCATAATCCAAAGCGAAAACTTCGCTATTCATTAGAATTACTGGAAGTTGATGGCGTTTTAGTCGGTATAAATACCTCACACCCCAATAAGCTTGCCAAAGAGGCGATTGAAGCAAACCGAATTCCTGCGCTATCCGGATACAATACTCTACGAACAGAGGTGAGATATGGAGAAAACTCTCGAATTGATATTTTACTTCAAGATGAAGGCAAACCAGATACCTATGTCGAAGTAAAAAATGTACATTTTATGCGCACCCCTGGTCTCCATGAATTTCCAGATAGCATCACAACACGCGGCGCTAAACATTTGCATGAGATGGCAAGAGAAGTTGAAAAAGGAAATCGAGCAGTCATGCTATATGTCATTCAGCGTAATGATGGAGATAAATTTCAACTAGCCCATGATTTAGACCCAAATTACTTCGATGCTTTTAATAAAGCTCTTAAGGTTGGTGTCGAAGCGATTGCAATTAGATGTAATATAAAAACTGAAAGCATTGAAGCCATTGACCTTTTGCAAATCAACCATAATTATTAAGTCGGAAGATAATTAGGATTTATCATGACAGCTTATATTGAAGCGGCAAATGCACCATTAAAAAACACAGGTGCAATCAAACTATATAATGAAGCAGATTTTGCTGGGATGAGAAAAGCCTCGCAAGTAACAGCACGTTGTCTTGATGAGCTGTCGCACCAGATCAAACCTGGGGTAACGACTCAAGATATTGACGATTTTGTTGTTAAGTTTGGCAAAGAAAATAACGCCTACCCTGCGACTTTAAACTATCGCGGCTTTACAAAATCATGTTGCACATCAATAAACCATGTCGTTTGCCATGGCATTCCTAATGATAAGCCTTTGCGTGAAGGTGAGATTGTAAACGTTGATGTAACTTATGTAATTGATGGTTGGCATGGTGATTCTAGCCGAATGTATGCAGTCGGTGAAATCAAACGTGCAGCGGAAAGACTTATTGAAGTAACTTATCAAGCGCTCATGCTAGGCATTGAAGCCGTCAAACCAGGAAATACAACTGGGCACATAGGAGAAGCAATACAAACTTACGCAGAAAGCCATCGCTGCTCTGTTGTGCGCGAGTTTTGTGGCCATGGTGTTGGTAAACTTTTTCACGATTCCCCCAATGTTCTTCATTATGGACGCGCAGGTGAAGGACAAGAGCTGCGCAAAGGTATGATCTTTACAATAGAACCGATGATAAACCTTGGCCGCCCTAGTGTGAAAGTATTGGGTGATGGCTGGACAGCGGTTACACGTGATAGATCATTAACTGCGCAGTTTGAGCACAGCATTGGTGTTACAGAAAATGGATGCGAGATATTTACGCAATCCCCCGCAGGCTATACACTTCCTCCATATGCATAGTATGTGGACTTTGAGAGGCGGATGGAAAAAGAAAACAACGGGTTTGAAGAGTCGGGTTCTTCCGTAAACCATACCCATGGTCATCGCAGTAGACTTAAAGCCAGATTTATGAAAAATGGAGCAAGCGCTCTTGCAGACTATGAGCTGCTGGAACTTCTTCTATTTAGATCAATTCCACGCCGTGATACAAAACCGATTGCCAAACAACTTATAAGCGTTTTTGGTTCTTTTTCAGAAGTTCTAGCAGCGCCTCCAGAGCGGCTGATAGAAATCAAAGGACTTGGTCAATCCAGCATTACCGATTTCCAAATCGTAAAAGCTTCTGCTGAAGCGCTTGTATCTGGCGAAGTAAGAGAAAAGCCCCTACTCGGCTCTTGGTCTTCTGTAATCAACTATTGTCGTACGGCAATGGCATTCGAAGACAAAGAACAATTCAGAATTTTATTTCTTGATAAAAAAAACAAGCTTATCAAAGATGAAGTCCAGCAAATTGGCACAGTTGATCACACACCAGTCTACCCAAGAGAAGTAGTTAAGCGCGCATTAGAGTTATCCGCAACAGCAATAATTTTGGTCCACAATCACCCATCTGGCGACCCGACGCCATCTCGAGCTGATATCGAAATGACAAAAACGATTAATGAAATAGCTTCATCGCTCGGGATTACAGTTCACGATCACATCATTATTGCGAAAGACGGACACGCAAGTTTAAAAGGTTTAAAATTATTTTGAGCCGCTTTACCACTCGAAATCGTATCTACTCTACAGTAAGATATTTCAGGCAATACTAAGAGAGATTCGCATTCATGATAAACGGTTTCGGACTAGATAAACTTGGCTTAATTGCATTGCGTAATCCAATTATCGCTACAGTCATCATGGTGATGATTTCTATCGCTGCCCTTGTTGGTATTACAAAACTAGAATTCTCTGGTGAAAACATTGAAATTCTTCGAGATAATTCGCAAGAACTCGACAATTATGATGAGCTATTAAGCCAATTCCGCAACTTTAACAATGATGCTGTAATCTTGATGAAAGTCAAAGACCTTTCAACAGTTGAAGGCATTGAAACTTTTCGTGACATTAATTTTGAATTTCAATTAGATGAGCGCGTTGAAAGCATTTTATCTATTTTCTCAATGGTGAAATATGGTGGGCCAGACGAAGGTTGGCAATCAGCTTTACCAGCAGAATATAATTCTGATGAAGAAGTACTCGCTTCACTTAAGCAATTAGCGATTGATATTCCAAGTTCACAATCACTATTCAGCCCAAATTTTGATTCAGCCGTTATGGTTGTCTATACAAAAGCAGAAGCCACCAAAGATGAAAATGTCCAAGCAACGATGGAGGCACTTGCGAAACTTGGTAAAGAATTTAATTCTGAAAGCGTAAGCGTAACTATTGCAGGCCAGCCAGCAATCAGAGCAGATCTTATTCACTCCATAGTTTCTGATTTGTTATTTTTAGCACCAATGGCATTTCTATTTTGTACAGTACTAGCGTTTTTCTTATTCCGACAACCAATAGCAATGGCTTTATGCGCCTTACCATCGTTCCTTGCAATTGGATGGTTTTTAGGCGGGGCTGGACTATTTGGAATAAGCCTCAACTTTTTAACCAATATTTTGCCAGCGCTCTTAATCGTAATTATCTTTGCAGATACGCTCCATCTATATTTGAAATGGCAAAAATTAAGCGAAAAACAAGATGATTATATCTCAAGTCTTAGTCAAGCAATCAACCAAGTTGGCCCTGCTTGCGCCTTATCTTCAATAACGACGGCAGCTGCACTTCTATCTCTTTGCCTAAGCGGCAACAATGGACTTTACGAGTTAGGCATTATTGGCGCTTTAGCAGTATTGGGCGGGTTCGTTTCCGTTATTGTTGCCCTACCTTTAGGAGCGTATTGGGCAAGCAAGTTTGGCTTTAAACCCAAGAAGAGTGCCGCAAGCAAAATTAGTATTATTGCAGGCCCTGCAATGATAATGTTGAACTATCGAAAATCTGTTTTAATTGGAGGCTTACTACTGTGCGCGGCAGGTCTTTACGCTCATACAGCCATTGATAGTAGATTTCGTCTAATCGATTACTTAGGAAATCAATCCGAAGTAAGCAAAAGTGAAAACTTTATTGACTCCGCCTATTACGGCTCAACACCGCTTTTTGCTATTGTAGATATGGACCAGCAATTAGCCCTCGATGATCCCTCAAATGAAGCACGGGTTTATGATACAATTGAAGCTGTAAAAGATGTTTTCCCAGCAGGTTCATTTTATTCACTTGCAGACTTTGCAGATGAAATCAAAAAAGCCGGTGGTAAAATCAATGCAGAACTTATTGACGAGTTACCGCGCTTTCTTACAAGCCGTTTTATTTCTGAAGACAAATCTAAAGTCCTAGTAACAATCTTTTCATCTGCAAACCTTTCTGAAAGCGAAATGCAAGAACGATTAACAGGCATGAATACAGCTCTCAAGAAAAGAGAACTTTCTGACTTTGTAAAAATTACTGGTTATCCGGTTTTATCTGGTGTGGTAGCCCCGCGATTAATGGATAACCTTCGAGTTAGTTTACTCATTGCTGTACTACTTTCAATTATTCTAATCGCCATATCATCGCGCTCAATCAAATTAGGTTTGGCTTGTCTTGTGCCCAATATGTTACCAATCGTATGCGTTGAGCTAATTCTTTATTTACTAGGTATTCCACTTAATATGTCTATTGCAGTGGCATTAACGGTTGCATTCGGTATTGCAGTTGATGATTCCATACACATGTTAAATCAATACATGATAAATAAGCGTGATCACGATAACTTGCCGGCAGTTGCTGGTGCATTAAAAGAGGTTACCCCTGCACTATTTTCAACTACAATGATTTTATCTGGTGGATTGATTATAATGTGCTTTAGTTCATTACCAGCAATGGCAGTATTTGCTCTTGTTGTTATAATGACCCTAGTTTTGGCCTTTTTGGCAGATATATTTCAATTACCTGCCTACCTAGCGGTGTTAAACCAAAAGGAAGCCACTAAATAAATAGTATGGAGAATTTAATGCTAAAAAAACTACTTACTTTAAGCGCTTTATCAGTTGCGGTATTAGCAATACCGACAAGTAGTATAAGTGTTAGCGCATCTCCCAAGATATTTGAGAATATGACAGGCAGTTGGCGCGGCAAAGGCTTGGTTAAGTCCGGTCCTAAAGCTAAGAATGAATCTATTCGTTGTCGATTAAAAAGCAAACCTGACAGTGCCAAGAAGCTCAAGATGACTGGCAACTGTGCTGTTAGTGGCTTTGTGTTCAGTCTGAACGGCTTTATTGAACAAACTAGCGGTAATGGCTACCGCGCTAATATGTTTCGCTCACTCGCCAATTTAAAACAAAGTAATTTTAGTGGCAAACGAAGTGGTTCAAAAATAAACTTTAGTTTTAAGGCACGTGATAGAATTGGTAAACAAAACATCAGCGCCAAAATTAGCATGAATGTAAAAAGTGGCTCAGCCTTCGATGTTGCTATCAGCCGGACAGACCCCAAAAGCGGTAAAATTTTCAGCGTTGGAACTATTAAATTTGCTAAACGCTAAATCATAAATGCATAATCAAACTAAAACAGCCGCCTCATACTGGGCGGCTTTTTTGAATAATTTTTAGCGCGTTCTAAGAATTAATATTTATTGATCGAGCTTTTTCAGTCGCTCTAAAAGCTTTCATCAGATGAACATCACGCTCATACATATCATTAAAATAATTCACCGTACCGTCTTCTTGTGGCCATGCAGTAAAATATGAAACATAAACAGGCACTTTGACTGAAAGTTTTTCTGTCTTGTTTTTACCAGGATCAATACGTGAATCTACTTGCTTTTTAGTAAGTCCTAAAACCGCAGCAGCCATAGCTTGGGGATCATGTAAGCGCACGCATCCATGACTATAAGCACGATGCTCAAGATTAAATAAATCTTTTGCAGGTGTGTCATGCATGTAGATCGCATGTTTATTCGGGAACATGATCTTTAATTTACCAAGCGCATTCTGAGGGCCTGGCGTTTGACGCACACTAAACTTTGGTTTCGTACCAACCTTGCTCCAATTAATGTTTGAAGCTTTCAGTTTTTTACCGCCCCATGATCGTAACTCATACCCACGTTCATCAAGATAAGCAGGGTTCGAAATAGATTTAGGCGTAAATTCATTGACGATTATTGAGCGAGGAACCCCCCAATAAGGATTATAAACAACATGCTCAATTTCATCATAAAAGAAATTAGTTTGGTTGGCTTTTTTACCAACTACGACACGCATCGATAGCTCTTCTTTGCCATCCGAAATATAACGTGCACGATATTCTGGCTGGTTGATAAACACGTGACGCTCACCAAATTGGTTCGGATGCCAACGCAAACGTTCCATAGAAAGAGCAAGCTTTATCGCCTTATCATCCGCGGAGATACCTGTTAATTTAGTAATAGTATTACTACCAATAATACCATCTGCACCAAGGCCGACTTCTTTTTGATAATCTTTTACGACTGAAACAAGTGCTTTGCTATAATCCAGATAGCCATAATACTCATTTAAAACTTCCGAATGCTTTTCTAAAAGTTCTTCCGAGCCACGCTTCTTAATTGCTAAAACAACATTTGGTAGTTCATTATTCGATTGTCGCGGCTTTATAAAAGTTTTCGGATCTAGCTTTATAATATCGTCTTCAACAGCATTAATCGCAGCAAGTTCACGCTTTAAAGCCTTAAACTTTTCGTTTGAAGGGTGAAAAGATTGAAGTGTGTGCTGTAAAATACTGCTTTGCATAGTTTCAACAAGAAGATCAGTTGCTTTAGCATAATGAACAGGAAAATCATGGTAGCCGCTTAATAAATTTGGATTGATCGTGCCAAATTTTGCATCCATTGCATAACGCAGAACTGCAGTCGTCATTGATATTTCGCGATTTATTCTTTCACGCGCAAGCGCCTTACCACTTATGTCAGATGATATCTCACCGAAATCAAATGCATAATCTGCCTTCCGAAGGCCGTAAGAGTTTGCACCATCAAGTATCTTGAGAGCAAATTGCGCTCTATTATTCCAAGCGCCATCATCATTTATCCAATGATAATTCTGATTATCAGTATAAAAGTCAGTTATTGCATCAGCCAAGTGCTTCTCAGCACGCATATTCATTTTACCTACTTTAACAATATCAGACGTTAAAGGTGAAAGTATAACTTTATCAGTAACATTTTGCGTATTGTTAGTTTCAGCCAGCGCATATTTTGCTGGGGCTGCAACCAGTAGAATTCTTGCACGTTTAGCTACGTGATATGTATAATTCTTACTAGATTCAACTTTTGGCAGTTTCTTATTAGCCGTTTTTACAGCTTTTTTCTTAGCTTTTTTAGCAACTTTTTTTTGCTTTTTTTGCGTCTTAACAACTTGAATTTTATTGTTATTTTTCTTTTTCTTATTTTTACGAATCTTGGGTTTTTTGAATAAAATTTCAAAGAGATTTTTACGCTTTTCAGCAGCTTCAGCATGTACAGGCACTGACAGAATGCTACCAGTAAGTAAAGCGCTAACAAGAACTCGTAAAATCATAAAACTACACCCCAACAAATATTACTTAAAAAATTACGTAACGTAATATTAACACAAAACTATAAACAAAATCAATGAATTCATGTTTAAAAAGGCAATTTTAGCAATCACTTCAATGTTATAGCCATATTACGCGCATCATTGAAAGCAATGTATTCAAAATCATAGACACAAATAATTTATAAAAAGCAAAAAAAATGCCCAGACGAGCTGGGCATTGTCATTTAATTATTTTTGTCACGCTTAGCGTGAATAGAATTCAACCACTAGGTTTGGCTCCATAACAACAGGATATGGTACATCACCAAACGCTGGTTTACGAACATAAGTCGCTGTCATTTTACTATGGTCAGCATCAACATAATCTGGAACATCACGCTCAGCAAGCTGGATAGCCTCAAGAACAAATGCGAGTTGACGTGATTTTTCTTTAACTTCAATCACATCACCAACTTTACAGCGGTATGAAGAAATATCGACTTTAGAGCCGTTTACTTTAACATGACCGTGGTTGATGAACTGACGCGCTGCAAAAACAGTTGCAACAAATTTTGCGCGATAAACAAGTGCATCAAGACGACTTTCAAGCAAACCAATAAGATTTTCTGAAGTATCACCTTTTTGACGAACAGCCTCTCCATAAATCTTGCGGAATTGCTTTTCTGAAATGTTACCGTAGTAACCTTTCAATTTTTGCTTCGCATGAAGCTGGATGCCAAAATCAGATGGTTTTCCTTTACGGCGCTGACCATGTTCGCCTGGACCATATTCACGACGGTTTACAGGAGACTTAGGTCGACCCCAAATATTTTCACCAAGACGGCGATCAATTTTATATTTTGCTGCAATACGCTTGCTCATTACATTTCCTTACATAACATAAGCATTTACACCCAAAACCTCATGTTTTGGGTTAAGGAAACGTACCCTCCTCTGCTAGACTGTTTAGTCTGACCGACAGAAAGCTTCACGCACGTTTTGTGAAGACAATCACGGGATACGTTAAAAACCCGCCATACAAAGCATGACGGGTTAGATATTGATTAGTTTTTCTAAGGCTTAAAGTCAATCATAAAAATCAACAAAACCAAACGCTTTAGTTAAAAGCGTCGAAGGAGACAGATAGACCTACGCGTGCAACAATTGAATTGTTGTCATCTTCAAAGATACCGCCACCAGGTCCAGCGCCACCACCGACAGCAGCGCCACCGATACGACGCAAGCTAGAAGTATCTACAAGCTGGTGAAACCCAACATCTGTAAACAGACTTACCTGTTCATTAAGCTCAAAATTCACACCAGCAGTAACGTTCCAAGTAAACACAGTATCATCATCGTTAAGGTTTAGACCCGCTCCATTATACACAATGTTTTGGTCAACAAGTGCAACGCCAAGACCGGCGCCAATGTAAGGAGTAATACCATCGCCAAATGCATCATCAGCATCAATATAACCATTCACGCCAAATGTAGCATATGAAACTTGGCTATTGCCAATTACAACCTCTTGAGCAGGACCATTACCCGAAAAATTAATTGCATCAACGTCAGTTGATGCATACCTAAATGCCAACTCAAGACGTGGTGTATAACCATTATTTGAGTATTCTGTAAAACGCTTACCAATCGCTGCACCAATTGTGTAGCCAGTATCTAAATCCACATCAACAACCGTGATACCATTTGTGTATCCAACATCGTCTGTAGGGAATACAGCGCCTGCAAAAATTGATAAATAATATGGGTTAGCAGATAATGGCGCTTCAATTTCAGGCTCACTATTTGCCAAATCAGCTGCATGAACTAGTGTTGGAGCAAATACAGTAGTCATAAGCGCAATAGATGCTAGTTTTGTAATGTAGGGGACTTTAGTCATTTGAAATATCTTCCTTGTAGGGAATGTAGCTGAACCCAATGAATTAGATACAGATACATTTATGTTTAACAATACGTTGTCAAAGCTGGGACCCAAGACATTATCTTTGTATCGCAATACGAACAAAAACATCCATCAAATATCTACAACAAACACTCACAACAGATAACTAAAACTTGAGCATTTTTTTAAAAATAAAAATGAATATTTTTGCGACTTACTTTTTATAGGATATCGAAACTAAAGCTCGTCCATTAAGTGCTTCAAGCCGAAACCTAGTAACAAGTTTGCGGTGGAAGTATCTGGTGCGCCAGCGGTGAAATAAGCTTCATCGCGTGCCTGCTTTTGCGATACATTATCACCAAGCGGATTTAAAAGCGTATCAGCTCTTCTTGCAATTGCCTCTGATGTATCGATCCAGTCTACAGGCCAAGGCGCCATCTTACGCATTCTATTTGCAAGAAACGGATAATGCGTACAAGCCAGAACGACAATATCAGTGCGCCTAATCCCCTCACCGACGAAACAGGGCATAATCTCTGCCTTTACAGCCTCTTCATCAACGAACCCATCTCGCATATAAGTTTCGGATAAAGTTGCAAGCCTTGTGCTACCAACCAGCTTCACATGACATTTGCTTGCATATTGATCTATGAGGTCTTGCGTATATTGACGCTTAACTGTTCCAGGCGTTGCAAGAACAGAAACCAGCCCAGAGGCTGTCCGCTCTGCTGCTGGCTTTATCGCAGGAACAGTTCCTACAAACTGCATATTAGGATAAGCTTCCCGAAGAGCAATTATCCCTATTGTCGAGGCTGTATTACAAGCAATAATGCATATTTCAGGATTCCATTTTTTAATCAACTTACCAAATAATTCAACCATCCGCTGACAAAGCGGCTCTTCCTCCCAATTACCATAGGGAAAAGCTGCATTATCTGCCACATAGACAAATTTTCTATTGCCCATCATCACACGCGCTTCACGCAACACAGATAAACCACCAATACCAGAATCAAAAACAAGAATAGTCATATGTGCAAATTCATTTCTTTTTGAAATATTAGAATCAATAAATAGCGCGTTTGACGTTTAACTTGAACCGTAAGGCGTACGAAATATCAATTTTCCATTATCGGTAAATTTAAACAGCATACGTTTACGAGCAAAAGAACGCGCATAAAGCCAAGTGAAACTCATGCCAACAAAAAGTCCTGCCACGACATCCGCTGGATAATGCGCCCCCACCCCAAGCCTAGTAATCGCAATCCAAATGGCAAATCCCAATCCAAGCAATGTAAACCTCGGAGCAAAAAAATATGCGATCATTGCAATCGCACCAGCGGTTGTTGCATGGCCAGAAGGGAAACTTAAAAAATCATATTTTCCAGCAAATGGCATCGATTGCCACAAATTAACACCATCATAAAAATTAGGCCGCACACGCCCAAATACATTCTTCAAAAGCAGCGTTATCAAACCACTGAAAGCGACTGCAGTAAAAACAAAATATAACCCCATTAAACAATGATGCCATTTAAGAAGGTCAGCATTTGATTTGGGGTGCATTTTCCATACAGAAATTATCAAGATAGCAATGCCATATGGTACAAGCACCCAATGCACCTGAGCTAAATCAGTTGTTTTGGTATATATGCTAGTTGGATCATCCGTATTATTAACCTCAAACCAACTACGGTAAATTGGGTCTGCATAAAAATGCGCAATTATAATCAGCCCAATAAAAACAACTAAAATTAGATAGGGAATAATAGATTTAGGTAACAACCCATGTGCTTCTGTAACCTTACGATCTCCAATAAGTTTAAAAAAACCAACAAAATTATTAATCCAGTTTTTAATCACAATTCCCCTATTACACTTAGCTAATCACATATTTCATGCCGCAAGACAGGAAGGTTTGCAAGCAAGCTACTCTTCTCCTGGCTTTACTCTTTCAGAACGAGGCCTCATCCAACGTCGCTCTAATGCTGCTATTACCCCATGCAGTGATTGAACTTCTTGCTCTTGAAGACCAGCATGTGTGAAAATATTACGCAGATTAAGGCTCATCTTTTCACGTTTCTCAGGCGGATAAAAATACTTTGCTTCATCAAGCGCAGTTTCCAGATGCGTTAGTAAATTTACAAGACTTTCACGCGATGCAGGCAAATGGTCTGGCGAAGCAAACCGTGTTTCGCCTTCCTTAACAGAAGTACGCATCCACTCATAAGACATTAACAAAACCGCTTGGGCTATGTTTAAAGATGCAAATGCTGGGTTAACTGGAAATGTAATAATTTCATCCGCAAGTGCAACTTCATCATTTTCAAGTCCCCACCGCTCACGACCAAATAAAACACCAACTTTTTCATTAGCATCCATGCGAGCTTTAACAAGATTGGCAGCAACATCTGGCGCAAGCACAGGCTTTAACATATCGCGTTGGCGTGCGGTTGTAGCAAGCAAACGGTTTAAATCTGCCACTGCATCTTCAAGCGTATCAAAAACCTTTACGCCATCAATAACATGGTCAGCTTTACTAGCAACAACCCTAGCCTTTTCACTAGGCCACCCATCGCGTGGGTTTACAAGACGCAATTCGCTCAAGCCAAAATTAGCCATAGCACGGGCAACCATACCAATATTTTCACCCAACTGAGGTTCAACCAGAATAATTACTGGTCCACCTGTAATGAGTTCACGTGTTCTATTCGTTCCAGCGGTCATAAAATGTTTAGTGGCGCAAATTTTAGTGAACCGCAAGCCAAGAATGGATATTACGCATTGCAGTAAACAATAAAGCCATGTATCGCCATGGCATGACACTCAACACTTCAACTAACCAAATTAATATCGGTAAAAAAGCTTTTATATTTGGCGGCGCCTACGGCAATCTCCAAGCAACAAAAGCGATTCTAAAAAAAGCATCTGAATTAGGCTTTACCCGTTCAGAAATCATTTTTACAGGTGATATGCTAGCCTATTGCGCAAACCCAATTGAAACGACTGAGCTTATTAGAAACAATGTTGACCACATCATCATGGGCAATTGTGAAGAAGCAATTGCACAAGGATCAAAAGATTGTGGCTGTGGATTTGAAGAAGGTAGCGAATGCAGCATACTTTCGAACCAGTGGTACAATTTTTGTCTATCAAAAATAGACAGGGAAACGGCCACTTGGATGGGAAGCCTGCCACGGCAATTATATGTAAAAATTGGCGGTCAAAACCTCCTAGCCACTCACGCAACGCCAAACTCAATTAATCAATTTGTATTTCCATCAACCTTAGAAACAATCATAGATAATGAAACCTTTGATGGATATATCGTCGGCCATTCTGGAATTCCATTTATTGGTGAAATTAACAATAAGCCATGGTTAAATTCAGGTGCGGCTGGAATGCCTGCAAATGATGGAACGAACCGTGTTTGGTACGCAACGATTGCAATTAACAACAACATATTAAATGTAGAAACAAATAGCTTAGAGTATGATTTCAAAAGCGCACAAAAAGCCATGCATAATGAATCTCTTAAAAATGGATATGCTGATTGCCTAGAGGCTGGCATTTGGCCAAGTCACGATGTTCTCCCTAATATAGAGAAACAACAAACAGGCAATAAACTTCAAGCACAAAAAAAGGCGTTCAAAAGAACGCCTTTAAAAGAAACAGTTTATTCTTGATTATAGGATCAAAAGACCATCATCAAATAAACTTTGAGTATCAAGATCAACGCGCCCCTCAAGTCCAGCAATATGATATGTTGTGCCGCCAACATTAGCAGAAACTAACGTATCAGACCCATCGTCCGTTAAAACCACATCACTAAGCTCAATTTCCAAGCCAGATAAATCTAGAATATCAACTGTAGAGAAGTCACGAACCCTATCTGTAAAGTTTTCTACTCCATCAGTTAGGTCTTCAAAAAGATATGCATAGACATCTGCGCCAGTACCACCAGTGAATGTATCATTGCCAGCACCGCCAGAGAAAATATCATGGCCTGAACCACCTTCGATGCGGTCATCACCAGCACCTCCAGAGATTGTGTCATTACCACCATCACCTTTAAGGATGTCATTACCTGCACCGCCATCAAGCACGTCATTGCCTGTACCAGCAGTAATGAAGTCTGCGCCACCATTGCCAGTTAACTCATCATGACCTGATGATCCATCAATACGATCGTCGCCACTGCCGCCAAAGATGATATCATTGCCGCCTTCGCCGCGTAAAATATCATTATCAGCGCCACCAGAAAGGATATCATTGCCATTACCACCCCAAAGATAGTCTTCGCCAGCATCTCCATTCAAAGTATCATTGCCATCACGCCCGCTAATACGGTCATTTCCAGCTCCACCTGATGATACATCATCACCAGCACCAGAATTGATAGAGTCAGCACCATCGCCACCATTTAGCGTATCATCACCATCGCCACCTGAAATATAATCATCGCCTTCATCACCAAAAATTATATCATGGTCTAGGCCACCAGAAATATTATCATCGCCAGCACCACCAGAGATAGTATTATCCCCTTCAGTACCAAAAATACGGTCGTTACCATCGCCACCTGAAACAGTGTCATTGCCAAACCCAGCAACAATACGATCATCACCAGCGCCGCCATTCAGTATATCATTACCAGAATTGCCAATTAAGTGATCATTATCAAGACCGCCATTTATAGTGTCATCGCCTGTACCACCATCGATAAAGTCTTCACCTTCACCGCCAGATATTTCATCATGACCCGTATCACCGCGAAGAACATCATCGCCAGCGTCTCCGAAGATTGTGTCATCGCCACCATCACCACGAATATAATCTCTGTCACCGCCACCTGAGACTTCATCATCTCCTGTGCCTGCGTTAATGCTATCGACACCAGCGCCACCGTCGATACGGTCATTGCCATAAGATGCAACAATAATATCGTCGCCCGCGTCACCATTTAAAGTATCATCGCCAGCGCCACCATTAATATGGTCGTCGCCCTCGCCTCCAGATATAATATCATTACCTGAACGGCCATTTAAACGGTCATTACCAGCATCACCATTTACAATGTCATCACCAGTACCAGAATTAACAATATCATCGCCATCGCCGCCATTGATGGTATCATTACCTGAACGACCAAAAAGTTCGTCATTGCCGCCACGGCCATTTAATATGTCATCACCAATATGACCATCAAGTATATTTACTTCATCATTACCGCTTAGAATATCGTTCCGCGTACCACCAGTAAGGTTTTCAATATTGAAATAGCTATTTCCGTAAGTATCTGTTGTACCTTCAAGATCAATTTCAAAAGAAAAGCCAGAAACTGCGCTCCCGCGAATAATATAAGTATCATTACCTTCGCCGCCGTCAAAAGTATCACCATCGCCATTATCAAATCCAGCGCGCAATAGATCATTACCCGCACCACCACGCAGAACATCAGTTCCAGTGCTGCCATCTAAAATATCATCGCCTTCACCGCCTTCAAGAAGATCATTTCCTGAACCACCATTAAGATTGTCGTTACCCTCATCACCAAAAAGCTGGTCGTTACCGCCACTTCCCACAAGTGAATCATTACCAGCACCGCCATTTAATGTATCATTGCCAGCAAGACCAAAAAGACGATCATCACCACCAAATCCATTTAAAATATCAGGATTAGCTGTGTTTGAACTATTACGACCAACAATCGTATTATTGTTGTTATTACCATTATAAATTCGTGTTGCCATATTCATAACCCCTGCTAGTTGCGTATCAATTACGCATTTCATCATCATGTGTGGAAGAATATGCCAAAAAGGTTTTTATCTTGACCTAATTTAAACAGTAAACTTTTATCTAAATTTTAAGCCTTCCGTGAAAAATCCATAAGTATTTGAATTTTATAAATTTTTAGAAATTAACCATTAAAAGCAAGTCTGTTTGACACTAAGAGCGCCTAACTTTAGGTTAACGGAAAGTTAACGAGGTGGCGGAATGATTAAACGAATATTGCGGTTACTAGCTATTTGCAGTTTGCCAATCATATCATCAACAAATGTAACAAATGCTGCCAATACAGCACATATGCAATTGGCAGGACTTACGTCTCAACCGATTGGTCATTATAATTATTGCAAGCAATATGTAGCTGATTGCAAAATTAAATCGCTCTCAGGAAAATCGGCTAAACTTACACGTAAAAGATGGAATGACCTCGTAGAAATAAATGCATACTCAAATTCTACAATTGCGCCAGTTACTGACCTAGAAGGTTTTGGCGTAGAAGAATTATGGCTCTACCCTGAAAGTATCGGTGATTGTGAAGATTATGTGCTGATGAAGCGCCATATGTTAATGCAACGTGGGTGGCCAGCCTCTGCGCTGCTAATAACAGTTGTTTTATTACCAAATGGTGACGGCCATGCAGTTCTAACTGTTAGAACTGAACGTGCCGATTATGTATTAGATAATTTGAGTGAAACTGTAAAACAGTGGGATCAAACTGAATACACTTATCTTAAGCGTCAGTCAGCTCACCATTCTGGGCAATGGACAACGATCCTAGACAAACGTTCCATTCCTAAATCATAATAACTCAATCAGCGGGAAAAGCTTGAGGCTCTTCACCGCATAATCCGCATTCCTTATATTGTGCGCTTTTTTGCTTCCAAAGCTCAACATGCTGTTTGCTTATGGCATGTCCAACAATCATTGGGTCAATCTTAAATGAACCGACTTGAGATATTTCTGTTGTGTTTTTCTTATCATTAACAAGTACATTGCCACCTGCCAGCAATAAGACTGCCCCCCCTACCAAAAACAGTCGAATCATAATGCAACCAAAGATAAAAATAAATTTAACATTTAATTAATATATTGGATCAAACATTAAAAAACCCTTAATCAACAGCTTAAAAAAAAGATTTTATAAACCATCTAGAAAGTACTCTTCAATATTATAGCCGCATATAAGCGGGAAACTATACAGTGAATACATTAAATCAGTCCAAAACGAACGAAATCAGAATGCAGCAGGCGCTTCATCACTATGAAGATCACGCTGCATTCTTTTATGGTAAAATCAGCGCTGCTTCTGCGGCACTAATTACCTTTGTTCTTACCAATGAGTACTCCCTACTATTCATATCAGTTGCAATGATGGTAATCATGGCTTGTGACGTGGGAAACATTAAGCTGCATAAAAAGCTGATTAGTAAAAACTCAGAACAAATGTCCTTATGGCGTGCACAATATGTTTTTCTCTCAACATCTTTTACCTTTTCAATGGGACTATGGTGTTTTTTCTGCTTCACCTTAACCAATGATCCATTTGTTCACTTGCTCTGTATCTCAGTTACAATGGGTAACATTCTTAGTTTGATATCCAGAAATTTCACAAGCGATCGAATTTTAACACTACAAATTTCAGCTGTTGCTATTCCTATAATTCTGGGACTGCCAGCATATGGCGACTTCAGAAGTATTATTCTTTCTGCATTCTTCTTGCCACTTTTTGCAAGTGTAAGAGACATATCAGCCCGTTTACGCAATATCTTTTCTAGTATGGAACAACAATCAGATGAAAAAGATGCATTTGGCGAGCAACTTAATGAAGCACTTGAAAGTATGTCCCACGGCTTAATGATGTTTGATGATGCAATGCGCTTAAAGATCGTCAACAAAACTGCGCGTAACATCCTAGGGATTGGCGATGAAATTAATTGCTACAGTAAAAAACTAAATGAAATTTCTAGATTAATCGATACACAAAGACCTTTAGTCAACCGCGTTAGAATTCTTCAAGAAACGCTGACAAAGCGCTTAAATCACAAAACAGCAGCTAAAGTATTTAAAATATCACAATCTCAATACGTAGAATTATCGATCAAACTTCGTGACGAAGGCGGCTGCGTGCTTGTTATTGAAGATGTGACACAACGTATTGAATATCAAACCCGTATTAACCAGCTTGCAAAATACGATGAACTAACAGGGCTTTGTAACAGAACCCATTTCATACAGCAGACAAAACACTTACTAAAAGATATGCAACCAAATGAAACAGCGTCAGTCATTTTCTTTGACCTTGATGATTTCAAACGCATCAATGACACCTTAGGACATGAAGCTGGGGATCATATTCTTACGACAGTTGCAGAAAGAGCAAGAGATCTACTGCCAAAAAATTCAATATGCGCACGTTATGGAGGAGACGAGTTTGTTGTTTTTATTAATAATAAAAATCTCAACGGCTCAATAAACTCCCTTGCCGATAAATTAGTCAAAGAAATCGCGCTCGATGTAGTTTTTAATAACCAGGTTGTAAGTTTTGGAGCAAGCTTAGGTGTTTCAAAATATCCATCAGATGGCACATCAATTGATCGCCTTCTCAAGCTTGCTGACCTCGCGCTATACGCTGCTAAGGCCAAGGGAAAAAATACGTATAGCGAATTTACAACGGAACTAGAAGAAAGTTTGCAAAAGCGAGTATTGCTTGAAGAAGATTTATCTCTAGCAGTCAAAAATAACGCATTAGAACTGCATTTCCAGCCGATACATTCAACGTCAGACACAAAAACAAAAGTGTTTGAAGCACTTACACGCTGGAAACGCAATGATATAGAACAAATTCCGCCATCAGAATTCATCCCAATTGCTGAGGATCTCGGCCTAATAAACGAAATTGGTAATTGGACACTGTATGAAGCATGTCGGGCTTGTAAAACGTGGCCAGAAGACATCTCTGTTGCCGTTAATCTTTCCGCCGTACAATTTAGAGTTGGTTCAATCACGGATATCGTAAAGAACGCTCTTGAAGAAAGTGGCCTCACCCCTTCTAGGCTAGAGATTGAGATAACAGAAACTGCCGTCTTGTATGATATGGATCACGCAATATTAGTTCTTGAAGAACTAAGCTCATTAGGTGTTCGTATTTCATTGGATGATTTTGGAACAGGCTATTCAAGCTTGAGCTATTTGCACAAATTACCCCTAGATAAACTTAAGATTGATAAGTCATTCGTTGACGACCTCATTGTCAATCAAAGATCACGAACACTGCTTAAGGGCATTACAGTTTTGGGGAAAGCGCTTGAACTGAAAATTGTTGTTGAAGGCGTAGAGAGCAAAGAACAGTTTGACCTTCTTAAGAACCTTTATGAAGTAGACTTTGTACAAGGCTTCTATTTCTCAAAAGCACTAAGTCAAAATGATGCAAATCAGTATTTACAAATAAATGGCAGTGAAGAGAAACCTTCACTATTTAATACAGAATATTCCGCTCAACAAAATGTAGCGTAATTGAACGACCTAATTTGAAAAGTAAAAACAATTCAATTGCACCATATTTAAATGGCTGATACCTGTGATTGATGTCAGCCACCTCACCTACTGCCGATACCTCAAAAAAGCCTTGGCAAACACCAGCTATATTATTGATGGTTATGGCTGCGGTGATGCAAATTGCATTCGCAGCTTGGATGGCTCTTACGAATAACTTTGCAGTTGAAGTCCTAGCTTTTAGTGGCAAAGAAATTGGTATCCAGCAGTCAATCCGCGAAATACCTGGTTTCTTATCTTTCGCCGCCGTCTTCTTACTGCTGTTTGGGCGAGAGCAAACTTGGGCATACATATCACTTTTATTATTAGGTGGTGCAGCAGCTGTAACAGGCATGTTTCCAAGCTTTACAGGCTTTCTAATTACTACTTTTATCTCATCAATTGGGTTTCATTATTATGAAACCATGCACCAATCTCTATCGCTGCAATGGTTGCCAAAAAAATCTGCTCCAGCCACTATGGGTAAAATTCTTGCTGTAGGATCAGTTGCACAGCTGCTTGTATTTGGTTTCATTTTTATCGCAGGTGCTTGGTTAGCCATCAGCTTTAACAGTATTTATATGGTAACAGGCCTTTTAACCTGCGTTGGTACTATGCTGATGTGGATGTTATTTCCAGCTTTTAAAGATGGCATAACACAAAACAAAAAAATCATTCTTAGAAAACGATATTGGTTATATTACGCTTTAACTTTCATGGGCGGTGCACGTAGACAAATCTTCATGGTCTTTGCAGGTTTTATGATGGTCGAACGCTTCGGCTTTCCAATCCATGAAATGATGGCGCTCTTTATCGCAAATCAAGTAGTAACGATGATGTTCGCTCCACTGATAGGCAAATGGATAGTTCGCTTTGGTGAAAGAACCATTTTAACCATTGAGTATGTGGGGCTTATTTTTGTCTTCATAGCATATGCATTTGTACCCACTTGGGAATTGGCAGTTGCACTATACATTATTGATCACGCACTCTTTGCCATGGCCATATCGATGAAAACATATTTTCAAAAAATTGCTGATCCAGCAGATATAGCCCCTACTGCAGGCGTTGCTTTTACAATCAACCATATTGCCGCCGTATTCATACCTGTATTATTCGGGCTTGTATGGGTTATTAACCCTGCAGCAGTGTTCTTGGCTGGAGCTGTAATGGCATTTATATCTCTAGTTTTGGCACGTTTAGTTCCATCATCACCTGATGAGGGTAACGAATTTGTTTGGAGTGTTAATAATCCAAAACCTTGATAACTATAGATTAAGCAACACAAACTGTGCTATAGAAAGCTTGCATGATAAAATTACTTACCAAATATTCAATTCTAGGATCGTTAGCCGTATTGGCTGCCTGCACTTCTGTTGGTGAGCGTACTCTTGTAAGCGTTGGTTATTATACCGTTACGGGCGATACATTCAGTGAAGTTGATCAACAAATTAAAATTCACGGCCCTGAAGTAACAGGCGTTGGTAAAGCACTTGCCTCAACAGATTTGCGAATGTTGCCTAGTATTAAATACCAACTATCTGGCAATAATTGCATTGTTTCCAAAGCGCGCATTAACGTAAAAGCGCGTGTTACCCTACCCCGCCACAAAAACGTAAGTCGTCTAAAAACTGAATTAGCACAAGCATGGAATTCACTCGAAGAATACGCTCGTGTGCATGAGGCTGTTCACCTTGCTATTGCTGACCGTTATGCAATCGAAATGGAAAGAGCAATTGGTGCGCTACCGGGACAAGATAATTGTGTAAACATGCGTGAGGAAGTGCAAAAAGTATTCACTAAACTATTTGAACAACACCACGAAGATCAACTTCAATTCGACGCTGATGAAAAAAGTAGAATTCGTGGATTAGTGCAACGCAGACAAGCAAGCATTACTAGGCCATAAATTTAATAAGGGGCTGTCCCAGATAACTCAAAAATGGGTTATCAATATGGGTATGAGA
>CAZCUN010000049.1:0-24974 GCA_964502215.1 uncultured Rhizobiaceae bacterium | reverse complement strand
AAATGGCCCATTGTTACGCCGCGATATGGACCCTTTTTAGTATGCGATTGACATGTTTTTCTAAAAGCTGCATGGCAGTTTTGCGAAGGTATCATTGATCATGAGTTTGGCGTTCATCCTGCACAACAGGTTGAGATGAAATCATTGCAAAAGGTTGCATTGAAAGAATCTAATCTGATAGAATCAGATGACAAAAATAAAGCAATTTAAGCTTGGCTCTTTGTTGATAAAATCTAAAGAGATAAAATGCCGAGCCATATTCATTCCACAAATCACAACAATAAGATAAGCTATGGTCGATATATCTACTTCTCAAAACAATACCTCAGATAAAGTTACGCAATTGCCTGATGCTTTGCAAAAGGCAGTTATCTATACCCGCGTGTCTGACATCAAACAGGTGAGAGAAGGGGATGGCCTTGCTTCGCAGGAAACACGGTGCAGGGAGTATGCTAAATACAAGCATTATGATGTTGTGGAGGTGTTTTGCGACAAAGGCGTATCTGGTGGTCTAATTGACCGTCCCGGTATGTTGACAATGATTGCTTTTCTTAAAAAACATCAAAACCAAAATTTTATTGTAATTATCGATGATATCAGTCGCCTTGCGCGGGGACTTGAAGCACATCTTCAATTGCGATCATCTTTGAATGATGCAGGTGGAAAGCTTGAAAGTCCGTCAATTGAGTTTGGTGAGGATTCAGATTCCATTCTTGTTGAGAACCTTCTGGCATCTGTTGCACAACATCATCGCCAGAAAAACGGCGAGCAAACTAAAAACCGTATGCGTGCACGAGTGCAAAATGGTTATTGGGTATTTCAGACCCCGCTAGGATATAAGTTTGAGAAAACAAAAGAGCATGGAAAATTATTAGTCAGGGATGAACCTGTAGCTTCCATTATTGCAGAAGCTCTGGAAGGTTATGCTGCTGGTCGGTTTGATAGTCCGTCAGAAGTAAAACGCTTTTTAGACAATCAGCTTGCCTATCCAAAAAACAAAAAAGGCGAGGTGCATTTATCTCGTATCGGCGATCTTCTATCACGGACTTTATATGCTGGTTACATTACTTATGAACCATGGAACATTCACCTTCAACCCGCAAAGCATGAGCCATTAATCAGTCTTGAAACATGGCAGATCAATCAAAACAAGCGTTTGGGTCGTGCGAATGATCCAAGCAATAAAAAAGCGCCGATCCGCAAGGATACAAGCTCTGATTTTCCATTACGTGGTTTTGTAAAATGTTGTGACTGCGATCGTCCAATGACAGCAAGCTGGTCTAAAGGTAGTAAAGGCGGCATGTATGGTTACTATTTTTGCCAAACCAAAGGATGTGAGAGCTATCGAAAGAATATTCGCAAGGATATTATAGAAGAAGACTTCGAAGCGCTCCTGCACGGTATACAACCCGCACAAGAAGCATTCCAAGTTCTTCGCTCAATGTTGGAAGATTTGTGGGAAGACCGCAGGGCAAAGGTCAAAGCAATTACTTGCAAAATTAATTCAGAGATCGACAAGTTAGAAGATAAAGCCTCGCAAGTTATGAGCAGATTACTTTCTACAACTTCACCAACACTCATTACTGCTTATGAAGGTGAAATTCAGAGAATCGAAGAAAACAAACTTGTTTTGGTAGAAAAGGCGGTTAAATCCGGCCAACCTTTGAAGCCCTTTGAGGAAATTTATCGAACCTCGCTTGAATTTCTGCTAAGCCCTTGGAAACTATGGGCTTCTAATAATATCATTGAGCGCAGAACTCTACTTAGACTGGCATTTACAGGCCGCATAGCATACTGCCGTAATAAGGGTTATCGAACCCAAGAAACAGCTATGCTTTTCAATGTGTTAAAGGATATTCAGACTGACAAGTCCGATATGGTGCGGGTACCCGGACTCGAACCGGGACGGCCTAGGGCCGAGGGATTTTAAGTCCCTTGCGTCTACCAATTCCGCCATACCCGCGAATATGAATTGGTTAAACCATTGGCTAACTTAGCTGGCTTAAACAATCAAGCAGTTTTCTTAGCTTGTGCAAATTTTACTGCTTCATATCCTGCTAAAGCTGCCTCACGTGCCTGTTTATGGTCAACCATTGGAGCAGGATAGGTTTTTCCTAACTCAACTCCTGCTGCACGAAGCTCCATAGCGGTTGCTTCGTGTGGTCGATGAATCAAATTGTTTGGTAAATCGCTTAATTCAGGGCACCATTTGCGAATATATTCTCCCCTTGGGTCAAACTTTGGGCCTTGGCTTATTGGATTAAAGATACGAAAGTAGGGCGCTGCATCTGCACCTGAGCCTGATATCCACTGCCAGCTTGAGGTGTTATTCGCTAAGTCAGCATCTAATAGAGTATCCCAGAACCACGCTTCACCATGTGACCAGTGTAATTGCAGGTGCTTGACTAGAAAACTACCCACCAACATTCTGATGCGGTTATGCATATAGCCAGTGTGCCATAGTTCCCGCATACCCGCATCCACCATCGGATAACCCGTCATGCCTTTTTGCCAAGCCTTTAAATCTGTATCACTTTCGCGCCATGGATAATCATCAAAGGCTGGTTTCCAGTTTTTTGTTGGAATTTCTGGGAAGTTAAAGAGTAAATGATTGGCAAAATCACGCCAGCCAACTTCTGCTACGAATTTATCGATGTCGCTTTCATAGTCAGGAATTCCAGATTTACGTGCATAAGATTTTTCAACGATTTGTCTGGGTGAAACTTCACCAAAATGGATGTGTGGAGACAGGCGTGAAATATTGGGTAGATCAGGGCGGTTTCGTAACTCACCATAGCCTTTGATGTCTTCTTGTAAGAATTCATCTAAGCGTTTGTTCGCACCCACTTCGCCAGGTGCCCAAAGCGCCTCCCAGTCTTTTGCCCAGTTTGGGTTGTTTGGCAGTAACGCCCAATCCTCAAGCGCTTCTCCTAAGCCATCAAGTGAAGCCAATTGTATTGTCGTTGGTGCATGAATGGGTTCAGGAAGTCCTTTTTTTAGGTTCGCTTTCCAAAACGGCGTATAGACTTTGTAAGGGCCACCAGAGCCTGTTTCGATTTCCCATGGTTCGCGAACGACTGAGCCATGAAAACTTTGCACATCAAATTCATCGTGGCTTAATGTGGATTTTATCTCTGTGTCACGCTGTACAATGTGAGGTTCATAGCCACGGTTCCAGTAAACCGCATCAGCATTTGTTTCTTGGACTAAGCTTTGCAATATACTTAGTGGATCACCTTTGCGTAGTACTAGGCCACCAAGGCTTGTTGCTAGCTTCTTTAAACTATGGTGCAGCCACCATTTAGAAGCGCCCCCCAGTTCTCTGTCATGATCATCAAGGACAAAAAGTGGAATTATTTCGCCATTTTTACAAGCATTAAAAAGCGCATGATTATCACAAAGGCGTAAATCCTGTCTGAACCATACAATCGTTTTTGTCATATTTTACAATTTATCTTTTGGTGTTTCGCCATTAAAAAACGCATCCAAATTATCAAGCGCACGAAAGCCCATAGCATCGCGCGTTGTAACGGTTGCACTTCCTATATGGGGCAGCATGAAGACATTGTCATGGGCAGATAGAGCAGGATTTCCGCCAGGCTCTTTTACAAAGCAATCAAGACCCGCAGCAGAAAGCTTGCCGCTCTTAAGTGCGGCAATCAATGCACCTTCATCTACCAGCGCGCCACGTGCAGTATTGATCATGACCGCACCATCAGGAAGCATGGCAAAACGAGCCTCATTCATAAGACCTGTTGTTTCTGGCGTTGCAGGGCAGTGGAGCGATAGGAAGTCTGCTACACCAAGCAGGCTATCCACACTATCATGATACGTAGCGCCTGCTTCTTTTTCAGCAGGTAGTTTAGAGCGATTGAAGTAATGAACTTCCATGCCAAAGCCACGTGCATTTCTTGCCATCGCTTGCCCAACACGCCCCATTCCGATGATGCCAAGACGAGCGCCTGAGACCTGTTTACCAACCATAAAAGCTGGAGACCAGAAATCCCATTTTCCATCGCGGACTATACGGTCACCTTCTACAGCACGACGTGCGGCTCCTAGCATTAATAAAAACGCAAGTTCAGCAGTGGCATCTGATAAAACATCGGGTGTGTTGGTGACTGTGACGCCACGTGCATTTAGGGCAGGGATGTCACAATGGTCTGTCCCAACCGAGTGATTAGCGATGATTTTTACACGGGCATTTAGTTCATCGACTGTACGTCCCCGAAATACTTCTGAGTGACACGGTAAAATCGCATCTACTTTAGAACTCATCGCAATGATTTCATCAGCCGCATGCTCGCCATCTTCATAATTGATGATGCAGTCATAGTTTTTTTGAGCGCGTTCTAGCGTCGCGTCAGAAAGTTTACGTGTAATCCAGAGTGTGGGTTTAGCTGTCACAAAAATGGTCTTTTAAGATGTTTCAACGTGTCGGCGGTAATGCTTCATCGCATAAGTTGCTGTGACGAAGATAAAGAAAATGCAAAGGAATATCCAAAGACCTTGCAACCATCCTGGCGAGACCATGTGTTCAGTGTCTGAAAAAGGCAGGCTAAAAGTAGAGTCTTTGAACTTTGTGGAAAAGCTTGAAGCTTTCCAAGAACCATATGCAAGCGTAATCCCAGCATATAAAATGCCTACTATCTGGATGAAAAATTTAACGCCTTTAGTCATGCGAATAGTTTCTTCTAAAAAATTATAAAGTGCTAATCCTAGAACAAAGATAATAATAAGCCAGAAGGGTAAGCCACCCCAAAACCCTGCAAAACCAGCAGAAATACTTTCCGCAAGCGCAATTACAAATATTGCTAATATAGCAGTACCCAAAAAGGCAGAAATTCCATTTAGTGGTGCTTTTTCCATTTATTTTCTCCTGCACTCAATGTGCAATGCTTATTGTATTTCGGTCAATAGCCAGTTTGCGGTTCTCAGTAATCTATCATCTTCTTCGTAGCCGCCAACAAGTTGAAGGCCAATGGGTAAGCCATTGCTACCAACAATGACAGGAAGGTTTACGCAAGGTAAACCTGCCAAAGTCCAAAGTGTGCAAAAAATAGGATCGCCTGTACCTTCGCTCATCAAAGGCGCTTCGCCAGTAGAAGATGGTGTAATAATCGCGTCGTAATCTAGGAAAAACTCTCCAAGAAAACTCTCTGTTTGGCGCATAACATCTAGGGCGTATTCGTATTCATCTTGAGATATTTTACGCGCACGCTCAATAATAGGCTTAAGCGTATTGCTTATTTTATCCCAATGATTATCAAACACATCGGCTTGGTGCTTGCAGATTTCATATTCGTGAATAATACGCTGTGTATCAACAAGGCCAGTAAAATTTTGCGGCGCTTCAATTTTGGTAATGCGTCCGCCAAGTGCTTCAACAACTTCTTCAAAAGCCTCTGAGGAATCTTTAGAAAGTCTGTCAGCGAAAGGTAAATCAAACCATGCGAATTCTGGTTCTATCTCAGCTTCTTTTCTCGCACCCTCAAGCATGTGCGGGCGATGTTGCTTATATGATTTTTCATCTAACGGATCATAACAACCAATTGCATCACTTAACAGCGCCACATCTTCAAGCGATCTGCCAAAGACACCAACTTGATCGAGCGAATTTGAAGTTTGTAAAAGGCCAGTTCTGGAAACTATTCCACGACTTGGCTTGAACCCATAGGTGCCACAAAATGAAGCTGGGCGAATGACAGAGCCATTGGTCTGCGTCCCGATTGCTAAAGGTACATGATAACCAGCAACTGCTGCGGCTGAACCACTAGAAGAACCACCTGGCGTATGAGCAGGGTTATGAGGGTTGCAAGTATCGGCCGCATGCATGAAGGTAAGTTCTGTAGTGACAGTTTTGCCAAGAATAACCGCGCCTTCTTCTTGTAATCGATTTACAAGTGTAGCATTGCTTTCTGGTTGACGATTTTTAAAAATTGGCGTGCCGCGTTGTGTCGGCATTTCTTTTGTATCGATAATGTCTTTTAAACCAACAGGCACACCGTGCAATGCCCCCATTGGTTTGCCTCGCATGCGGATATCGTCAAGCGACTTAGCTTGAGCAAGGGCATTATCTTTATCAACATGTGCCCAAGCTTTTAATTGTCCATCCGTTTGCTCAATCCGTTCAAGACAAGCCGATACCAGATCAACTGAAGTGAGCCAGCCTTCACGTATCTTTTGTGCAGCTTCTGTAGCGCTTAACCCATTAGGTGGTAAATCAGACATTGTCTTTTATCAGCCTAAGGGAACAAGTAATCAGGAAGCCAAAGCGCGATCTCTGGGAACTGATACATCAGCACCATACAGATAATAACGATGGCCAGATATGGCATGATACCCTTGAAAATTTGCACCAGTTCGATCTGATTTTTTAACACGCCTTTTAGATAATAGGCGGACATGGCCATTGGCGGTGTTAAGAACGAAGTTTGCAAATTCAGTGCCACCAACATTGCAAAGAAGTATGGATTTACATCAAAGGCAGAAAGCATTGGTAGGAAGATAGGGACAAAGATAATCAAGATCTCTGACCACTCTAATGGCCAACCCAGTATAAAGATAATCAATTGGACTAAAATCAAAAACTGCCAAGGCTCTAGATCAAAACTCAAAACCCAATCTTTAATCAGATGTTCTCCGCCAAGAAGCGAGAACACGGCTGAGAAAATGAACGAGCCAATGAATAACCAACACACCATTGATGTAGCTTTGGCGGTTAAGAATACACTTTCTTTGAGTTTTTCCCATGTTAGCGCACGATAAGCAGCGGCAAGTGCTATACCACCAGCAGCACCCATTGCCGCAGCTTCTGCAGGTGTTGCAAGCCCACCTAAAATTGAACCAAGCACCAACATAATCAAAATCGTCAGCGGGAAGAACGAGAATAATAAGTCCTTGAAAACTTCAGAAGGAGGCGGAACATCTTCTTCTTTTGGAGGAGGCGCAAGTTTTGGATTAAGCGAGGCACGTACAATAACGTAGATCATATAAGAACCCGCAAGCATTAAGCCCGGGAAAACAGCTGCCGCATAAAGACGTAAAGGCGATAGTTCAGCAATCACTGAATAGACAATCAACATAATAGACGGCGGAATAAGAATACCCAGCGTACCACCTGCACAAATAACACCAGAGGCAAATTCTTTATTGTAGTTAGCATTTGCCATAGCAGGGAAGGCAAGTAAGCCCATCAGAGTTACAACCGCACCCACAATACCTGAAGCGGTAGAAAATACGGTACAGGTAATAAGAGCGGCAATTGCCATTGAGCCAGGGAGTTTACGCGCTGCCATGTAAATTGAGAAGAATAACTTATCAATAATACTCGCGCGCTCAACGATATAGCCCATGAACAAGAATAGCGGAATTGCAACTAGCGTAGAATTATCCATAACCTCAAAGGTGCGCTGTGCAAATAAATCAAAGATATTATTTGTAAATAAATCACTGAATTGTTCAAATTTATTGCCTTGTGTCAGGTAATAATAAAACCCAAAACTGATGCCCATCGCCATGAGTGTGAAGGCAACTGGGAAACCCAGCAACACCAAGAAGATAAAGCTGGTAAGCATTAAGATGGCGACTTGAGGATTTGACATTTTTTGTACTCAGTAAATTAGATACGCGGTGCGTAATGATGTTTGATTATTATTTAACAGGCATAATTGGTGGCGTGCCGCGATCCATGACTTCATGTGTTGCTTCCGCAAGCAAGTCCTCGGTTTCTTTCACGTCAGCAAGACGCTTCATCCAATGACCTGTTTTTATGGCTCTCCAGCAACGAAGCATTTCTGAGAAGCCTTGAAGCAACATGAAAAAGCCAATGATTGGAACAAGTGTTTTTAGGTAATAAATTTGAATGCCAGCAGGGCTATTCAAACTAACTTCTTTCCAAGCCCAGCTTTCACTAGCAGCGGTATAGCCGGCGTATACGAGCGCAAACATGCCAGGCACAAAGAAGATAATATAGAGAATTAAATCAGATGTCGCTTGCCACTTTACTGGGTAAAGTCTGTATAAAAAGTCGCCACGTACATGGGCGCCTTGGGCAAGAGCGTAGGGGCCTGTCATTAAGAACAGTGCTCCATACATTTGTATTTGCATGTCTAATGACCAAACGGTCGGGGAATTTAGAATGTAACGTACGAATACTTCGTAAGCGACAGCAAGGGTTAGAATTAGAATGCACCAGCCAAATGCACGACCAAGCCATACACTGATACCTTCAATTGTATAAACAACTTTTTCCACTTAGTCTCCCCCTCCAACCGGAGCAAAATATGCTCAGTGGGAATGCCTTATTAAAATTATTTTAATTTGTAAAACCAAAGGCTACTTTAGCAGCCTTTGGTATTTTGCAGACTTTAAGTCTTAGCCAAAGTAGTGCTTGTAAGCCAGCTTGTAATCAGGCTGGTTCAAGTTCAAGTAGTTCATCACGTCTTTAGCATATGCTTTTTGTGATACGATAACTTTAGCAAAGAATGGATCTTCAGCTGAAATGCGCTCAACAACTTTATCCCAAGCGTTCAACTGCTCTTGCATCACTGAGTCTGGTGTGCGGTAAACGTTCACGCCTTGCTCATCGCGAAGCTTCACAAGATCTTCTGCATAACGCTTAGTGTTATTCCAGTAGAAGTTTGCACTTTCAGCTTCAGAAGCGTGCTTCAAGATAGCTTGATGTTCAGCAGGAAGTGAATTGAATTTGTCTTTGTTGAATGAAATTTCAAAGAACTCTTGTGACTGGTGGAATGATGCCAAGTGGTAGTGCTTGGAAACATCCTGCATACCAAAGTCACGGTCTGATGTTGGGTTGTTAAACTCAGCAGCATCAATCAAACCAGATTTCATTGCCGGCTGAATTTCTCCGCCTGGAAGCTGCACAACTGACATGCCCATTTCTAAAAGAACGTCAGCAGCAAGACCAACGGTACGGTACTTAAGGCCTTCCATTTGCGAAGCGTCTTTGATTTCTTCTTTAAACCAACCCATTGGCTGAGCAGGCATTGGCGAGTTGAATACTGAAACAAGGTTCAAACCAAGTGAAGCCATTAGCTCGTCAAACAATTCCTGACCGCCACCGTAGTGAATCCAACCAAGTACTTCGTTTGAAGACCAACCAAAACAAGGGCCAGTACCAAATAATGAAGCAGCTTTTGATTTTGAATACCAATAAGCAGGAACATAGTGAACGCCATCAAGAAGGCCTTTGTGAACTGCATTCTGCATTTGACCTGTTTTAACAACAGAGTTTACAGCAAGAAGATCAATCTTAAGATCTTTACCTGCCATTGCGTGTACGCGATCTACGTATGATTTAGCATTCTCAAGGAAAATACCGCCGCCCCAGCCAGCTTGTACCTTAAGAACGGTTGGCTCTGCGCGTGCAAGTGCTGGTGCTGCAAGAGCGCCTGCTGCAACAGTTGAAGCAACTGCTGAGCCTTTAAGAAATTTTCTACGATTAAGTTGTTCTGTCATAATTTCCTCCATTGCTCAATTTATGAGCCGTTGTGATACCGATATAATCGGCTAGATTGATATAAGCACACATATAGATAAGCTAACAAGCTAAGTTGACAATGATTTGATTTAATAAATTCATTTGTTCCATTTTGGAAACAATCTCTAATTTGTCGTTAAGGACAAAAAATATATAAAAGCTTTTTTTTGCATTGCAGAAAACATTATTTCATTGTTAAATTTGTTTAAAATGAATGAATTAAAGTCGGATATTACTAATATGACCATAAACCGAATTATTCCTGGTGATCGAATGAGCCAAGCCGTTGTGCATAACTCGATTGTATATACGGCAGGTCAAGTTGCTGTTGGCGAGAGTGTTACAGATCAAACAAGGGAAATTCTAAGTCAGATTGATTCACTTTTGTCACAAGCAGGTACGAGTAAAGACAACATATTGAGCGCAACAATATGGCTAGCTGATATTAAAGATTTTAAGAAAATGAATAGTGTGTGGGATGGTTGGGTATCAGTAGGAAATACACCAGCACGTGCTTGTGTTGAAGCCAAGCTTGCTCGAGAAGAACTTCGGGTTGAAATTCAGGTAACCGCTGCAATTGTCTAGTAATATGCTTGAAAACTTAGACTTCACAACAGATGAAGGTATCGGCAGTCTTGCACGTGTCGGCTTGGTCGTGCTTGCAACAGACTTCACAATAGAACATGAATTCAGACAAGTTTTTGCTGAACCCGAAACAGGGCTTTTTACGGCAAGAATTAAAAATGAAACTATAATTACGCCAGATACCTTGTCTGACATGGAAATGCGAATTCCGCAAACGGTTGACCTTATATTGCCGGGCGAAAAATTAGATGTTGTTGCCTATGGGTGCACTTCAGCATCTATGGTTTTGGGGGAGGATAAAGTTTTTGCGCGGATTAGGGAAAGTCAGCCAAATGCTAAATGTACCACGCCAGCAACCGCGGCCTTTGCTGCATTTCGTGCTTTTGATGCAGCCCGCATTGCCGTTTTAACGCCATATAGAGATGATGTTAATCAGATCGTTAAAAACTATATTGAAGAAGCTGGATTTGAAGTTCCTGTATTCGGATCTTTTAATGAAGAACATGACCCAACAGTTGCACGAATAGATTCCGATAGCATTGCAAATGCCGTTGATAAACTTAAAGCCCTTGAAGAAGTTGATATGGTCTTTGTGTCTTGTACAAACGTCAGGCTTATGGATGCTGTTTGTAAAATTGAAGATAAAACAGGGATTCCAGTAACATCCTCTAACCATGCAATGGCTTGGCATTCAATGAGACTTGCAGGTAACAATCAGTGCATGCCGCAGTGGGGACGCTTGTATGAAAAACAAATTAGCACCTGAATAAAATGAAGAAAATATCACTAAAAATTTGATTTTTAGCTAAAAAAAGGGAATATGCGACTAGCCTACCTGATAGGCTGGGGGATAAACTAGTCGCTACGCGTTGAACAAACTGCCCCGTAAGTTCAGCGCGCACTTCCTCAATAGCTAATAACTTACCTTAAGTAAACCATAAAATTGCATGTTAAGAGGAATATTTTTTCACTATTAATTTCAGACACTTATAAGCTAAAAAATTGTGATAAACTAATGAAAACCTATTTTTTAAACAAAAAATGGCAACTCGCGCATGAACGTGAACTCATTCTTGGCGCAAATGCAGTCGTTATGGGGATTTTAAATGTAACCCCGGATTCGTTTTCTGATGGTGGCCAATTTAATCATATTGAAACTGCTATAATGCGGGCAGAGCAAATGTTAAACGAGGGCGCGCAAGTAATAGATATAGGGGGTGAATCTACACGTCCGGGCGCTCAAGAGGTTAGTGAAGCGCAAGAGCAAGACAGGGTACTACCAATCATTGAGGCATTAAGCTCTAATCAATCGATGGTCTTATCAATTGATACATATAGAGCAAGCACTGCTAAACATGCTATTGCGGCAGGTGCACATATTATAAATGATGTATGGGGGTTTCAAAAAGACCCAGACATTGCGCAAAAAGCTGCGGATTTAAAGGCTGGATGCTGTGCAATGCATACAGGACGTGGGCGTGTAAAAAATAACGATGTCATTTCTGATCAATTCGCTTTTCTTGAGCGCTCTATAAATCATATGAAAAATGCAGGCATACATGATGAGCAAATTGTTCTTGACCCTGGCTTTGGCTTTGCAAAAGATCCGAGTGAAAATATTACCCTGCTAGCACGCTTTGAAGAACTGCATAAATTAGGATATCCCTTATTAGTAGGCACCTCACGCAAACGCTTTATTGGTCATTTTACTGGACAAGATGCAGACAATCGAGATATTGGCACAGCCGCGACAAGTGTCGTCGCTCGAATAAAAGGGGCACAAGTGTTTCGAGTTCATGATGTGGCAACAAATGTACAAGCGCTTGCAATGGCGGATGCTATAGTGGGGCAGAATTAGGATAGATATGTCTAAATATAAAATTACGCTGAAAAATTGCGCATTCTTTGCCCGCCATGGCGTTTACAATGAAGAAGAAACACTAGGCCAGCGTTTTTTTGTAGATGCTATTCTTGATGTTGATGGTGGAAACGCGCTTGCGAGTGATGAAATTGAGGGAACGGTAGATTACGGCACCGCCTTTCAAGTGATTGAAAGTATTGTTACTGGTAAGAGACGCTTTCTTATTGAAGCACTTGCATTAGAAACTGCCAAAGCACTTTGCAAAGAGTTTCCAATGATTGAAAACGCTGAAGTAACAATAAGAAAACCAAATGCGCCTGTGCAAGGTGTGCTTGATTATGTCGAAGTCACGATTAATCATAATCCAAATGGCTGATTTCAAAACCGCTTATTTAGGACTTGGAGGAAATGTTGGAGATGTGATTAAAAGCATGAACTCAACACTACATGCCTTTGATAAGAATCAAGAAATTTTGATTACAAAAACTTCCAATGTCTATAAAACGCCACCTTGGGGCATTACGGAACAGGATTGGTTTTTAAATGCCTGCATAAGCGTTCAGACAACCCTCACAGCGCATCAGCTACTAAAGCTATGCCTAGATACTGAAAAACAGTTAAAGCGGGTTAGGGATGTAAGATGGGGTCCACGAACGATTGATCTTGATGTTCTTTTTTATGACAACCTCGAGATTGACGATAATGATTTACAACTACCACACCCAAGAATGCACGAACGCGCATTTGTATTGATGCCACTAGCTGACATCGCACCTCATTTAGAACTGCATGGAAAGTCCATTAAAAAATGGCTTAAAACACTAGATACTTCGCAGATTAAGAAAACTGATTATAAGCTTACTGTGTAGCACCGGTAACAGTACCTGTATCAATTCGGCTTAAGTTCATACCAATTACAGGTATTAGCTTTTTGTTATGGTGCACTGAGATTGTAGCTTTTAGTTGGTTCTTATCATTTAAATTAACAACCATGATGCCTTTAAGATCATTGCGGACAATGTCGACGATGATGCGGTTTTTTGTATAACGACCGCCAGTCACATCCATGCCGTCACCTTTAGCGCCATCAAGAAAAGCACCTTTATAGCTTGAGCCTTTCTTAGTGACATGCGCGCTCATTTTTTGTAAAAAAACACCAACACGACATGAACCATCAACAATCATTCCATGGCCTTTTTTAGGGGTTGTGCCATCAAATGTGCAAACGTATTTTGTCCCTTTGTACTTACCAGCCACAATTTCACCAGGGCCAGACCATTTCCCTTCAATGCCTTTAAAAAACTTAATATCGGAAGCAAAAGCCACGTTATTTAATGTGAAAGAAATGAAAATTGAGAGAACTAGGAAAACAATACGCATAACAGAACCTTCGTTTAAGATGCTTGAATATCACCTGAAATGGTTAATCAACCGTTCATTTAATGCGTTGAATTTTATAATTCTGATGGAAATATAGATTTTCTAAGAATACCACTGCCTTTTGTTACATTATGCCAAGCCTCAACATCAAAATCTAATGTAGTAAGCGCTGCAGTTGGGTATCTATACGCGATTTTTTCAAGTTCCTCCGCAGGACCCGAGCTTGGAAGGGCTGTTGCTAAAGATCCACACATAGGATTATGGCCAATAATCATAATAGATTGTGCATTTTTAATTGAATTTATTATTTCAATGTATTCTGACAATCCGCTTGAATATAGTTTTTCTGTGTATTCTATTCTCGGCTGGTTTTTAAAACCTTTTAAAATTGCATCCAGAGTTTGCTGTGTGCGGATTGCACTTGAACATAAAATCAACTCTGGGGATATGCTTTCTGATTGGATGAGTTTAGTAACTTTTTGTAAGTCTTCAAAACCTTTATCATTGAGTTCTCTGTCAAAATCACGAGCGCCAGGAACTGCCCAAGAGGATTTGGCGTGTCGCATGATATACAGGCGTAGCATTTACGTTTCCATTCTATTTATTTTTTACTAGCAACTAATACATTATAGTAAACTTTAATTGTGAACTATTTTTTGCCTTGAGTGTTAGCTACTCCCAGTCTATATACCGTCGAAGGGTAGGGCTAACAACCGTAAAAGTTTTGATGGAATATATAGGAGGTTATCTAATGGGTATCGTACAACTCGATATAGACTATCTTCCAAGTGACGATGAGCCATTCATGGGCGAAATGCAAAAAGCTTACTTTAAAAATAAGCTAGAAACTTGGAAGTCTGACATTCTACGAGAATCAAAATCAACGATTGCTGTTTTGCAGGATGAAAGTGATAAAATGCCTGATGCTGCTGACAGGGCATCTTCAGAGACTGATCGTTCTATTGAATTACGTGCAAGAGATAGACAGCGTAAACTAGTGAAAAAAATAGATTCTGCATTAAAGAGAATTGAAGATGGCAGCTATGGGTATTGTGAGCATACGGGCGAGCCAATTAGTTTAAAACGCCTTGATGCAAGACCAATTGCAACTTTATCTATAGAGGCGCAAGAGGCTCATGAACGTCGTGAAAAAGTCTATAGAGATGATTGAAAAATAATTGATAAATATAAGTATAAAAAAACCGCCAACTTGGCGGTTTTTTATTTTTGATAATCAATAGATTAAAACTTAAGAAGCCTTAAGCTGGCTCTTTCATTTCACTCGATAGTTCATCTAGTAAACGCTGCATTTCATCATCACCACCTTTAGGGTTTGCATCCGATGATGCAGCATCACTTGCGATTGTAGGTGTTGCAGGTTCTTCATTAGGTTTGATATCCAAATCTTCTATAGATAAAGCATCGTCCAATGTCGCAGATATCTGGCTTTCTAGATCGACACCTGCTTCAGGTGTAACAGTCTCAGTTACGCTCTCAACAGCATCAGACGCCTTTTCGGTAACAGCTTTGACCGTTTCAGTTGCAGTTTCTGTAACCGCATTTGTAACATCACCAGATGTATCGGCAACTGATGAAACTACGGATGTAGCAGTATCCGTTACTGTTGTTGCAACGGTTGTTACGGCAGATAAACCAGCAGCACCTACTGCTGCTACACCAGCAATCGGAGCAGTGATAGAAGGCGTCGCTGCAGTTTCATTTTCAAGAACAGCATTTTCAGCTCTTTCTTGCACAGCTGCAGGGGCAATATTCTCTTGAGGTGTTACACTTGGTTTTTGTGGAACCTGAGCACGCACGATATTTGATTCAACGACAAGGTCATTTGAGCCGCCAATAAGTATTAAATGCTCAACGTTGTCACGTCTAACCATAACCATCCAGCGCTTCTCATCGATTTTAGTTGTGTCTGTAATTGAAAGGCGAGGTACTCTACTCCGCATTGCTTTTTTTGCTGCTGTTCCCGAAAATTTTCTAAATATCCAGCCGACTACAATTAGTAGAAAAACCATAGCAAGTGTTATGATGATTAGATTAATTGCAGACCCGTTTTCCCCGCCAGTTAAATTATTTAACCACTCCATACTCTGTACTCCTTTGAGGCAAAGCCTCACGCCGCATTTTTACTCTTTACTATTACAATATCTGTCACACAAAGGGCGTTGATAAACAAATATTCTCCTAACCTAAGTCGATATACATACCAGAACTGCTATTTTATATCAATATGTCTATAATTAGGTTCAGCAGTTTAGGGTAAACTGTTAGAATTAGAATCACGAATCGTATTTGGTGGGTAACAATTCAATGGTGCGCAAAGAAAACGTGCAAAATTCAGCAGAACACAAACCTAGTATTAATGAAGTAAAGACATCAGGGGGTGTAGGCCGCTTTCTTATGTTCGGTGCATTCTTGGTGATTGTAGTTTCCATACTGGCTTATCTTGGCGCTGAACGACTTGGAGAACCTCTTTTTTTAGCTATTTTAGGTGTTTTTGCCAGCATTGGTGTGTTTTTTATATTTGCTATGGTGCTTGGAATAATCCAACTCACATATGGCAGAAAAGTTGATGATTTTTCAAAAATTCTGATTGGGTCGATGGACTCATCAATTGTGGTTTCTGATGTTGATGGGCGCGTAATTTACGCAAATGAAGCTTACGCTGACTTGCTAGGAGCTAAAACACAATCCGAAGTTGCAAGTGTAGAAGCTGTCTTTTCAAAAAGGCCAGAAGCGAACGAAGTAATCTATAAAATGGCCAATGCAGCCAAAAAAGGCATAGCCAGCATGGAGGAAGTAAGGCTCAATACGGGGCTTAAGGAGACGGATAAAGACGGTCAATGGTTCCGATTACGCTCAAGAGGCATGATAAGTCCGATTGATAATAAAACAGTTACTGTTTGGCAGGTGGCTGATGTTACCGATGATCGTCAAAGCCAAGAAAATACATTTCAAGAATTGCAGGATGCAATACACTATCTTGATCATGCACCCGCAGGCTTTATGGCTAGCGATGATAACGGCGAACTTGCGTATATCAATGCGACACTTGCTGATTGGCTGGGAATGGACCTAACGCGGTTTGAACCCAGTACTACTTACATGCAAGATATCATATCTGGAGACTATCTAGCGCTCTTTACTACAATGCAGTCAGAAGCAACTAGCGCAAATACCAGTGTTATAGATCTTGATATGAAAAAAAGTGACGGGAAACTTTTACCGGTTCGGCTTTATCATAAAATTCCTGAATCTGGCGATGGTGCGCCTGGGGCTACAAGAACTCTGGTTATCAACCGATCAGCAGATGTTGGTGACAGTGATGCGTTGAGAGATGCAGAAATTCGTTTTACGCGTTTCTTTAATTCAACACCTGTCGCAATTGCAGGTGTAAATACTAAAGGTGAGATTGTTCGTACAAACGCACCATTCCAGCGCATGTTCTTCGATGTCATCGAAGCCCAAGGCAGTGCGGGCGGTATGCCATATACAAAAATGGTAAGTACAGAAGATGCAAAGCATTTAGAAGATATATTTGCCCAAGCCCTGTCAGGTAGCGGAGAGATTAATCCAATAGATTTATCTATCAATGGTGATGAAGAGCGGCATGTGCGTTTCTACGTTAGCCATGTCGCCCAAGTGGATGATAGCGAAGCTATCGATAATAACGATGATGAGCGTGTCATAATTTATGCAATGGAAACAACGGAACAAAGAGCATTGGAAGACCAATTTGCTAAAGGACAAAAAATGCAAGCCGTTGGTCAGCTGGCTGGTGGCATCGCGCATGACTTTAATAATGTTCTAACTGCAATTATTGGTTTTTCAGATTTGTTATTAACAAACCATAAGCCGTCAGATCCATCTTTCCAAGATATTATGAATATCAAACAAAATGCTAATCGTGCTGCTAGTCTTGTCAGGCAGCTATTGGCCTTCTCAAGAAGGCAAACACTTCGACCACAAGTTTTGCATTTATCTGATGTCTTGTTTGATCTTAATATGCTCTTAGACAGGCTTGGTGGTGATAAGGTAAAGCTTGATATTAAACACGGTAGAGATTTGTGGCCCATTAAAGCGGATGTTTCACAGTTAGAGCAAGTGATTGTAAACCTTGTTGTAAATGCTCGCGATGCTATGGACGGTGAAGGTAAGCTGCAAATACGAACCTCTAATATCGATGAAGATAAATGCCGCAAGGAACATAACTATCATGACCTTGAAGTTGCAGAATATGTAATGATTGAGGTTGAAGATGAAGGCACTGGGATGAGTAAAGAAGTGCTTGATAAAATTTTTGAGCCATTTTTCTCAACCAAGGAAGTAGGCAAGGGGACAGGTCTTGGCCTTTCCACGGTGTATGGAATTATCAAGCAAACGGGCGGCTTTATTTATCCTGATAGTGAGTTAGGTAAAGGTACAACTTTCCGTGTCTTTTTACCTAGGCACATTCAAACTGCTGAAGAAATTAAAGAACTAGAAAATGCTACGTCGAATATAAAAGAAGAGCCTGCTAAAGACCTAACAGGAAGCTCTGTCGTTCTGCTTGTGGAGGATGAAGATGCTGTAAGAGCCTTTGCTGAGCGAGCGCTTATCTCGAGAGGCTACGAAGTACACGAAGCCATTAATGGCGTGGAGGCGCTTGAGGTGATGGAAGAATATGGCGATGAGATTGATCTCATTGTATCTGATGTTGTGATGCCAGAAATGGATGGACCAACCTTGTTGTCAGAGATTAGGAAAACACATCCAGACCTTAAGTTTATATTTGTCTCTGGTTATGCAGAGGAGGCCTTTGCTAAAAACCTGCCAGAAGAAGAACGCGGCAGGTTTGGATTTCTGCCAAAGCCTTATTCACTCAAACAGTTAGCAACAACTGTTAAAGAAAAACTTGAAGAAAAATAAGCGTAAAAAAACAATGAAATTACTCATACCCCCTCCAATTCAAGCCGTAATTTGCGCGGGGTTAATGTGGCTTATTTCTGAGCAGTTTATGGAGTTCGGGTTTTCGTTTTCATTGCATCAACCTATGGCAATTATAATCTGCATGACAGGTATTGGTATTGATTTATTTTCAGTTGGTCTATTCGCTAGGCAAAAAACGACTGTTTCACCATTCAGTCCTAATAAGACTGCAAGCTTAGTAACGTCTGGTTTATATAAATATACTAGAAATCCGATGTATCTTGGAATGGTAATTATCTTAATTGGATTTGCAGTCTGGCTAGGAAACCTTGCATCGTTTTTAATGATACCTTGTTTTATTGGATATCTAACGAAGTTCCAAATTATACCAGAAGAAGAAATTCTTTTGGAAAAATTTGGAGAAAAATATGCAGAATATATGCTGCGCGTAGGGCGCTGGATTTGACTGCTATTTTGTAACTAATTTATATTTTTCTAATTCCTCTTGGGAGAAATAATAAAGTTGTTGCGGGGGTGTTTCTAAGGCGTGTGTCCACAGTTGAGGGTCAACTGCCATGCTTTCAAGATGGCGTGTAATTCTAGCCGTCGTTGCTTGTGTACCTGAAATTGCTTCACTTGCAGAGCGGGTATCTTCACCAAATGAGAAAAATTGATGGACACCAATGCCAGCACCTGACTCAGCAAATCGCATTGCACCTCCTGCAAAAATAAGAGGGCAAGAGGAAGCACATAATGCGCCTTTTTGAACTTGCGTTGTCCAACCCATTTCTCTAATTTTTTTAGAAATTGCTATAGCGTCATATACCGAACCACCTGGAGAATTAAGCTCAACGGCCATTATGTATTCACTGATACCTTCAATTTCTTTTTCAAAAAGCGTTGCTGTACCAACATCAATAAAGCCTGTCATTTGTAAGATGCCACCAGAACTAAGCTTAATTTTCATAGAGCTGTTAAGGGTTTCGCTATCAGTGGTAATTTGAGGTGCGGGTGGGCGCGGCACTGAAGGTGCACCGTCAATTTGAGGTAAAGTTTTTGGTACATAGGCTGGCAGTACAGGGTTATCAATGCGAGGCGTAATAATTGGCGCAATTGCCGCGTCGACTTTCAGCATTTCGCGATAATCAAGTAGCAGTGTTATAGCAACACCAGCAACCAAACCATAAAAAGCTGAGCGCATTATGATTGCATCATCAATATAACGACCAACCTTTGATAACAAAGAGGTTTGCTCTGAGGCTTGAGTGTGCTCGATACTCATTAGCGGCTTTCCTCAATACGTTTTCTTTGTTCACTATCAATTGGGCGTAGAACGGTCGTATTTTTGGTAGACGTTTGCTCTTTCAGTATTTCTTTTTCTTCATTTGTCATTTTGTTATGCAATGAGACTGCGCGCATCATTTCTGCAGCTGTCATTTGTTCTGCTGGATCCAGATTTTCATTTTCCTGACGGATTGCAGAATGTGCAATCGATAGAATTAAAACCAAGATAGCAGGGAGCAGGTCAATTGATATAGCACCCGCCCAGCTTGGCACAAAGTCTCCTGCATAGCGAAGTACCGCTTCAGCACTTGATAAGGGTGCAAAACGACGTGAAGCAACCGCTGGCTCAGCTAAAATCTCGTCTGCTGCTTTTGCTAGTGCTGTTGATTGCGCTTCAACAGAAGCTTTTACATTATCAATCACTGTGTTTTGTCTTGTCGCTAAATCCTGAGTGCCGCCATCGGCAATTGGAGCAATAAAACCAAGTGATAAATCTTCAGCTGCACGTCTAACAGAAGGCGCAATAGAAGTTTCTTGTAACGATGCAATGACACCAGCAAGTGCAATCGCCTCACTGCCAAATTTATCAGCACGCGGTTGAATAGCACCAGGGGCTGAAACAAGTGTACGCATATTTTCAAGTTGCTTGCGCCCATCTGCAAAAAGCTTCGCAGAGGTTTCTTTTGATGATGTAATGGTTGCGGCAAGCTCATCCAGCTGATTGCCCATTTGTGATAAAAGCTGAACTACGGATCCTGAGCCTGAAGTGCCTGTTAATGCACCAGAGCGCAGTTCTTCTTCACCCAATCGTTTGAAACGCTCAGAAGCACGCATCACATCTGGTAATAAAGACTGAGCGGAGAGGGCATTTGCATGTGCGTTATCGAGATCTTCTACGTAGCCTTCAAGTTGAATAGATAAATGTTGCTCAGTCGCAGCAGAGCCAGCAAGTGCAGCAGCATTAAGCCATGATGACATTGCGATAATCATGCAAGAACCAAGCGCCATCGTACCAAACAATGCTAAGCGGCGTGAGCCATCCTGCATAAGCGGTACAAATTTAAGAAGATAAGTCCAAAAAGCATAAATGGCGACAGATACAGCAGTTGAGTAAATAACAGCTGCAAAAAAGACTTGGCTAGAAGACCCATCTAGCAAGCTTCGAACGCCAAGGTAAGTATAAACGCCACTAGCAAGCGCTAAAATAGCCAAAGCAAAGCGACTGATAACCTCGAGGTTATCAATGCTAGCCTTGATTTTAGCTGCATTATTACTGTCACTCATTAACTAGCCCCGTGAGAAATATAGTTTATAAATTATTAACTATACAATTTGGGCTAAAAAGCGCCTTGGGTCAAAGGAGGCTTTAAAACGTGGTTAATTTACGTTGGCTTATTACCTTACAATGCGCTCAGAATATTGATAACTCCTAAGGCATAACCATCAGGATGCACAAAGGTTTTGCCAGTAATTGCGTTGCCTGTTTGTGTGTAAACAATCTGATTGCCGCTACCAACTTTTCGAGGGCGAGATATGGTGCGAGGACTGGCTAAAAGATCAGAGGCTAATTTCTTCTCTAGGTTTTCTAAACTCCAAAAGGTTTTACCATTCCGAACAGGGCCGTCTTTGGGGAGAGAGGTCAGGCCAGAATTGTATTTAAATTGAATTTTGCAAACTCTTCTACTATTTTTTGAGTTTTGAATAATGATGAAGTTAACATTCTGCTTAGGGTCAAAAGCCGCAGTTTCAGTTTTTGAAGAGTAACTCTTTGGTTCTTTTATCGTATACCCAGCGCTACGAAGTGAATCGATACTATTATCAAAATTCTTGCCTTTTGAAGCGCAATATTGAAAGCCGTGATTAAGAGCCACATTCATGGTCACACCTATCGGTTGTAATCTAAAGCTACCATCCAAATTGGTACTGCCAGTTTGGCAAGCAGTCAGGAATAAGGATGTTGAAAAAGCAATAATTATCGAACGAAACATTTGAGTACTCACATATCAGGGGTGTTAGTAATTTAATTACGTTACGTAATATTAAATGTAAAGCAAGACTTGTCTGTTCGAATGAATAATCAGTCAAACTAAGTTATAAATTATAGAATAATTTTAAGAGACAAAATCTGAAAATAAGAGTAATTTTCAACCATCTGACCAATTCAGAAAACACTTTAGTCACATTAATTGTAAAGCTAATTTGAATATGTTTTAATCTCTATGATTATGAATCTGCTTTAAGCATTTAAATTGTGCTATCTCTTAGCAAAACATAGCATTAAAAATCGGCATTTAATAAAGATAATTATCCACAGGCCTATAAAGAAAGCTTGAAACCATGAGTACATTAGAAGTTGTAAATCCCTTTGATCTAAATCAAATCGGTTCTGTAGAGCTAACAGATTGGAAAACTGTTGATAAATATCTGAAGACAGCAGACAAGCTTGTGCGAGATCGCAACAATTGGTTGCCAGCTTATAAGCGCATTGAGATTCTAAAAAATGCTGCAAAAATTATGAGCGAACGCTTTGATGCATTAGCTTTTCAAATAGCTAATGAAGGGGGCAAACCACTCATTGATTCAAGAGTGGAAGTTACGCGTGCCATTGATGGCGTTGAACTTTGCACGAAAGAACTTTCGCATCTTAAAGGCACAGAAATTCCGATGGATCTGACGCAAGCAGGCTCTGGGCGTATTGCATTTACATCGCGAGAGCCAATTGGTGTCGTCGTTGCCGTGTCTGCTTTCAACCATCCTCTGAATTTAATTGTGCATCAGGTAGCGCCGGCCATTGCAACTGGGTGTCCTGTTATCGTGAAGCCAGCGGGTGATACACCTTTATCTTGTAAGGCGTTTGTTGAGATACTGTATGAAGCTGGATTGCCAGAAGAATGGTGCCGATTTGTAGCCGTTGAAAATGACGTCGCAGAAAAACTGGTAACGGATAGTCGAGTAAATTTTTTCTCGTTTATTGGCTCAGCAAAAATTGGTTGGATGTTGCGCTCAAAACTAGCACCTGGCACACGCTGCGCATTGGAGCATGGCGGCGTTGCACCGGTTATCGTTGATCATGGTGCTGATTTAGATGCGATGATCCCAAGCTTGGTTAAAGGTGGCTTTTATCATTCAGGACAAGTTTGCGTTTCGGTTCAGCGCGTATTTGCACCTAAATCAATGGCGCAGGATATTGCTCAAAGACTATCAGAAAGCGCTCAAAAACTCACAATAGGCAACGCTATTCATGAAGAGACGGAGTGTGGTCCGTTGATAAGACCACGAGAAGTAGACCGTGTTGCACAATGGATTGATGAAGCAAAATCAGAAGGCGCGAAGATCCTTTGTGGTGGCGAAAAACTAGGTGAAACCACCTATGCGCCAACCGTCTTGCTAAATCCTTCTATGAAAAGCAAAGTTTCAACATCTGAAATCTTTGGCCCAGCAGTTTGTGTTTATGAGTATGATGATATCAGTGATGCAATAGGGCACTCTAACGCTTTGCCATATGCTTTTCAGGCATCAGTTTTCACAAATAATCTGGATAAAGCAATGCATGCTGTTCAACATTTGGATGCAACCGCTGTTATGGTCAATGATCATACCGCTTTCCGTGTTGATTGGATGCCTTTTGCGGGACGTCGCCAATCAGGTTATAATACAGGCGGTATAGGCTATACCATGCATGATATGACACAAGATAAGATGGCCGTTATTAAGATGTAGGCTTAGGATTATTAAAAGCTTATGCATTTAACATCTGATTTCCAATAACACTTGCGACTTTGAACTCGCTCTGCTATTGCCATTGCCAAACGTGGAATGGGTTTTCCGCGCAATGATTTTATAGTCACTGCCACAAAAACCTGAACCTCTTCGAAATCATCAAACTCTTCCAGTGCTGTCTGGGTTTTTAACTCAAGGCAAGCAATGGAAACAACATGAAACAGGTTTTAAAATGCAAGTTACAGAAACCCTCAATGAAGGCCTAAAACGCGAAATCAAAATCGTTGTGCCTAAAGAAGATATGTCAGCTCAGCTAGAAGCTAAGCTTGAAACACTTAAAGGCCAAGTGAAGTTAAACGGTTTTCGTCAGGGTAAAGTGCCAAAATCGCACCTACAACAAATGTATGGCAAATCTGCCATGGCAGAGATTGTAAATGAATATGTTTCGACGCGTACTGGTGAAGTGCTTAAAGAGCGTGAAGAGCGTGCAGCACAACAACCTGAAATCAACATGACTGAAGACGAAAAAGAAGCAGATGAAATTCTAGCTGGCAAAAAAGATTTCGAATTCACGATGGTTTATGAAGTCATCCCAGAAATCAATGTGCCTGAACTGGAAAAACTAAAGTTCACACGTCCAGTGGCAGAAGTTTCGGGTAAGGAAATTGATGAGCAGATCGAAAAGATCGGCGACAACATGAAGCCTTACGAAGAGAAAAAAGGCAAAGCAGCAGAAGGCGACCGCATCATCATGAATTACCTCGGTAAAATTGATGGTGAAGCTTTTGAAGGCGGCGCTGACAATGATGCACAATTGGTGCTTGGTTCTGGTCAATTCATTCCAGGTTTCGAAGACCAACTTAAAGGCAAAAAAGCGGGTGATGAAACTGTTGTTAAAGTTAAATTCCCAGATGAATATGGTGCAAAACACCTTGCAGGCAAAGACGCTGAGTTTGATGTAACCGTCAACAAAGTTGAAGCGCCAGGCAAATTGGAAATCAACGATGAGTTCGCAACAAAGCTTGGCATGGAAAATGTTGAGAAGCTAAAAGAAGCAGTTCGCGGCCAAATCGAAGGTCAGTACACTTCATTCTCGCGCGCAAAAATCAAACGCGAAATTCTTGATACGCTTGATAAGAAAACAAAAATGGAATTGCCAGAGAAAATGGTTGAGCAAGAGTTCAATAACATCTGGACTCAAATGAATTCTGAGCTTGAGCGCGCTGGCAAGACTTTCAAAGACGAAGGCACGACAGAAGCAAAAGCTAAAAAAGAATATCAAACACTAGCAGAGCGCCGCGTGCGCCTTGGCTTGGTGCTTGCAGAGATTGGCGAGAAGTCAGATGTTCAAGTAACAGATGATGAAATGCAGGCAGCTGTGTATCAGCAAATCCAGCAATATCCGGGTCAAGAAGAGCAAGTGCTTAACTACTTCAAAGAAAACCCAGACGCAGTAGCAGGCCTACGCGCACCACTCTACGAAGATAAAGTCATCGACTTCATCGTAGAAAAAGCAGAAGTAAAAGACAAAACCGTCAGCAAAGAAGAGCTGATGAAAGAGGAAGAAGACGAAGCGTAAGGCTTGGGTTTAAATTTCGAATAGAATTGCGAAAGCCCTGCATTTGATGTGGGGCTTTTTTGTATGTTGCAATAGCGTGTGGTAATAAAAGGGGCTGTCCCAGATAACTCAAAAATGGGTTATCAATATGGGTATGAGAA